>NZ_JQMJ01000004.1:6000000-6600000 GCF_000744655.1 Streptacidiphilus rugosus AM-16 | reverse complement strand
CGGGAGGAGCGCGGCGAGCGCCTGCCGGAGGCGCTGATCCTCAGCGCGTACCGGGCACCGCATTTGCCGCCGCCGCGGCTGGCGCCGCCGGACGCGTCGGACGACGAGCTGGTCGCTTCGCTGGTGGGGCTGGGCGGCATTCCGCAGGTTCTCCTCGACCACCCGGAGTGGCTGAGCGCGCTCCTGCCCATCGCCCGCGACGACCTCCGCCTCTGCTCCGGCCCCGGCCCCACACGCCGCGACCCCCTGCCGGTCCCGATCCAGGCCTACGCGGGCCGCGACGACTCCCTGGTCACCCCGGCGGAGGTGGCCGAGTGGGTCGGCTACGCCTCCGCCGGCTTCGCCATGCGGACTCTCCCCGGCGGCCACTTCTTCCTCCGCGAGAACGAGGACCTCTTCCTCCCCGACCTCGCCCACTCCCTCACCCACCTCCTCGCCGCAGCGGCCCGGTAGGGCCCCTCCAGGGGCGCGGGAACTGCGCGAACAGCCACCCTGTGCGGACGGCCCTGCGCGTTCGGGGCTCCACCTCGCAGGGTGGCTTGTCGCGCAGTTCCCCGCGCCCCCTTGATGGTGCAACTTCCCTTGTGCCGTGACGTGGCGCGCCCGCGCGCCGGAGGCGCGCAGTTCCTCGCGCCCCTGGGGTGGTGCAAGGGGCCCCGCCGTCGCGCGTCTTTAGCTCTCCGCAAGAGCCCCTTCCTAACGTCGGAGGCCGAGCCCCAAGCCTGTCCACGTCAGGGAGTTGAGGATGACAGTCGCGACCGAAACCGATGTGTTGATCGTCGGTGGTGGCCCCGCAGGGGCGCTGCTGGGGACACTGCTCGCCCGGCGTGGGATCGACGTGCTGGTGGTGGAGCGGCAGACCTCGTTCGACCGGGAGTTCCGGGGGGAGACGCTGGCCGCGCCGTCCGTCGTCGCGTTGCGGCGGCTGGGGTTCGGGCCGGCGCTGGACGCGCACGGGTTCCTGGAGACCGAGGCCGTCACCATGCGGATGGAGGGCCGGGACGTCCTGCACGTCGACTACCGCAGGTTCCCCATCGGAACGCTGCCCATCGACATCCCGCAGCCCAGTCTGATCGGCATCTTCCACGAAGCGGCCCTCGACCTGCCCAGCTTCGCCTACGCGTCCGGCACCGCCTTCAGCGAGCTGATCATCGAGGACGGCACCGTCCTCGGCGCCGTGCTGAAGGAGCCGGACGGCACCCGGGCCGAGGTGCGGGCGCGGCTGGTCGTCGGGGCCGACGGGCGGTTCTCGAAGGTGCGGCGGGCCGCAGGCCTCGAGGCGGACGTCAAGCCGATGGCCCGCGACTTCCTGTCGTTCAAGCTGCCGCGTCCCGCGGGCTGGAAGCAGGAGGCCGAGCTGATCGCCGACGGCGAGCGCCACATCATGGTGCTGCCGACCTTCCCCGACCTGCTCCGGATCGGCCACAACCTGCCCAAGCGGGGTCTGACGGACCTGCGCCGGGCCGGCTTCGAGTCGTTCAGGGACGGCATCGCCGCGCTCGACCCCCGACTCGCGCCGCTGCTCCGCGAGCACCTCACCTCCTGGGACGACACGTCCTTCCTGGAGATCTTCACGGCCGAACTCGACCGCTGGACCAGGGACGGCCTGGTGCTGATCGGCGACGCCTCGCACACCTGCACGCCGATCCTGGGACAGGGCGTCAACGTCGCGCTGCAGGACGCCGTCGTGCTCACGCCGGTGATCGCCGCCGCGCTGGCCGAGAGCCAGGGCCCGGTCAGGGAGCGGCAGCTGGCCGGGTTCGTCGAGACGCGGCGGACGCACAAGCGCTTCGTCACCAAGTTCCAGCGGATGCAGGAGGCCGCGCTCGCCATGGACAGTCCGGCGGAGCGCGTGCGCCGCCGGATCCGCTACTGGCTGCTGGACAAGCTGCCGGTCAAGTACCGCCTCTTCGACCGGGTGATCAACGCCCAGCACGAGATCGACCCGCTGGACCTGGACCTGGCCAGGACCGCCGAGGCGACGGCCGGCCGACGGGTGGCCGCGGCGCAGGCGAGGGGCTGAGACGCGATGGGGATCAGGACGCTGCTGAGCTCCGGTCGCGCGATCGCCGACCTGCACTACGACTACGCCAAGCGCGGCAGGCTCGACCCTGACGCCCAGGTGCAGGCGGTCCACCGGCTGCGGATCGAGGCCCCCGTCGCGGTGGTGTGGCGGCTGCTCGCCGACATCGGCGGCTGGCCCGCCTGGAGCGCGGGCATCAGCGGGGTCGAGCTGCCCGGGGGAGTGGCGGTGGATCAGCCGTTCCGCTGGCGCAACCACGGGCACCGGATCGACTCGCGGATCGCGGTCGTCCTCCCGGAGCAGGAGATCAGCTGGAGCGGGGTCTGCGGCGGGTTCCTGGCGCGGGCCGTGCACCGGCAGCTCCTGGTCGCCGACGGCGGCGGCACCCTGGTGACCGCCGAGGAGTGCATGTCGGGGCCGCTCCTGCCGCTCTACTACGACGCGGAGAAGCTGCGCGCCGGGCTGGTCGACTGGATGTCCGAGCTGCGTCTGGCCGCCGAGAGCGCCGCGCCGGCGCCCGTCTCCGTGGCGGCGGCGCAGGCGGCGCAAGACCAGCTTTAGCAGCCGCTGCGACAGTCGACCGCGTCGGGACCGATCACGCCGAGGAGGTGGCCATGCGCTGGGAGAACCTGTATCTGGCCGGACTCGGGGCCTACCTCCCGCAGCGGGAGGAGACCGCCGAGGAGGCCGTCGCGGCCGGGCGCTACAGCCCGGAGGCCCAGTCGGCCAACGGCATCCGTGCGGTCCGCGTCAGCGATCCGGCCGTGGAGAGCCCCGCGTGGATGGCCGCCGCCGCCGGGCGCGCCGCCGTGGAGCGGTCGGGCCACGGGCCCGCCGACTTCGGTCTGGTGGTGCACGCCGGTTCCGGTCACCAGGGCCAGGATCTGTGGACGCCCGCCTCGTTCGTGCAGCACGAGACCGTCGGCGGGGCCGCTCCCACCGCCGAGGTGCGGCAGGGCTCGGTCGGCGGGCTGGTCGCCCTGGAACTGGCCGCCTCCTGGCTGGCCTCCCGGCCCGAACCCGCGGCGCTGGTCACCGCGGGGGACTCCTTCCACCTCCCCTACGTGGACCGCTGGATCCTGGACGACCAGCAGGTCTTCGGTGACGGCGCGGGAGCCGTCGTGCTGAGCCGGCGGGCGGGCTTCGCCCGGCTGCTCAGCACCGCCTCGGTCGCCGACTCCGCGCTGGAGGCGGTGTACCGGGGCCCGTCCTGGACCGCCGCTCCCTTCGCGGACGGTCTCCGGGTCTCGCTCGCCGACCGCAGGCGCGCCCACTTCGGCGGCGACGAGGAGCGGTTGCGCGCGGCGATGGCGCGGATGGCCGACCGCCTGTGCGGCGTGGTCGACCGCGCGCTGGAGGACGCCGGCGGGCTGAAGCGCGCCGACGTCGACTGGGTCGTCCACGCCAACGTCGGTCTCCCGGTCGCCCGTTGGGGTCTGTGGGAACCCCTGGGCGTGGACCCTGAACGGACCGTCCACGACTGGGGGTGCGGCCTCGGACACATGGGCGCCGCCGACCAGTTCGTCAACCTCGACCACCTCGTACGAACCGCACCGCTCTCCGTCGGCGACCGGGTGCTGGTCATCGGCGTCGGCACCGGCGTGGTGTGGAGCGCGGCCCTGCTCGAACTGCTGGACGTCCCGGCCTGACGGCCTGTCGAACCTCTGAGCCCATCCGACCTCTGAGCCCATCCGACTCCTGACGTGAGGAGAGCACACATCATGACCACGGTCGCGACCACCCCGCCGGGCGCGGAGGCGAGCGGGCCGGCATCACCGCAGCCGGCAGCTCCGATGGACCGGCTCCGTGAGCTGAACGCGGCAGGCCGGCTCGCCGCCGACTTCCCCGCGCTGCCGAGCCTGCTGGCCGAGCTCGCCTCCGGCGAGAACGGCGCCGCCGACCTGGCCCGCGCCGGGCAGTTCCTGGCCCGGCTCGACCCCGAGCAGATCCTGGCCGAGCACCCGGGCACCACCACCGTCAGCGTGGCCGTGGCCGGTCACTCCACCGTCGGCCCGATCGCCGGCCCGCTCACCGCCGAGCTGGCCCGGCACGGCTTCGCGCTGCGGCTGGCCCTCGGCGACTTCGACGGCTACCTGCGCGAGCTGCAGGACACCGGGAGCCACCTCTACGCGGCGGGCCTCGACCTGGCGCTGGTGGTCCTGGACGCGGAGGCCGTCTTCGACGAACTGCCGCCCGTCTGGCGGGTGGAGGACCTGGAGCAGGCCGCCGCCGCCAAACTGGCGCAGCTGACCACGCTGGTCGAGCGCTTCGTCGCGCACGAGGGCGGCGCGACGCTGGTCCTCAACACCCTGCCGCTGCACCGGCACCACACCCACCAGCTGGTCGACCTGCGGTCCCGCGCGGTGCTCGGCGCGGCCTGGCGCGAGTTCAACGCGGGCCTGCTGCGGCTGGCCACGACCCACGAGCGTCTGGTCGTGGTCGACCTGGACCCGCTGGTCGCCCACGGCGGCCCGCTGAACGAGCCGCGGATGGCCTCGTACGCCAAGGCCAACCTGGGCGAGGAACTGCTCGGCCGCTACGCCCGCGAGATCGGCCACCTGGCCAGGACGCTCAAGGGCCGGGCCAAGAAGGTCCTGGTCGTCGACCTGGACAACACCATGTGGGACGGCGTGCTCGGGGACGACGGCGCGGACGGCATCGCCGCCGCGACCACCTTCCGCGGCGAGGCGTTCGGCAACTTCCAGAAGGTCGTCAAGCAGATCGGCTCCCAGGGCGTGCTGCTCGCAGTGTGCAGCAAGAACGACCTGGAGCCGGTGCTGGAGGTGCTGCGCACCCACCCCGACATGCAGCTGCGCGACACCGACTTCGTGCGGGTCAACGCCAACTGGAATCCCAAGGACGGCAACCTCCGCGACATCGCCGACCGGCTCAACCTGGGCGTCGACAGCTTCGTCTTCGTCGACGACTCGCCGTTCGAGACCGGACTGGTCGCCTCCAGCCTCCCCGAGGTGGCGGTGGTCAGGCTCGACGAGGAGCCGGCCCTGCACATCGAGCGGTTGCTCGCCGACGGCTGGTTCGACGTGCGGGAGCTGACGGCGGAGGACCGTGAGCGGGCCGCGCTGTACCGGGTCGAGTCCGACCGCCAGGACCTGCTGGACAGCAGCGGCTCCATGGAGGAGTACCTGGACAAGCTCGGGGTGCGGGTCCAGGTGTCCGCCGTCGGCGACGGCGACCTCGCCCGCGTCGCCCAGCTGACGCTCCGCACCAACCAGTTCAACCTCACCACCGAGCGCCTGCAGCCCGCGGAGGTGCGGGCCAGGATCGACGACCCGGAGCACCTGGTCGTCTCCGTCCGCTCCGGGGACCGCTTCGGCGACAACGGCGTCGTCGGCGCGCTCTTCGCGCACCGCGAGGGCGAGCGGCTGCACATCGACAACATGATCCTCAGCTGCCGGGTCTTCGCGCGCGGCATCGAGCAGTCCACGGTGGCGGCCGTGCTCGCCCACGCCCGCGACCACCTCGGGGTGACCGAGGCCACCGCGGCCTACCGCCCCACCAAGAAGAACCACCGGGTCAAGGACTTCTGGCCCACCCTCGGCTTCGAGCAGACCAGCGCGACCGACGAGGGCGAGCTCGGCTTCACCCACGCGCTCGCCGACCTGCCCGAAGCCCCCGCCTATGTCCAGCTCGACGTCGCCCTCGGAGGGTCGTAAACCATGCTCACAGAGGAATCCTTCCTGGAGCTCGTCCGTGACGAGCTGGCCCTGCCGCTCGCCGAGAGCGACCTCGAGTCCGACTTCGACCGCGTCGTCGCCTGGGACTCGCTCCAGACGCTGCGCCTGGTCGCCGCGGTGGAGAAGAAGACCGGCAACCGCGTGCCGGTGGGCCGGGTGCTCGCCGAGCGCAGCCTGCGCGGCATCTACGACGTACTGACCGCCGCCTGAGACCAGGGCCGGGCACGGTGTTCCCCCGCACCGTGCCCGGCCCTTCCGGCATTGCTTGTCATAAGCATGCAAAGACCGACCGCACTGACTGTCCCCGAACGAAAGCGCTGAGGACATGTTCGAGACACTTGCCTCCGTTCTCCACCGCCGGCGCCGCCTGGCTCTGCTGGCCTCGCTGGTCCTGCTCTTCCTGGCCGCCGCCGTCGGCGGCTCGCTCCAGCAGAAGCTCACCAACGGGGCGTCGGACTACGACGACCCGGGCGGCAGCAACGTCGCGGCGCGCACGGTGATCCAGCACGCGACGGGCATCGACCCGCAGCAGGGCTACGTTCTGCTGGTCCGCACCGACCAGCCGATCAGCGCGGACTCGCCCGTGCCCGCCTCGGTGACCGAGGCGATCCGGGTGCTGCGCGCCCGGCCCGAGGTGAAGCAGGTGCTGGACTACGCCGGCGCACACCTGCCCGCACTGATCTCCACCGACGGCCGCAGCACCGCCGTCGTCGCCGAGGTCGGCCCGATCGCCTCGCCGCACGACGTCGACGCGGTGACGGCGCTCCAGAAGGCGATCGCCGCCGATCCGTTGCTGCGCGACACCACGCTCCTGGGCGGGGCCACCCCCGGCCACGTGCAGGTCGCCCAGGTCTCCACCAAGGACCTCGGGCTCGGCGAGGCCGTCGCCATGCCGATCCTGCTGATCCTGCTCTTCTTCGTCTTCCGCGGGCTGGTCGCCGCGCTGATCCCGCTGTTCGGCGGGGTGTTCGCGATGATGCTGGCGATGGCCGCGGTCCGCCTGCTGACCGTCGTCACCTCGGTCTCCGCGAGCGCCATGGACCTGATCTTCGCGCTCGGACTCGGCCTGTGCATCGACTTCAGTCTGCTCATGGTCTCCCGCTTCCGCGAGGAGCTGGCCGCCGACCGCGCCCGCGAGGTCGCGGGCACCGGGGAGGCCGTGCGGCGCACGGTGCTGACGGCGGGTCGCACCGTCGCCTTCAGCGCCTTCACCGTGGCCGTGGCGCTGTCCGCGCTGCTCGTCTTCCCGCTGCCGTACCTGCGCTCGCTCGGCAGCGCCGGCATCCTCACCGTGCTCTCGGCCGCGTTCTTCGCCCTGGTCGTGCTGCCGGCGCTGCTCGCGGCGTTGGGTCACCGGATCGACGCGCTCTCCTTCGGCCGCGGCCGGGCGACGAGCGCCGAGCGCGTGGTGCGCCGCTGGGAGCGGCTGGCCCGTGGCGTGATGAGGCGTCCGGCGTTCTACGCGGTGGGCGGCGTCGCGGTGCTGCTGCTGGTGGCCTCTCCGGCGGCCGGCATCAAGTTCAGCGGCGTCGACTCCTCGGTGCTGCCGCTCTCCACCAGCTCGGGCCAGGTGGCCCAGCAGCTCTCCACCGCCTTCGCGCAGCAGCCCGCCTCGGCGCGGATCGTGCTGGACGACGGCGCGAGCGCCGCCGCGATGGCCGACTACGCCACCGCGCTCGGCCGGGTCCCCGGCGTCCGGGCCGTGACCGCGCCGGTCCGCCTCGGCGCGAACCACTGGGAGATCGACGCCTCGCTCTCCGGCCAGCCGCTCCAGGCCGGTCCGCTGGCCACCGTGCAGCAGCTCGAGCACGTGCCCGCCCCGGCCACCGCCAGGTTCACCGGCGCGAGCGCCGACTTCCTGGCCCAGCGGGCGAGCATCGGCGCGCACCTGCTGCCGGCCGGCCTGCTGCTGGCGGCGCTGACCATGCTGCTGCTCTTCCTGTTCACCGGATCGCTCTGGCTCTCGGTGCAGGGCCTGCTGATGAACGCGCTCTCGGTGGGCGCCGCCTTCGGCATGCTGGTGTGGGTGTTCCAGGACGGCCACCTCGGCGGCCTGCTGAACTTCACCGCGACTGGCGCACTGGAGGAGACCTCGCCGGTCATCCTCTTCGCGCTCGCCTTCGGCCTCTCGACCGACTACAACGTCTTCCTGCTCGGCCGGATCAAGGAGGCCCGCGCCAAGGGCGCCGACGAGCGCACCGCCGTCGCGGTCGGCATCTCCCGCACCGGTGGCATCGTCACCTCGGCGGCGTTGCTCTTCGTCGTGGCGATCGGCGCGCTGGGGATCTCGCGGCTCACCTTCATCAAGGAGCTCGGCATCGGCGCGGCCTTCGCCGTCCTGGTCGACGCGACCGTGGTCCGCACCCTGCTGGTGCCGGCCGTGATGGCGCTGCTGGGCCGCGGCGCCTGGTGGGCGCCGGGGCCGCTGCGCAGGCTGCACGAGCGGTTCGGCGTCAGCGAGGGCGGTGAGCCGGAGGAGGAGCACACGAGCGCCGCGGAGACCGGCGTCCCGGCCGTCGGCGCGGAGACGACCCCGCTCGCCGGCAGCCGCGTGTGAACACGGACGGCTGACGTCTCCCTGGTGAGACGGTGAACCCCGGGCCGGAATTCCGGCCCGGGGTTCACAGCGTTTGCGCGTCAGGTCGACCGGGTCAGAGGTCCAGCACCAGACGCTCGCCGCGGCAGCGGGAGACGCAGATGAGCATGGACTCGCCCGCGCTGCGCTCCGCCTCGCTGAGGGTGCTGTCCCGGTGCTCGGGCTCGCCCTCCAGCACGGTCGTCTCGCAGCTTCCGCAGGTGCCCTGACGACACGACGGGGAGGTCGACACGCCGGCCTCCTCGATCGCGTCCAGGATGGACATGTCCGAGGCGATCCGCAGGACCTTGCCCGAGCGCCGCAGCTCCACCTCGAACTCCTCGCCCGGTCCCGCGTTCACGGCCGTCGCCGCGGCGAAGCGCTCGACGTGGAGCGAGAGGCCGCGGTCCGCCGCGTCGGGCAGCTCGGCGAAGCGCTGCTCCAGCGCGGTGAGGAGCGGTTCGGGACCGCAGCAGTACACGGCGGCGCCCTCGCCGAGATCGGCGAGGGCCGCGTCCAGGTCCAGCAGTCCGTGCTCGTCCTGGGGGTGGATCAGCACCCGGTCGCCGTAGCCGGCCAGTTCGTCGAGGAAGGCCATCGAGGCGCGGCTGCGACCGCCGTAGAGAAGCCGCCAGTCCGCCCCGGCGGCCTCGGCGGCGGCGATCATCGGCAGCAGCGGCGTGATGCCGATGCCGCCGGCGACGAACAGATGCCGTGCGCCGACGGCGAAGGGGAAGTCGTCACGCGGCCCGCGGACCGCGAGCACGTCGCCGGCCGCCACCGCGTCGTGCAGCTGGGCCGAGCCGCCGCGGCTCTCCGGCTCGCGCAGCACGGCGATCCGCCAGCGGTCGCGGTCGGCGGGGGAGCCGCACAGCGAGTACTGCCGCAGCAGCGTCCTGCCGTCCACCGGCAGCAGCAGCTCGACGTGGGCGCCGGGCGCCCAGGAGGGGAGCTCCGCGCCGTCGACGCTGCGCAGTTCGAACGCGGCGATGCCGACCGCGGGTTCGTCCCTGGCGGTCACGATCAGCCGCAGCGTGGGGGCCGCCGCGGGCGACACCCGCGGCTCCCGCGACGGCGGGGCGGCCGCTGCGGTGGTCTCTGCGGTGACCCGCGCACGCGGGCGCAGGCGCGGCCGCGGCGCGGCCGAGAAGATCCGTCTGATGTTCACCAGTGCTTACCTCCGCCGTGCTCCGACGCCCGGAGCCTCCGGGCCAGGGCGATGGTGCGCGGCGGAGCTAAAGCGAGGGCTGTCCGGAGCGGTCGGTGGCGCGGCGTCAGTGGCCCGCGAGCCACCACAGGCGGTCGCGGGTCATCAGCAGCTGCAGCACCAGCACGGCGGTGTAGAACGCGGCGGGCGTCTTGGCCCCCAGGTCGAACAGCGCCCATGCGGCGCCGCCGAGGACGACCAGCTCCAGCACCAGTCGCACGGGCCCGGGCGTGGCCACCACGGTCTTCCCGCTGACCTGCGCGCCGGCGGTGGCGAAGGTGCCCCACGCGGTGGCGATGGCCAGCGGGAACGCGACGGTGAGCGGAATCCGCAGCACGCCGGAGGTGCTGTGCCAGGCCCAGACGCCGTAGGTGGCGACCGCGGCCAGCTCCAGGCCGAAGGCGATCAGCTGGGTGTGCATCGGGAAGGAGAGCGTGGTGGCCTTCATGGAGTCCTCCTGGTACGTGCCGTCGGTGGTCGCCGTGCGGCGACGCACTCTCTCCGAGACGCTACGCACACGCCCTTAAGCGGCCCTGAAGCCAGCGGTGGCACCCCCTCGGGGGCGCGAGGCGTCTCGACCATTCAGGGGCGCGGGGAACTGCGCGACAAGCCACCCGCGTGCGGATGGTCCTCAACGCGCAGGGCCATCCGCGCAGGGTGGTTGCTCGCGCAGTTCCCCGCGCCCCTGGCGGGGCCCCAGCGGGCCCCGGGAGGTCGCCTAACCGCGGCTTTAGCGGGGGGTGTCACCGTCGCGGCGAAGCCGCCGGCAGAGCGCCGGGGCGAAGGGAGCGAACGTGAGTATCGACGAGAGGACTGCGCCGCTCGTCGCCCAGGCAGGTGCGGCCCAGGGCGACAAGCGGCGCTGGTGGATTCTGGTCGTCGTGGCGTCCGTCCAGTTCATGGTCGGTTTGGACGCGACGGTCGTGAACGTGATGCTGCCGCAGCTGCAGCGCGGGATCGGGCTCTCCATCGCCAACACCCAATGGGTGATGAGCATCTACGTGCTGCTCTTCGGCGGTCTGATGCTGATGGGCGGCCGTCTCGCCGACGTCGTCGGGCGTCGGCGCGTGCTGCTGGCGGGCATGGCGCTGTTCATCTTCGGCTCGGTCCTCGCCGGGACGGCGCACGGCACCGAGCAGCTGCTGATCGCCCGGGCGCTGCAGGGCCTCGGCGCGGCAGGCCTCGCCCCCGCCGCACTGTCGATCATGGTGACCAGCTTCCCCGACCCGCAGGAGCGCGCCAAGGCCTTCGGCATCTGGGGCACGGTCATCGGCATCGGCGCGAGCATCGGCACCCTGCTGGGCGGCGCGATCATCGACGTCGGCTGGCGCTGGGCCTTCTACATCAACATCCCGATCGGCGTGGTGCTGGCGATCGCGGCGGTGATGCTGATCCCCGGCCGGACCGCCCGCACCGGACCGCGTCAGCGGGCCGACCTGGCGGGGGCGCTGACCTCGACCGCGGGTCTGCTGCTGCTGGTCTACGGCATCACCGCCATCGGCAGCCGCGGCTGGAGCGACGCGGTCACCCTGGCCTCGCTCGTGGGCGGTGCGGCGCTGCTGGTCGTCTTCGTCCTGGTCGAGCAGCGCAGCAGCGCTCCGCTGGTGCCGCTGCGTCTCTTCCGCGGCCGGGGCCTCGTCGTGGCGGCGCTCGGCCAGATCCTGGCGGCCGGCGTGATGCTGCCCTGCTTCTTCCTGCTGCCGCAGTTCATGCAGACGGTGCTGGGCTACAGCCCGCTGCAGACCGGTCTCGCCTACATCCCGACCAGCCTGGCCATGATGATCGTGGCTCCGGCCGCGTCGAAGATGGTGGCCAAGACCGGCCCGCGGGCCCTCTACCTGGCCGGCACGGTGGCCCTGGGCGCGACGCTGGCGCTGATGCTGGGCGCGAAGGTGCACGCCGGCTACTGGTCGCTGCTGCTGCCGGTCACCGCCCTGCTCGGCATCGGTCTGGTGCTCTGCCTGATCACCGCCTCGATGGTGGGGACCTCCCAGGCCACCGAGTCGGACGCGGGCGTGGTGTCGGCGCTGCTCAACTCGTCGAGCGAGATCGGCGGCGCGCTGGGTCTGACGGTCGCCGCGACCGTGCTGCAGACCCGCACCGCGAGCCTGGTCGCGCACGGCATGGACCCGGTCGCGGCCTTCACCCAGGGTCTGCACCGCGGCTTCGGGGCGCTGTTCATCTGGATCGCCCTCGGCGCGCTGGTCGGCGTCTTCGGCTTCCGCGGCCTGAAGGCGACCGGGGAGAGCACTGAGGTCGTCTCCTCCTTGCCCGCCGACGCGGACGCCGCCGTCGCGGCCGCCTCCGCGGTCCAGGGCTGAGCGGACCGACGGCTTGTCAGCAACAGGGCGTGGCGCACCGGCTTCCGGCCGGTCGCCACGCCCTTCGCCGTTGCCTGGGAGCATCCGGACGCCGGAGCAGCCGGTACAGGAGTCCCTTTAGCGGCGCCGCCGACACTGGTTCCGCGCTCGGCGCCGGACCTTAGGGCCGCCCATCCCCTTCCCGCACTCTTGGAGACAGCATGCGCTGGGAGAACGTATACGTCGCCGGACTCGGCGCCTACCTGCCGGAGCAGGTCCAGACCGCGGAGGAGGCCGTCGCACTCGGTCTCTACGACGCCGAGGAGAGCGTCGGCAACGGCATCCGCGCCGTGCGCGTCGCGAACGACGAGGAGGCGCCGCCGGTCATGGCCGCGGCCGCGGCCCGCCGCGCGATCGACCGCTCCGGTCACCAGGACCAGGACTTCGGTCTGCTGCTGCACGCCTCCATCGGCCACCAGGGTCAGGAGTTCTGGACGCCGGCCAACTACGTCCAGAACGAGACGATCGGCGGTCGCGGCACCGCGCTGGAGATCAAGCAGGGCTCCAACGGCGGGCTCGCCGCCGTCGAACTGGCCGCCTCCTACCTGAGCGCGCGCCCGTCCGAGACGGCCGCGCTGGTCACCGTCGCCGACGCCTTCAAGCCGCCCTACTTCGACCGTTGGGCCAGCGACAACCAGCAGGTCTACGGCGACGGCGCGGGCGCGCTGGTGCTGTCCAAGCGCGGCGGCTTCGCCCGGCTGCTCTCCACCGCCAGTCTGACCGACGCGACCCTGGAGCCGGTCTACCGCGGTGTCACCGGCTGGACCCCGGCCCCCTTCGCCGAGGGCAAGCCGGTCGACCTGCGCTCCCGCAAGCGCGACTACCTGCTGCGCCACGAGGACGCCTACGAGCAGACCATCAACCAGATGACGGTCAACGCCGGTCAGGTGCTGCAGGAGGCGCTGGACGACGCGGACACGAAGCTGGCGGACACGCAGCACTTCGTCCACGCCAACATCGCCGAGAGCATCGCGACCTACTCCTTCTACATGACCCTCGGCATCGACCGGGCCACGACCACCTACGACTGGGGCCAGGACATCGGCCACTGCGGTGGCGCGGACCAGCTGCTCGGCCTCAACCACCTGGTCGAGTCCGGCCGGGTGAAGGCCGGGGACAAGATCGTCACGATGGGCGTCGGCGTCGGCTTCATGTGGACCGTGGCCGTTCTGGAGATCGAGTCCGTCCCCTCCTGGTGACCCGCTGACCACCCGCCAGACCTGTCGTCCCGCGTCCGCCGACCGTCCGAACCGGCCGACGCGGGAACGGCCCCCCGAAGGACCCCGCCGACCCCCGTCCCGGCGGGGTCCTTCGCCGTCCGGCGTCGGTAGGGGCGTTCAGGCCGACCCGCCCACCCGCCCGACCCTTCCGCAGCCGGCGCCTCCCGGAGTCCGGGCGCCAACAGGGCACGCGCTTCCTCCGCCTCTTCCCGGGCGTGCGGGACAGCGCTTCGCGCCCGCCCACGACGCTCCGGAGCCGGCGCCGGGCGGCCCGTTCCCCGGCCCGCCGCTCGCCCCGCCCGGCCCGGCGGCCGCGCAAAAAGCGCTTTAGCGCCGCACAGGAGGCTGGGGGCGACCGCGTCCCCGCGCGACCAGGAGGAACCGCGATGCCCCCGTCCGCAGCGAGCACCGAGGCGTTGCCGAGCACCGAGCCGCCGGCCTACCCCTTCGCGCGCCCCGACGCGCTCACCCCCTGCCCGCACTACGCCGCGCTCCGCGAGGCGCAGCCGGTGGCGCCGGTGCGGATGCCCAGTGGGGACCTGGCGCACCTGGTCACCGGGTACGAAGCGGTGCGCACGGTGCTGTCGGACCCGCGCTTCAGCCGGTCGGCCACGCTGGAGCCGGGGGCGCCCCGGCTGGCGGCCGCACCGCAGCGCTTCCCCAGCCTGCCCAACCTCGACGGGGCCGAGCACGCGCGGGTCCGGGCCCTGGTGTCACGGGAGTTCACCGCGCGCAGGGTCGCCTCGCTGCGCCCCAGGATCCAGGAGCTCACGGACGGGTTGCTGGACGACATGTCGGCCCGTGGCGAGGCGGAGGGCCGCAGCGCCGACCTCGTCGAGGCGCTGGCCTTCCCGCTGCCGGTGCGCGTGATCTGCGAACTGCTCGGTGTGCCGCTCGCCGACCAGGAGCAGTTCACCCGCTGGTCCGCGGCCTTCGTCGCGACCACCGGCAGCAGCGCGGAGGAGATGCTGGCGGCGCAGGCCGGACTGCGCGACTACTTCTCGGCCCTGTTCGCCGAGAAGCGCGTGCGGCCGGGCGACGACCTGCTCTCCGCGCTGGTCCAGGTCCGCGACGGGGAGCAGGACCGGCTGAGCGAGCAGGAGCTGGTCTTCCTCGGCGTCAGTCTGCTCGTGGCCGGCCACGAGACCACCGTCAACCAGATCGGCAACAGCGTGCTCGCGCTGCTCGCCCACCCCGAGCAGCCGGCCAGGACCCTGACCGACCCGGACGCTGTGCCCGCGGCCGTCGAGGAGCTGCTGCGGCTGCACCTTCCCGGTGACGAGACGCTGCTGCGGATCGCGGTCGAGGACGTGGAGTTGGACGGGCGGCTGATCCGGGCGGGGGAGGCGGTGCTGCCCTCGCTCGGTTCGGGCAACCGGGACGCGGCCCGCTTCGCCGAGCCCGACCGGCTCGACCTCGGCCGGTCGGTGAACGCGCACCTGAGCTTCGGCCACGGCATCCACTACTGCCTCGGTTCCGGGCTCGCCCGTGCGGAGCTGCAGATCGCCCTGTCGACCCTGTTCGCCCGCTTTCCCACGCTGCGCCTGGCGATCCCCGCCGAACAGGTGCCGCGCACCTCGGGCCGTCTCATCACCGGGGTCAGCTCGCTCCCGGTCGCCTGGTGAGGGCGGTATGACCTCCCCACGCACCGCCCGCGACCGCAGGCCGCCGCGGCTGCCGTTCCGGCTGCGCTGGTGGCTCCGCCTGCTGGGTCGTGAGGTCTACCGCGGCCTGGTCCAGTCGGGCTGCTTCTTCGGCCTGGTCACCCCGGAGTACGCGGCGGCGCTCGTCGCCGACCTCGACGACAGGCCCGCGCCCGGCCACCCCGAGCGGCTGGTCCGCGGCACCCCGCCGAGCGCCCAGGAGGCGGCTCTGTGGCGGCAGTTGGACCAGCACCAGGAGGAGCCGACGAGCGGCGGGGTGGGCGCAAGAAGGGCTTAAGGCCGGTCGGTGAGCATCGGTACACCGGTGCCAGCCGGCCAGAGATCCGTCGACAGCCAATCGAGGCGAGGGAACGACCTTGAAGAGTTTCGAGACCTTCACGGAACTGGTGCTGCAGCGCACCTCCGACCTGCCGACCAAGGACGCGTTCATCTTCCTGCACGACAACGCGTCGAGCAGCGACGTCGAGCGACTGACCTACGCGGCGCTCGACGTCGAGGCGAAGCGGATCGCCTCCTGGCTGCAGCAGCACGGGGCGTCCGGCGGGCAGGTCCTCCTGCTCTACCCCTCCGGGCTGGACTTCATCAAGGCCTTCACGGCCTGCCTCTACGCCGGTTCGGTCGCCGTTCCCGCGCCGCTCCCGGGCGACCAGGGCAACCACTTCGCGCGGGTCACCGGCATCCTGCGGGACGCCGAGGTGCGCGCGGTGCTCACCGACTCGGCCAACGAGCCGAACATCAGCGCCTGGCTGCGCGAGGCCGGCATCACCGACGTCGCGGTGCTCGCGAGCGACGCCGCAGACCAGGGTGACGCCGCCGCCTGGACCGCGCCGAGCCTGACCCCCGAGTCGCTCGCCTTCCTCCAGTACACCTCGGGCTCGACCAGCACCCCCAAGGGCGTCATGGTCTCCCACCGGAACCTGCTCGCCAACGAGCTGGCGATCCAGCACGCGATCCAGGGCCACCAGGACACCCGCCTGGGCGGCTGGCTGCCCTTCTACCACGACATGGGCCTGATCGGGCACATCCTGCAGCCCCTCTACCTGGGCGGATCCGCGGCGCTGATGTCGCCGATCTCCTTCCTGAAGCGGCCGCTGCGCTGGCTGCAGATGATCACCGAGCACCGGGTCACCGCCGGCGGCGGTCCCAACTTCGCCTACGACCTCTGCCTGCGCAGGGTCACCGACGAGCAGCTGGCCACACTCGACCTGAGCAGCTGGGAGCAGGCCTGCAACGGCGCGGAGCCGATCCGCCCGGAGACCGTGCGCGCCTTCACCGAGCGCTTCGCCCCGGCCGGCTTCCGCGCCGAGGCCTTCTTCCCCTGCTACGGCATGGCCGAGACCACGCTGCTGGTCTCCGGCACCCCCGTCGGCCGGGCCCCGATCTACCGCGAGGTCGACGCCGAGACCCTGGAGCAGGGCGAGCTGAGCGACGCCTCGGGCGCCGGCGTCCGCACCCTGGTCAGCAGCGGCGTCGTCACCGACTTCGACGTCCGCATCGTCGACCCGGAGACCTTCGTCGAGCGGCCCGAGGGCCATGTGGGCGAGATCTGGGTCAAGGGCGAGAGCGTCGCCGCCGGGTACTGGAAGCGCCCCGAGGTCAACGAGGAGATCTTCAACGCGGTGCTGCGTCCGTCCGCCGACCCGGAGGCGGCCGGTGACGCCGGCTGGCTGCGCACCGGCGACCTGGGCGCGTTCGAGGCCGGTGAGCTCTACGTCACCGGGCGGCTCAAGGAGATGATCCTGATCAACGGCCGCAACATCTACCCCCACGACGTCGAGCGGCAGGTGCAGTCCCTCGACCCGGCTTTCGGTGTCGGCGGCGGCGCCGCGTTCTCGGTGGACGACGGCGAGGAGCACTTGGTGCTGGTCCAGGAGATCCGCCCCAACGCGGCCTCCGCCGCGGACCTGCCCGCGCTGCTCGCCTCCGCCCGCGCCCTGATCAGCCGTGAGTTCCAGGTCAACGGCAGCCTGCTGCTGGTCCGTCCCGGCACGATCAGGAAGACCACCAGCGGCAAGATCCAGCGCACCCTGATGCGCAAGCTGCTGCTGGAGGGCAAGCTCGCGCCGCTGCACGAGCAGGTGGAGGAGCGGGTCGCCGCCCAGATCGTCTCCCGCGTCGACGCCGTGCTGGAACCGGTGGGCTGAGCCGTGGACCACGCCGCCTACCGCACGGCCGAGCGACTGGAGTGGCAGCTCGGCGACCCCGAGCTGCGGGACACCGTCTTCAGCCACACCAACTGCCTGGCGCTGGACGAGCGCGAGGAGTTCCCCGCCGAGATCTGCGCCCGGCTCGAGGAGCTGGGACTGCACGAGTACTACGTGCCGGCCGAGCACGGCGGGCGGCTGCAGAGCTACGAGCAGCTGCTGCAGATCATGCGGACCGTGGCCCGGCGCGACCTGACCGTCGCGATCGGCCACGGCAAGACCTACCTGGGCGGCGTCTGCGTCTGGGTGTCCGGCACCGACGAGCAGGCGCGCAGGCTCGGCGTCGCGATCCGCGCCGGACTGCCGGTCTCGCTGGGACTGACCGAGCGCGCCCACGGCAGCGACCTGCTGGCGGGCGAGGTCTGCGCCGAGCCCGACGCGGACGGCGGATTCCTGGTCTCCGGCGAGAAGTGGCTGATCAACAACGCCACCCGGGGCTCGCTGCTCTCGGTGCTCTCCCGGACCGACCCGGCCGGCGGACCGCGGTCCTTCTCGGTGCTGCTGGTCGACAAGAGAGAACTGCCCGCCGAGAGCTACCGACATCTCGACAAGGTGCGCACGCACGGCATCCGCGGCGCCGACATCTCCGGCATCGCGTTCGACCGGGCGCCCGTCCCCGCCGACGCCGTCGTCGGTGCGCTGGGCGGCGGACTGGAGACGGTGCTGAAGGCGCTCCAGCTCACCCGGACCATGTGCGCGGCCCTCTCGCTCGGCGCGGCCGACCACGCGCTGGCGCTCGGCCTGGACTTCGCCCGCACCCGCACGCTGTACGGGCGCACCCTGGTCGAACTGCCGCAGGCGCGCCGCACCCTGGCGGAGAGCACGGCCGACGTGCTGACCGACGAGGCGCTGTCGCTGATCGCGGCGCGGCTGGTGCACGTCGCCCCGGCCGAGCTCTCGGTCAGCGCCGCGGTCACCAAGTACCTGGTGCCGACCCGTACCGAGGGCGTGATCAGCGCGCTCACCCGGCTGCTCGGCGCGCGGGCCTTCCTGAAGGGCGTCTACGCGGACGGCCGGTTCCAGAAGGTCGACCGGGACCACCGCATCGTCGGACTCTTCGACGGCAACACGCTGGTCAACCTGAACTCGCTGGTCAGCCAGTTCCGCAGCCTGGCGCGCGGGCACCGGCGCGGCAGCGGCGACGTGACCGGGGCGGTCCGCGCCTACCGGCTGGCCGAGCCGCTGCCCCCGCTGGCGCCGGAACGGCTGTCGCTGGTGGCCCGGCACGGCAGCGGCGTGATCGCCTCGCTGCCCGGCTCGGTGGAGCAGCTGCGCCGCGCCGCCGCCGAGGACCCGGCGCTGAAGCCCGCCCTGGCCGCCGCCGAGCGGCTGCTGCCGCTGGTCGACCAGGTGCACGAGGAGATGGCCGGGCACCAGGACGCGGTGACCGAGGTCCCGCCCGCGGCCTTCGAGGCGGCCCGCCGCTACGCGCTCTGCTTCGCCGCGGCCGGCTGCGTCGGCCTGTGGGTGCACACCCGCGCGGAGGCCGAGCGGGGCGGTACAGCGGAGCTGTGGCAGCACGCGCTGTGGCTGCGCGCCGCGCTCTCCCGGCTGCTGACCCAGCTGGGCCTGCCCGACGCGGACGACGCCGAGGCACTGGACGCGGTGCTGGACACGGCGCTCGCCCTGCGCGACGCCGGCCGGCTGGTCTCCCTGCTGCCGCTGTCGCTGCAGCCCCCGTCGCTGCAGCCCCCGTCGCACACGTCGGACCGAGCGGTGCACGCCGCCGGTCACCACGCCCTTGAGGCCATTGAGGAGGCATCATGATGACCGGCCAGGAGCTCCGCGCCGCGGCTCGGGTCGCCGAGATCGAGGCTGCGCTGGGCGATCCTGGCGACGCCGCCAACCCCGTCGGCTACGCCCGGCTGCTGGAGGCCGACGAGGCCGGCGAGCTGTCGGCGGCCGGGGAGAAGGCCCTGGAGGCGCTGGAGCTGAACGCCGAGTTCGTGCCCGTGGAGCACGGCGGCAGGCTGGAGCGGATCGACACCCTGGTGCGGGTGCTGCGGCAGGTGTTCCGCAGGGACGTCGCGCTCGGCCTCGGCTACGGCGTGACCTCGTTCATGGCCTCGGTCAACGTCTGGACCCAGGGCAGCGAGGCCCAGCGCGCCAGGCTCGCCGAGATCCTGTTGCGCGGCGGCCGGGTGTCGGTGGCGTACCACGAGCTCGCGCACGGCAACGACTTCGTGCGCAACGAGTTCGAGGCCAGGCGGCAGCCCGACGGCTCGTTCACGTTGCACGGCGCCAAGCAGGTCATCAACAACGCCGCCCGTGCCGACGCCTGGCTGCTGTTCAGCCGCACCGACACCGCGCCCGGCTCGCGCAGCCACTCGGTGCTGATGGTCGAGCGCGAGCAGGTCGACCCCGAGCGGCTGACCGTGCTGCCGCGCTACGAGACCGTGGGCGTGCGCGGGTGCCAGCTGTCCGGCCTGGACTTCGACGAGGCTCCGGTCCCGGCCGAGGCGCTGGTCGGCAGCGTCGGGCAGGGCGTCGAACTGGCGCTGCGCTCCTTCCAGATCACCCGCAGCGCGGTGCCGGGCATGGCGCTGGGCGCGGCCGACACGGCGCTGCGCACGGTGGTCTCCTTCGCGCTCGGCCGCCGGCTCTACAAGAAGTCCGTGATGGACATCCCGCACGCCAGGGCCACCCTCGGCAACGCCTTCCTGGACCTGCTGATCAGCGACAGCCTCTCCCTGGTCGGCACCCGCTCGGTGCACCTGCTGCCGGAGGAGACCAGCGTCTACGGCTCCGCGGTCAAGTACCTGGTGCCCAAGCTGCTGACCGAGACCATGTACGAGCTGTCGATCGTGCTGGGCGCGCGGTTCTACGTCCGCGAGGGCGAGTTCGGCATCTTCCAGAAGCACATCAGGGACCTGCCGGTGCTCAGCCTGGGCCACGCCGGCTCCGCCGCCTGCCAGGCCACCATCATCCCCCAGCTGCCCCGGCTGGCCCGGCGCTCCTGGTTCCAGGACGAGCCGGCCCCGGACGCGCTGTTCCAGCCGGACGCCGAACTGCCGCCGGTGCCGTATCAGCGGCTCGCACTGGCCAGCGGCAGGGACAGCCTCTCGGCCGCGCTGGTCGCCTCCGTCGACGACCTGCCGGACGGCTCACCGGAGGAGGTGGCGCTGCAGGTGCTGGCGCTGCGTCTGATGGACGAGCTGCGCCAGGTGCAGGAGCAGAGCCTCGCGCTCTCGCTGGAGGACCGCACCGCACTGGCCTCTCCCGCCAGCTTCGCGCTCGCCGACCGCTACACCGTGGTGCTGGCCGGCGCCGCCGTGCTCGGCGTGTGGCGACAGGCCCGGGCCCGCGGCGCGGGCGAGGAGGACGCCTTCCTGGCCGACCCCGCCTGGGCCGCGGCCGCCCTGGACCGGCTGGTCCGCAGGCTCGGCTACCAGCCGTCCGCCCTGCCCGCTTCCTGCACCGAGCGGGTGCACCAGGAGCTGCTGCGCCGGTTCGAGGAGCGCCGCAGTTTCGACCTCTACGACACGCCCCTCGCGGGCTGAGCGCACCGTGTCCGCCCGACCCACGTCCGTACTGAACCCGCAAGCCCGCCAGGAGGCCTCCATGACCGACATCGCCGCACGCCCCGCCCAGCACACCGCCCAGTCGCTCGGCGTCTGGCTGGTCGACCGCATCGCGGTCTACCTCAAGCGCACGCCGGACCAGATCGACCCGACCGTGCCGCTGGCCGAGTACGGCCTGGACTCCGTCGCCGCGCTCAGCCTCTGCGGCGACATCGAGGAGGACTTCGACCTCGTGCTGGAGCCGACCGTGGCCTGGGACTACCCGACCATCGAGGCGCTGGCGACCCACCTGCTGGAGGAGTTCGAGACCCAGTCGGGTGACGGCCGATGAGAGAGATCGCGATAGTCGGCCTCGACTGCCGCTTCCCCGGCGCGGCCAACGCCCGCGCCTACTGGGAGCTGCTGATGCGCTCGGGCGACGCGGTCGGCCAGGTGCCGGCCAACCGCTGGGACGCGACCGAGTTCCGCTCCTCCGACGGCGGCGAGGGCTCGTCCAACACCGACCAGGGCGGCTTCATCGACGACCCGGACGCCTTCGACAACGAGTTCTTCACCATCTCGCCGCGCGAGGCGGCCGCCATGGACCCGCAGCAGCGGCTGCTTCTGCAGACCGCGTGGCGCGCCCTGGAGGACTCCGGCACCGCGCCCGCCTCCCTGGCGGGCTCCGACACCGGCGTCTTCGTCGGGATCATGGGCAACGAGTGGGCCCACCGTCACCTCACCGACTACGACCGGATCACCGCCCAGGTCGGCTCCGGCAACGGCTACTGCATGACCGCCAACCGGATCTCCTACCACCTCGACCTCAAGGGCCCGAGCCTGGCCGTGGACACGGCCTGCTCGTCCTCGCTGGTCGCGGTCCATCTGGCCTGCAACGCGCTGCTCGCGGAGGAGTGCGACACGGCACTCGCCGCGGGCGTCAACGTCACCGTCTCGCCCGCGCTCAGCATCTTCTACACCCAGGCGGGACTCTCCGCGCCGGACGGGCGCTGCAAGCCGTTCAGCGCCCAGGCCGACGGCATCGGCCGCGGCGAGGGCGTGGGCGTCGTGGTGCTGCGCCGGCTGGAGGACGCCCTGGCCGACGGCCAGCAGGTGTACGCGGTGATCCGCGGCACCGCGGTCAACCAGGACGGGCGCAGCAACGGCATCACCGCGCCCAACCGCTGGGCCCAGCAGGCCGTGCTGGAGGCCGCCTACCGGCGGGCCAAGATCGACCCCGCCGAGGTGGTCTTCACCGAGGGCCACGGCACCGGGACCGAGCTCGGCGACATGATGGAGACGAAGGCCCTGGGCGCGCTGCACTCCTCGCGGGCGCACAAGCCGATGGCGCTCGGCTCGGTCAAGGGCAACCTCGGGCACACCGAGGGCGCCGCCGGCATCGCCGGGCTGATCAAGGTCGCCCTGTCGCTCCATCACCGGGTGGTCCCCGCGAGCCGGTTCGCCACCAGGGAGAACCCGAAGCTGAAGCTGGCCGAGCAGGGGATCAAGCTGCTCAAGGCCCCGCTGCGGCTGCCGAGCGACAGCAGCGTCGCCGGACTGAGCAGCTTCGGCATGGGCGGCACCAACGCCCACGCGGTCCTCGCCTCGGCCCCGTCACAGGCCGTCCGGCCCGTCGCCGGCGGAGGAGCCGCGGACGAGGCGGCCTCGGACGGCGGCGTGTTCACCCTCAGCGCGGTGACCCCGGAGGCGCTGCGGCGCAACCTGCTGGTCCAGGCCGAGGAGTTGGACCGGCGCCGGATGCCGGTCGCCAGGGTCTGCTGGAGCAGCAACCAGGTGAAGACCGGTCACCGGATCCGCTTCGCGCTGCCCGCCGACGACCTGGGGCGGCTCTCCGCCGCCCTGCGCGCCGCCGCGGCCGACGACGACCTGCTCACCCGGCACGCCAACCGGCCCACCGGCCGGCCGACCACCGCCTTCCTCTTCGCCGGGCAGGGCGTCCAGTCGCCGGGCATGACCATGCGGCTGTACCGGGAGTCGCCCGCCTACCGGAGGCAGCTGGACCGTGCGGACGCGGCCCTCCGGCCGCACCTGGGCGAGTCGGTGGTGGAACTGCTCCGCTCCGAGGATCCGCGGGTGCACCGCACCGGCTTCGCCCAGCCGACCCTGTTCGCGGTCGGCTACGCGCTCGCCCGCACCCTGCAGGAGACGGGCGTCGAGCCCGCCATGCTGCTGGGCCACAGCGTGGGCGAGTACGCGGCGGCCGTCGTGGCCGAGGCGCTGACCCTCGACCAGGCCGCGTGGCTGATCACCACCCGGGGCCAGCTGATGGACGCGCTGCCGGACGGCGGCGGCATGCTCTCGGTCTTCGCGCCCGAGGCGGAGATCGCCCCGCTGCTCGTCGGCGAGCCGCTGGTCGGCGTCGCCGCGGTCAACGGGCCGCGCCAGACCGTGCTCTCCGGGGACCTGGCCGCGCTCGACCGGATCGCACTCGAACTGGGTGAGGCGGACCTGGAGGTCCGCAGGCTGACCGTCTCGCACGCGTTCCACTCGCCGCTGATGGAGCCGATGCTGGCCGACTTCGCCGAGGCGGCGCGCGGCATCGGCGGGGTGACCAGGCTGCCCGTCTACTCGACCGTGCGCGGTCGGCTGCTGGAGCCCGGCGAGGCGATGGACGCCGACTACTGGACGGAGCACATCTCCGCCGGTGTGCGCTTCGCCGACGGCGCGGAGGCGCTGTTGGCGGCAGGCCCCACCCACGCCGTGGAGATCGGGCCCCGTCCGGTGCTCGGCGGTCTGGTCCGCCGGCTGCGTCCGCCCGCGGGCCTGCGCAACCTGCACCCGCTGCCGACGGCCGAGTCCGGCCGCCACGACCTGGCGGGGCTGCTGGCCCAGCTGTACCAGGACGGCCTGAACCCCCGTTGGGAGGCCTTCTACTCCGAGGAGCAGCGCAGCCAGGCCCGTCTGGCCCCGTACGCGTTCTCCGACGCGCACCGCTTCTGGGTCGCGCCGGCCACCCGGCACGCCAGGACCGGGCTCGCGTCCGCGCCGGCGCCGACCGGCTTCGCCCCAGAGGGCGCCGGGGCCCAGGCCGAGCGGGAGCGGGGCGTCGTCCGCCTGGCCCCGAGCCGGGCCGCGTTCAGCGGCCGGGTGGCCGAGCGGGTCGCCGAGGCGATCGCCGCCATCGGCGGCTACGCGCTCGACGAACTCTCCCCGCAGGCACGGCTCTACGAGGACCTCGGCTTCGACTCGGTGACCGTGATGGAGCTGAAGAAGGACCTGGAGAAGGCACTTCCCGAGATCGGCGAGGTCTCCGTGCCGGAACTGCTGCCGGCGCTCGGCTCGCTCGGCGAGCTGATCGGCTTCTACGAGCAGCGCAGCACCGCAGCAGTCGCGGCCTCCTGACCGCGACGCATCGAGGAGAAGGTGGAGAAGGTGACGCAGACCGAGGACGCATTCCTGGTCTCCCTGGGAACCGCCCTGCCGGGCGACCCCGTGGACAACGCCCAGCTGGCCAAGACGCTGGGAGTCAGCGAGGAGTGGATCGAGCTCTTCATCGGCACGAAGACCCGCCACTTCGCCCGCGACTTCGCCACCGGCGAGGTCCGGTGGAACCTCGCCGACCTGGCCGCGTCGGCGGGGGAGCGGGCGATGGCCGCGGCCGGGCTGGACCCGTCCGGCATCGACTTCGTGGTGATGGGCACCGCCACGCCCGACACCCTGATGCCGGCCACCGTGAACCACGTGACCGACCTGCTGGGACTGGACCAGATCCCCACCTACCAGCTGCAGTCCGGCTGCGCCGGGGCGGTGCAGGCGCTCGACCTGGCCCGCACCCTGGTCACCAGCACCGGCGCGACCGGCCTGGTGATCGGCGGCGACGTCTGCAGCAAGCACCTCGACCTGCGCCGCGACCTCGCCTCGGCCGCGCCGAGCGAGCTGGTCAACTACGTGCTGTTCGGCGACGGGGCGGGCGCGGCCGTGCTCGGCCCCGAGCCGGTCGGCGAGGCCGTCGCGCTGCGCCGGGTGCTGAACCGGGTGACCGGACTGGGCCGTAAGCCGGGCCAGGTCATCGAGTGGTTCGGCGTCGCCGACCGCGACAGCGACAAGCAGGCCATCAACGAGGACTACAAGGCCATCGAGGAGTCGGTGCCGGTGATGGCGGGGGAGATCCTCTGGGAGCTTCTCGGCGAACTCGGCTGGTCCCCGGAGGAGTTGAACTATCTGCTGCCGCCACAACTGTCGGGCGTGATGACCGCGAGGATCGTCGCCGACCTGGACCTGCCGACCGCCGTCGAGGTCTCCTGCGTCGCGGAGACGGGGAACAACGGCAACGCGCTGCCCTTCCTGCAGACCGAGCGGTTGCTGCAGCAGATGGCCAGCGGCCAGAAGGCGCTGGCCGTCGCGGTCGAGTCCAGCAAGTGGATCAAGGCGGGGTTCGCGCTGGAGAAGCTGTGATGCCGCGGCCGCGCCGCCTCCCCGACCCACCGAACCGCCTCCGACACGCTGGGAGTTGTCCGTGACCACCCTGATCTCCACCGCCGACGACTACCTCACGCTGGTGCGTGAGGCCACCGGCCTCGACCTGGACGCGGAGGCGCTGCACCGCGACTTCGACGCGCTGCCCGGCTGGGACTCGCTGCACCTGCTCAAGCTCGTCTCCGCCCTGGAGCGGGCCACCGGCACGCGGGTGCCTGTGGGCCGGGTGCTGGAGGCCCGCAGCCTCGACCAGATCCGACAGGTGGCGGTGGCGGGATGACCGCGCCCCCGACCGGGCCGGCCGCCGCGCCCCGGACCGAGCCGGTCACCGGCCGCCGGCACACGCTCTACTTCCTGGAGTCCGCGGACCGGCAGCGCCCGGTCTTCCTGGACACCGAGGTGGACATGGGGCGGGTGGTGGCGCACCGCACCGCCTCCCGCGAGGCGGGTCGCGGCTACTCCTACGTCAGCTACGTGCTGCACGCGGTGGGCCGCGCGCTGGCCGCGCACCCCGAGGCCAACGCGGTGATGGCGCCGGGCTGGCCGAGTCGCTGGCGCGGCCCGCGGATCACCCGCTTCACCGGGGGCGTCACCGCGAAGCTCGCCCTGGACCGGCGGCTGGACGGGCAGCGCCGGGTGCTGTCGGCGCTGCTGCCGGGCGTGGACCGGGCGGACCTGGACGAGATCCAGCTGCGCCTGGACCGCTACCGCGCCGCCGACCTGGGCGAGTTGCCGGAGTTCGACGGGGTGCGGGCGCTGGGCCGGCTGCCCGTGCCCGTCGGCCGGCTGGCCTTCGCCCGCGTCCTGCGCGACCCGCGCCGACGCGAGCAGGTCTTCGGCACCGTCTCGGTCAGCTCCCTGGGCCACGGCGTCGTGGACGGCTTCCACTCGGCCGGCGGCACCGCACTGACCGTCAACCTGGGCCGGGTGCTCGACCGGCCGGTGGTGCGGGCGGGCAGCCTGGCCGTGGCTCCGGTCATGCGGCTCGGCCTCGCGTTCGACCACCGCGTCGTCGACGGCGCGCTCGCCGCCGAGGTGCTCGGTGCGCTCAAGCAGAATCTGGAGGACTTCGATGAACGCGTCGCCCCACCCAGCGACGCCGGCGACGATCGGCACGCCGATCCGGATCACCGGACCGGAAGGGCCCTGGCAGCAGATCGGAGCTGACCTGGCCCTGCGCGGCACCACGCTCGTCTACGCCCGCACCGAGGACTGGCGCCCCCACGAGGCCGCCGGTCCTCGGCTGCGGCGTCTGCTGGGCCGGGACTGGAACCGCTATCTGGAGCTGGCCAGGCCCGACGTGCGCAACCGCTTCGCCTCCTCCCGCATCCTGCTCAAGTTCGCGGCGGGCGCGGCGTTGCAGGTCCCGCCGGACGCGGTGGAACTCGGCTACCGCTCCACCGGCCGCCCCTACCTGCGCGGCAACGACGCCCTGGACATCAGCCTCAGTCACACCGAGGGGCTGATCCTGGTCGGCATCACCTCGCACGGCTTCGTGGGCGTCGACGTGGAGGACGCCCGCCGCGAGTTCTACGAGCAGGGGCTGGCCCGGCACTGGTGCACCCAGGACGAGCTCTCCTTCGTCGCCGGCCTGCCGCCCGAGCGGCGCGACCCCGAGCTGGTCCGGCTGTGGACGCTCAAGGAGGCGTACAGCAAGGCGATCGGTCTCGGCATGCAGCTCCGCTTCACCGACTTCGGCTTCGGCCTGGACGGGGACCGGGTCACCGTCCACGGAGTCGACCACGGAACGGGTCCCGACGAGCAGGGCTGGACCTTCGCCACATTCCCGGTCGGGGACGACTTCACCGTCACCGCGGCCGTCTACAGCGCGGGCTTCGGGCCCACGACGGACACCGCCGCCCACTCCATGCTGGAGACCACCTTCGTCGACGCCGTCGTCTCGGTGCTCGGCGAGGACGACGCGGACGGGAGCGGAATCGACCCATGGTGAGGCGGGTCTTAGGCGGGCCGCAAGGGGCGTCCGTCAGGGTGGAGCCGTTCCCCAGTGCGAACCCACCCCGACCCACCCACCCGAAGAGGCGGTGCCCGTGGCGGCCACGACCGCGAGTCTCAGCGCTCTGGACATGACGTTCTGGAGCCTGGAGTCCACCCGGTCCCCCATGCACCTGGGGGCGCTGCTCAGGTTCGGCCCCGGTGGCCCCGCCGACCCCGCCGCCCTGGCCACCCTGCTGGCCGGGCGCGCCGAGCAGGCGCCGCGCCTGCGGCAGCGGGTGCACGTGCCGTGGAACCCGTTCGACCCGCCGCGCTGGGTCGAGGACCCGTCCTTTGACGCGCTGCGGCACGTGCGCGTGCACGGACTGGTCGGTCCTGGTGCGCTGGAGCGGCTGACCGCCGAGCTGATGGCGGCGCCGCTGGCGCGGGACCGTGCACCCTGGGAGCTGCACCTGCTCACCGACGGGCGGCCGGAGCTGGGCTTCGACCTGCTGCTGAAACTGCATCACGCCGCCGCCGACGGACTGCGCGCGGTGGAGGTGGCGGTCAGACTGCTGGACCGCCTCGGCCGCGGCCGGG
Source organism: Streptacidiphilus rugosus AM-16 (assembly GCF_000744655.1). Lineage (NCBI taxonomy): Bacteria > Bacillati > Actinomycetota > Actinomycetes > Kitasatosporales > Streptomycetaceae > Streptacidiphilus > Streptacidiphilus rugosus. The sequence goes on along the minus strand of NZ_JQMJ01000004.1, from coordinate 6,572,583 downwards.
CGCTGGCCGAGGCGGTCGCCCCCGATGCCGTCGGCCCTGACCCCGCCGATCCCGCCGACCAGGGCTCCGCCGGGGCGGGGCAGCCGCTCTGGTCCGGGGTGGACCGGCTGGTGCGCCGCACCGTGCGCTCGGCGGGGATCCTGGCCGACGTCGCCACCAGTGTCGGCACCCGGCTGGGCCAGGGCAGACGCCCGGTCGTCCCCGCGCCCTACCACGGCCACCTCGTCGGCGTGCCGCGCAAGCCCCTGGGCAGCCCGCTGCTGCTGCCTGCCACGACGCCGCTGCGCACCTCGCCCTCGACCTCGGGGGAGCCCGGCCGGCCCGTCGTCTCGCTCGCCTCGCTGGACCTGCGCGAGCTCCGCCAACTGCGGCGCACCTTCGGCGGCACGCTCCACGACATGACCCTGGTCGTGCTCGCCGGCGCGCTGCGGCGCTGGTTCCTCGAACTCGGCTACGACCCGGCCGCCCGCCGTACCCAGGTGCTGGTGCCGGTGAGCCACCGGCCCAGGGCGGGGGAGGCCGAGCTGGGCAACCAGCTCTCCGGATTCCTGGTCACGCTGCCGCTCGCCGAAGCCGACCCGCTGGTCCGGCTGCACCGGATCCACGAGGCGATGTCGGCGCACAAGGAGAAGGGGCCGCTCCGCGGCGCGGGCGCGGTGGCCACCCTCCCCGACCTGCTGCCGGCCGGAGTGCAGCGCTTCACCGGCCCGCTGCTGCGGCCCTCGGCGGCGCTCCTCTTCGACGCCCTGATCAGCGACGTCCCGCTGCCGGGCCTGCCCTTCACGCTGGGTGGCGCCCCGCTCGCCGCGGTCCATCCGCTGGCGCCGCTGGCCCACGGCCACCGGGTGGCGGTCGCCGTCTCCCGCCTCAGGGACAAGGTGCACCTGGGCGTCCACGGGCTCGCCGACGCCCACCACGACCCGCGGGGCCTCACCGACGCCGTCCACGCCGAACTGGCCGAGCTGAGCGCCCTCACCGCCGTGGCCGCGGCGCCGGGCGAGGGGGCACGCCCCGAGGCCGTCGCGCGGCGGCGGGCTTGATTGTCGTGGCCCGGTCGATACGCTTCCGGCATGCGGATCTCGGTCTCCTCGGACATGGACGAGGGCGTCGCGCGGCAGCTGGTCGCCGAGCTGCGACGCCGGGGGCACTCGGTCATCCCGCACGGGGCGCTCCGTCCGGAGGAGAAGGACGACTGGGCCTTCTGCTCGGAGACGGCCGGGCGTGACGTCGTCGAGGGTCGTGCCGACCAGGCCGTCGTCTGCTGCTGGACCGGCACCGGCGCCTCCATCGCGGCCAACAAGCTGCCCGGCATCAGGGCCGCGCTCTGCACGGACGCGTACACGGCCGGCGGCGCGCGGCGCTGGAACGACGCGAACGTGCTGGCGCTCAGCCTCCGGCTCACCTCGCCGGCGCTGCTGGAGGAGATCCTCGACGCCTGGTTCGACGGCACGCCCAGCCAGGAGCCGGGGGACCAGGAGAACATCCGGCACCTGGGCCGGATCGGCCTCGGCCTGCCCGGCGTGGGCGTCGCCGCCGGCGACCGGAAGCCCGTGTGGACGCTGATGCGGCAGGACGACAACGGCAACCGCTACGAGGTGGCCCGCTTCGAGGACCGGATCGACGCGGAGACCGCCGCCTCCGAGTTCGAGGCACGCGGCCACAAGCAGCTCTACTGGGTGGCCCGCACCGAAGCTGCGCAACCGGTGGAGCCGCCGCAAGAGCTGGGCTAGAGTCCTGATCTGATGCCTGATCAGCACAAATACGGGTAGCCCGTGACCGAAGGTGGGGGCAGCGGACGGCCCTTGGGGGGAACTGTGAGGCGCCTTGGATCTTGCTGCGGCTCTCGACGACGCCCGACACGGCGACGAGGAGGCCTTCCGCGTCCTGTACCGGGCGGTGCACCCCGCGCTGCTCCGGTACCTGCGGGTCCTGGTCGGTGAGGACGCCGAGGACGTCGCCTCCGAGGCGTGGCTGCAGATCGTCAGGGACCTCGCCAGGTTCCGGGGGGACGGCGACGGCCTGCGCGCCTGGTGCCTGACCATCGCCCGGCACCGCGCGCTCGACCACCTGCGCGGCGTGCGCCGACGCCCGCTCTCCGCGGCCGGACCGGAATCCCTGCTGCAGCGGCCGGGGGCCGACGACACCGAGGCGTCCGCGCTCGACGCCCTCGCCACCGTCTCCGCACTGGAGTTGATCGCCGGCCTGCCGGTCGACCAGGCCGAGGCGGTGTACCTGCGGGTGGTCCTCGGCCTCGACGCCCGGCATGCCGCCCGGGTGCTCGGCAAGCGCCCCGGCGCGGTGCGCACCGCCGCCCATCGCGGTCTCCGGAGGCTCGCCGCCGTGCTCGACGAGCCCGGGTGTGACACTTCTCGGGCGCGCGGCGCTGAAAGAGAGTGACATGGACGACACCAGGGACTCCGGGGAGAGCCACACGGGCGTGGCACGGCTGCTCGCCGCGGCTCGCGCACCCGCGCACGACAGCGAGCGGGCCGGCGAGGAGGAGGCGCTCGCCGCGTTCCGCCGTGTTCACAGCCCTGCCGGGGCCGGAACGGGGTTCACAGCGAGGGCGCGGTGGCGATGGCTGCGAGTGACCCTGGCCTCGGTGGCGGTCGGCGGCATCGCCGCGGCGGTCGCGCTGTTCGGATCGGGGCCGGGCGGCCGGTCCGCGCCGACGCCCGGCGTCTCGGTGGTCGGCCCGCAGTCGGGTTCGCCGAGTGTGCCCACCCGCAACGGCCCGTCGCCGCAGCGGACTCCGGACGCGGCCCCCTCGCAGAACCCGGGCGACCGGCCCGGTTCGTCCGCGTCCCCGTCCCCCTCGTCCCCCGCGTCCGCCCCGGCGACGTCGGCGCCGCACGCGACCCCGACGGAGAGCACGACCGGACGGGCGAAGAGCCATGGCAAGGCGAAGGGCGGCGGGAACGGCAACGGCAACGGCGGTGGGAACGGCAACGGCGGCGGGAACGGGAACGGGAACGCTCAGGGCGACTGAGCGCGGCCGCCCGCGACCAGGAAGCGAGGCGGCGTGGCAACTCCTGAGCGGCCGGCGATGATCGGCATTCTGCTGTTGGTCTCCGCGGACCGGTTCTCCGACGAGTTGCTGGCCCGCCTGCAGGCGGGCGAGCTCGTCGGCCTCGCCGACGCCTCCGCCGCCCACGGGCTGGCGGACCTCACCGGCATCACGCTGACCACTCCTCAGAACGGCTCCCCCCGGCCGGACCCACCCCGCCCCTCGGGCGGCCTCCGGCTCGACCCCGACCACCGCACGGTGGTCATGGACGGCCGCTCGCAACCGCTGACGTTCCTGGAGTACCAGCTGCTCTCGCACCTGATGGCCTACCCGCGTCAGGTGCAGAGCCGGGCCCGGCTGATCACCAAGGTCTGGGACTTCGACCCGATCGGCTCCGGCCGCTCCGTCGACGTCCTGGTCGCCCGCCTCCGCCGCAAACTCGGCCCCACCTACCGCGCCTCCATCGAAACCGTCCGCAGCGCGGGCTACCGCTACGTCCCCCCGGGGGAATGGGAACGCTGACCCCCCACCGGGTAGCCCCGCCTGGCCGGCGCTCGCCACGGGCTTCACCGATGGGGGTGGCTGGGTGGGTTGCCCGACCCCGCTCGGGGCGGGCCGGCAACCGCTACGGCTCTGCTGGCGCTCACCACAGCCTCCACCGATGGGGGCGACTGCGTGGGTTGCCCGACCCCGCTCGGGCCGGAACGGCCACCGCTCCGGCTCTGGCGGCGCTCACCACGGCCTCCACGGATGGGGGCGGCTGGGTGGGCTGCCTGCCCCCGGTCGGGTCGGGCCGGCCGCCGCGCGGGCCCTGGCCGGCGCTCGCCACGGGCTTCACCGATGGGGGTGGCTGGGTGGGTTGCCCGACCCCGCTCGGGCCTACCCGCCCCGCGTGACCGGCGGCTCCTGGGCCGGGGCCCGAGTAGGCCCTGGCTCTGCCCTCGCGGGCCCCGCGTTCAGGGATCAGGCGGGGGGCAATCGATCGTCCGCGCCCTCGCTCGCCCGGACGGCCGGGCCCGTCGCGCATGGCCAGGTTCGCCGAGTCGTCGCCCCGGTCACGGTCGCTGAGTGGGCCTCAGGCCGGGGGCCGGGGCTTGGGGGCGATCGGGGGCGGGTGGGGCGGGGCTAGGCTCGGGGGTTGTGAGTGGGTCGAGTGGGGAGAAGCGCGTCGTCGTCGGCGCGGCGCTGGTGCGTGGGGGGTTGGTGCTGGCCGCGCGGAGGTCCGCGCCGGAGGCGTTGGCGGGGCGGTGGGAGTTTCCCGGCGGGAAGGTCGAGCCGGGGGAGACCGTGGCGGACGCGCTGGAGCGCGAGCTGCGGGAGGAGCTCGGCGTGGAGGCGCGGGCACGGGACCGGCTGCCCGGTGCGTGGGAGGTCAGGGAGGGTCTCGAACTCCACATCTGGTCCGCCGACCTGCTCGACGGCGAACCCCTCCCGCTGCAGGACCACGACGAGCTGCGCTGGCTCGCTCCCGCGGACCTCTACTCCGTCGACTGGCTGCCCCAGGACCGCTTCGCACTTCCGCACGTCGCGGCTCTGCTGGCGCGTGTCGCTCCGCCATCCGGATGATCATCTGCAAATGGCCAAGATGACCCGTACGGCGGGGTACGGCAAGGTTTAGGTGGGTATGTCAGTATCCGGCCGCCTTCCCGAGCTGGTGGCCGGGACTGGGGAGACGTGAGGCAAGCTGACGCGCGTGCGCGCCTGCGGCGGAGGCCGTCGACGGGTGGTGGTACCGGGAGGCGGTCGGCCGCAGGCGGGGCCACGTCGCGCAGTCAGGGTCCGGCGAGGTTCCCCGATCCGCTCGCCGTCGGGGCCGAGTACGAGGAGGCGACCGGGCGCCGGGGCGGGAGCCTGCTGGACGTGGTCCGCCTCGCGATCGCGCTGCTGGACGAGCAGGGCCGGGTGATGCTCTGGAGCCAGGCGGCCGAGGACCTGCTCGGCTGGCCGAGCGACGCCTTGGTGGGACGCGGCCTGGACGCGCTGCTGGGCGATGATCCGGAGATGGTCAAGGCGGCCCGCGAGGCCATCGCCGGCGTGCTGCGCGACGGCGAGCCCTGGGCGGGTACCGCCGTGCTGCGGCACCACGACGGCCACGGCATGCGGCTGGAGGCCCGGCTCTCCCTGCTGGAGAACGGCGATGGCGTTCCCTATCTCCTCTGCCGGCTGGCCGACGCCGCCGCGCTGGTCGACGTCGAGCAGGACCTCGCCGTCCAGGACGCCCTGTTCGAACAGTCCCCGCTCGGACTCGCGATCTTCGACCGCGACCTGCGCTACGTGCGGATCAACGAGACCCTCGCCCGGATGAACGGCCTCCCCGTCGAGGCCCACCTCGGCAGGACCGCCGGGGAGGCGCTGCCGGAGCTGGCGGCGGACGAACTCATGGCCGTCCAGCGGCAGGTCCTGGCGACCGGGGAGCCCGTGGTCGACCTGACCATCACCAGCGCCAACCCCACCGAACCCGGCTACCGCTCCGCCTCCTACTCGCGGTTGCACGACCGGGCCGGACGGATCCTCGGGCTGACCGGCATGATCATGGACGTCACGGACCGCTACCGCGCCGTCGCGAAGGTGGAGAAGGCCCGCCAGCGTCTCGCCCTGCTCAACGAGGTCGGCAGCCGGATAGGCGACCTCCTGGACGGCGGCCTCATCGCCCAGGAGCTCGCGGACGCGATCGTGCCGCGCCTGGCCGACCACTCGGGGGTCGCCCTGCTGGAGGCCGTCCTCGAAGGCGCGGAACTGCCGCGCCACCCGCACACCCGGCTGACGCCGGTGGTCATGGCCGGGACCGCCGCGATCGACCCGGGACCGGACACCGAGGCCATGCAGACCCCCGGCGGACGGGTGCCCATCCACGAGGACTCGCTGTTCGGCCGGGTGCTGCGCACCGGGCTCCCGCAGTCACTCGACGCGGCGACCCAGCTGGAGGACGTCGGGAACGAGGGCGATCCGCGGGTACGCGCCGCCTACCGGCTGGGCGTGCACTCGGTGCTGGCGGTGCCGCTGCGAGCCCGCGGCATCGTGCTCGGGCTGCTGATCCTGGACCGGGCCGGCCGCCGCGAGGGTTTCGACCACGACGACGTCGCCTTCGCCACCGAACTGGCCGACCGGGCCGGCGCCTCCCTCGACAACGCCAGGCTCTACGCCCGTGAGCGCGCGGCCGCGCTGATGCTGCAGCGCAGCCTGCTGCCGCAGACCGTGGTGCAGCCGCCCGGCATGGAGGTCGGCTACCGCTACGTCCCCGGCAGCAGCGGCACCGAGGTCGGCGGCGACTGGTTCGACGTGATCCCGCTGCCCGAGGGGCGCACCGCGCTGGTGGTGGGCGACGTCATGGGCCACGGCCTGCGCGCCGCCGCGACCATGGGCCGGCTGCGGACGGCGGTCCGCACCCTCGCCGGTCTCGACCTGCCGCCGGACCGCCTGCTCCAGCACGTCCACGACCTCGCGGACGACCTGGCCCAGGGTCCGGAGGAGGCGCTGATCGCCACCTGCGTCTACGCGGTCTACGATCCGGCGACCCGCAGACTGCTGCTCTCCAAGGCGGGCCACACCGAGCCGCTCCTGATCGTCCCCGGCCCGGCCGACGACACGGCGCGCCGGGCCGCGCACCCGGCCGCCCGCCCGGGCACGGCCCCGCGGCGGGCCCCCGCGTCCCGCCGAGGTGGTCGGGACGGCCCGCACCGCGCACGCCCCGCAGGCGGGCGGGCTCGGGGGCGGGAAGGCGCACGTACTGGCACTGCCCTCGGGGGCGCCGCTCGGCGTGGGCGGCGTCCCCTTCGAATGCACCGAGCTGACCGTGCCCGAGGGCAGCCTGCTGGCCCTGTACACGGACGGCCTGGTCGAGTCGCGCACGGAGGACATCGACGTGGGCACACGCAGACTGAGCGCCGTCCTGGAGCTTCCGCACGCCTCCGTCGAGGACGCGTGCGAGGCGGTCGTCCGGACCCTCGACCAGGGGCAGGAGCCGGACGACGTCGCCCTGCTGCTGGCCCGCCTCGGCGGTGCGCCAGGGCCCGCCGCCGAGCGGGAGGCGGACTGGACGCTGAACGGGGAACCCTCCGCGCCCGCGCTGGCCCGTCGCCTGGTCCGCGAGACGCTCCGCGACTGGGCGCTCGAACCGCTGCTGGACACGGCGGAACTGCTGGTCAGCGAGCTGGTGACGAACGCCGTCCGGTACGCGCGCGCCCCCATCGGCCTGCGGCTCACGCTGGCGAGCACCCTGCTGGTGGAGGTCGCCGACCCCTTGCCCGACCCCCCGCTCGAACGCCAGGCGGCCGGCACCGACGAGGGCGGCCGTGGCCTGCAGTTGGTGCACCGGCTCGCGTACCGCTGGGGGACCAGGGCCCAGGGCGGCGGCAAGGTCGTCTGGTTCGAGCAGACCCTGCCGGACGGGGCGGGGTCCGACGACGCCCCGTGATCCGGCTCGCCGGTTCAACTACCTCCCGCTCGGTCGGACTGAGGCGTAAGGTTCCGATTCCGGACACTCCGTGAAGAGAAGTGCCGGGTGTCGCACCATGTTCCTACGCTCGATTTGATGTTGAGTGCCTCGGGGCGTAGGCGACATCGTCGAGATGATGAATACTCGGAACGCGACACCCTCCCCCAGCCATCGGCTGGGAGGTGCCCCCTCGCCGATCGCCGGAGGAGTCGAGGTTGAGCGACACGCCGTCACGCGAAGCCGCCGAGACGGCTGCCCGCGCGCCCGGTGCAGGCACGGATGCGGTCATCCCGCACCCGACCGCCGAGACCAGACCGCTGGGCGCCGGGGCCTCGGACGCCGAGGCCCCCGGCGCCGTGCCGTCCGCCGCCGCGGGAGCGTCGGCCGAGGGTCCCGCAGCCGTGGGCGCGCCGGACGTGGAGGGCCGGCTCTGGGGGCACGGCGAAGCCGGCTCGATCTACGACTACATACAGGTCGCTGCCTTCTCCATCGACGCGGACGGTCTGATCAGCCAGTGGAGCGACCGGGCCGCCGAGTTCTTCGGCGTGTCCGCCGAGGAGGTCGTCGGCTGCGACCCGGTGACCACCTTCGCCCCGCGCGAGCTCTGGCGCAGCGGCCGTGAACGGATGGGCGAGATCCTGGCCGGCAAGGAGTGGGTCGGCACCGCGCCCTACCGCGACAGCGACGGCGAGGAGCGGGTCGCCGAGCTCTACCTGATGCCCGCGCAGGGGCCCGACGGGCGGGCCGGCGTCGTCTGCATGGCCGTCGACCTGCGCAAACTGCGCACCATCGAGACCGAGCTGGCCGCCTCGGAGGCCGTCTTCGGCCAGGCGCCGACCGGTTTCGTGCTCTTCGACCGCGAGGGCAGGATCCAGCGGGTCAACGACAGCTTCGCCGAGGCCCTCGGCGTCGGCGCGGCGGACCTCACCGGCCTCACCGTGCGCGAGCTGATGTCGCCCAAGGACGCCAACCGCCTGGGACGCGCCCTGGAGGAGGTGCTGCTCACCGGTGACCCGGTGGTCGATCTGCACTTCGCCGGGGAGCTCCCGAGCCGTCCCGGCCGGCGTCGCTGGTCCATCTCGCTCTACCGCCTGCTCAGCGCCGCCGACCGGCCGATGGGTGTCGCCGGTCAGGTCGTCGACGTCACCGGCCGGGCCCGCGCCGAGCGCGAGGCCGCCAGCGCACGACGCAGCCTCGCGCTGCTGAACGAGGCCAGCGGCCACATCGGTTCCACCCTGGACCTGGAGACGACGGCCAGGGAACTGCTCGACGTCACCGTTCCCGGCTTCTGCGACGTGGCCACCGTCGACCTGTACAACGCGGTGCTGACCGCCGACGCGGAGGGCCGCAGGGTCGACGACGGCGACGGCACCGGCGAGCTGCGCCGTGTCGCCTCGGCCAGCACCGTGCACCACGACGGCGCCCCCACCCCGGCCGCCGAGGTCGGCGGCGCGTTCTGCTACCCGCCGCGTTCCCCGTACGCGAAGGCGCTGCGCACCGGCCGCAGCCTCACCCTGATCGGCCCCGGCAACCCGGACCCGAACCCGCTGATCCACAGCGCGGTCGTGGTGCCGATGGTGGCCAGGGAGAAGGTGCTCGGCCTGGTCCAGCTGTCGCGGGCCAAGGGCAGCGAGCCCTTCGACACCCGTGACGTCGCGATCGCGACCGAGCTCGTCGCGCGGGCGGCGGTGTGCATCGACAACGCCCGCCTCTACCGCCGTGAACACGAGCGGGCGCTCATCCTGCAGCGGTCCCTCTTGCCACCGGGCAACCCGGCCGCCTCCGGCCTGGAGATCGCCTGCCGCTACCGCCCCGCGGGCAGCGGCACGGAGGTCGGCGGCGACTGGTTCGACGTGATCCCGCTGCCGGGCAACCGCACCGCCCTGGTGGTCGGCGACGTGATGGGCCGCGGCCTGCGGGCCGCCGTCGCGATGGGCCAGCTCCGCACGGCGGTGCGCACCCTGGCGATGCTCGACCTGGACCCCGCCGAGGTGCTGACCCAGCTCGACGAGATCGCCAGAGGCCTCAGCGCCGACCCGGAGTCCGACGACGGCCAGTCCGCCGAGCTCTATCTGGCGACCTGCGTCTACGCGGTCTACGACGCGGTCACCCGCCGCTGCACCATCGCGAACGCGGGCCACCTGCCGCCCGTCGTCGTCGACCCGGCCGGCGGCGACGCCCCGGCGCTGATGCTGGACGTCCCCGAGGGCCTCCCGTTGGGCGTCGGCGGCGAGCCGTTCGAGGAGGTCGTGGTCGACCTGCCGGACGGCGCGCTCTTCGGGCTCTACACGGACGGCCTCGTCGAGTCCCGCACCCACCAGCTGGAGGAGGGCCTCTCCGCGCTCCGCTCGGCCCTGAGCGGACCGCAGCGCCCGCTCGAAGCCCTCTGCGACCAGCTCCTCACGGAGCTCGACCCGCACCACGGCGAGGACGACATCGCGCTGCTGATGGCCCGCGTCCACGCCCTGCCGAGCAACTCCGTCGGCGACTGGGTCCTGCCCTCCGCGCCGACCTCGGTGGCCCGCGCCCGCGAGCTCGCCTGCGGCTGGCTGCTCGCCTGCGGCCTGGACGAGCTGGTCGACACGGTCGAACTGCTGGTCAGCGAGCTCGCGACGAACGCGCTCCGGCACGGCCGCGGCGACATCCGGGTCCGCCTGCTGCGGGACTCCGTCCTGGTCTGCGAGGTCTGGGACAACGGCTACGCGCAGCCGAGGCAGCGCAGGGCCCGCGACACCGACGAGGGCGGCCGCGGCCTGCAACTGGTCAGCCTGCTCGCCGACCGCTGGGGGAGTCGTAGGACTCCCAACGGCAAAGCGGTCTGGTTCGAACTGGCAGTACCGACAGCCCCGTAAGGGGCGCGGGGAACTGCGCGAGCAACCACCCCGTGCGGATGGCCCTGTCCATCGAGGACCATCCGCACGCCGGTGGCTTGTCGCGCAGTTCCCCGCCCCCCGGGGTACCGCTTGCCTACACCTTCCGCCTACTGATCTTGCTGCCGAGCCAGACCAGGGGGTCGTACTTGCGGTCGACCGCGCGCTCCTTCAGCGGGATCAGCGCGTTGTCGGTGATCTTGATGCCCTCCGGGCAGACCTCCGTGCAGCACTTGGTGATGTTGCACATGCCCAGGCCGTGCTCGTCCTGCGCCGTCCGCTTGCGGTCAAGGCCGGCCTCGGCGGCAGCGTCCAGCGGGTGCATGTCCAGCTCGGCCACCCGCATCAGGAAGCGCGGGCCCGCGAACGCGGGCTTGTTCTCCTCGTGGTCGCGGACCACGTGGCAGGTGTCCTGGCACAGGAAGCACTCGATGCACTTGCGGAACTCCTGCGAGCGGTTCACATCCTCCTGCTGCATCCGGTACTCGCCCGGCGCCAGCCCCTGCGGCGGCACGAACGCGGGGATCTCGCGGGCCTTCTGGTAGTTGAAGCCCACGTCCGTCACCAGGTCCCGCAGGACGGGGAAGGCCCGCATCGGGGTGATCGTCACCGTCTCGTCGGGCGGCAGCGTCGACATCCGGGTCATGCACATCAGCCGGGGCCGACCGTTGATCTCCGCGCTGCACGAGCCGCACTTGCCGGCCTTGCAGTTCCAGCGCACCGCGAGGTCCGGCGCCTGGGTGGCCTGGATCCGGTGGACCACGTCGAGGACGACCTCGCCCTCGTTCACCTCCACCTGGAAGTCCGTCAGCCCGCCGCCCTCGGCGTCACCGCGCCAGACCCGGAACGTGGCCTCGTAGCTCAATGTCCCGCTCCGTTCGCGCTCGGCTTGTCAGCCTCGTTGTCGGCCCGCTGCGGCGGCAGGTCCTTGGCCGGCAGCTCGTCCTCGGTCAGGTACTTCTTCAGCTCGTCCACGCCGAACAGCGCCAGCAGGTCCTCGCGGATCGGCGGGTTCGGCTTCCGCTGCACGGTGATCGCGCCGTCCGCCGCGCTGGGCTTGTCGGCCAGCGAGCAGATCAGGTTGACCCGGCGCCACTCCGCCGCCATGTCCGGGTGGTCCTCACGGGTGTGGCCGCCGCGGCTCTCCGTGCGCTCCAGCGCGGCCCGCGCCACGCACTCGGAGACCAGCAGCATGTTCCGCAGGTCCAGCGCCAGGTGCCAGCCGGGGTTGAACTGCCGGTGCCCCTCCACGACCGCCGCCTCCGCGCGCTCCCGCAGCGCGGCCAGCCGCTGCAGCGCCTCGGCCATCTCGCCCTCCCGGCGGATGATGCCGACCAGGTCGTTCATGGACTGCTGCAGCTCCTGGTGGAGCGTGTAGGGGTTCTCGCCGCCCTCGCCCTCGAAGGGCGCCAGCGCCTCGGCCGCCGCCGCGTCGATCTGCTCCTGGTCCACCACGGGACGGTCCTCGGCCAGCGCCGCCGCGTACTCCGCGGCGTGCAGGCCGGCCCGGCGGCCGAAGACCAGCAGGTCGGACAGGGAGTTGCCGCCGAGCCGGTTGGAGCCGTGCATGCCGCCGGCGACCTCGCCCGCCGCGTACAGGCCGGGCACGCTGGACGAGGCGGTGTCCGGGTCCACCTCGACCCCGCCCATGACGTAGTGACAGGTCGGGCCGACCTCCATCGGCTCGGCCGTGATGTCGACGTCGGCCAGCTCCTTGAACTGGTGGTGCATCGACGGCAGCCGCCGCCTGATCTCCTCGGCGGGCAGGCGCGTCGAGACGTCCAGGTAGACGCCGCCGTGCGGGGTGCCGCGCCCGGCCTTGACCTCGCTGTTGATGGCGCGGGCCACCTCGTCGCGCGGCAGCAGCTCAGGGGGACGCCGGTTGTTGGCCTGGTCGGTGTACCAGCGGTCGCCCTCCTCCTCCGACTGCGCGTACTTCTCCCTGAACACGTCGGGGATGTAGTCGAACATGAAGCGCTTGCCGTCGCTGTTGCGCAGCACCCCGCCGTCGCCGCGCACCGACTCGGTGACCAGGATGCCCTTCACCGACGGCGGCCAGACCATGCCGGTCGGGTGGAACTGGACGAACTCCATGTTCAGCAGGGTCGCCCCGGCCAGCAGCGCCAGCGCGTGGCCGTCGCCGGTGTACTCCCAGGAGTTGGAGGTCACCTTGAACGACTTGCCGATGCCGCCCGTGGCGAGCACGACGGCCGGGGCCTCGATGACGTAGAAACGCCCGGACTCCCGCTGGTAGCCGAAGACCCCGCTGACCCGGTCGCCGTCCTTGAGCACGCGAGTGACGGTGTACTCCTGGAAGACCCTGATCCGCGCCTCGTGGTCGCCGAACTCGCGGAAGTCCTCCTGCTGCAGGCTGACGATCTTCTGCTGCAGGGTGCGGATCAGCTCCAGGCCGGTCCGGTCGCCCACGTGCGCGAGACGCGGGTACTCGTGGCCGCCGAAGTTGCGCTGCGAGATCCGGCCGTCCTTGGTGCGGTCGAAGAGCGCGCCCCAGGTCTCCAGCTCCCAGACCCGCTCGGGGGCCTCCTTGGCGTGCAGTTCGGCCATCCGCCAGTGGTTGAGGAACTTGCCGCCGCGCATCGTGTCGCGGAAGTGCACCTGCCAGTTGTCCTGGTCGTTGACGTTGCCCATGCTGGCGGCGATGCCGCCCTCGGCCATCACGGTGTGGGCCTTGCCGAACAACGACTTGCAGATGATCGCCGTGCGCTTGCCCTGGGCGCGGGCCTCGATCGCGGCCCGCAGTCCGGCCCCGCCGGCTCCCACCACCACCACGTCGTAGACGTGGCGCTCCACCTCGGTCATTGCGTGATTCCTTCGGGCACTAGAAGAAGCGGGGGTCGCTGAACGCGCCGCTCGCCAACAGGTAGACGTACAGGTCGGCCACGCCCACGCTGATCAGGGAAGCCCAGGCGAGCTGCATGTGCCGGGCGTTGAGCTTCCCCACCCAGGTCCACAGCTTGTAGCGGACGGGGTGCTTGGAGAAGTGCCGCAGCCGGCCGCCGACGATGTGCCGGCAGGAGTGGCAGGAGACCGTGTACGCCCAGATCAGCGTGATGTTGGCGAGCAGCACCAGCGTCCCGAGACCCATGTGGCCCCAGTCGCCCTGGGCGTTGCGGAAGCCGAGGACCGCGTCGTAGGTGAGGATCCCGGCGACCACGATGGCGAAGTAGAAGAAGTAGCGGTGGATGTTCTGCAGGATCAGCGGGAACTTCGTCTCACCGCTGTAGGTCGCGTGCGGCTCCGCCACGGCGCAGGCCGGCGGGGAGGACCAGAAGGAGCGGTAGTAGGCCTTCCGGTAGTAGTAGCAGGTCATCCGGAAGCCCAGCGGGAAGATCAGCACGATCAGCGCGGGGGAGAGCTGCCACCAGCTGCCGAACAGGGCCCAGTCCGCGCCGCCGTTCATCTTGGGGCAGTTGGCCGCCAGGCAGGGGGAGTAGAACGGCGAGACGTAGGGCGCGGCGTAGGCGGTGCTCAGGCCGAAGAAGGCCCGCCAGGTCGAGTAGCCGATGAACGCCAGCAGGCCCAGGGCCGTCGCCAGCTGCGGAACCCACCAGCGGTCGAGCCGCAGGTGCCGCTGCGGGATGGCCGCGCGCCCAGGGGAGTGGACCCCCCGTCCGGCTTGCTCTGAGGCCTCGGGGGGCCTGATCTCCGTGGTCACTGCCTTCTCTGTCCTCTCCTGGGCCGGCACGCGGGTGTCCTGCTCCGTTGGGTTACGGGCGCCGTCCGCCGATGCCTTCGTCTTCCGCGTCCCGCCACATCGCCGGGTCGTACGGCGTGTCCGGGATCTCGACCACCGACGTGCCGGGCGCCGAGCACTGCTCAGGGACGCCCGGCGGCGGGAGGCAGTCCCGCAGCCGGGAGAGGGCGAGCCGCGTCGCGTCGACGGCGCGGTCCAGCTCCTCCAGTCGGCGGTGTGCCTCCGCCAGGCCGACCTGGCCGGACATGTTCGAGGGCATGCCTGTGCTCCCCTCCACGCGATGGAAGATCACGCTTGTGGTGTGCGGGCCTGATATGGCGTCAGGGATCGCGCGCAAGCGAGTGTGGCCCCGATCACCATGGATTGAAAAGGGCTTGCTCACGATTGGCGGATTACGTCCGTCCGGCGCGCGCCCCCGGGTGGCCCAATCCGCTGCCCCGAACGAGTGGCCTTCGACCATGTAATCGACGTGTCGTCAGTCCCATTGCCGTGCAAGCCTCTTGAGTGGGGCCGTGGTCCAACGCAAAGCGCTTCCCTCCCTCCCTCGTGAGACCTTCGCCGTCGTTCTGGCGGCGGCCGTCGCCGTCGCGCTCGCGGCCTGCTCCAGTGGCGGCACGGCCGGCGTCCGCGTCGACGACCTCACCCGCGCCGATCGCGCCGCCGTCGCCCAGGGCGGCACGCTGCGCTGGGCGGTGGACAGCGTCCCCGCCACCCTCAACGTCTTCCGCGGCGACGCGGGCCAGGCCACCGCGCTGGCCGCGGGTGCGCTGCTGCCCACGCTCTTCACGCTGGACGCCCACGGGCGGGCCGCGGTCGACGGGGACTACCTCGTCAGCGCCGACCAGACCTCCCAGTCGCCGCAGACGGTCGTCTACACCCTCAACCCGAAGGCCGTCTGGTCCGACGGCACGCCCCTGGGCGTCGCGGACTTCGCCGGCCAGTGGCGCGCGCTCAGCGGCGCCGACCCCGCCTTCGCGGCGGCGGGCACGGCCCGCGCCGACGGCTACGACAGCATCGCCTCGGTGACGCCGGGGGCGAAGCCGCACCAGGTGAAGGTGGTCTTCGCCAAGCCCTACGCACCGTGGCGCAGCCTGTTCACGCCCCTCTACCCGGCCGCCGCGACGGCGACCCCGCAGGCGTTCACGGACGGCCAGAAGGCGACGCTGAGCGCGGACGCCGGCCCGTTCACGCTGCACGGGGCGAAGGGCGAGGACGCCCAGGCGCAGACGCTGACGGTGGCCCGCAACCCGCACTGGTGGGGCGACCCGGCCAAGCTGGACGCGATCGCCTTCACCGCGCTCCCCGCGGACGACGCGGCCTCGGCGCTCTCCGCGCACAAGGTCGACGTCGCGGACCTCAGCCGGGCCGCGGACGACTCCGGCGACGGCCCCGAGGCCACCTCGGGCACCCGGGTGCTGCGCGCCTCCGCGCCCGACTACCTCGGCATCGCCTTCAACGGCGGCACCGGCCTGCTCGCCGACCCCGACCTGCGCCGCGCGGTCGCCGACGCGGTCGACCGCCAGGCCATCGCGGACGCGGTGCTCAAGCCGCTCGGCCTGCCCGCCGTGCCGCTCGGCAACCATCTGCTCATGGCGGACCAGCAGGGCTACCAGGACGACGCGGCCGCGCTCGGCGCGAGCGCGGACAACGCGGCGAAGCTGCTGGACGCCGCCGGCTGGAAGCTCGGCGCCCACAGCGACGCGGCGCAGGGCGGTTCCACCCGCGCGAAGGACGCCAAGCCGCTCTCGCTCACCCTGCTGACCCGCGCCGGCTCGGCGCGGGAGGCGGCGATCGCCAAGCTGCTCACCGCCCAGCTGGGCAAGGTCGGCATCGGCCTGCAGACGAAGGCGGTCCCTGCGTCCGGCTTCTTCACCGACCACATCGCCTCCGGCGACTTCGACCTGGCCCTGGTGGACTGGCCGGCCTCCCGCTTCCCCATCGCGGACGAGCGGGCTCTCTTCGCGAAGCCGCAGGTCAACGCAGACGGCTCGCTCTCGGTCGGACAGAACCTCTCGGCGACGGGCACGGACGAGATCGACCAGCTGCTCGCCAGGGCGGCGTCCACGACGGACGCGTCCGACGCGACCCGGCTGACCAACGAGGCGGACGTCCGCATCTGGCAGGCGGCGCCGTCGCTCCCCCTCTTCCAGACCCCCCAGCTGGTCGGCACCCGCGACAACGTGGTCAACGCGGGCGCCTTCGGCTTCGCGACTCCGCGCTGGCAGGACATCGGCTTCAAGCGCTGAGACAGGCTGTTGCACGACCTCAGGGGCGCGGGGAACTGCGCGAGAAACCACCGGCGAGCGGATGGCCCTGCGCGTTCGGGGCTCTACCTGCGGGGGTGGTTTTCCGCGCAGTTCCCCGCGCCCCTGAGGGGCGTTTCGCCGGGTGTCATCCGCCGTTGGCCGGGCAGCGGGAGAGCGCGCGGGCGTAACCACGTACCATAGGACAAAGCCGTGGCATGTTGTGGTGCCCGGTGGGTGGACCGGCGGCAGTTGTCGCGTGCGAGGCACGCGGGGAGCTCGGCGGGTGCCACGCCCAGTCGATTCGGGAGAACTGTACTCCGTATGCCCACGCGCAATGACATCAGGAACGTCGCCATCGTCGCCCACGTCGACCACGGCAAGACCACGTTGGTCGACGCCATGCTCAAGCAGGCGGGCGCCTTCGCGGCGCACCAGCACCTGGACGACCGGATGATGGACTCCAACGACCTGGAGCGCGAGAAGGGCATCACCATTCTCGCGAAGAACACCGCGGTCAAGTACCACCCCAAGGGTGGCGGCGAGCCCATCACGATCAACATCATCGACACCCCCGGCCACGCCGACTTCGGTGGCGAGGTCGAGCGCGGCCTCTCCATGGTCGACGCCGTCGTGCTGCTCGTGGACGCCTCCGAGGGCCCGCTGCCGCAGACCCGCTTCGTGCTCCGCAAGGCTCTTTCGGCCAAGCTGCCGGTCATCCTCTGCATCAACAAGACGGACCGTCCGGACTCCCGGATCGACGAGGTCGTCAACGAGACCTACGACCTGTTCCTGGACCTGGACGCGGACGAGGACCAGATCGAGTTCCCGATCGTCTACGCCTGCGCCCGTGACGGCATCGCCTCGCTGACCAAGCCGGAGAACGGCACCGTCCCGGCCGACAGCGACAGCCTGGAGCCCTTCTTCTCAACCATCCTGTCCGCCGTCCCGGCCCCGACGTACGACGAGGGCGCCCCCCTCCAGGCGCACGTCACCAACCTGGACGCCGACAACTTCCTCGGCCGTATCGCGCTGCTCCGCGTGGAGCAGGGCGAGCTGAAGAAGGGGCAGACCGTCGCCTGGATCAAGCGCGACGGCTCCATCTCGAACGTCCGCATCACCGAGCTGCTGATGACCGAGGCGCTCACCCGCAAGCCGGCCGACAAGGCGGGCCCCGGCGACATCTGCGCCGTCGCGGGCATCCCGGAGATCATGATCGGTGAGACCCTCGCCGACACGGAGAACCCGATCGCGCTGCCGCTGATCACGGTCGACGAGCCGGCCATCTCGATGACCATCGGCACCAACACCTCGCCGCTGGTCGGCAAGGGCGGCAAGGGCCACAAGGTCACCGCGCGCCTGGTCAAGGACCGTCTGGACCGCGAGCTGATCGGTAACGTCTCGCTGCGCGTGCTGCCGACCGAGCGCCCGGACGCCTGGGAGGTGCAGGGCCGCGGTGAGCTGGCGCTGGCCATCCTCGTCGAGACCATGCGCCGGGAAGGGTTCGAGCTGACCGTCGGCAAGCCCGAGGTGGTCACCAAGGAGATCAACGGCAAGCTGCACGAGCCGATCGAGCGCATGACGATCGACTCGCCCGAGGAGCACCTGGGTGCGATCACGCAGCTGATGGCGACCCGCAAGGGCCGCATGGAGACGATGACCAACCACGGCTCCGGCTGGATCCGGATGGAGTGGATCGTCCCGTCCCGCGGTCTGATCGGCTTCCGTACCGAGTTCCTGACCCAGACCCGCGGCACCGGCATCGCGCACAGCATCTTCGAGGGCCACGAGCCGTGGTTCGGCGAGCTGCGCACCCGCAACAACGGCTCCCTGGTCGCCGACCGCGCCGGCGTGGTCACCGCCTTCGCGATGACCAACCTGCAGGAGCGCGGCGTGCTCTTCCTGGAGCCGACCACCGAGGTGTACGAGGGCATGATCGTCGGTGAGAACTCCCGCTCCGACGACATGGACGTCAACATCACCAAGGAGAAGAAGCTCACCAACATGCGGTCGTCGAACGCCGACGTCGCCGAGTCGATCGTGCCGCCGCGCAAGCTCTCGCTGGAGCAGTCGCTGGAGTTCTGCCGCGACGACGAGTGCATCGAGGTGACGCCGGAGACCGTGCGCATCCGCAAGGTCGTCCTCGACGCGCAGACCCGCGCCCGCACCCGCGGCCGCGTCGCGAAGGCCTGATTCCGGCCGTAACCGATCGGCTCGGCCGGATCGGCCGAACCGTTCCGTAACGTCGCAGGTCAGACAGGTAGGACAGACCGGACAAGGCAGACAGAAGCCGCCGGGAGCCCAGCTCCCGGCGGCTTTTGTACGCCCAATGGGCCTCACTCATTGTGATGAAGCCCCGGCCGAGTGTCAGAGTCGGAGTGTACGGATATCGGTGTCAGGATGTCTTCTGGCGGTGTTCCATGTCCGATTCGACACCCGTTGCACCCACCTGGGGATGCCCGAGTTGCGAGACATAGCTCACAGGCGTGTGATCAAACAGAAATGTCATTTGGTCATAAGCATCGCCGAGAGTAACGGATAGTAGAGAAACGACGCTCGGGTCACCGGGCCGCCCGCCGAACCCCGGCGACGGTTCGCGAGCTCAGACGCCGTCGCCCAGGGGTGGGCGCCGGCGCCACTGAACGACTGCAACAGCACGTCTGAGGAGGCACGTCCAATGCGTGGAGCCACGCAAGCGAAGTTTGCCGCTGGGGCCATCGCCATCGCCCTGGCAGCCACGGCCTGCAGCAGCAGCGGGAGCTCCAGCAGCTCCAGCTCGGGCAGCAACGCCAACGGCGTGGTGACGGCGTGGTGGGGGGACCCGCAGAACCCGCTCATCCCGACCGACACCAACGAGGTGAACGGCGGTGCGGTGCTGAACATGATCTTCGAGGGGCTGCAGCACTACAACCCGAAGACCGGTGCCGCGGAGCTCGCCAACGCCCAGTCGATCACCACGAACGACCAGCAGCACTTCACGATCACGCTGAAGCCCGGCTGGAAGTTCAGCGACGGCACCCCGGTGACCGCCCACTCCTACGTGGACGCCTGGAACTGGGGCGCCTACCTGCCGCACGCGCAGAACAACACCGACCCGTTCTTCACCTCGATCCAGGGCTACAGCGACGTCCACCCGGCCAGCGGCACGGCGAAGACGCAGACCATGTCGGGCCTGAAGGTCGTCAACGACAACACCTTCACGGTCGCGCTGACCCAGAAGTTCTCCCTGTGGCCGGACACGCTCGGGTACTCGGCGTTCTACCCGCTGCCGCAGTCCTTCTTCACCAACCAGGCGGCGTGGGAGGCCAAGCCGGTCGGCAACGGCCCCTACCTCATCAACTCCTGGACCAAGGGCTCGGGCATGCAGCTGCGCCCGAACACGACGTACTCCGGCACCTACAAGCCGAAGAACGGCGGCATCGACCTCAAGGTCTACACCGACTCGAACGCCGCCTACGCCGACCTGCAGGCCGGCAACCTGGACATCGACAACGGTCTGTCCAACACCGCGCTGAAGACGGTCCAGTCCGACCTCAACGGTCGCTACCTGAACCAGCCGGCCGGTATCAACCAGACCATCTCGTTCCCGCTGAACCAGGCGAACTGGAACACCCCCGGAGCCAAGCTGGTCCGTGAGGGCATCTCGATGGCCATCGACCGCCCGACCATCACGAAGGTGATCTTCCAGGGCACCCGCACCCCGGCCACCGACTGGACCTCGCCGGTCCTCGGTACCGAGGGCGGCTACAGCAGCACGCTCTGCGGCGACGTCTGCACCTACAACCCGACCAAGGCCAAGCAGCTGATCCAGCAGGGCGGCGGCATCCCCGGCGGCCAGCTGACCATCAGCTACAACGCCGACGGCCCGCACAAGGAGTGGGTCGACGCGGTCTGCAACAGCATCAACAACGCGATGGGCAACACCAACGCGTGCGTCGGCAAGCCGGTCGGCACCTTCGCGGACTTCCGCAACCAGATCCAGAACAAGCAGATGACCTCGGCCTTCCGCACCGGCTGGCAGATGGACTACCCGCTGATCCAGGACTTCCTGCAGCCGCTGTTCTACACGAACGCCGCGTCGAACGACTCGCACTACAGCAACTCGCAGTTCGACTCGCTGGTGAACCAGGCCAACGCGGCGTCGAGCAAGGCGACGGCCGTCCAGGACTTCCAGAACGCGGAGAAGCTGCTGGTCACCGACCTGCCGTCGATCCCGCTGTGGTACCAGAACGGCACCGTCGGCTGGTCCTCGAAGGTCTCGAACGTGAGCCTGGACCCGTTCAGCGTCCCGGTCTACACCAACATCACCGTCAACAAGTAAGTCGTCTGTCCGCCGGCCTCTGACTGCCGCGCGAATCGGGCGGCGGCCGGGAGCCCACAAGGCTCCCGGCCGCCGCCGCGACGAATCCCTGGAGGTTTTCCATGGGGCGCTACGTCATTCGACGACTGCTCCAGATGATCCCGGTCTTCATCGGGACCACGTTCATCATCTTCGCGATGGTGCACGCGCTCGGTGACCCGGTCGCCGCACTCTTCGGCGACAAGGCCCCCGACCCGGCGGTCGCGGCGCAGATCCGGCAGCAGCTCGGACTGAACGATCCGCTCATCGTCCAGTACGCGCACTACATGAAGGGGATCTTCAGCGGGAACCTCGGGTACGCGTTCAACGGGCAGCCGGTGACCGAGCTGCTCAAGACGGCCTACCCGACGACGTTGAAGCTCACCATCGTGGCCTTCACCTTCGAGGTCGTCCTCGGCATCTCGCTCGGCGTCATCAGCGGCATGCGCCGCGGCAGGTTCGCGGACACCGGTGTCATGGTGATGACGCTGATCGTGATCTCGATCCCCACCTTCGTCATCGGCTATGTCCTGCAGTACCTGTTCGGCGTCAAGTGGGGCATCTTCGACGCCACCGTGCCGGACGGCGCGCCGTTCAACGCGCTGATCCTGCCGGGCTTCGTGCTCGCCTCGGTCTCCCTCGCCTACGTCGCCAGGCTGACCCGCACCACCATCGCGGAGAACAGCAAGGCCGACTACGTGCGTACGGCGACCGCCAAGGGCCTGCCGCGCCGCCGGGTGATCACGCACCACCTGCTGCGCAACTCGCTGATCCCGGTGATCACCTTCCTCGGCACCGACCTCGGCGCCCTGATGGGTGGCGCGCTGGTGACCGAGCGCATCTTCAACATCAAGGGCGTGGGTTACTACCTCTACCAGGGCATCCTGCGCCAGAACACGCCGACCGTCGTCGGCTTCGTGACCGTCCTGGTCATCGTGTTCCTCCTCGCCAACCTGCTCGTCGACCTGCTCTACGCGGTCCTGGACCCGAGGATCCGTTATGCCTGACCAGCAGCCGAACAAGCCGACCGGCGTCCCCGACGACGCGAACACCGAGCTGTCGAGCGCTTTCCCGCAGACCCCCACGCTGGGCGCGATGGAGGTCGAGGGCATGCTCGAGAAGGAAGACCTGAACCACGCGGAGGCGCAGTCCACCGAGACGGTCGCGGTCGTCGACCGCGAGGTGCCGCGCAGCCTCTGGCAGGACGCCTGGCGTGAGCTGCGCCGGAACCCGATCTTCATCATCTCCGCGATCCTGATCGTCTTCCTCGTGATCGTCGCGTTCTTCCCCGGCCTGTTCGACTCGACCAGCCCGCTCAAGTGCGACCTGGCCAACTCGCAGCAGGGGCCGACCTCCGGCCACCCGTTCGGCTTCGACACCCAGGGCTGCGACGTCTACGCCCGCACCATCTACGGCGCCCGCGCCTCCATCACGGTCGGTGTCTTCGCGACCCTGGGCACGGCGCTGCTGGGCACCCTTCTGGGCGGTCTGGCGGGCTTCTTCGGCGGCTGGCTCGACGCCATCGTGTCCCGCATCGCGGACATCTTCTTCGGCATCCCGATCCTGCTCGGCGGCCTGGTCTTCCTGTCCGTGATCCCGAGCCGGTCGATCTGGATCGTGGTCGCGTTCATCGTCATCCTCGGTTGGCCGCAGCTGGCCCGTATCGCCCGTGGTGCGGTGATCACCGCCCGCCAGCAGGACTACGTGACGGCCGCACGCGCCCTCGGCGCCGGCAACCAGCGGCTGATGCTGCGCCACATCCTGCCCAACTCGCTGGCCCCGATCATCGTCGTGGCCACCATCGCGCTGGGCACGTACATCTCCCTGGAGGCGACGCTCTCCTACCTGGGTGTCGGGCTCAAGCCGCCGACGGTCTCGTGGGGCATCGACATCTCGGCCGCGGCGGACACCTTCCGCAACGCGCCGCACATGCTGCTCTTCCCGGCCGGGGCGCTCTGCATCACCATCCTGGCCTTCATCATGCTCGGCGACGCGGTCCGCGACGCTCTCGACCCCAAGCTGCGCTGAGAGAGGCGGAACCGTGGGAATCCAGACATCCGAAATCACCTCCGTCGTCGGGCGCGACCGGACGGCCGACTCCGAGGACCAGCCGCTGCTCCAGGTGCGCGACCTGCACGTGGAGTTCCGCACCCGCGACGGCCTGGCCAAGGCCGTCAACGGCGTGAACTACAGCGTGCGCGCCGGTGAGACCCTCGCCATCCTCGGCGAGTCGGGCTCCGGCAAGTCGGTCTCCTCGCAGGCCGTCATGGGCATCCTGGACAGCCCGCCCGGTTTCGTCACCGGTGGCGAGATCCTCTTCAAGGGCCAGGACCTGCTCAAGATCTCGAAGGAGCAGCGCCGCCGGATCCGTGGCACCCAGATGGCCATGATCTTCCAGGACGCCCTCTCCTCGCTGAACCCGGTGCACACCGTCGGGACGCAGCTGGGCGAGATGTACCGCGTGCACGCGGGCACCTCGAAGAAGGACGCCAAGATCAAGGCCATCGAACTGATGGAGCGGGTCGGCATCCCGGCCGCCAAGGAGCGGGTCAACCAGTACCCGCACCAGTTCTCCGGCGGTATGCGCCAGCGCATCATGATCGCCATGGCGCTGGCCCTGGAGCCCGACCTGATCATCGCCGACGAGCCCACCACCGCCCTGGACGTCACCGTCCAGGCGCAGGTGATGGAGCTGCTGGCGGACCTGCAGTCCGAGTACAACATGGGCCTGATCCTGATCACCCACGACCTCGGCGTGGTCGCCGACGTCGCGGACAAGATCGCGGTCATGTACGCCGGCCGGATCGTCGAAACGGCCCCGGTGCACGAGCTCTACAAGCGTCCGGCACATCCCTACACCCGGGGTCTGCTCGACTCGATCCCGCGCCTGGACCAGAAGGGCCAGGAGCTCTACGCGATCAAGGGTCTCCCGCCCAACCTGCTGCGCATCCCCTCCGGCTGTGCGTTCAACCCGCGGTGCCCGATGGCCCAGGAGATCTGCCGTTCCGAGGTCCCGCCGCTGCACGCGGTGACCGAGGCCGACGGCACGGCGCTCCCCGGTCGCGGCAGCGCCTGCCACTTCTGGAAGGAGACCATCCATGGCTGACGCGCAGGAGGTTGCCGAGGTCGCGGCCATCGAGGCCGTGCTGGACAAGAAGGTCGAGCGTGGTGAGCCGATCCTGCAGGTCCGCGGGCTGGAGAAGCACTTCCCGCTGACCCAGGGCATCCTCGTCAAGAAGCAGATCGGCGCCGTCAAGGCCGTCGACGGCGTCTCCTTCGACCTCTACCAGGGCGAGACCCTCGGCATCGTCGGCGAGTCCGGCTGTGGCAAGTCGACCCTCGCCAAGGTGCTGATGAACCTGGAGCCGGCCACCGGCGGCCAGGTGCTGTACAAGGGCGAGGACATCACGCGGCTCTCCGGCCGGGCGCTCAAGGCCGTCCGCCGGAACATCCAGATGGTCTTCCAGGACCCGTACACCTCGCTCAACCCGCGTATGACGGTCGGCGACATCATCGGCGAGCCGTTCGAGATCCACCCCGAGGTGGCGCCGAAGGGCGACCGCCGCCGGGCGGTCCAGGACCTGCTGGACGTCGTCGGGCTGAACCCGGAGTACATCAACCGGTACCCGCACCAGTTCTCCGGCGGCCAGCGTCAGCGCATCGGCATCGCCCGGGGTCTGGCGCTCAAGCCCGAGATCATCATCTGCGACGAGCCGGTCTCGGCGCTGGACGTCTCGGTGCAGGCGCAGGTGATCAACCTGCTGGAGAAGCTGCAGAACGAGTTCAACCTCTCCTACATGTTCATCGCCCATGACCTGTCGATCGTGCGTCACATCTCCGACCGTGTCGGCGTGATGTACCTCGGCAAGATGGTCGAGATCGGCTCGGACGAGGAGATCTACGAGCACCCGACGCATCCGTACACCCAGGCGCTGCTCTCCGCGGTGCCGGTGCCGGACCCCGAGGGCCGCGAGGGCCGTGAGCGGATCATCCTCGCCGGTGACATCCCCTCGCCGGCCAACCCGCCGTCGGGCTGCCGCTTCCGTACGCGCTGCTTCAAGGCGCAGGAGCGCTGCGCGGTCGAGGAGCCGCTGCTGGCGATCCCCGAGGTGTTCCGCGGGCAGGACACCGCGGCGGCGCACGAGTCGGCCTGCCACTTCGCGGAGGACGTCGACATCGTCGGCGCCACCAACGGCGGTGCTGACGAGAGCGCCTGACCCCCACGCAGTTCCGCAGGGCCGTCCCCCCGTCCGGGGGCGGCCCTGCGGCGTTTCCGGGGGCGCCACCCTGGGCCGGGGAAATAATGGTCGCGCACATGCCAATCCCGCCCGGCCCTCCCTTCATCAACAGGGGTCCCAGCGGTCCACTCCGGCCCCGTGAGGATTGCGGACGCCGCCTGCGGCGACGTGCTGCACCACCCCCAGTTGTCGGGCATGTCCCCCCTGAGTGGGGGATTTCCGCCCGTTGCCCTTCCGAGACATTTACCTGTCTTCTTTCGCGCCGATTGTTCACCGCCGAATCGAATTCGCGCCTTTCTGGCACCACTGACAGGGGTGCACAGCCTCACGACGCTTACGGAGCACCTTTCACGAGAGGTGAGCCCTTCACTACCGGGGGCGACTCGTGCCCCGGTGCCGGTGGAATTAATGGGACAAATACCATCAGATGCACTGGAGGATGGGAGCGGTTCGTCGAGGTGGCGTACGTGCTCATAAGAGTGCGTTACGGAAACTTCACCAATAGGCCGTAGTCACGAAGCCCGGACGACGCCATGATTTGGTGCCAAGTCGATCCACCGGTCGACGCGGCTCCCTGGGCTCTTGGATTTGCGACAGCAAGGCGGGGGAGGGGCCGGATTGCACTGCCGCGTCAGGGTCGACCAGGACGCGGCCCGAACGACGACGAGGGCTTAGACCTATGGGGCGGTTTCTGCTGCGGCGGGCGATCAATTATCTGATCCTCGTGTTCCTGGCGGCGAGCATGACGTACTTCCTGGCCGCCCTGTGCCTCGAACCCATCGTCAACTTCCTGAGCAAGCACCCGCAGCCGCCGCTGTCCTCGGTCCACAACATCCTGCTGTCCCGCAACGAGGACCCGAGCACGCCGGTGGTGGAGCGCTACTGGCACTGGCTCGTCGGCGTCCTCCACGGCGACTTCGGCCTGGACTACCAGGGCGCCTCGGTCCGCGCCGAGATGGGCCGCCGCATCTTCGTCAGCACCGAGCTGCTGCTCATCGCGACGATCGTGAGCGCCGTCACCGGTGTCGCCATGGGCGCCTGGAACGCACTGCGCCAGTACCGGCCCTCGGACCGCATCTCCACGATCCTCTCCTACGGGATCCTGGCCACGCCGACGCTCGTCATCGCGATCACGCTGGAGACGTTCGACAACTGGGCGGGCTCGCCCATCCAGTACACCGGTATGTACGACCCGGACGCCCAGGGCTTCTTCGCGGTGGCGGTGAGCAACGCGGAGCACCTGATCCTGCCGACGGTGACCCTGTGGCTGATCCAGTTCACGCTCTTCAGCCGCTACCAGCGCAGCACCATGCTGGACGTGCTCAACGCGGACTTCCTGCGCACGGCCCGCGCCAAGGGTCTGACCCGCCGTCGTGCCGTGATCCGGCACGGTCTGCGCACCGCGGTGATCCCCGTGATGCCGCTGCTGGTCTACAACATCCTGCTGCTCTTCACCGGCGCCACCTTCACCGAGAACATCTTCTCCTGGCACGGCATGGGTGAGTGGCTGGTGACCTCGATCAACTACAACGACATCAATGCCGTTGCGGCGATCGGCGTCTTCACCGCAGGCCTGGTGCTGGTCGCCGGCCTGGTCTCCGATCTGGTCTACGCGGCGCTGGATCCGCGGGTCCGCGTCTGACGAACGCGACCTGACCCGGATCAAAGCCGAACGACTGAGGAGACCCCTGACATGACCACCGACGCACCCTTCGCCGCCGTGGAGTCGGCGCTCGCCGACGGCGAGAGCCGCAAACCCGCCAAGAGCCGCAGCCGCGGCGCCCTGGTCTTCCGCCGCTTCCTGCGCAACCGTCTCGCGCTGACCGGCGTGGCCATCCTGGTCCTCCTGCTGCTGGGGGCCTACGTCATCCCGTCCTTCCTGACCTGGAAGTACACGGACAACGACTGGAACGCCCTCGGTACCGGGCCGGACGCCACGCACTGGTTCGGCACCACCCACCCCGGCGTCGACCTCTTCGCGCTGACCATGCGCGGCCTGCAGAAGTCGCTCGTCATCGGCCTCGTCGGCGGTCCGCTGACGACCTTCATCGCCGCTCTGGTGGGCGCCTCGGCCGGCTACTTCGGCGGCTGGGTCGACCGCGCGCTGATGTGGATCCTGGAGCTCCTCCTGGTCGTGCCCAGCTTCCTGCTGCTGGCGCTGATCGCCCCGCGCATCGCCCACGGCACCTGGCTCATCTTCGTGGTGCTGCTCTCCGCCTTCGGCTGGATGATCACCGCCCGCGTGGTGCGCAGCATGACCCAGACGCTCAAGGACCGCGAGTACGTCCTCGCCGCGAAGTACATGGGCGTCAACCCCATGGTGATCATCTTCCGGCACGTGCTGCCCAACGTGGCCTCGATCCTGATCGTCGACGCCACCGTCCAGGTCGGCCTGACGGTCCTCGGCGAGACCTCGCTGTCCTACTTCGGCTTCGGCATCCAGCCGCCGGACGTCTCGCTGGGCACCCTGATCGCCAACGGAACCCCGGACGCCACCACCTCGCCGTGGATGTTCTTCTTCCCCGCCGGCTTCCTGGTGCTGATGGGCCTGTCCGCCGCCTTCATCGGCGACGGCCTGCGGGACGCCTTCGACCCGACCGCCTCCGCGGCGAAGGCCAGCTTCAAGGCTCTCCCGGACGGGTTCCCGACGCAGGAGTCCCCGCTCCAGAACGACGAACTCTCCAGCACCACCGCTCGTGCCACGGAAGGAACCAACTCGTGACCACCCCCGCCTCCGTGATCGACACGATCGGCTCCGTGCTGGACGTCCGCGACCTGCGGGTGACCTTCCCCAGCGAGGCAGGCCCGGTCCGCGCCGTGCGCGGCATCGACTTCTCGCTGCGGCCCGGCCGTACCCTGGCCCTGGTCGGCGAGTCCGGTTCCGGCAAGTCCGTCACCGCGACCTCCGTGCTCGGCCTGCTGCCCGACGGCGCGCGGGTCACCGGCTCCATCAAGCTCGAGGGCCGGGAGCTGATCGGCCTCGGCGACGCCGAGATGTCCAAGATCCGCGGCAAGGACATCGGCATGGTCTTCCAGGACCCGCTGTCCGCCCTCACCCCGGTCTACTCCATCGGCACGCAGCTGATGGAGGCCCTGCAGATCCACCAGCGGATGAGCAAGCAGGAGGCTCGTGAGCGGGCTCTGGACCTGCTCAACCTGGTCGGCATCCCCGACCCGAAGCGGCGCATCGACGCGTTCCCGCACGAGTTCTCCGGCGGTATGCGGCAGCGCGCCGTGATCGCCATGGCGATCGCGAACGACCCCAAGGTCATCATCGCCGACGAGCCCACGACCGCCCTGGACGTCACCATCCAGGCGCAGGTCCTCGAGGTGCTGAAGAAGGCCCAGGAGGTCACCGGCGCCGCGATCCTGATGATCACGCACGACCTGGGCGTCGTCGCCGGCATCGCCGACGAGGTGACCGTGATGTACGCGGGCCGGCCCGTCGAGCGCGGCCCGGTGGAGCAGGTCTTCTACGAGCCCCGGATGCCCTACACCGTCGGTCTGCTGAGCGCCGTGCCGCGGCTGGACCAGACCGACAAGAAGGCGCTGACCCCGCTCGAGGGCAACCCGCCCTCCATGGTCGCGCTGCCGCAGGGCTGCCCCTTCGAGGCCCGCTGCCCCGTCTCCGTGGACCTCTGCCGTACCGTCGAGCCCCCGCTGGTGTCCCTCGGGGACGACTTCTCGGCCAGCGCCTGCCACCGCGCCGCCGAGATCGGCGTCGACCTGCCGCGCGAGGGCATGTACCCCACGCCCGAGCTCCCCGAGTGGGAGGGCGAGAGCGACCGTGCCTCCCGCCCTGAGGTCCTCAGGGTCGACAACCTGATCAAGCACTTCCCGCTGATGAAGGGCCAGCTCTTCAAGCGCCGCGTCGGCACCGTCCGCGCCGTGGACGGCCTCACCTTCGACATCCGTGAGGGCGAGACCTTCGCCCTGGTCGGCGAGTCGGGCTGTGGCAAGACCACGACGCTGCTGGAGATCCTGGAGCTGCCGACCAAGCAGGAGGGCTCGGTCGTCGTGCTCGGCAAGGAGTCGAAGACTCTGCGCGGGGCCTCCCGCCGGGCGCTGCGCCGCGACCTCCAGGTCGTCTTCCAGGACCCGATGGCGTCGCTCGACGCGCGTATGCCGATCGGCGACATCCTCGCCGAGCCGCTGAAGACCCACGGCTGGAGCAAAGCCCGGATCCAGGCCCGGATCCCCGAGCTGCTCAGCCTGGTCGGTCTGCTGCCCGAGCACGCCGAGCGCTACCCGACCGAGTTCTCCGGCGGGCAGCGCCAGCGCATCGGCATCGCCCGCGCGCTGGCCCTCGAGCCGAAGCTGATCGTGCTGGACGAGCCGGTCTCGGCCCTGGACGTCTCGATCCAGGCCGGCGTGATCAACCTGCTGGACGAGCTCAAGGTGAAGCTCGGCCTCAGCTACCTGTTCGTGGCGCACGACCTCTCGGTGATCCGCCACATCGCGGACCGGGTCGCGGTGATGTACCTGGGTCGGATCGTCGAGATCGGCGGAGCCGACCAGGTCTTCGAGGCGCCTTCGCACCCGTACACCCAGGCGCTGATCTCCGCGGTTCCGCTGCCGGATCCGCGCAAGGAGCGGGAGCGCCAGCGGATCATTCTGCAGGGCGACCTGCCGAGCCCGGCGGACGTCCCCTCGGGATGCCGTTTCCGCACGCGTTGCCCCAAGTTCTCCGGCCTTCCCGAGGCCGAGGCCGAGCGGTGCCGGACCGAGGACCCCGCGTCCCAGTCGATGGCCGCTGACCACCTCGCCGCCTGTCACTACGCGGCGGCACTGGAAGTCGTCTGACGCGTCCGCCTTCGGGCCGATCGTCAGAAACGTGATCTCACAGAATCCCAAGGGGAGGACCCGCCTTGTCTCGCAAGTCCCTCAAGCTCGCCACCGCGGTGGCGCTCACCGCCGGTATGGTCGTCTCGGCCTCTGCCTGCAGCAGCAGCTCCAAGTCCCCCAGCACGAACCCGACCACGCAGGTCCAGTCCCACGCGAATGACATCAACCCGGTCGACGCGGCTACGCTGAAGCAGGGCGGTGTCCTGAACTTCCCGGTGGACCAGTACTCCACCCAGTGGAACAACCTGCAGGCCGACTCGCAGAACGAGCTGTCGATCTTCGACACCCTCGGCCCGATGATGCCGTCGCTGTGGCACGCCTCGGCCGACAACAAGCTGTCGCCGAACACGGACTTCCTCACCAGCGCCACGGTCGCGACCGTGGGCGGCAAGCAGGTCACCACCTACGAGCTCAACCCCAAGGGCAAGTGGTCCGACGGCACGCCGATCAGCTGGAAGGACTTCCAGGCCATCTGGCAGGCCGACAACGGCGTCAACACCAAGTACAACCCGTACGCCACCACCGGCTACTCCCAGATCGAGAGCGTGGCGCAGGGCAAGGACCAGTTCGAGGTCGTCGTCACCTACAAGACCCCGTTCGCCGACTGGCAGAGCCTGTTCAGCACGCTCTTCCCGGCCTCGCAGATCGGCACGGTCGACGGCTTCAACAACTCCTACAAGGGCAAGATCCCGGTCACCGGCGGCCCCTACAAGCTCCAGAAGATGGACGCGACGACCAAGGTCGTCACCGAGGTCCGCGACCCCAACTGGTGGGGCACCAAGCCGGTCCTGGACACCATCAACTTCCGCACCCTGACGCCGGACGCCACCCCGGGCGCCTTCGCCTCCGGTGAGATCGACCTGATGGACATCGGTCCGGACACGGCCGCCTACAAGAAGGCGAAGTCCGTCTCGAACACGACCATCCACGTCTCGGGTGGCTGGGCGCTGCGTCACGCGGTGATCAACGGCAAGAGCCCGTTCTTCTCCGACAAGACGGTCCGTCAGGCCGTCTTCGAGGCGATCAACCGTGACGCGGTCGGCAAGTCCGACCTCGCCGGTCTGCCTTGGCCGATCGCCCCGCTGAACAACCACTTCTTCGTCAACAACCAGGCCGGTTACCAGGACACCGCCGGCCCGCTCGGCCAGTACAACGTGGCCGACGCCAAGGCGAAGCTGGACGCGGCCGGCTGGAAGGTCGGCAGCGACGGCATCCGTGCCAAGGACGGCAAGCAGTTCGTCATCAACATGGAGATCCCGGCGGGCGTCGCGGTCGCGACGAACGAGTCGCAGCTGTTCACCTCGATGCTGCAGGCGGTCGGCATCAAGGTGACCGTGACCCAGGGTCAGGGAGATGCGTTCTTCAACGACCTGACGGCGGGCAAGTTCGACCTCACCGTGTTCTCCGGCATCGGTGTGGCCCCGATCTTCACCCTGAGCAACCAGGAGGCCAGCTTCCTGAACCCGACCGCCCAGGGCATCGGCGCCAACTTCTCCCGCATCGGCTCCCCGGAGATCGACGCGGCGATGAACAAGGCCGGCAACGACACCGACTTCACCCAGTACAACGCGGACATCAACGCCGCGGACAAGATGATCTGGGACCTCGGCGTCGACCTGCCGCTGTACCAGCGTCCGCAGATCGTGGCGACCAAGTCCGCGCTGGCGAACTACGGTGCCTTCGGCTTCCAGGACATCGACTGGACCAAGATCGGCTTCACCAAGTGAGCTGATTGACCGTACGACGAAGAACCCCCGGGCCCACAGGGTCCGGGGGTTCTTCGCTTGCTGTGTGCTGTCTGCCGTGCGGCCCGCCGTGCCGCTCGCGGTGTCCGGGCGGACGATCCGG
The DNA here is from genome assembly GCF_000744655.1 of Streptacidiphilus rugosus AM-16. Lineage (NCBI taxonomy): Bacteria > Bacillati > Actinomycetota > Actinomycetes > Kitasatosporales > Streptomycetaceae > Streptacidiphilus > Streptacidiphilus rugosus. Next base: position 6,541,043 of record NZ_JQMJ01000004.1, on the reverse strand, counting down.
GCGGGTGGTCCGCCCGGATCGTTAGGCCGGAGGTCAGATCGTGATCGACGTGGGCCCGTCGGGCTGGCTCAGCAGGGTGGTGAGCGCGGCGGCGACGTCCTGCGCGGTGACCGCCTTGCCGCTCTTGGTGTGCTTGCCGTCGAAGGAGTTGCCGTAGGCGCCCGCCAGCTTGGCCAGGTCGAAGGTCGGGGCGAACTTGCCGGAGGCGTCGGCCTGCAGGGTCAGCGACTCGCTGAAGGTGGTCTTGCCGAACGGCACGGCGCTGCCGCCGGCCACCACCTTGAACTTCTGCTTCATCGCCCAGGCGCCGAGCGTGTTCGCCGCCTGGGTCAGTGCGGCGGACGAACCCTTGGGCTGGACCGTCGTCACGGTGAGCGGGACCACGGCGTCGGGACGGCCCTCGGCACGGGCCTGGAAGGCCTGCTCGACCAGCGGGACGGCGGCCTTGACGTCCAGTCCGCTGCCGGCCTTGGCGGGGACCACCACGACCTTGCCCGCGGCGGTGAACCTGATGCTGCCCTCCTGGGCGCCGCTGGCGGCGGAGAGCTGCTGCAGCGCGGAGCGGAGCTTGTCCTCGTCGATGACCACGACCGGGGCGACCGCCTTGGCTCCGCCGAAGAGCGAGCCGATGACGCTGACCGGGTTGTAGCTGTGCTGGGCGACCTTGTCGACCGTGGCGCCGGTGTCTATGGTCAGGCCGGCGACGGAGGGGTTCAGTGTCGTCGTCTTCCCGCCGATGGAGACCGTGAGCGGGTGCTTGGCGATCGCACCCAGGGTGGTGTCGAGCGCGGTCACCGCCTGGTCGTGGGTGTCGCCGCCGATCGAGTAGCCGAGCACGGTGGTGCCCTTGGGGACGTCCGCCTGGTTGAGCATCAGACCCGCTCCGTAGGCCACGCCGCCGACGAGGACCACCGCGCCGACGCCGTAGGTCGCCAGCTTGCGGCTCCTGCCGCCGCCCGCGGGCCTGGCCGCGGACTTGGTCGAGCCGCCGGCGCTGCCCTGGCCGCCTTCGGCCGGCTCGGGGCGGGGCGGCGCGCCCGCGCCGCCGGTGCCGCCCGCGAAGCCGTCGTTGACCGGCTGGGACTGCGGGACGACGGGCATCGCCGCGGTCCGCTCTGCGGCGTTGGGTGCGGCGGCCCCCTTGGTCTTCGGGGCCTTTCCGGTCTGCGGACCGCGCTTCGGGCGCGCGGGCGCACCCTGCGGGGTCGCCTGCGGGTCGGGGACGGCACGGAACTGCATCGTGGTCTCGGCCCCGGGCTCGGGGAAGTTCGGGCCGCCGGGAGGGCCGCCCTGCGGCCCTCCCTGGGCGCCGACCGGCCCGCCAGCGCCGGGACGCACGCCGCCGCCGGGCACCGGGCGCGGCGGCAGCGTCGGCGCCTGCGCGGCGGTCCGGAGGGCGGGAGCCTCGGGCTGCTGGGGCGGCATCCAGGGGGAGTTCCGGGTGTCGACGCCGGGGGTCCGCTCCTGGAACGGCGGCTGGGCCGGCGGCTCCTGGAAGCGCTGCTGCTCGCGAGCCGGCGCGGCGGGCGCGGACGGCTGGGCGGGCTGGGACGGAGCGGGCGCGGGCGCGGCCGGGGTGGCGGCGGCCGGTGCGGGCCCCTTCTTGCGCGGGGCGAACCACTCGCTCGGCGGCGTGCCGGGGCCCCGTCCGCGGGCGCGGCGGGCGCGCCGGGCTCCGGGGTGCGCCACTCGGCGGGCAGGTCCGGAGTGGCGGTGGAGCCCTGGCCCGAGTCCATCACGCCGAGCACGGGGGAGCCCGCGCTCTCCGCGCGGTGACGTCGCGGCGCGGGCTGATCGCCCGTCTCCTCGCTGTTCAGCGGGGAACGCACGACGACCGGGGGGATCGGCCGGGAGCCCGGAATGTTGATCTTGATACGCGTGGTGAGCGTGGTCTCGGTGCGTGGCTCGTCGCCCGGTTCGCCCTGCCCCGGCTGACCTCCCGGCTGGCCCGGCTGACCGGGCTGGCCCGACTGGGGCTGCCCCGCCCGGGAGAAGGCGTGGTCGCCGGGAACGCCATAGGGGGGCGTGCCCGAAGGGTAGGAGTCCCCGCCCTGACGAGGTGACATCGGATTGTCAGATTCTCGACTCACTGCTGCTCCGGTTCGCTCCCCGTCGGCGTGACGAGGTGCGGTTGTGGATCGTCGTTCCCCGCGTCCCGTGGGGCTGCGGTTGCGGTGTGTGGAACCGCGGTCTCCAGCGTTGCGGGCACCACCTTACTGGGAGGCGTCCCGGGAGTGGCCGGTCGGAGGGAGAACAGAAAAGCCGGAAAGGGAGGGACGTGCGATACAGAGCACGGATCCGAGCAGTCCGAGGAAGAGCAGCGCGACGCTCGTCGCGCTGCCGCCCCAGAGCAGATCGCCCTCCGGAGTGCTGATGCTCGCCGCGAGAAGTGTGCCGAGCCAGGTGAGCGTCGGGACGGCCGCGCCGGTCTTGGTGCCGGTCAGCAGGCTGCCCCCGTAGCTGAGGGCGAGGATCCCCGCGGCGCCCAGGACCAGGCCGCCGCCGCTCCACAGGTCGACGACCAGGGCGCCGGCCACCGCCACCACGACGCCGAGCAGGCCGAGGGCGACGTAACTCGCCCAGCGGGCGGGCGGCCCGATCGGATAGCGGCGCGCGGGAGGCTGCGGCGAACCGTTGCGCGGCGCGGGAACGCTGGGCCGGCCGGGGCGGTCCTCGGCCCGGTCCCGGCTCACGAGGCCGCTCCGGCGGGGCCGTTCGAGCCGACGGAGCTGCTCGAGCCGTTCGGGCTGCCGGCGTCGGCGGCGACGCCGGCGAAGAGGTCGGCCTCCCAGCCGGTGGCCGGGTCGACCGGACCGGGCTCGCCGCGGACCAGGCGGTAGTACTCGACCGAGGGCAGCGGCTGGCCCAGATCGTTGGAGAGGGCGAAGAACGGGCCGTCGACCGCGATCTGCGTCTCGTGCGCGCGCATCGCCGCGGCCTTGGCCTCGGCGAAGGCCGATCCGTCGACGGCCGCGGTGACCTCGGCGTCGTCGACGACGCCCGGGATGTCGTCCGCCGACGCGATGCCGGGGAAGGGGGAGTCCTTGCCGGCCGCCCTGAGCGCGGCGAAGCCCGCCTCCACCACCGAGCGGGGGATCACGTTCCAGTAGATCTTCGCCACGTGGTGGGCGGGGCCGAGCTCGGGGCGGAAGGAGGTGTCGCCCGCGAGCTCGCTGCCGCGCATGGCCACGCGGTGCGCCTGGATGTGGTCCGGGTGCCCGTAGCCGCCGTTGGGGTCGTAGGTGACCAGGACCTGCGGGCGGACCTCGCGGATCACGGCGGCCAGCTCCGCCGCCGCCTCGTCCAGGTCGGCCTGCCAGAAGGCCTCGGTGCGGGCGTTGCTGGGGACACCCATCATGCCCGAGTCGCGCCAGCGGCCGGGGCCGCCGAGGAAGCGGTGGTCGGTGACGCCGAGCTCGCGCATCGCCGCGGCCAGCTCGGTGATGCGGTGCGGGCCGAGCGCGTCGTCACGGTGGGCGACCAGATGAGCGTGCGTCTCGCCGATCACCTCGCCCTCCTCGCCGAGGGTGCAGGTGACCAGGGTGACGCCGGTGCCGGCCGCGGCGTAGCGGGCCATCGTCGCGCCGTTGCCGATCGACTCGTCGTCGGGGTGGGCGTGGACGAGGAGCAGGCGCCGGGCGCCGGCTGCCGGGGCTGATTCCGTCATGGGGTCAGCGTAGGCGGTCCGGCCGACAGCACCCGACAGCGCCCGGGACCCTTCCCGAGCCGTGCGGCCGTGTGCGCTACAGCTTGATGCCGGTGATCATCCCGGCCACGCTCGTGGTCACGGTCTTGATCGACGGGGCGATCGAACTGGAGGCCAGGTAGAAGCCCAGCAGCGTGCAGGCGAAGGCGTGCCAGAGCTTGAGGCCGGAGCGCTTCACCAGGATTCCCACGATGATCATCATCAGCACGGCTGCGGAAATGGGCAGAACCATCGCGTCTCACACCTCTCGGTTTCGGCGCGGCGGGGACTGCCGCGCCAGCAGGACGGGCGCACACAGGTGGTACCCGTGGGGTGATGGGTAGGTCACTTTCCGTCATCATGCATAGCCGGTCGCGCGGATGCACGACCCGGGCCCGCATGTGCGGCGCGTATCCGGACGTCCGAGGCGGTGCGAGGGGGCCGAACGGGGGAGGCCGCGGCGGCGCCGGTTTGCCGGGCGGCACCGTCCGTGGGGTGCTCCGGGGCTAGGGTCGAAGAATGCCCCAGGAGATCACTTTCCCCCGTCAGTTCTCGCGCACCCAGCGGTTCTCGCTGGGTGCGCCCCGGTCGTTCGCGCCCTCCCCGGACGGGCGAAGGGTGGCCTTCCTCGGGAGTCGCGGCGGGACCGAACGGGCGAACCTGCTGTTCGTGCTCGACCTTTCGAACGAGGCTGCTCCGTTCGAGCGAGTCGTGGCCGACCCGGCCGACCTGCTCGGGGGCGGCGCGGAGGAGCTCTCCGCGGAGGAGCGCGCCCGGCGCGAGCGGGCCAGGGAGGGCTCGGCCGGCGTCGTCGGCTACGCCACCGACGCCGCGGTCACGCTCGCGGCCTTCGGCCTCTCCGGACGCCTCTTCGCGGTGTCGCTGCTGCCCGGCGCCGCACCGGCCAGGGAACTGCCCGCCCGCGGCACCGTGCTGGACCCGCACCCCGCGCCGGACGGCCGTCACGTCGCCTACGCCACCACCGACGGCGCGCTGCGGGTCGTCGCGACCGACGGCAGCGGCGACCGGGCGCTGGCCGGGGAGGACGACCCCGAGGTCAGCTGGGGCCAGGCGGAGTTCATCGCGCAGGAGGAGATGGCCCGCAGCCGCGGCTTCTGGTGGTCCCCGGCCGGGGACCGGCTGATCGCCGCCAGGGTCGACAACAGCCCGGTCCACCGCTGGTGGATCGCCGACCCGGCCAACCCGGGGCGGGAACCCGCCGAGATCGCCTACCCGCAGGCGGGCACCCCCAACGCCGACGTCACGCTCGCGGTCCTGGGCCTGGACGGGAGCCGGGTCGAGGTCGCCTGGGACCGGGAGGCCTTCCCCTACCTGGCCCGCGTGCAGTGGTCCTCGGGCGGTGCGCCGCTGCTCCAGGTGCAGGCCAGGGACCAGCGGCGGCAGCTGGTGCTCGCCCTCGACCCGGCGACGGGCGCGACCACCGTGCTGCACGACGAGCGCGACCCGGTCTGGGTCGAGCCCTACACCGGGGTCCCCGCGTGGACCCCCGACGGCCGACTGGTCAGGGTGGCCGACGACGCCGAGACCGACGCCCGGGTGCTCGTCGTCGGGGACCGGGTGCTGACCGACCGTGGCCTGCACGTCCGCGCCGTGCTCGACGTGACGGACGAGGACGTGCTGATCACCGCCTCGGCGGGGGAGGGCGCGACGACGCCGGAGATCGGCGAGCAGCACGTGTACCGGGTCACCGGCGAAGGCGTCCGTCGACTCGGTTCCGCGCCCGGCTACCACTCGGCGGTGCGCGGCGGCGGACTCACCGTGCTCAGCTCCGCCTCGCTGGAGCGCTCCGGCTCGACCGTGCGGGTGCTGCGCGCCGCCGGGCCCGCCGCCGAGCCGGTCGAGGTGGCCACGATCGCGAACCTGGCCGAGACGCCGGTGATCGCCGCCCGGCCCGTCGTCACCCTCGCGGGCAAGCGCAGGATCCCGGCCGCCGTCCTGCTGCCCACCGGCTACGACCGGGAACGGGACGGCCTGCTGCCGGTCCTGATGGCCCCCTACGGCGGTCCGCACGGCCAGCAGGTGACGGCGGCGCAGAACAGCTACCTCTCCGCCCAGTGGTTCGCCGACCAGGGCTTCGCGGTGGTCGTGGCGGACGGCCGCGGCACCCCCGGCCGGAGCCCCGCCTGGGAGAAGGCGATCGCGCTGGACATGGCGGGCCCGACCCTGGACGACCAGGTCGAGGCGGTGCAGGCGCTCGCCGCCGACTTCCCGCTCGACCTGGGCCGGGTCGGGATCCGCGGCTGGTCCTACGGCGGCTACCTGGCCGCGCTCGCCGTGCTGCGCCGCCCCGACGTCTTCCACGCGGCCGTCGCCGGGGCCCCCGTCACGGACATGGAGCTCTACGACACCCACTACACCGAGCGCTACCTCGGCCATCCGGCCGAGCACCCCGAGGTCTACGCCGCGCACTCGCTGCTGACCGACGCGCCCGGGCTGAGCCGACCGCTGCAGATCATCCACGGGCTGGCCGACGACAACGTCGTCGTCGCCCACAGCCTGCGGCTCTCCTCGGCGCTGCTCGCCGCGGGCCGCCCGCACGAGGTGCTGCCGCTCTCCGGGGTCACCCACATGACACCGCAGGAGGAGGTCGCGGAGAACCTGCTGCTGCTCCAGGTCGAGTTCCTGCGGAGGTCACTGCCGCGCCCGTGACATCTGTCATCCCCAGGTCGGGAGGCGCGGCACTGCCGGGGCCGCACCCCGATCGGCGAGTCTTTCGGTATGACAACTTCCACCGAGCAGTTCACGGGGGCGGACCGGAAGGTCTCCGCGTCCGCCGGGGCACAGGGCCGCGGCGGCGCGGAGGTCGCGGCTTTCCGCAGCGTCAGCAAGACCTTCGGCAGCGTGAAGGCGGTCAACAGCAGCTCCTTCACCCTCCACCCGGGCGAGACGGTCGCCTTCCTCGGCCCCAACGGCGCCGGCAAGTCCACCAGCATCGACATGCTGCTCGGCCTCAAGGACCCGAGCGCGGGCGAGGTCAGCCTCTTCGGCGGCACCCCGCGGCAGGCCATCCTGGACGGCCGGGTCGGCGTCATGCTGCAGAGCGGCGGCCTGCTGCCCGAGGTGACCGTGCGCGAGCTGGTCACCTTCGCCTGCAAGGTGCACCCGCGCGGCTACGACGTCGACGAGGTGCTCCGCACCGCCCAGATCCTCGACCTGGCCGACCGCAAGGTCGACAAGCTCTCCGGCGGCCAGGAGCAGCGGGTCCGCTTCGCCCTGGCGACGGCGGGCGACAGCGACCTGATCGTCCTCGACGAGCCCACCACCGGTATGGACGTCAACGCCCGCCAGGCCTTCTGGGCCGTGATGAAGGCCCAGGCCGACGCCGGCCGGACGATCCTCTTCGCCACGCACTACCTGGAGGAGGCCGACGCGATCGCCGACCGCGTCCTGGTGATGCACCAGGGCCGGCTGATCGCCGACGGCACCGCCGCCGAGATCAAGGCGCGGGCGGGCCTCCGCCGGATCTCCTTCGACCTGCACCCGCAGGACGGCGGCGACGTGAGCCTGCTGAACACCCTCCCTGGCATCACCGCCTTGGACCTCAGCGGTCAGACGGTCCGGATCAGCACCTCGGACGCGGACGCCACCATGGCGGCCGTCTACCGCTCCGGCTTCTACCCGCGCGGCCTGGAGGTCACCGGGGTCGGCCTGGAGCAGGCGTTCATCACCATCACCGCGGAAGCCGAGGAGAACTGACCATGTCGCAGCTGATCAAGCTCGAGGTGCTGCGCGTGCTGCGCAACCGGCGCTACCTCTTCTTCACCGTGCTCTTCCCGGTGATGATGTTCTTCTTCTACGCCTCGGCGAACATCCCCGGCAGCCTCAACGGCGTCGACGCCAAGACCTACTACATGGTCTCGATGGCGACCTTCGGCACGGTCGGCGCCGCGCTCAACACCGCGATGCGGATCTCGCTGGAGCGCAAGAGCGGATGGACCCGTCAGCTGCGGCTGACCGCACTGCCCGGCTGGGCCTACGTGCTCTCCAAGGTCGTCGCCGCAGGTGTGGTGACCCTCCCCGCCGTCCTCGCCGTCTTCGGCGCCGGCATCGCCGAGGGCGTCCGCTTCCCGATCGGCACCTGGCTCGCCATGGGCCTGCTGATCTGGGCCGGAGGGTTCGTCTTCGCGGCGGCGGGCGTCGCACTCGGCTACGCGGCCGCGCCGGACGCGGTCCAGCCGATCACCATGATCGGCTACATGGGCATGGCCTTCCTCGGCGGCTCCTGGTTCCCGCTGTCCGGCGGGCTCAAGTCGGCCGGCGAGTACACTCCGGTCTACCTCTTCAACCAGCTGGCGAAGTCCCCTCTCGGGGGAGTTTCGGTGAGTGCCGGCGAGGTGGCCGGACTGATCGCCTACCTCGCGGTCTTCGCCGCCCTGGCGGCCTGGCTCTACCAGCGTGACCGCAAGACCGTCTGACGGGGACTGGACGCGATGAGCGAGGACGTGACGGCTGGGCCGCGGATCGGGGTTCCCCCGGAGAACCGTCGGCAGATGTTCGTCAAGCTGTGCTGGATGCTGCTCTGGATGATCTACCTGGCCTATCCCGTCGGCGATCTCCTGAGCGGCGTCCACACCGCGGCGGGCACGGTCTTCGGCTGGGTGATGCTGGCGGGGTTCCTCGGCTGCTACATCTACCTGGTCATGCGGCGCCAGGTGGCCGGAACGGCGGCCGAATGGGCCGTCTGGCAGGCCTGGGTCCTGCTCGCCATGCTGGTCATCTCGATCATCACCACCCTGGGCCTGAACAACAACTGGCTCGCCCTGTTCAGCTACACGGCGATCGCCTCCGGTGCGATCCTGCCTCCCCGGTACGCGTTCTTCGGGGTGGCCGGTACGGCCGGGATCCAGTTCGTCCTCGGGCTGACCTCGCACATGCCGGGCGACGCGCTCTACGGCATCTCGATCAGCGCCTTCCTCGGTGGCATGGCGATGATCGGCCTGCAGCGCCTGGTGCGGACCATGGCGGAGCTGCGTGAGGCGCGGCAGGCGGTGGCGGCGCTCGCCGCCTCCGACGAGCGGCTGCGCCTCGCCCGCGACCTGCACGACCTGCTCGGCCACTCGCTCTCGCTGATCACCCTGAAGACCGAGCTGACCTCGCGGTTCATGGACCAGGAGCGCTACCCGGAGGCCCGCGCGCAGGTCGCCGACATCGAGAAGGTCTCCCGGCAGGCCCTGGTCGACGTCCGCGAGGCGATCGGCGGCTACCGCCGCCCGAAGCTGGCGGTCGAGCTCGCCGCCGCCCGCACCGCGCTCACGGCCGCGGACATCGCCATCGACGCGCCGCTCTCGCTCGCCGACGCCCGGCCCGGCCTCGACGCCGAGGCCGAGGGCGCGCTCGGCTGGGCGCTGCGCGAGGCGGTCACCAACGTCGTCCGTCACAGCAGCGCCTCGCAGTGCCGGATCCGCCTGATCGAGGACCACGCGCCCACCACCGGCAGCGCCGCCCGCAGCGGCCGGGTGCTGACCCTCGAGGTCCTCGACAACGGCAGCCCGGGCAAGCACAGCACCTCCGGCAACGGCCTCACCGGTCTCACCGAACGCCTCGCCCTGGCCGACGGCACGTTGGAGGCGGGTCCCGTGAAGGGCGGCAACGGCTTCTCGCTCCGCGCGAGCGTGCCGCTGCGTGATCCGATCACCGTCGCGAGCGAGGCTGTGGCCGGTACCGTGCAGGAGTGATCAGAGTTCTACTTGCCGAGGACCAGGGGATGGTCCGGGAGGCGCTGGCGGCGCTGCTCGGGCTCGAAGGGGACATCGACGTCGTGGCGCAGGTCGCCCGCGGCGACGAGGTGGTCGCGGCAGCGGAGGCCGGGGACGTCGAAGTGGCGCTGCTGGACATCGAGATGCCGGGACTGACCGGCATCGAGGCCGCGGCGCTGCTACGGAAGGCCCGTCCGGGGGTGAGGATCGTCGTGCTGACGACCTTCGGTCGCCCCGGCTACCTGCGCCGGGCCATGGAGTCCGGTGCGGACGCCTTCCTGGTGAAGGACGCACCGGCGTCGCAGCTGGCGGAGGCGATCCGCAGGGTGCTCCGCGGTGAGCGGGTCATCGACCCGGTCCTCGCCGCCGCGGCCCTCGCCGAGGGTGCGAACCCGCTGACCTCCCGCGAACGCGACGTCCTCTCCGCCGCGGCGGACGGCTCCGCCAACGCGGACATCGGCACCCGCCTGCACCTCTCCGAGGGCACCGTCCGCAACTACCTCTCCGCGGCGATCCAGAAGACCGGCGCCCGCAACCGCACCGAGGCCGTCAGGCTGGCCCTGGAGAAGGGCTGGCTGTAGCTCATCGTCCCGGTTCCGGAGGGCCGTCGGCGGGCTGGGCCTGCAGGCGGCCGCCCCTCCGGGCCGCGCCGACGATGACCTTGATCGCCACGCCGAGGACCACCAGGTCGGTGATCATCTGTCCGGTGACCACCAGCCTGGCGGTCTCGGACTTGGCGGTGATGTCGCCGAACCCGACGGTCGACAGGACCGTGACGCTGAAGTACAGCGCGTCGGTGTGCGACAGATGGACGCCGAACGAGATGGGCGAGATCGCCGCCAGCACCACGTAGGTGGCGGCGAACAGCAGCAGGAAGAACGGCACGCTGATGGCCAGGGCCTCGGCGGCGGTCGCTCCGGGGAACGGCGACTTGAGGATCTGGAAGACCTGGAAGGTGACCAGGGCGGTGAACGCGACCAGCCCGAGGACCAGGGTCGTCACCGCGAGCGCCTCGGAGGTGCGGTCCAGGGGCAGCAGGTAGTACGCCGTCATCAGGACCGTGATCGAGCCCGCCACCCGGAGCCCGATCCACACGATCTGGCGCGGGGAGAGCCGTGCCCCGACCCGGCGCTGGGGCGCCGCCCCCGTGCTGTCGTCCATGACATCCGCCTTGAAGTCGCTCGGGAGAGGACAACATGCTCCCATTTGTCCGTGAGTACGACCTGACGACAGTCCGGGGCGCAGGTCACCAATACGGTCCGCTCCGTCAGTTGAGGCGGTGGCGGGAGGCCTTGGCCTCCAGGCGGACGCGGGCGGCCGAGTCGGGGTCGAATGCGTCCAGGATGGTGGCGTACTCCTCCATCTCGGCCGCGCCCTCCAGGAAGTGGCCGGTCTTCACCAGTAGTTCCGCCCGCTCCAGGCGCAGCTGCGCCGGATGCCGGGGCAGCAGCAGCGACAGCTCCGTCGCCCACAGCTGCGTGCGCGCGTGCTCGGGCCGCGCCGCGGCCCAGTTGCGGATGTTGGAGAGCACCCTGAGCACGATGTCCAGGGGTTCCGCCGGGCGCAGCAGATCCGGCGAGAGACGGAAGCCCGCCTCCGCGGCGAGCTCCGCGGCCTCGTCGAGCGACAGCAACTGACCGCCGCGAAAAGGGTCCACCAGCACGTGGTCGTCCGCCGGGTCGCCCACGCCGACCACGAAGTGCCCCGGCAGGCCCACCCCGTAGACCGGCAGGCCGGCGAGCCCGCCGACGGCGATCCAGACCGCGCTGACCGTGATCGGCAGCCCGCGGCCCCGGCGCAGCACCTCGTGCAGCAGCGAGGACTCCAGCCGCTTGTAGACGCTCGGTCCGCCGCGCAGGTCCGCCGAGCCCGCCAGGACGCCCGCCAGGACGGCCGCCGTCTCGGCCGCGTCCTGCGGCGCCCGCTCGCGCACGGCGGCGGCGACCCGCGCGGCCAGCCGGTCCAGCGCCCGCAAAGCGGGCGCGAGCGCCTCGTCGAGATGTCCGCCCACCGCTTCGAGATCGACCTCGAAACCCATGAGCAGACACAACAAGGCGAGGTCCGGCCGCTCCTCGCGCGCCTCCTCGGCGAACCGCGCTCTGCTCTCCTCGCTCACGGGCGAGGATTCTATGCGCGCGGACACCACCTGAGCCCGCATCAGCTTCCGGGGCGCATCCCGGGCGGTTTCCGCGGGCCCGCCGAGCGCCCCGCCGAGGCCGGTCAGGCGTCGAGCTGCGCGTAGCAGTAGCGGTACGCGGTGCGGAAACCGAGCTTGTCGTACAGGGCGCGGGCGCGCTCGTTCTCCTCCTCGACCTGGAGGTAGGCGCCGGTCGCGCCCTCCTCGGCCGCCCGCGCGGCCAGCGCCGACATCACCGCCGTGGCCAGCCCGCGCCTGCGGGCCGCCGGGACCACCTCTATCGCGGCGAAACCGGCCCACTCGCCGTCCACCACGCAGCGGCCGATCGCGGCGGGCCCGTCGGCCACCTCCGGCAGGTGCAGCGAGGCGAACCACACCGACGGGCCGCTGTGCAGCAGGGCGAGCGCGGCCCGCTCCTTGGCCGGGTCGCCGCCGACCCTGCGGTAGCGCGAGAGCCATCCGGCGTCCGCGGCGCGGAAGAGTCGGACATCGGCCGCCCCGACCGGTCCGGAACCCGCTCCGACCAGCTGCGCGAGCGGCGCGGTCCGCACCAGCGTCGCCGCCTCCCGCGCGCCGCGCTCCGCCAGCGCCGCCGTCAGCCCCTCCGGGGAGCCGGGCGTCGTCACCTCCACGAAGGCCGGCAGACCGCGCTCCGCGTACCAGGCCTGCACCCGGTCCAGCGCCTCCGCCAGCGGCAGGCCGGGATCGCCCAGCGTCTGGGTGGAGTTGCCCCGCCGGGTGAAGCCCGCCGACGCACGCAGCATCCACTCGCCCAGCGGTTCCTGCTCGAGTGCGGACCAACCGCGTGCCGCGATCCGCTGCAGCTCCGCCGGAGCGGGCGGCTCGGGAGCCGTGGCCGAGCGACGCACCGGCTTCGGCGGCACCGTCTTGCCCGCGACGAGCTCCTTCTCGGGCAGTGCGACCGGCTCACCTGCGCTGTTCACCACCGTCAGCACCCCGTCGTCCCAGGATGTGAGCACGCCAAGCGTGTCGGCGAACTGCAGTCGGCCGTCGAGCACCCCGACAACACGCCGGGTCATGACGCGTCGTCCCAGGTCAGAAGGGGTGAGTCGGAACCCCGACCGATCGGGTCCGATAGCTTGGGACGTCATGACCGCCACCTCCGTTACATCCACTGCCTTCGACCGGCGATACTAGGGGCGGGCATCGACGACGCCGCGCTTCCCTTGCGCGTATGCAGCCCCTACGAGGAGGAATGACAGCGTGACCTACGTCATCGCGCAGCCTTGTGTCGACGTGAAGGACAAGGCGTGCATCGAAGAGTGCCCGGTCGACTGCATCTACGAGGGCCAGCGGTCCTTGTACATCCACCCGGACGAGTGCGTCGACTGCGGCGCCTGTGAGCCGGTCTGCCCGGTCGAGGCCATCTTCTACGAGGACGACACCCCGGACGAGTGGAAGGACTACTACAAGGCGAACGTCGAGTTCTTCGACGACCTCGGCTCGCCCGGTGGCGCCTCCAAGCTCGGTGTGATCGACAAGGACCACCCGTTCATCGCGGCGCTCCCGCCGCAGAACCAGTGACGCCCGTGACCTCGTCGCACGACAGCACCGCCGCGCCGTCCCTCCTCGGAGGGGCGGCGCGCCGCGTCTCCGCACTCCTTCCGCCGTTCCCGTGGGACCGGCTGGAGCCCTACAAGGCCACCGCCGCGGCACATCCGGACGGCATCGTCGACCTCTCGGTCGGCACGCCGGTCGACCCGGTGCCGCAGCTGGTGCAGGACGCGCTGGCCGCGGCCTCGGACAGCCCCGGCTACCCGACCGTCTGGGGCACCCCCGCACTGCGGGACGCCCTCGTGGGCTGGGTCGAGGGCCGCCTCGGCGCCCGCGGCGTCGGGCACGCCAACGTACTGCCGGTGATGGGCTCGAAGGAGCTCGTCGCCCTGCTGCCGGGGCAACTCGGCCTCGGCCCCGGCGACCGGATCGCCTTCCCGCGTCTGGCCTACCCCACCTACGAGGTGGGCGCGCGCCTGGCCCGCGCCGACTACGTGGTCTACGACGACCCGACCGAGCTGGAGCCTGAGGGGCTGCGGCTGCTCTGGCTCAACTCGCCGTCCAACCCGACCGGTCGCGTGCTCTCCGTGGAGGAGCTGCGCCGGATCGTGGCCTGGGCACGGCAGCACGGGATCCTCGTCGTCAGCGACGAGTGCTACCTGGAGCTGGGCTGGGAGGCGGAGCCGGTCTCGGTGCTGCACCCGGACGTGTGCGGCGGCCCGGTGGACGGGCTGATCGCGGTGCACTCGCTCTCGAAGCGGTCCAACCTGGCCGGCTACCGCTCGGCGTTCATCGCCGGCGACGCGTCGATCCTGGGCGAGCTGCTGGAGCTGCGCAAGCACAGCGGGTTCATGACCCCGGCTCCGGTGCAGGCGGCGACGATCGCCGCGCTGGGCGACACGGCGCACGTCGCGCAGCAGCGCGAGCGCTACGCCGCCCGCCGCGCCGCCCTGCGGGAGGCCCTGACGGGTTACGGCTTCCGCATCGAGCACTCGGAGGCGAGCCTCTACCTCTGGGCGACCAGGGACGAACCCTGCTGGGACACCGTCGCCGAACTCGCCAAGCACGGCATCCTCGCCGCCCCCGGCGAGTTCTACGGCGACGCGGGTGCCGACTTCGTCCGCATCGCCTTCACCGCGACCGACGACCGCGTCGCCGCGGCCGTCGCCCGCCTCCGCCCCTGAGTCACCTGTGGCAACACCTGGGGGCGCGGGGAACGGCGCGACAAGCCACTGAGGTGGTGTGTCGCGGCACGAGCGGGACCGTCCGCAGTGGGTGGTCGCTCGCGCGGTTCCCCGCGCCCCTGACGCGCCTTCGGCGCGTTACAGCAGGCCGCCGACGGGGAGGCCGTCGATCGGGAGGCCGCTGAGGCCGGGGACCGCGCCGGTCACGGAGGAGAGCGGGGACTGGCCCGCGCCGCCGAGGCTGGGGAGGCCGCCGAGACGCTGGGCCGGGGCCGCCGCGGAGCGGGGCAGCGCGCCGCCGAGCGCACCCTGCGCCGCGCCCAGCGGGAGGCTGTTGACGGGCAGCGAGCTCAGCGGCAGCGAGCTCAGCGGGCTGCTCTGGTTCGGCGGGGAGGCCGGCAGAGCGGAGGCGGGGGCCGGAGCGGCCGCCGGCGCCGGCGCGGCCTCGGTCACCGCCTGGCCGTCGCCCGCCGCGGGCATGGCCCGGGTCGCGCCCGCGCCGTGGGCCACGTTGACGGCCTGCTCGACGACGCCGACCAGCTGCATGGCGGAGGAGCCCATCGAGCGGTTGGCCACAGGGACCGCCTGGCCGGCCGCGCTGCCCGCCGCGTCGGCGACCACGGGGAGGCCGTTGCTGACCGCCTGGCCCGCGCCCGAGCCGGCCAGCTCGCCGGTCTGGTGCGCGGTGTTCTCGACGGTGCCTCCCAGGTCGGGGGAGGAGAGCCGGCTGAGCCCACCCAGGTCCGGAACCGACGGCAGCGCCGGGGCGGCCTGCGCCGTGCCCGCCACGACCGACGGGACCGCTCCGGCGGCTACGACGAGCGCGGCCTGAACGATCCGGCGCGAGAGGGGGAGAGACATGGTGCTCCTTGAGGTGGGACGACAGGACCCGTCCGTCGAGCGGACGTGGTGATTACCGCCCTAGGAGCAAGAAGGTTGCGGCCGAGCCGGGTAAAGAGTTCCCCAACGACGAGCACTCTCTGTCCGCAATTGTCCTGATATCAAGACGACGGCCGACTCGCCCGCTGAAAGGTTTCGGCGCAGTTCCCCCAAGGAATTTCCGGCCGGTTGCGCGAGAATTCGGAGGACTCGCCCCGAATGGCCGAATTCGTCAACCCGCCGGGATCGGATTACCCCTCCGGTGCGCCCGTCGGATGGCCGACCGTTGCCGTCGCGTCAGGCCGACGCGACGGTGAGCCTGAGCCCCGCGGTCGACGCGTCGGAGGAGGAGACCGCCCCGGCCGAGGGGGATGCCGTGCCCACCCAGCCCTTCTGGGAGTCCGCGCTGGTCCAGCGCTTGCCGGCGTACTCGACCGCGGTGATGTGCAGGTCCTTGGCGTGGGCCACCGACCACTGCGCCACCGCCCAGCCGCGCTGGGTCTGGAGGCTGCCGCTGCGCAGGCTGACCGCGAGCTGCTGCTGCTTGGGCCCGGCCGTGGGGGAGCCGCCCGAGGTGGGGGCCGCGCCCAGCGCGGACGTGCTGAGCACCTTGCCGAAGTCCTTCTTCAGCTCCGCCGCCAGCGCCGAGGTGCCGGTCCCGGTCGAGGCCGCTCCCACGCCGTTCACGCTGCAGGTCATCGCGGCCTGGATGCGGCCGCTGAGCGCGGAGGCCAGCGTGATCGCGTCCGCCTCGTGCTGGGCGTAGGCGTCCGGGAACGCGCTGTGCTGCACGTCCTGCGCCGCCTGCGTCAGCGGCAGCTGCGCGTAGCCGGGGATCTCGATCAGCCGGTCGAGGAACTTGTTCGTCGCGTAGACGGGGTCGGCGATCTGCTCGGGCCGCCCCCAGCCCTGCGAAGGACGCTGCTGGAACAGGCCGATCGAGTCGCGGTCCCCACCGGTGAGGTTGGTGAGCCTGGACTCCTGCATGGCCGTGGCGAGGGAGATGGTCACCGCGCGCTCGGGCAGGTTGCGGGCGGTCGCGACGGCCGCGATGGTGCTGGCGTTGCGCATCTGGTCCAGGCTGAGCTGGACCAGGCCGTCCGAGGTGTCCACCTGGCAGCCCTCGGAGACCGGGTTCGGCAGCAGGTTCTTGCCCTTGCCGACCAGCAGGACCACCACGACCGCCGCGACGGCCAGCAGCACCACGAGGGGCAGGCAGGCCAGCCAGCGACGTCGCCGCCGCTGCGTCGGGGGGATCTCGTCGCCCGCGCTCATCATCTCGCTCAGACTCACCCCGGCGTCCCTCCTCCGGTCCGTGCTGCTCCGGCGGCCTTTCCAGCTGGAGCGAGCGACCGGTCCGGCCGCGTCGTCACCCTACCCACTGGGACGGGGAACCAGGGACTACGGTTCGCCTGCGTATCTGTGACCTGCGCCGCCCTCGGAGCGGTGCTCGAGCGAAGCGCGGCCCGGGAGACGTACCCTGGCTGTTCATGAGCAGCCCTCTCGCGAACGAGTCCGCCGTCCCCGAGCTCGACCTCACCATGACCGGGGGGCAGCTGACCGCCGCGCTGGTCGACATCCCCTCGGTCAGCGGATCGGAGAAGGCGATCGCCGACGTGGTCGAGCGGGCGCTGCTCAAGCTTCCGCACCTGACCGTGGAGCGCGACGGCGACGCGGTGATCGCGCGGACCAACCTCGGTCGCGCCGAGCGTGTCGTCCTCGCCGGACACCTGGACACCGTGCCCATCGCCGACAACCTGCCCTCCCGCGTGGAGGGCGATCTGCTCTACGGGTGCGGCACCTCCGACATGAAGGCGGGCGTCGCCGTCCAGCTGCGCATCGCGGCCACCGTGCCCGAGCCGAACCGGGACATCACCTTCGTGTTCTACGACTGCGAGGAGGTCGAGGCGCGCCGCAACGGTCTCGGCCGGCTGGCCCGCAACCACCCCGACTGGCTGGCGGCGGACTTCGCCGTGCTGATGGAGCCGAGCAACGCGCAGGTCGAGGGCGGCTGCCAGGGCACCCTCCGCGCCGAGATCCGCACCACCGGGCAGCGCGCGCACTCGGCGCGCAGCTGGCTCGGCGAGAACGCGATCCACAAGGCCGCGCCGATCCTCACGCGGCTCGCGGCGTACGAGGCGAAGCGCGTCGAGATCGACGGCCTGGAGTACCACGAGGGCATGAACGCGGTCCGCATCGAGGGCGGCGTCGCCAACAACGTCATCCCGGACGAGTGCATGGTCGTGGTGAACTTCCGCTACGCGCCGAACCGGTCGCCCGAGGAGGCCACGGCCCACGTCCAGGAGGTCTTCGAGGGCTTCGACGTCGTGGTGACCGACTTCGCTGCAGGCGCCCTGCCGGGCCTCTCCCAGCCCGCCGCCGCGGCCTTCGTCGAGGCGACCTCGACGACCCCGGCGGCCAAGTTCGGCTGGACCGACGTCGCCCGCTTCTCCGCCCTCGGCATCCCCGCGGTCAACTACGGCCCAGGCGACCCGAACTACGCGCACAAGCGGGACGAGCACTGCTCGCTGTCCGCGATCGAGGAGACCGAGAAGCGGATCAGCGCCTGGCTCCAGTCCTGAGCCGGGGGTCCGGCGGGCCCGCGGTGGCTTCGGCACCCCAAATGCCCCCGTCTGCGGATTGATCGTCGTACGCTGCGGAGGTATGACAGACGACCGCAGCAACCAGCCCGCCGATCCCACGGGCGTCCCTGAGCAGGTCCGCCTGCGCGGCAAGGTCCGGATGAAGCACCGCGGCCCGGTCCTGCTGCGCGGGGACCAGGTGGACAGCAGCACCACCGACCAGCGCCTGCTGGACTCGGCCGATCCGGCCGACTGGCTGCACACCGACCCGTGGCGGGTCATGCGGATCCAGTCCGAGTTCGTCGAGGGCTTCGGCGCCCTCGCCGAACTCGGTCCCGCCGTCAGCGTCTTCGGCTCGGCACGGACCCCGGTGGACTCCGAGGAGTACCGGGCCGGCGTCCGGATCGGCCATGCGCTGGTCGAGGCCGGCTACGCGGTGATCACCGGCGGCGGTCCCGGTGCGATGGAGTCGGCCAACCGCGGCGCCTACGAGGCGGGCGGCACCTCGGTCGGGCTCGGCATCGAGCTCCCCTTCGAGCAGGGCCTGAACGACTACATCCACCTCGGGCTGAACTTCCGGTACTTCTTCGTCCGCAAGACCATGTTCGTGAAGTACAGCCAGGGCTTCATCGTGCTGCCCGGCGGCTTCGGCACGCTCGACGAGCTCTTCGAGGCGCTGACGCTGGTCCAGACCCACAAGGTGACCAAGTTCCCGGTGATCCTCTTCGGCACCGAGTACTGGTCGGGCCTGCTCGACTGGGTCAAGAACACCCTGATCGCCGAGGGCAAGGCGTCCCCCGGCGACCTGGAGCTGATCCAGTGCACCGACTCCGTCGAGGAGGCCGTGAAGATCCTGGAGGTCAGCCGCACCAACGGCCACCCCCAGCCGGCCCACAGCCCGGAGTAGCCCGCCCGCGGAACGCCCGCCGTCAGGCCAGGCCCCGGCGGGCGACCGCCGGGGGCCGGCTGCCGCGGATCGAGGCCACCATGTCGAGCACCTGCCGGGTCTCGGCCACCTGGTGGACCCGGTAGACCTGCGCGCCGAGCCAGGCGGAGACCGCGGTGGTCGCCAGCGTGCCCAGCAGGCGTTCGCCGACGGGCTTGTCCAGGGTCTCGCCGACGAAGTCCTTGTTGGACAACGAGACCAGCACCGGCCAGCCCGTCGCGGTCATCTCCGGCAGCCGCCGGGTCGCCTCCAGCGAGTGCCGGGTGTTCTTGCCGAAGTCGTGGCCGGGGTCGATCAGGATGCTTTCGCGCGGCACCCCGAGCGCCAGGGCGCGCTCCGCCTCACCGGCGACGGTGCGCTCCAGGATGTCGGCCATCACGTCCGGGTACTCGACCCGGTGCGGCCGGGTGCGCGGTTCGGCGCCGCCCGCGTGTGTGCAGACCAGTCCGACGCGATGCTTCGCGGCGACCTCGGCGAGCAGCGGGTCGACGCCGCCCCAGGCGTCGTTGAGCAGGTCGGCCCCGACCTCGCAGACCGCCTCGCCGACCTCGTGCCGCCAGGTGTCCACACTGATCACCACGTCGGGGTGGCGCTCCCGCAGCGCGGCGACGAACGGCACGGTGCGCCGCAGCTCCTCCTCGACGGTGACCTCGTCGCCGGGACCGGCCTTGACCCCGCCGATGTCGAGGATGGCCGCCCCTTCGGCGACGGCCCGGTCGGCGGCGGCGAAGGCGGCCTCGTCGGCGAAGGTCGCGCCCTGGTCGAAGAAGGAGTCGGGAGTCCGGTTGACGATCGCCATGATCACCAGCTCTTCCGGGCCGAAGCTGCGCGAGCCGAGTTTCAGGGTCGAGCGGGCCATGCGTCCTCCCGGGCTGTTGCGCCATGATGGCAGTCATACGTTTGGGGCTCGTCCATGATCCCCCACCGGCAGCCTGGAGTGGGCCCGTGTTCTGGTTGATCCTCGTCCTGATGGTGCTGGTCGTCGGCGCGGCCGCGCTGGCCGCGCTGGGCGCGGGTGGCTCACTCCCTGACGCCGAGCGGGACCGCCTTGCCGCACGCCTCCCCGAGGACCGCCCGCTCGTCCGCGAGGACATCGACGAGCTGCGCTTCCCGATGGCCGTGCGCGGCTACCGCATGGACGAGGTCGACGACACGCTGGACCGCATGGCGGCGGAGCTCTCGCAGCGGGAGCACCGCGTGGTGGAGCTGGAGTCCGCGCTCGCCGCGGCGCTGGCCTCGCCCGGCGCGGCCGGCGCGGTCGCGCTGGAGCAGCGCCCGACGTACCGGCCCACGCTGGCGCTGGGCAAGGTGGACTCCGAGCCGACCGCGCCGGCCGCCCCGCAGGACGCGGCTCCGGACGCGGGCACCGGCGAGGTCTCCGGCGAGCCCGGGAACGAGGACAAGGGCGAGGACGAGCAGCGGTGAGCGAGGCGATCCGCGGCGAGGACGGGCAGCTGCGCTGCCCGTGGGGCCTGTCGACCCCGGACTACGTCGAGTACCACGACAAGGAGTGGGGCCGACCGGTACACGGCGACGCCGCGCTCTACGAGCGGCTGTGCCTGGAGGCCTTCCAGTCGGGCCTGTCCTGGATCACCATCCTGCGCCGCAGGGAGGGCTTCCGGCGGGCCTTCCACGGCTTCGATCCGGCGGTGGTGGCCGCGTACGACGACGCGGACGTGGAGCGCCTGCTCGCGGACGAGGGGATCATCCGCAACCGCGCCAAGATCCTCGCGACGATCGCGAACGCCCGCGCCCTGCTGGAGCTGGACGCCCCCGGCCTGGACGCCCTGATCTGGAGCTTCGCCCCCGACCCCGCCCCGGCCGCGCCCAAGTCCCTGGCCGACGTCCCCGCGGTCACCCAGGAGTCCACGGCGCTGGCGAAGGAACTGAAGCGCCGCGGCTTCCGCTTCGTCGGCCCCACCACCGCCTACGCCCTCATGCAGGCCTGCGGCCTGGTCAACGACCACCTCTCCGACTGCTTCTCCCGCTGACGCGGCGGGGCAGCCCCCCCGGGGCACGGCGAACTGTGCGCCTCCGGCGCCAGCCTCACCGCATTGGGCCAGTTGCACCATCCAGGGGCGCGGGGAACTGCGCGCCTCCGGCGCGCGGGCGTGAGCCTCGCTGCGTTGGGTCAGTTGCACCATCCAGGGGCGCGGGGAACTGCGCGCCAAGCCACCGGCGAGCGGATGGTCCTCACTGGACAGGGCCATCCGCCCCGGGTGGTTTCTCGCGCAGTTCCCCGCGCCCCTGAGCACGTGCCTGGTTGCCCGCCTGTGCCCCGCGCCCCTGAGCCCGTGCCTGGTTGCCCGCCTGCTCCCCGCAGGGGTCAGCGGCCGGTGAAGTTGGGGGCTTCCTTGG
The DNA here is from genome assembly GCF_000744655.1 of Streptacidiphilus rugosus AM-16. Lineage (NCBI taxonomy): Bacteria > Bacillati > Actinomycetota > Actinomycetes > Kitasatosporales > Streptomycetaceae > Streptacidiphilus > Streptacidiphilus rugosus. The sequence goes on along the minus strand of NZ_JQMJ01000004.1, from coordinate 6,520,040 downwards.
CGAGGAAGGCCTGGACGGCGATGCCGTGGTCGGCCGACGCGCCTGCGAGGGTCTGGAGTTCGTCCTCCTTCGCCAGGGTCTCCACCAGCGAGTGCGACGCCCCGTACGCGAGCGACGACTTGATCGCGCCGAAGGCGACCGTCGGGCCGTCGGCCAGGCCGCGGGCGAAGGCCCGTGCCGTGTCCGCCAACTCCGCGCCGGGGACCACCCGGTTCGTCAGCCCGAGCGCCAACGCCTCCTCCGCCTTGACGGTCTGAGGGAACATCAGCAACTCCGTCGCCTTCGCGTGGCCGACCAGCCGCGGCAGCGTCCACGACGCGCCCGAGTCCGCCGTCAGCGCCACGCCCGCGAACGACGTGTTGAAGCCGCCGTGCGCCGCCAGGATCCGGAAGTCGCAGGCCCACGCCAGCGCCGCGCCCGCGCCCGCCGCCACGCCGTTGACCGCCGCCACGACCGGCTTCCGCATCGTCGCCAGCGAGGTGACCAGCGGGTTGTAGTGCTCGCGGACGGTCGACAGCGCGCCCTCGCCCGTGCGCTTCGCCGCCTCCAGGTTGTGGACGTGCTCCCTGAGGTCCTGGCCCACGCAGAACGCGCGGTCGCCCGCGCCCGTCAGCAGGACGGCGCGGACGGCCGGATTCTCCGCCGCGTCGGCCGCCGCGTCCCGGAGAGCGACCTTGGTCGCGGTGTCCAGCGCGTTCATCGCCTCGGGGCGGTTGATGGTCAGCGTTGCGAGCCCGTCCTCGATCTCGTACAGCACGCTGTCGGCCACGTCCGTCTCCTCCTGCTCGTCCCGTTTCTTCCTGGTCAGCATGACGGATCCGATGCGGCGAAGAAGATGTGACGTAGGCCACTTTCTACTCGGGTCCCGATGGGACGCGAGCAGAGCTCACATGGCGGCAGGCCCCCGGTGCGCGAGGGGAACTGAGGTGCGGTCGGCGTGCCTGTTCGAGTCCGTCGGAGCGTGTACGGAGAGGCCCCCGGGGCTGGCGAGATGCGTGATGTTGGTCATCGGACCGTCGAATGCGGGATACTGGTACTCCGATCAGAGCGTTCGAAACCAGCGGTGGACGGGCCGCGGGTTCCGGTGGAGCAGGTGCAGGAAGGGGAACGAGCATGGCGGCCATGAAGCCGCGGACGGGCGACGGCCCGCTTGAGGTGACCAAGGAGGGGCGGGGCATCGTCATGCGCGTTCCGCTTGAGGGCGGGGGCCGGCTCGTGGTCGAGCTGACGCCCGACGAGGCCGAGGCGCTCGGTGACGCCCTCAAGAAGGTGTGCGGCTGAGCTGCACCCCCGCTCAAGTCTTCCGCTGAAGGCCCCCACCCCCACGTCCTGTGGAGGCGGGGGTCTTCGCTGTACGCAGCCCCACAGCCCCAGCGCCCCAGCGCCTCAGCGCTTGACCGCGGCCAGCAGGCCGTCGCCGACCGGGAGCAGCGCCGGGACCAGGTCGGGGTGCTCCCTGATCGTCCGCACCAGCTCGCGGATCGCGTGCGTCCGCACGCCGAGCGCGCCCTCGAAGCAGACCGTTCCCCCAGGTCGCAGCAGCCGCAACGATTCGGCAAGGTAGCCGATCGACTCCGCCGGATCGCCGTCGCAGAAGACCAGGTCGTACTGTCCGTCGGCGAGCCGGGGGAGCACCTCCAGGGCCGGCCCCGGGATCAGCCGGGCGCGGCTGGCCGCGAAGCCCGCCGCCGCGTAGGCGTCCCGTGCCTGGCGCTGCAGGCCGGGCTGGAGGTCGACGGTGGTGAGCACGCCGTCGGGGCGCATGCCGCGCAGCAGGCAGAGCCCGGAGACGCCGGTCCCGGTGCCGATCTCGACCACCGCGCGTGCCGCCGTCGCCGCGGCGAGCAGGCGAAGCGCGGCGCCGCTGCCGGGGGAGACGGGGCGGACCGAGGAGAGTTCGGACAGCTCGCGGGCGCGCAGCAGTACCGCGTCCTCGACGGCGTAGGCGTCGGCGACGGTCGCGTCCGCTTCCCCGTAGCCGCTGATGCAGTCCTCCTGAGCCGTGCCTCGCAGTGCCGCGCCGTGCCTCGCCTTGTCTTGGCATGTTGGCGAATGTCGATTTCTGGCCACAGGTTAGTGGAGCCGGGCGGAACCGGGATCAACGCCCGGCCGTTGGAAACAGATGAGTGCCGCGTGTGAACGCGGTCGGGAAGGCCGGCGGCATACCGGGCGTGCACACAACGTCGCAGGTGGGTCGTATGGTGATTGGCTTTTATCCGGTGCTAACGGGTGGTGCGGATATGGTGGTGGCCCTGCTAGGCAGAAGAGCCGATCGAGGAGGTGTGGCTGAGGGGGGCGCTCGTTCGCGGCACTTTCGCGGCCCCGCGCCGGACCGTACGCCGAAGCCCGTGATGAGTGAGTCGCAGCCCGAGTACGCGCCCGTCGCCCAGACGGATTCGAACGGTCGGCCCGTCGTGGACGGACAGACCGCCACCTTCGACGAGCAGAGCGCGGCGGCTGCCTGGACCCCTCCCAGCTGGGAGGAGATCGTCCAGACCCACAGCGCACGGGTCTACCGCCTGGCCTACCGCCTGACCGGCAACCAGCACGACGCCGAGGACCTCACCCAGGAGGTCTTCGTCCGGGTCTTCCGCTCGCTGTCCACCTACACGCCCGGCACCTTCGAGGGCTGGCTGCACCGGATCACCACCAACCTCTTCCTGGACATGGTCCGCCGCAAGCAGCGGATCCGCTTCGACGCCCTGGCCGAGGACGCGGCCGAGCGGCTGCCCAGCCGTGAGCCGTCCCCGGCGCAGCACTTCCACGACACCCACTTCGACGCCGACGTCCAGCAGGCGCTGGACACCCTCGCGCCCGAGTTCCGCGCCGCCGTCGTGCTCTGCGACATCGAGGGGCTCTCCTACGAGGAGATCGCCGCCACCCTGGGCGTGAAGCTCGGCACCGTCCGCAGCCGCATCCACCGCGGCCGTGCGCACCTCCGTGCCGCGCTGCAGCACCGCGCCCCCGGCGCGAGCCAGGGCCGCGAGCGCCGTGCCGGCGTCGACGTCGACACCGAGGCGGAGCTGTTGGCGGGCGAGGCGCTGGACGGGAGGCGGTCCTCGTGAACGAACAGCCTCGTCGGTCCCAGCGACCGGAGGCGGCGGAGCTGCGCGTGACGCCGGTCTCCGTGGCGGTCCCCGCCCCCGTGGCGCAGGAGCACCACCTGGGCGACCGGCTCGCGGCCTTCGTGGACGGAGAGCTCGGCCACGTCGCGCGTGAGCGCGTCCAGGCCCACCTGGCCACCTGCAGCGGCTGCCTGGCCGAGGCGGAGGCGGAGCGCAGAGTGAAGTCGCGCCTGCGCGAGGTGCTGCCGCCCGAGCCGAGCATGGTCTTCATGGGCCGTCTGCTCGCCATCGCCGAGCACGACGAGGACGACAGCGAGTCCGATCCACCGGCGCCGGGCCCCATCGGCGCCGGTCGCGGCGTGCGCTCCCTCTTCGGCGGGTCGGGTTCGGCCTTCGGCACCTCAGGAGGGCTGGGCAACGGCGGCCTGCGCGGCAGCAGCTTCGGCTCCGGCGCGCTCGGCGCGGACCACCCGGTGCCCGGTGTCGACCCGCGGGCCCGTCGCGAGCGCTACCGCGGCCGCGAGCGCGGCGAGACAGCCGCGGAGAGACCGATCGCCGCCCGGCTGCGCAGCGGTGCGGGCGTCGGCCTGCTGTCGGTGCAGCCCGCCGCGCCGGCCCCGGTGAGCTCCCCGGCCCCCCGCGGCCGACGGCTGGTCTTCGCGGCGGCAGGAGCCTTCTCCGTCGCCGCGGTCACCCTGAGCAGTGCCCTGACGGGCGTCACCGCCACCTCGGAGGCGCCGTCCGGGGTCTCCCCGCTCTCCGGAACGGGCAACTACGCCCCCGCGGGCGGGCAGCTCGCCCTGGACAACACCGGTGCCGACACCCGAGAGGGTCCGGCCAACCGTCCGGTCGCGCTCTCGCATCCCACCTCGGGCCCGACGGTGCTCCCCGCCGATCAGTTCCGCTGATCACCGGCCGGATCGTCGACCGATTCCGCCCAGGCCCGGGGGACGCGAAGCCCCCGGCCCAGCTGTTCGTTTCCTGCGAAGGTGCTCCGAGGCATAGCCCTGAACACCCCCAACCTGTTTGAATCGCCGTGGCAACAGGTGTGAGGAGCAGGTCGGCATGGCAACGGAGCAGCACGTGGAGGAGCACCGGGCTCCCGAGCGCGGCGACCCGAGCGGGCCGACGTGGTGGAGCCACCCTGACGGTGCCGGCGCACGCGCCGCCATATTCCGGTGCGACGACGCCGCGTCGGCGGCCTCGTCCGACGACGGCCGGATCCCGTCCCAGCGGTCCCGTCTCGGTCGGCTGCTGCGCCGCAGGGACCAGGACGGGCGGCGCGGGAGCGCGGCCCCGCCCGCCACTCCGCCCCGCCCCCCGCTGCGGCTGCGTTCGGCCCGCGGTCTGACCATGCTGATGGTCGTCGTGGTCTCGGCCAGCCTGCTGGGCGCCGGCTTCGGCGTCGCGGTCGAGGGGATGGTCGAGGGCGGACGGCTCAACCTGCGCGAGGCCCCGACCTCCGCGGCGGACAAGGAGTCCAGCCACACCGCCGCCGTGCTTCAGGCGACCCTGCCCGGCGTGGTCTACCTGCAGGTCAGCGCGGCGGGCCAGAGCACGTCCGGCACCGGGGTGCTGCTCGACGCGAACGGCAACATCCTCACCAACAACCACGTCATCGCCCCCGACGGGCACCTCGGCCGGGTGACGGTCACCTTCAGCACCGGCCAGCGCCACCCTGCGGCGATCGTCGGCAGGGACGTGGGCAGCGATCTCGCGGTGCTCCGGGTCAGCGGCGTGTCCGGGCTCGACCCGGCCGTCCTCGGCGACTCGGACGACGTGCAGATCGGCGACCCGGTCATGGCCATCGGCGCGCCGTACGGGCTGCGGGGCACGGTCACCTCCGGCATCGTCAGCGCGGTTGACCGGCCGATCGCGTCCGGCAGCCTCGAGTCGTCCAGCGGCCGCTCCTACCTGGACGCGATCCAGACGGACGCCTCGATCAACCCCGGCAACTCCGGCGGTCCGCTGCTGGACGACAGCGGCGCCGTGATCGGGATCAACACCGCGATCCGCAGCTCGGACCCCGACAGCTCCGACCCCTTCGGCAGCAGCGCCACGAACGGCAGCATCGGCCTCGGCTTCGCCATCCCGATCGACCAGGCGACCGCGGTCGCCGGTCAGCTGATCAAGGCCGGCAAGGCCGCACCGCCCAGCATCGGGGTGACCCTGGACCGCGAGTTCCAGGGCGGCGCGAAGATCACCTCGGTGCAGCGCGCGCAGCCTCTCCGCTCGGGCGACATCGTCACGGCGGCGGACTCGGTGGCGGTGACCGACGCGGACGACCTGATCGCCCTGGTCCGCGGGCGGAAGCAGGGCGGTGAGACGGTGCTCACGGTGCTGCGCGGCGGCCAGAGCCTGCCGATCGCGGTGAAACTCGTCGCAGCCCCTGCGGACACCAGCTTCACGAAGGCCTGAGGCCGGTCCGGCGGCGGTTTTTCACACGTGCGGTTCACCGGGGCACAGGTCCGAAGTGGCGCGCGGGCCATTACGCTGGAGCCGTCACCACGTCATCAGGGGAGCCCACCGCATGTTCTTCGACATAGGACCACTTGAGATGGTCGCGCTGGTGGTCCTGGCCGTGGTCATCTTCGGTCCGGACAAGCTCCCCAAGCTCGTCCAGGACGTGATGGGCTTCATCCGCAAGGTGCGCGAGTTCTCCGACAGCGCCAAGGAGGACATCCGCAAGGAGCTCGGTCCCGAGTACCAGGACTTCGAGTTCCAGGACCTCCACCCGAAGACCTTCGTCCGGAAGCAGCTGGCACGGCACGGCGAGGAGTTCGGCCTCAGCGAGATCCAGGAGCTGAAGAACGGATTCGCCCGCGACGCGGCGGACGCGACGGCCGCGGTGAAGTCGGTCCGCACCGACCCGCTGGCCAAGGTCGCGCCCGAGCAGGCCGCGCCGGCGGCCCCGCCGCTGGAGAACGGCGAGCGTCCGCCCTACGACCTCGACGCCACCTGACGTACCGAGGACCTATCGGACGACCCCCGCACCTTTCGACGTGATCTGACTCCTTCTGACGCCTTTCGACGCGACCTGATCCGGACGCAAAACAGTCGCTGCGGCTGCGGTACGCGATCGGCCCGCTCCGCCCCGGTATGGTTCTGCCCGGGGCGGACCAGTAGGAGGAGCCGGTATGGACACGACGAGCCACGCCGTGGGAGATCAGCAGGCCGAGACGGCACCCGCAGGACGGGCGGCGCCGGGGTTCGCTGACGCGGACTTCCCCTGGTACGCGCTCGACGACGCCTGGACCGGCCGCCGCTGGTACGGGCCCACGGGCACCTCGACGGACGGCCGGGTCGTGGACTACGGCTCCCTCGGCCACGGCGACGAGCCGGTGCGTTCCTACCTGGCGCAGGACCCGGCCGAGGGCCGCCGCTTCGCCGTCGTCGTGACGGTCGCCCGCAGGGCGGCTCGCCGCCTCGACAACGGCACCGGCATGCTGGAGGCGACCTCCGTCGCCTCCGCCGCGTGGCTGGCCGGCTCCGGCCTCCTGGCGGCGACGGAGCACGCCCCGATGGAGCGCTCGCTCCGCCAGGACTGGCTCGACCAGCAGACCACCTTGGCCTGGGACCTCGCCGACGACATCGACGGCCCCGGCTGGTCCTCGCTGACCCTCCCGGTGAACGGCACCCCCCAGGCGTTCCGCTACCGCGAGTCCGAGTACGGCTGGGTCCTCGCCGGCGACGCCCCCGGCGTCCACCTCGGCGCCTACGGCCGCGGCGTCAGCGCCTACGGCCTCGGCTTCACCACGGTCACGGACTTCACCCAGTTCGGCGCGTAGGTCCTCACCAGAGGGCCAGTGGCACCACCCCAGGGGCGCGGGGAACTGCGCGCCTCCGGCGCGGGCGCGGTACCTCACAGCACAGGGTCCGTTGCACCACCCCAGGGGCGCGGGGAACTGCGCGCCTCCGGCGCGGGCGCGGTACCTCACAGCACAGGGTCCGTTGCACCACCCCAGGGGCGCGGGGAACTGCGCGCCTCCGGCGCGGGCGCGGTACCTCACAGCACAGGGTCCGTTGCACCACCCCAGGGGCGCGGGGAACTGCGCGCCTCCGGCGCGGGCGGGGGACCTCACAGCACAGGGTCCGTTGCACCACCCCAGGGGCGCGGGGAACTGCGCGCCTCCGGCGCGGGCGGGGGACCTCACAGGACAGGGTCCGTTGCACCACCCCAGGGGCGCGGGGACCTGCGCGCCTCCGGCGCGGGCGCGGGACCTCACAGCACACGGTCCGTTGCACCACCCCAGGGGCGCGGGGAACGGCGCGACAAGCCACTGACATGTGGATGGTCCTCAACGCGCAGGGCCGTCCGCCCTGGGTGGTTTCTCGCGCAGTTCCCCGCGCCCCTGAGCATGGGCCTGGTTGCTCACCTGCAGAGGCCCCCGCCCTGAGGCACTTGCCTGGTTGCTCACCTGCAGAGGTCACGCCCCTGCAGGTGAGGCAACCGGCTGTTGTCAGAACTTGTTGCGCGGGGTCAGCCCCAGCGACATGCCGGAGAGGCCGCGCTGGCGGCCGGCCAGCTTCTGGGCGATAGCCCTGAGCGCCGCGCCGGCCGGGGAGTCGGGGTCGGAGAGGACGACGGGCTTGCCCTCGTCGCCGCCCTGACGGAGTTGGACGTCGATCGGGATGTTGCCGAGGACCGGGACCTTCGCGCCGGTCGCGCGCGTCAGCGCGTCCGCGACGGTCTGGCCGCCGCCGGTGCCGAAGACGTCGACCATCTCGCCGCAGTGCGGGCACGGCATGCCCGACATGTTCTCGATGACGCCCACGATCGTCTGGTGCGTCTGCAACGCGATCGTGCCCGCGCGCTCCGCGACCTCGGCCGCGGCCTGCTGCGGGGTCGTGACCAGCAGGATCTCCGCGTTCGGCACCAGCTGGGCCACGGAGATCGCGATGTCACCGGTGCCGGGCGGCAGGTCCAGCAGCAGCACGTCCAGGTCGCCCCAGTACACGTCCGCCAGGAACTGCTGCAGTGCGCGGTGGAGCATCGGGCCGCGCCACACCACCGGGGCGTTCCCCGGGGTGAACATCCCGATCGAGATGACCTTCACGCCGTTCGCCGACGGCGGCATGATCATGTTCTCGACCTGGGTCGGCCGGCCGTCCGCGCCGAGCATGCGGGGCACGCTGTGGCCGTAGATGTCGGCGTCGACGATCGCGACCTTCAGGCCCTGGTCCGCCAGCGCCGCGGCGAGGTTGACCGTCACCGAGGACTTGCCGACGCCGCCCTTGCCGGACGCCACCGCGTAGACGCGGGTCAGCGAGCCCGGCTTGGCGAAGGGGATCTCCTTCTCCGCCTGGCCGCCGCGCAGGTGCGCCGCGAGCTCCTGCCGCTGCTCCGCGCTCATCACGTCGAGCTCGACGTCGACGGAGGAGATGCCGGGGACGGCGGAGACCGCGTCCACGACACGGTTGGTGATCGTCTCGCGCATCGGACAGCCGGACACCGTCAGGTAGACCGCGACCTTCGCGGCGCCCGCGGCGTCGACCGCCACGGATTTCACCATCCCGAGCTCGGTGATGGGCCGGTTGATCTCCGGGTCCTGCACCGTCGCCAGCGCGGCGCGCACGGACTCCTCGATGGGGGTCGCCTGAGTGTCGGAAGCCATACCGGAATGGTACGGCCGCGCGGCGCGCCCGCTGACCCGTCAGTAGCGTGCAGCAGGTCACACGGGCGACGATGCGTCCTGGTCGGCCCTCAGACCAGCTCGTCCTCGCGCTCGGGGCCGCTGTTGCGCGACTCCAGCTCCTTGAGCAGTTGCTGCAGCTCCGAGCGGAGGAAGTCGCGGGTGGCGACCTCGCCGAGGCCCTGCCGCAGCGAGGCGACCTCGCGGGTGAGGTACTCGGTGTCGGCGACGTTCCGGTTGGCCCGATCCCGGTCCTGCTCCATGTTGACCCGGTCTCTATCGTCCTGCCTGTTCTGCGCGAGCAGGATCAGCGGGGCCGCGTACGAGGCCTGGAGCGAGAGCACCAGCGTCAGGAAGATGAACGGGTACTGGTCGAAGCGGATGGCCGTCGGCGCGAGGGTGTTCCAGCCGACCCAGAGCAGGATCAGGACGGTCATCCAGACCAGGAACCGCCCGGTCCCCATGAAGCGCGCGATGCGCTCCGAGAGGCGCCCGAAGGCGTCCGGGTCGGGTTGGGGCAGCGTCAGCAGGGCGCGGCGACGCTGCGGCTGGTCCAGTCTGGGACGCTTGTTCTCACCCGTGGAGGCCATGGACAGCCACCTCCTCCTGGTCGTCGTGGCCCTGCAGGACGGCCTCGCGCCAGTCCTCGGGCAGCAGATGGTCGAGCACGTCGTCGACGGTCACCGAGCCGAGCAGGTTGCCCACCTCGTCGACGACCGGCGCGGCCACCATGTTGTAGGTGGCCAGGAAGCTGGTGATCCGGGGCAGTTCGGTCGCCGGCGAGAGCGGGTCGAGATCCCGGTCGACCAGCCCGCCGAGCAGGGTGTACGGCGGTTCGCGCAGCAGCCGCTGGAAATGGACCAGGCCCAGGTACTTGCCGGTCGGCGTCTCCAGCGGCGGGCGGCAGACGTAGACGACGGAGGCCATCGCGGGCTTCAGGTCCTCGTTGCGGATCCTCGCCAGCGCCTCGGCGACGGTCGAGTCGGGCGGCAGCACGATCGGCTCGGTTGTCATGAGACCGCCGGCGGTGTGCTCCTCGTAGGTGAGCAGCCGGCGCACCGGCGCGGCCTCGTCCGGCTCCATCAGCTGGAGCAGCTGCTCGGCCTCGTCGCCGGGCAGCTCGGAGAGCAGGTCGGCGGCGTCGTCCGGGTCCATCGCCTCCAGCACGTCGGCGGCGCGCTCCTGGTGCAGCGTGGCCAGGATGGCGACCTGGTCGTCCTCCGGCAGCTCCTCCATGACGTCGGCCAGCCGCTCGTCGTCCAGCGCGGCGGCGACCTCGCCGCGGCGCTTGGGCGAGAGGTGGTGCAGCACGTTCGCGAGGTCGGCGGGACGCAGCTGCTCGAAGGTGGCGAGCAGGTTGGCCGCGCCCTGGTCGGCCTCGTTGAGCGCGAAGCCGGTCACGGTGGACCACTCGACGGTCAGGGTCTCGCCCTTGCGGCGGAGGCGGCCGGGCTTGCCCTTCTCGACGAAGACCTTGTCGATCTCCCAGTCGCGGGTCCGGGTACGGACCATGGCGACGTCGAGCACCGTGACCTCCTCGCCGGCCTCGCCGTAGGGCCCGGTCTCGCGCAGGGCGACCCGGCGGTCGAGGAGCTCGGCCAGGCAGAGCGTCTCGGTGGACCGCTGCTCGAAGCGACGCATGTTGATGACACCGGTCATGATCACCTGGCCGGACTCGACGCTGGTGACCCGGTTCATCGGCAGGAACACCCGGCGTTTGCCGGCCACCTCGACCACGAAGCCGAGCACGCGGGGCGGCTGGCCACCCAGACGGAGGGTGACCACGAGATCGCGGATCCGGCCGACGTGGTCGCCGTTGGGATCGAAGACCGCCACCCCGGAAAGATGCGAGACGAAGACCCGGGAGGCGCCACCGCTCACGCGTTCACCTCCCGAATCACCCCGAACCGAACTGCTCCCTGAGGCTCAGGCTACCTGGACCGGGCGCGTCGGCTGGAATCTCCGCTACCGCTTCTTCCTGCGGCGCAGCAGCAGCCGAGGGAGCGCCTCGGGCACGGGTCGGCGCGTCGTGGCACCGGTGGGGACCGGGACGGCGGCGTGATCGGCGTCGGGCATGGCGTCCGGGTTCTCCACGCTGAGGCCCTGCGGCGCGAGCCGCAGCACGCGGCTGTCCGCGGCCCAGCGGTCGGTGACGCCCTCGTGGTCGAGGGCGTTCAGCCGCTTGGACTTCAGCTCGTCCACGGCGGCCTTCCAGGGGGCCGTGAACGGGGTCAACAGTTCCGCGGTGGCGCGGAAGGCGATCAGCCGACCCCACTTGTCCCTGCTCCGCAGGGTGACGACGGTGTTCACACCCTCCGCCAGCCCGCCGAGCGGCTGCTCGCCGCCGTCGCCGACGACCACGACGGCGTCCTCGACCCACGCGTGCCACAGCGCCTGATCCCGCCCGCCTTCGCTGCGCACCCACAGCAGTCCGGACTTCTTGGCCGCCTCCTCCACGAGGGCGCGGTCCAGCAGCTCGGCACTCGGCTCAGCAGTCATGCCGCACAGCGTATTGCGTTTCCTGTGCGGTTGAGGATCCGCCCTCAGAGCCTCGCACCCCCGGGGTGGCGGGGCTGCGCGACAATTCCCCAGCCTTCGATCGGGAGGTACCCCGTCCGGCATGCGGATGGTGTGCCGCGCGCAGGGCCATCCGCGCGCCATTGGTTTCTCGCGCCCCCAGGGTGGCGGGGGCGTGGAAGCGGGGGCTGTCATTCCCCTAGTATCGAAACGCCCCTTACTGGGCACGTCCGAGGAGCAGCCCGTGTCGAGCACCGCCGAGAGTGCGCCCCCCACCGCGACGGCACCCGTCGCCACCGCCGCGCACCCCGACCTCGCCGCCGTGCCGCGCGTCGACTTCCTGCTGCTCGCGCTCGCGGTCGGCGGTGTCGCCCTCTCCGCTCCGCTGATCAGCGCCATCGCCGCGCCCGCCGTCGCGATCGCCTTCTGGCGCAACTGCCTCGCCACCGGCGTCCTCGCGCCGATCGCGCTGCTGCGTCACCGCGGCGAACTGCGCGCCATGAGCCGCCGCACCGTCCTGCTCTCCCTCGCCGCCGGAGGCTTTCTCGCGCTGCACTTCGCGATGTGGCTGCCCAGCCTGCGGCTGACCTCCGTCGCGACCTCCACCGCGCTCTGCACCGCCACGCCGCTCTGGACGACGCTCTACCTCCGGCTGCGCGGCCAGCGCCCGCCGCGCGCCGTCTGGATCGGCATCGGGCTGGCCTTCGCCGGTGTCGTGCTGCTCACCGGGTTCGACCTGACGCTCTCCTCCCGCGCCGTCCTCGGCGACCTGCTGGCGCTCGGCGCGGGCATGGCCGCGTCCGGGTACTTCCTGCTCGGCAGCGAGGTCCGACGGACCGTCAGCACGACCGCCTACACCTTCGTCTGTTACGCCACCACCGCGGTGCTGCTGCTGGTCGCCTGCCTGTTCTCGGGCCAGTCGTTGTCCGGCTACAGCGCCACGGCCTGGTGGCAGATCCTGCTGCTGACCGCTTCCGCGCAGTTCCTCGGACACTCGCTGAGCAATCGCGTGGTGCGCACGCTCGGGCCGTCCTTCGTGTCGACGGCGATCCTGCTGGAGACCCCGGGCGCGGCGCTCATCGCCGCGGTCTGGCTGGGTCAGCTGCCGTCGGTCGCGGTCTATCCGGCGATGGCGATGATCCTGTCCGGCCTGCTGCTGATCATCCGGGCCGGACGGAAGTCGTAGGCTCTGGCCTATGTCGCACCCTGCCGCCTCGCCCGCCTCGTCCGCGCCCGACGCCGTCCTCGTCGCCGTCGAAGCCCGTCTGATCAGCACCTTCGGTGAGCCGGACGGACGCGCCGCGGTCACCTTCCTGGGCACGGACCGGATCGAGGTCCTGCGCTTCCCGCAGGCCGACGGCCTCTTCCGCTACGCGACGCTCGGCATGTCGGCGGCGCCCATGGCCGATCCGACCGCCGTCGTCGCCGACCCGGTCGCGGGACCTCGCGCCGAGCTGGTGGTCACGCTGCGGGGCGGACGCGACGAACTGCTCCGCCCGCTCGCCACGCTCGCGGCCTCGCCGCAGGTGGAGGGGTTGATCGTGGCGCCCGGGGCCTCGCTGGACCTCGGCGGACCGCTCTGGCCGGGCGCGCCGTTCACCGGCTTCCTCGTCGCCGAGCCCGGTGGGCTGGTCGAGGATCTCGAACTTCCGGAGCCGGCCGAGGCGGTCAGGTTCCTGCCGCTGCTGCCGATGACGCCGAACGAGGCGGCCCACAAGCGCGTCCACGGCGCCGCCGACCTCCAGGAGCGCTGGCTCCGGCACGGGACGGACCTGCGCGACCAGACGCGCAGGTCCGTCCCGCTCGGTGACTGACCGGGACCGCCCGGACCGGCGGGGGCTGACGGGGCCTCAGGCCCCGACAGTCCGGTGCCGCATCAGAACTGCGGCTGGCCCGTCTTCACGGCGCCGCCCTGGGCGGGGATCTGCGCCTGCGGCAGCGCGCCGAGGAGCTGGTCCATCTCGGTCCGCCAGTAGCGGTGGATGTTGAGGCGGGTCGGCTTCGCGCCCGGGGTCAGCTCGACGTACATCGAGCTCCACACCGAGGCCCGCTTGATGCGGCTGACCGGGAAGGCCTCGCGCGGGAAGGCCATGACCACGTCGCCGGGACGGTTGGTCCACCGGCTGGCGCTGTTGACGACGACCGAGGTGTTGGTCAGCGTCAGGAAGTAGAACCGGCGGGTCAGCGCGACGACGAGGCCGAGCACCGGGACCTCGTCGAAGAGGGCGTTGAGCCAGGGGCTCGGACCGGTCTCCACGTGCACGCACGCGATGAAGGTCTCGCCGGCCGGGGCGACCTGGCTGAGCTTCTCGATGACCTGCTGCTTCTGCTTGGCACGGCGAATCGCCATGAAATATCCCACCCCTGCTGAACGCGGGCACGTCCGTGGCGCCCGTCGAGAGAGGCCAGAGATTAGCAGGTGTCCGCACGCCAGTGCGCCGGGCGTGCGGGCGCCCGGCGGAGGGCTCAGCCGACCACGGGCTTCGCGCCCGTCGCCTGCTCGACGAGGGCCTCGTAGACGGCAGGATCGGTGGTGTTCGCGCCCAGCCTGACGGTCTTTCGGCTGCCGTGGTAGTCGGAGGAGCCCGTCACCAGCAGGCCCAGCTCGCCCGCGAGCAGCCGCAGCCGGGCACGCGTCTGCTCGTCGTGGTCGATGTGGTCGACCTCCAGCGCCGCCAGCCCCGCCGCCGCGAGATCGGCGATCACCGCGTCCGAGACGGTCCGGCCGCGCTTGGACGCACCCGGGTGCGCGAAGACCGGGACGCCGCCCGCGCCGCGTACCAGGCGGATCGCCTCCGCCGGGTCGGTCTCGCGCTTGGGCACGTCCGCCCGCCCGCCGTTGGCGAGCCACTCGGGTGTGAAGGCCTCGTCGACGCTCGCCACCACCCCCGCCTCCACCAGTGCGGAGGCGATGTGCGGACGCCCGACCGCGCCGCGGCCGGCGATCCGCCTGACCTGCTCCCAGTCGATCGGCGCGCCCAGCTCCCGGCAGCGCTCGACGATGGCCTGCGCACGCCGCACCCGATCGGTCCTGACCAGCTCGCGCTCCCGTGCGAACGCCGGCTCCTCGGGGTCGAAGAGGTACGCGAGCAGGTGCATGGAGATCCCCTCGACCCGGCAGGAGAGCTCCGCGCCCGGCACCAGCGTGAGCGAGGTCCCGCGCACGGCGTCGACGGCCTCGGCGTATCCGCCGGTGGTGTCGTGGTCGGTCAGCGCGACGACGTCGAGTCCGGCGGCGACGGCGTTCCTGACGAGCTCGGCGGGGGAGTCCGTTCCGTCCGAGGCGTTGCTGTGTGCGTGGAGGTCGATGCGCACCGGAGGGACTCCTGGGGACGAGGCGGGACTGCGGCCGGTGCCCCCAGCCTACGGGCAGCGCGGACCGGGCCGGGACGCCAGGCGTGGTGGCGCGGCTACTGCAGGATGCGCGGCGACAGCGCGCCGCAGGGCAGCAGTTCGAGCTCCGCGCCCGCGTCGCGCAGATCGGTCAGCACCAGCTCGTCGTACATGAGCAGGCCGGACCGCTCCGGCCAGACCACCGCCCAGAGCCAGAGCCCGCGCGCCTCGCCGACGAAGACCGCCCGGTCGTCCGGGGCGTCGGGAACGTGCCATAGCGCGGTCGGCCGTCCGGCCGCCAGCACCTTGGCGTGCGGGGCCCGGTGGACCGCGATGGCGTCCCCCGGATCGGGCCCGGGTAGTCCGGCGTAGCGCGCGCCCAGGCCGACGCCGAGCTCCTCGGCGACCAGCAGCAGCTCGCCCGGACCGCCGAGCGGGCCCGGCCCCGAGCAGGCGACGGCGGTCGCGCGGGTTCCGGAGACGTCGTCACCGGCGTGCGCGATTCCGGTGAAGAGCCAGCCCACGGGCAGGGGCCAGGGCAGCCAGACGGGAACCTCCGCGCGGGCCACCGCGACGCCCAGTGCTTCGACGCTCGGCGGGACGACCGGTTGCAGTGGGTAGACGGTTCCGTGCGCGTCGCACTGCCAGGTGTCGGTGAACAATCCCGGGGCGCGGACTCGGCCCCCGCACCTCGGGCAACTGGGCTCGCCCCTCATAGACGACCACGGTCCTCCGTCGGAACCGGTCCGTCAAGGACGATCACCCGGCCGGGGGACCGGCCGGGTACGTCAGAAGGCGGAGGCGCCCGCAGCGGTCGTGCCGGTGGCCGAGACCGGTCGGATGTACAGCCGTTCGCCTGCAGCGGCGGCCGTGTCGATGATGTCGCGGACGGCGTCCGCCTCGGCGATCAGGGCATCCGTGGCGGTACCGCCCGCCTCGTCGAGGCGGAAGATCTCGAATGGCATGGGCCTCTCCCTTCTCCTGGTGCTCACCAGACTGCGCGAGGCCTGTTTCGAGCCGATGAGCGAACCGTTGAGCGCTCGTGTCGAAGTCCGCGGCAGTCGTTCGTCCCGGTCACTGCACGCACCGCACGCACTGGACCCACTGGACTCACTGCATGCACTGCATGCACTGCATGCACTGCTGTCACGTCCCTCGAAGGGTCCAACGACTCACCCGCCCGGCGGTATTCCGGGATGAAACAGAAGAAAACTGACGAGCGGTCAGTTGACGCTGGACCAGAAGGCGGACAGTGACAGCGCGGTGCTTCCGGGCCGCTCCGCGTTGGGCGAGTGACCCGCGCCGGGAATGACGATGTGCTCGGCAGAGAGCCGCAGGGCCATCTCGGCCTGCAGCTCCACCGGCCATGCGTAGTCGCGTTCGCCGGACACGACGAGTTTAGGCAAGGATCGGCCCGCCAGCTCGTCGACGCGGTCCGGCTCCGAGATCAGCTGCTCCGCCATCGCGGTCAGCGCGGCGGGCACGTTGGCCAGCCAGCGGCGGTGCAGGAAGTCGGCGATCTCGGGCGCGAGCTGCGCGGCACCGCCGCTGCCCTGGTCCATCTCCTGCATCGCGCGCCAGATCTCCTCCAGCGTCATCACCGGCAGGGCCGCCAGCAGCAGCTTCGCCCGCTCGGTCTCCGAATCCTCCAGCGCGGCCGGGCCGGTGCTCATCAGCGTCAGCGAGGCCCAGGGCAGGTCCGGGCCGCTCGCGCGCAGGGCCGCCTCCCGCGCGACGTAACCGCCGAAGGAATGCGCGACCAGATGCAGCGGCCGTCCCGCGGCGCGCTCGCCCAGCTCGGCGGTGACGGCGAGCAGGTCGAGACCGAGCTGCTCCAGGGCGTAGGCCGCGACCTCGTCGCGGCCGCCGGTCTCGTACTGCCCCCGCTGGTCGATCGCGAGGACCTCGTAGCCGTCCTCGGCGAGCGGCTCCAGCAGCGCGATGAAGTCCTCCTTGCTGCCGGTGAAGCCGGGGACCAGGAGCGCGAGCGCCTTGGCG
Source organism: Streptacidiphilus rugosus AM-16 (assembly GCF_000744655.1). NCBI lineage: Bacteria > Bacillati > Actinomycetota > Actinomycetes > Kitasatosporales > Streptomycetaceae > Streptacidiphilus > Streptacidiphilus rugosus. Next base: position 6,503,494 of record NZ_JQMJ01000004.1, on the reverse strand, counting down.
GGCCCGGTCCGCGGCACCGCGTGCAGGGCGGCGAACTCACCGCGCTCCGTCCGCAGGCGCGTGCTGCTCGCACACGCGGGCAGGGTCAGAAAGGGCGGCGTGCTCATCGGTGGAACCTCCTGGCGTGCGGCGAAGCGCGGTGCGGGACTGCGCCTGTGAGCGTAGTCAGGGCAGATGACGCGCAGGTGGCGGACAAGGCGAAGGGCGCGGCGGGTTCACCGGGCCGAAGCCCTGTGAACCCGCCGCGCCCTGTGTCGCGCACGATCCGGCGTTACGCCCGCGCCGTCTCCGCGGCCGCGCTGTTGGCCGCGGCCTCGGCCAGACGCACGCTGCGACGCTTGCGCTTCGGACGCTCCCCCTCGGCCTCGGCGCTCGGCGCCTCCGCACGCTGGGCGGGAACATCCTTCTCGGACTTCTCGGCCTTCGCCACGGCGGTCGCCGTGGCGGCGGCCTTGGCCGTCGTGTCGGTCACCCCGGCCGTGGCCCGGCGCCGCTTGCGCGGAGCGGGCACGGGCGCGGCCTCGACCGGAGCCGGAGCGGCCTCGGCGGGCGCCTCGGGGGTCTTGGCGAGCTTCGCCGAAGGGTCGGTCACCCCCGACGTGGCCCGCCGCCGCTTGCGCGGCGCGACCGCACCAGCCTGGACCTCGGCCGCCACCGGCTGCGCCGGGGCGACCGCCACGGGCGTGGCCTCGGTGACGGGCGCGGTGGTGGCCTTGGTGGCGCGGGTGCGCTTGCGGGGGGCCGGGGTCTCCTCCGCCACGGGGGCGGCGGTGGCCTCGGGGGCCTCGGTGACGGGCTCTGCCGCGGTCGGGGCGGTGGCCTTGGTGGCGCGGGTGCGCTTCCGCGGCGCGGGGGCCTCCTCGACGGCGGTGGGGGCCGTGGCGGGGGTCTCCGCGGGAGCGGTCTCCGCCGTGGCCTTCGCCGCGCGGGTCCGTTTGCGCGGAGCCGGAGCGGCGACCTCCTCGACCACCACAGCCGCGGCCGGAGCCTCGTCCGTCGCCTTCACGGCGCGGGTCCGGCGGCGCGGGGCGGCCGTGACCTCGTCCTGGACCGACTCGATCGGCCTGGTCGCCGGGGCGACGGCCTCGAGCGTGGCCTCGGTGACGGGCGCGGTGGTGGCCTTGGTGGCGCGGGTGCTCTTGCGGGGGGCCGGGGTCTCCTCCGCCACGGGGGCGGCGGTGGCCTCGGGGGCCTCGGTGACGGGCTCTGCCGCGGTCGGGGCGGTGGCCTTGGTGGCGCGGGTGCGCTTCCGCGGCGCGGGGCCTCCTCGACGGCGGTGGGGGCCGTGGCGGGGGTCTCCGCGGGAGCGGTCTCCGCCGTGGCCTTCGCCGCGCGGGTCCGCTTGCGCGGAGCCGGAGCGGCGACCTCCTCGACCACCACAGCCGCGGCTTCGGCCGCCACCGGCTCCGCCTGCGCGACGGCCCGGCTGCGGCGACGCGGAGCACGGGTCGCCTCGGCGACGGGCTCCACGGCCTCGGTCGTCGCGGGAGCCGTCCCGACGGCGGTCCCGGTCGCGGCGGGCTCGGCCGCCGAACGGGAGCGGCGACGCGTCGGAGCCGCCTCCACCACCTCGGCCGCGGCCTCGGGAGCGGCAGCGGTCGCGGCGGGCTGCGTCGACGCCTCGGTGACCTGCGCGACCTCCGTGGTCTCGGTGGTCGGGGCCTCGGCGGCCTGCGCCGCCTTCGCGCCGCGGCTGCGGCGGCGGCGCGGCTCGGCCGGAGCCTGCTCCACCGCGGTGTCGGCCTCGGACGTCACGGCGGTGGACGGAGCCAGGGCCTGCACGGCCTCGACCTGACCGTCCGCGCCGCCACGGGTACGCCGACGACGGCGCTTCGGGGCGTCCGCACCGGCGGTGCCGGCGAGCGTGCTGTCGGAGCCGCGCTCGGTGGCGGGCTCCTCCTGGGCGTTCGCCTCGCCGCGCGTGCGGCGACGGGGACGGTCGCGGTCGCGGCGCCCCGCGGGACGCTCGCGGTCGGCGTCGCGCGCGGGCTTACGGCGACCGCCGCCCGGCTCGCCGAGGTCCTCGATCTCCTCGGCGTCCAGACCGGCCCTGGTCCGCTCGGCGCGGGGCAGGATGCCCTTGGTGCCGGCGGGGATGTTCAGCTGCTCGTACAGGTGCGGGGAGGACGAGTACGTCTCCTCCGGGTCGTTGAACTTGAGGTCCAGCGCCTTGTTGATCAGCTGCCAGCGGGGGATGTCGTCCCAGTCCACCAGCGTGACGGCGGTGCCCGACGCGCCCGCGCGGCCGGTACGGCCGATGCGGTGCAGGTAGGTCTTCTCGTCCTCGGGGCACTGGTAGTTGATGACGTGCGTGACGCCCTCGACGTCGATCCCGCGGGCGGCGACGTCGGTGCAGACCAGCACGTCGACCTTGCCGTTGCGGAACGCGCGCAGCGCCTGCTCGCGCGCGCCCTGGCCGAGGTCGCCGTGGACCGCGCCCGCGGCGAAGCCGCGCTTGGTCAGCTGCTCGGAGACGTCGGCCGCGGTCCGCTTGGTCCGGCAGAAGATCATCGCCAGGTTGCGGCCCTCGGACTGCAGGATGCGCGAGACCATCTCGACCTTGTCGAGCGAGTGTGCGCGGAAGACGTGCTGGGAGATGTTCGCGACCGTCGCGCCCTCGTCGTCCGGCGCGGTGGCGCGGATGTGCGTCGGGCGGCTCATGTACCGACGGGCCAGGCTGATGACCGCCCCCGGCATGGTCGCCGAGAACAGCATGGTCTGGCGCTGCGCCGGCAGCATGTCGATGATCTTCTCGACGTCGGGCAGGAAGCCCAGGTCGAGCATCTCGTCGGCCTCGTCCAGCACCAGGACGCGGACCGCCGAGAGGTTCAGCTTGCGCTGGCGCGCGAGGTCCAGCAGACGGCCCGGCGTGCCGACGATGACGTCGACGCCGCGCTCGAGCGCCTCGATCTGGGTCTCGTAGCCGCGCCCGCCGTAGATGGAGAGGACGCGCACGTTGCGCACCTTGCCGGCGACGAGCAGGTCGTTGGTGACCTGGGTGCAGAGCTCACGCGTCGGCACGACGACCAGCGCCTGGGGCGCGGTCGGCAGCTCGGCGGCGGTGATCCGGCCGGCGTCCACGTCGGCGGCGACGCGGACGGTGTCGATGATGGGAAGTCCGAAGCCCAGGGTCTTGCCGGTGCCGGTCTTGGCCTGGCCGATGACGTCGTGGCCGGTCATGGCGACCGGGAGGGTCATCTCCTGGATCGGGAAGGGAGTAGTGATGCCGACGGCCTCGAGGGCCTCTGCGGTCTCGGAAAGAATGCCGAGTTCACGGAACGTAGTCAGGGCTGTGCCTCTTCCGGAAGTGGTGCGGCCGATCGCGGGGCGGGCCGGGCGCCCTCACAAGACGGGCGCGCAGACCGCAACCGGTTTCCTCGCGGCCAGCTCACGCGGCGGCGCGTCGCGGGGCCATTCGTCCATGGACCCGTCCCTGGGGAGCGGACGCGACGCAGCGCAGTGAGAGGCATTGATCGGAGGCCCGGCGCGGGACCGCGGCTGCGCGGTCTGCGGCGGCCCTCGCTCGGCCACTGCGGGGTCGGTCGGAGCCGATCGTGCGACCGACCGGGCATCCGCGTACGTGAGGCGCGGCACCTTTCCGAATCGCGGAACATGCCAGGCCTCACTACCACCATACCGGCAAGGTGAAGATCGAACATGTGACGCGGACGACATCACGCATGTTCGCGCCCGCTTTCGTGCGATCTGCGGCCACCTGGGGCCACTAAGGTGCCGCGTATGGAGACGCCTGAAGCAAGCAAGGACGAGTCCGTGGGGTCCGGGGCCGGGGGGAAGGCTGTGAACGCGGAGACGTCCGAAACCGCTGTGAACGCCGACAACGACTCGAACGGCGGGAGCGACGAGGCCGCGGTGGTGTACCCGTCGATCGGCGACTGGGCCGGCTGCTCGGCGGACCCCGAGTACCGCGCGGCGGTCGTGGACCTGCTCGGCGCGCTCGCCTACGGCGAGCTCAGCGCCTTCGAGCGCCTGGCGGAGGACGCGAAGCTCGCGCCCAGTCTGGAGGACAAGGCCGCGCTCGCCGGCATGGCCGCGGCGGAGTTCGGGCACTACCGGCAGCTGCGGGACCGGCTGGCGGAGATCGGCGTGGTCCCGGCCGAGGCGATGCAGCCCTTCGCGGAGCCGCTCGACTCCTTCCACCGCATGACCGCCCCGGCCGACTGGCCGGAGAGCCTGGTCAAGGCCTACGTCGGCGACTCGATCGCGGCCGACTTCTACCGCGAGGTCGCGGTCCGGCTCGACGACGACACGCGCGAGCTGGTCCTGGGCGTGATGGCGGACACGGGCCATGCCGAGTTCGCGGTGGAGAAGGTCCACGAGGCCATCGCCGCCGACCCGCGGATCGGCGGCCGGCTGGCCCTCTGGGGCCGCCGGCTGATGGGCGAGGCCCTGAGCCAGGCCCAGCGGGTCGTCGCGGAGCGCGACGCACTGTCGAACCTGCTGATCGGCGGCGTGGAGGTGCGCGGCTTCGATCTGGTGGAGGTCGGCAAGATGTTCAACCGGATCACCGAGGCGCACACGCGGCGGATGGCGGCGCTGGGTCTCGCCTCCTAGGCCCTGACCGACCGTTCGCGGCGGGATCGGCCGGCGGCGCCGTCAGTGACGGGCGGCGCCGTGCGTCGCAGGGCGGAGGGTCGGTCTCGTACGGGACGTACTCGGCCGGGCCCGACAGTCCGCCGGTCTTCCGGCCGGGAGGAAGCCCGTGCGAGATGCGGCGGCAGGCGACGCGGGTCCGGCCGACATGGTCGGCCGAGGCCCGTCGGGTTCCGGTGGGACGCCCGATCTGCCCCGAACCGCGCAGGGCGGCGGGTCTCGGCGTGCGTCAGGCGTGCTTGGGGCGGTGACGGGCTGAACGCTGGTCCGGGCGGGCCAGCAGCGAGACCATCGCCGCGGATCCCAGCGCGGCGCACACGATCGCCTCGACCGGGTGTCCGTCGCCGAAAGCGGCGTGGGCGACCCCGCCGAGCAGCAGGGCCGAGCAGAGGCCGGTCAGCGCGGTGACGACGCGCGGCGCGGGAAACAGGTCGGAGAGCAGCACGGCGGCGCCCAACCCGATGGCCAGGCCGACGATCGAGAATGCGATCAGCTCGACGGTCATGGTCGCGGCCTCCTGCCGACGGCGTCAGTGCGGTCGGGACATGCCTACCCAGAAGGTGTCCAGGAAATACCCGGACAAGTGGAACGCCCCGATTTCCTCCCTGAGGAGGAGATCGGGGCGTTCCAGGTTTCTTCGCGCGATCTTCCGATCGTCGCTCAGGATGATCAGAGCGTGCCGAAGCCGACCTTGCGCGGCGCCTGCTCACCGATCTCCACGTAGGCCAGGCGCTCGGCCGGGACCAGGATCTTGCGTCCGTGCTCGTCCGCCAGCTTCAGCAGCTTCGCAGTGCCGTCCAGCGCCGCCGCGACCGCGCTCTCGACCTCGTCGGCAGACTGCGCGCTCTCGAGAACGATCTCCCGAGCCGCGTTCTGCACGCCGATCTTGACCTCCACGGCTTCGTCCCTCCGGCCCCATCAAACAGGCGTTCGTCGTTCCGCGCGTGACCGGACCGGCCGCGCGCCGTACGGCCCCACGATACGGCCTGGGGATCAGTGCGCGGCGTCCCCGCCGTGCATGGGGAAGCCCTTGAGGCCGCGCCACGACAGGCTGGACACCATGCGGACCGCCTCGTCCTGCGGAATGCTGCCGCCCTGGGCGAGCCAGAAGCGCGCCGTGATCTGGCACAGGCCGCACACGCCGACGGCCAGCAGCATGGCCTCCTCCTCGGGGAGGTCGGTGTCCTCGGCGATGACCTTGCTGACCAGCGTGGCCGTGTCCCTGGTGACCCGCTCCACGCGCTCGCGGACCGCGTCCTCGTTGGTCAGGTCGGACTCGAAGACCAGCCGGAACGCGCCGGACTCGGAGGCGACGTAGGCGAAGTACGCCTCGGTGGTGGCCAGGACGCGCAGCTTGTTGTCGGTGTTGGCCTCGAGCGCGGTGCGGATCGACTCGACCAGCGCCTCGCAGTGCTTGTCCAGCAGCGCGAGGTAGAGCTCCAGCTTCCCCGGGAAGTGCTGGTAGAGGACCGGCTTGCTGACGCCGGCGCGCTCGGCGATGTCGTCCATCGCCGCGGCGTGGTAGCCCTGGGCGACGAACACCTCCTGAGCCGCGCCCAGCAGCTGGTTGCGTCGGGCACTGCGCGGCAGGCGAGTGCCGCGGGGGCGCTCGGCCGTGTCCTGGATCGCCGTCACGGTGCTCCTCACTCAACATCTCGGCGGCACCGGGAGCCCCGGGGCCGGTCGGGCCGTACTCACGGCCATCCTACTTGTGGGTAATCCCCAGCGCCGCAGGTCGAGGCCAGAAAGTACGGTCCATGGGTTGTGAGGATTCCACAAGGGGCCTGGCTAGCGGTACTCGTCCTCGTCGATTCGAACCTCGACCTTCTGCTGCACGGTGTCCGCTTCGGGTGACTCCAGCGCGAGATCGTCCTCGTTGAGCTCCGGCACGGGGTCCACGTTCCCCTCGTCCTCCGGCTCGACCTCCGGCCGCTCGTCCGCCTCGGCGACCTCGAGGGAGTCGAGCGCGGCCTCGTTCACCTCGGACATGGCTGCCTCCCTGGCCCGGATCCCGGTGCCCTCGCGGCACCGCACTCTTAGCATCGTCCTCATGAGTGGACTGCGCGAGACATTCGAGGCCGAGACCGCCGCCGGAAGTGACCACCTGCGCGAGCTGCGGATGCCGGGGAGTCCGCTCTTCGCCGAGGCGCAGCCTCCGCACCGCGCCGGTCTGCCGCCGGCGCTCTTCGTGCACGGCCTCGGCGGATGCACGCGCAACTGGGAACTGCTGATGGCGGAGCTGGCCGGCACGGTCGACGGCCACGCGCTCGACCTGCCCGGCTTCGGCCAGTCCCCGCCCCCGGACGACGCCGACCTCTCCCTCGACGCGCACATGCGGGCGGTGATCGACTTCATCGAGCTGAGCGGACGCGGCCCGGTCCACCTCTTCGGCAACTCACTCGGCGGCGCGGTGTCGACCCGCCTGGCGGCGCTCCGGCCGGACCTGGTGCGCACACTCACGCTCATCTCCCCGGCGCTGCCCGAGCTGCCGCCGCAGACCACGGCTTGGCCGACGGCGCTGCTCGGCATGCCCGGCGCCGCCGGAGTCATCCGCAGGGCCTCGCGCGGCCGGGCGCTGGAACAGCAGACGCAGGCGCTGCTCGACCTCTGCTACGGCGACCCCGGCCGGATCCCCGCCGAGCGGCGGGCGCTGATGGCGGCGGAGTACCGCCGCCGAGCGGAGCTGCCCTACGCCCTCGACGTCCTCTCCCGCAGCGCCCGCGGCATCGTCCGCGCCTACACCGAGCGCGGCGAGCGCTCGCTCTGGCGTCAGGCGGCCCGGGTGACCGCCCCGACCCTGCTGGTCTACGGCCTCAAGGACAAGCTCGTCGGCTACCGCATGGCCCGCCGGGCGTCCCTGGCCTTCCCCGACTCCCGCCTCCTCGTCCTTCCCCTGGCCGGTCACGTGGCGATGATGGAGTACCCGGAACTGGTCGCCACGCGCTTCGAGGAACTCCTGGCGGAACTCGCGCCCCGCGTGAAGGACTCGGTGCCCGCCGAATAGCACGGCGTCCCGTTGCAGTGCCCCCAGGGGGCGCGGGGACTGCGCGACGAGCCGCCCACGCGGGCGGGGCCCCGAACGCGCAGGGCGATCCGTGGGCAGGTGGTTCCCCGCGCAGTTCCTCGCGTCCGTGGGGTGGTGCTGGGTTCCCGAGTCTGCAGGGCCATCGGCGGGCAGGTGGTTCCTCGCGCCCCTGGGGTGGCGCAGGGTTCCGGAGCCTGCAGGCCATCGGCGGGCCGGTGGGTCCCGGGCAGTTCCTCGCGCCCGCTGGGGGCGGTGCAGTGTTCCCGAGTGCTCAGGGCCATCCCCGGGGTGGTTGCCCGCGCCGACGCGCCGAAGGCGCCCGGCAGAGCCTCGCACCCCTGGGGCGCTGCAGGGTGCTGCGTGGGTGGATCGTGGGTGCGGTGCGTGGGCTTCACTCCTTCGGGTGGTAGGGGGCTGGATGGCCGACTCTGCGTCAGCGCCGCGCCGTAGTTTCGTGCCGTCGGCCGAACACGCGTCCCCGCATCGGGGTCGAGCGGCCGGTATACGCGTGGTGGGGAGTCTGCGGTCGTGCCGGCGAGGTCCGGCGGCCGGGCAGGGCCTCTCCGGTTGCGCTCAACCTGCCGCTGACGTCGTCCCCTTCCGGACCGGAGGTCCCATGCGCATCGCCTTGGTCACCGAGAGTGCCGCCTCCGTCGCCTGGAGCGACCGCCTCGTCACCTCCCTCGCGGAGCACGAGTTCGTACGACTGTCTCCCGCCGCCGAGCCCAGGAGGACGGGAACGCTCCTCGGGAGGCGCAGACGACGCACCGCGCTCGCCGCCTACGGAGAACTGGTCCGCGCGCTGGTCGACGCCCGCGCCGCCGCAGGCTTCGCGCCCGCGCTGTACGCCCTCGCGGAGGCGGGCCGCTCCGGCGGGCTCCCCGCGCTGCTGCGGTCCGGCGCGGCCGTGCGAACCCTGGAACAGGTGTGGCTGGGCTCCGCCTCCGCCATCGCCGCTGGGCCGGGGGACGCGGGGGTGCCGCTCGTGCAGGACGTCCTGGTCGCCGCCGACTTACTGGAGCAGGTGCTGCGCCCGCTCTCCCTCCCCTTGTACGGGGCCAAGGGAGCGAAGGGCGCCAGGAGCGGGGCCCTCTCCGGGGTCGACGTCTGCCATGTCGTCGGGGGCGCGCCCAGCGTGCTCGTCGCCCTGACCGCGAAGCGCCTCCTCGGCCTGCCGATGCTGCTGACCGAGCACAGCCTGCATCTGCGCGAGCGCTACCGGGGTTACCGGGAGTCCCCATACCGCCGTCCGGTGCGCGCGCTGCTGCTGGCCTTCCACCGGCTGCTCGCCGGCGAGGCCTACGCCCAGGCCGGCGTGATCACGCCGGGCAGCGCCTTCGACCAGCGCTGGCAGGAGTACTGCGGGGCGCAGCGCGAACGGATCCGGGTCGTCTACGAGGCCACACCGCTGGCCGACGAGCCGCCGGTCGGGACCGAGCCGGAGCGTCCGACGCTGGCCTGGCTCGGACCGATGGAGCCCGGCGGTGGGCTGGAGCCCATGCTGCACGCCTTCGCCCTGGTCCGCGAGGAGCTGCCCGACGCGGTGCTGCGCGTGCACGGCGAGGCGTCCGCGGGGGCGTCCGGGTACGAGGCGCACTGCCGGGCCTTGGCGAAGCGCCTCTTCGGTGCGGAGCGGGACGCCGTCTCCTTCGACGGCGCGCCGTTGCGGCTCCGCTCGGTCCACGAACACGCGACCGTCCTCGTCTTCTCCGGCAGCGAGGGGGTCCGCCCCCAGCTGCTCGCGGCCTCGCAGCTCAGCGGACGCCCGGTCGTGGCCACCGACGCCGGCGCCGCGCGCGAGGTGCTCGGTCCGACGGGGCTGCTGGTCCCCGTCGGAGAGCCGGCGCCGCTGGCCGCCGCCTGTACCGCGCTGCTGTCCGACGAGGAGCGACGCGCCCGGCTGGGGCACGCCGGGCGGCTGCGGGCCCAGGAGCTGTACGCGGTGGAGCCGGCGATCGACGCCTTCCGTGCCCTCTACCTGGAGCTGGCGGCCGAGCTGCCCGCGCCCGCTCCCGAGCCGGACTCGCAGCCGTTCTCGCGTCCGGCCGAGTACTGGGTCGGCGCGTTCCCGAAGGGGGTGCCCGTCCGATGACGCCCCGTCATGCCGCTCGTGGCGGCTCCGCCCCCCGGCACGGCGGTGCGAGTGGAGCCGGTCAGGCCGCGGCGGCGCGTTCCGGCCCCGGTCGGCACGGTGCATCCGCCCGTCCGGCCCGGCCCGTGTCGGCTCCGCCCCGGGCCCGGTCGGGGGCGGATCCCGTGCACGCCCTGATGGAGCGTCATCAGGAGCTCTGCGCGGACGCGGTCGACCCGCTCGACGTCGCCGAGGTGCTGGAGCGGTCGGGCATCGGCCCCCGCACGGCCGGACGCTACCGGCACGCCGACGTCTTCTCGCTGGCCGAGGAGATGTACGCGCGCGTGCCGAGGCGTGCCGTCGCCCCTCAGCGAGGCGCGGGCCCCTGGCGGCGGCGGACGCGTCCGGCGCTGCTGGCCGGCGGTCCGCCGCTGGCAGCCGCCCTGGCCCTGTGGGGTCTCTCGGCGGGGTGGGGAGCACCGATCCCGCTCGCCGCGCGGATCGCGGTTCTCGCGCTCGCCGCGGTGCCGACGGCACTGCTCTGCCGTGGGCCGGTGCTGTGGCAGCGCGCCCTGCTCGCCCTCGGTCTCGGCGCGCTGCCGGCGCTCGTCGCGGGCCTCGGGCCGCGGCAGTCGGCGCTGGCGGCAGCGGTCGGCGTCGCCGACTGGTGTGCCCGGTGGTTCCGTCACATCGGTTGGCGGCATGCCCTGGCCCGGTCGTCGAAGGAGTTCCGCTCGCGGATGCGTCCCGTGCTGCCGGCCACGGCGGGGCTCTTCCTGGTGCTGCTCCTCCTGCTCACGCTCGCCGCCGGCGCCGCCGCCGGCGCCGCCGCCGGCGCCGCCACCGGAGCCGGAGCCGGGTCGGGGCCGGGGGTCCCGGGGCCTGGGCGGCGCAGGGCCTCGCCGGTTCCGGGCTGCTGCTGACGCTGCTGCTGTGGCACTGCGGCCGGCCCCGCGCCGCGCTCACGGCACTCGCCGCGTGCTGTCTCTGCGCCGGGGCCGCCCACGTGACGGCGGCGCACACGGAGGTGCGCGGCTGGGCCTGCGCGCTGACGGCAGCCCTGCTGCTCCTCCACGCCTGGCCGGTCCTGCTCAGCCCCACCTCCCACCGCGCGCCCGGCGAGCCCACGCCCCGGGCGCCTAGGCCACCGTGCCGTCCGTCCGCCGAAGCGGCAGGCCCCGAACTTTCCTGACCGAGCATCAACCGCACAACGGAAGGACCACCTCATGAGGGTGCTGCTGCTGGGCGCCGACGGCTTCATCGGCCGTCGGGTCGCCGACCGACTCTTCGCCGACCCGGAGCTTCAGGTCACCGTCCTCGGCCGACGCGACTCCGCCGACATCCGCTTCGACCTGGCCGCCGGGAGTCCCGGCGCGCTGGCCAGGTTCCTGGACGCCGTCATGCCCCGCGTCGTCGTGAACTGCGCGGGGGCGACGTACGGGAGTCCGCGCGACCTCGTCCGCGCCAACACCCAGGCCGTCGCCACGGTCTGCGAGGCGATCCGGCGCAGCCACGACCCGGCCCGGCTGGTGCACGTCGGCTCCGCCGCCGAGTACGGCCCGGTGCCGATCGGCACCGCGACGGCCGAGACGGCCGAGCCACGCCCGCTGGGGCCCTACGGCGTCACCAAGCTGGCCGGGACCGAGCTGGCGCTCGCCTCGGGGCTCGACGCGGTCGTGCTGCGGATCTTCGACGTCGTCGGTCCCGGCGTCCCTGCTGGCTCGCTCTTCGGCCGGCTCTCCGAGGGCCTGCGCCGCGCGCTCGAACGCGGCGAGCCGCATGTGCGGACCGCGGATCTGTCCGCATTCCGAGACTTCGTGGACGTCAGGGACGTGGCCCGCGCCGTCCAGTCCGCCGCCGTCTCCGCGGCCACGGGCGTGATCAACATCGGCGGCGGCTCGGGTGTCCGGATGCGCGACGCGGCCGCGCTGCTCGTACGCGCCTCGGGTTTCGAGGGACGGCTGATGGAGGAGAGCCGGAGCCCGATCTCGGGCGCCGACGCCGCCGACCGCCCGATGGAGGTGCTCTGGCGCCAGGCCGACATCCGCACGGCGCGGGAACGGCTCGGCTGGCGGCCGCGGGTGCCGCTGGAGGAGTCGCTGGCAGACATCTGGATGGAGACCGCCTGCCGGGTCTGAGGTGGCCGGCGGGCGCGGGGCGCGCGGGAGGGCGTCCGGCGGCGAGCCGGTCGACCTGCGGGTCGGCGTGGTGGCCTGAGGTGCGTGATTCGTCTCACGATATGTCTCGCACACTGGAACGGGGGCTCTGGAATACGTCGCCGCGTGGCACTGTTGGCCAGGAGAACACATCGCCTGACCACCACCGGAGTCCCCCGTGTCGCTGCCACCCCTGGTCGAGCCCGCAGCCGAGCTCACCGTGGACGAGGTTCGCAGGTACTCCCGCCACCTGATCATCCCGGACGTCGGGATGGACGGGCAGAAGCGGTTGAAGAACGCCAAGGTGCTCTGTGTGGGCGCCGGCGGCCTGGGTTCCCCCGCGCTGATGTACCTCGCCGCCGCCGGTGTCGGCACGCTGGGCATCGTCGAGTTCGACACCGTCGACGAGTCGAACCTGCAGCGCCAGATCATCCACGGCCAGTCCGACATCGGCCGTTCCAAGGCCGAGTCCGCTCGTGACTCGGTCAAGGAGATCAACCCGTACGTGAGCGTCATCCTGCACGAGGAGCGCCTCGACGTCGACAACGTCAAGGAGATCTTCGCGGGCTACGACCTCATCGTCGACGGCACGGACAACTTCGCGACCCGGTACCTGGTGAACGACGCGGCGGTGCTGCTCGGCAAGCCCTACGTCTGGGGCTCCATCTACCGCTTCGACGGTCAGGCCTCGGTCTTCTGGGCCGAGCACGGCCCCTGCTACCGCTGCCTCTACCCGGAGGCCCCGCCGCCGGGCATGGTCCCCTCCTGCGCCGAGGGCGGCGTGCTGGGCGTGCTCTGCGCATCCATCGGGTCGATCCAGGTCACCGAGGCGATCAAGCTTCTCGCCGGGGTGGGCGAGCCGCTGGTCGGCCGCCTGATGATCTACGACGCGCTGGAGATGCAGTACCGCCAGGTCAAGGTCCGCAAGGACCCCGACTGCGCGCTCTGCGGCGAGAACCCGACGGTCACCGACCTCATCGACTACGAGGCCTTCTGCGGCGTCGTGTCGGAGGAGGCCCAGGCGGCCGCCGCCGGCAACACGATCACGCCGAAGCAGCTCAAGCAGTGGCAGGACGAGGAGGAGGAGATCTTCCTCGTCGACGTCCGCGAGCCGGGCGAGTACGAGATCGTCAGCATCCCGGGCGCGACGCTGATCCCGAAGAACGAGTTCCTGCTCGGCAACGCGCTGGAGAAGATGCCGCAGGACAAGAAGATCGTCCTGCACTGCAAGACGGGCGTCCGCTCCGCCGAGGTCCTGGCCGTCCTCCACTCCGCCGGCTTCTCGGACGCGGTCCACGTCGGCGGCGGCGTCATCGGCTGGGTCAACACGATCGAGCCGCACAAGCCGGTCTACTGACCGGCCCCGGTCCGCGCCACGAACGCCGGCCGCTCCCCCACCTGCGGGGGAGCGGCCGGCGTTCGCCGTTCAGGGAAGCAGGGCGAAGCCGAGCAGCACCGCGGCCTCGACGCGGACCGCGCCGGGCGTGAACGTGCCGTCGTTCTCCGGATCGCCGCCGATCCGGCTCCCGTGGCTGCGGATCCCCATGGACTCGGGGTCCACGTCCTGAATGTGGATCACCGAGCCCAGCCGCACGCCGCACGCCTCGGCGTAGACCTCCGCCTTCCGCCTGGCTGCTGCGACCGCCCTGCGCCGCGCCTCGTCGCGGAGCGCGGGCTTGTCCAGCACGTCGAAATGCACGTCGTCCACGCGGTTCGCGCCGGCCTGCACCCCCTCGTCGATGAGGCGCTCGAGCCCGTCGAGATCCTCGGTCCGCACGGTGTAGGTCGCTTCGCAGCGGTAGCCGAGGAAAACCTGTTCCGCGCCGTACCCCTTGAAACTGGAACGGAGCGCGAGACGAGATCCCGACACATCCGCCTCCGCGATCCCGCGCTCCCGAAACACCGCGCGGAGCCGGGCGACCGCGGCGCCGGCCTGGGCGAAGGCCTCCTTCGGCGTTGCCGCCACGAGGTCGACGGCGAGCTTCACCTCGGCGACCTTCGGTTCACCCGACACATGCCCGGCACCCAGCACACTGAGCCCCCAGGGCTCCCTGATCTCAGCCATCCGAGGATGGAAACACCGACACCCCTCCGCCGCAACGGATTACCTGGAGCGCCACGGGTCCCGGCCCCGAGGCTCCCCGGGTTTCACCGGGCGTGGGCGCCCGTCCGCCGTGAGCGCGCCCGACATCGCGGCGCGCCTGGGCGACCACCCGCAGACGGCCCGTCAGCGGCTCTTCGGCCCGGCGCCGGGCGAGGCCGGCGCCCGTTGTGAACGCGGGATCGCAGACCGGGTGGCTTCCGGCGGCCTACAGACCGCCCTTGCGCTGGAGGTAGCCGAAGCAGAGCCAGCCGGGGAGGACGGGGAACCAGAAGGTGAGGATGCGGAACATCAGCACCGCAGGACCGGCGATCGATCCGGGGACCCCCGCAGCGGAGCTGAGCAGCAGGATCAGCGCCGCGTCGATCGTGCCGATGCCGCCGGGGACCGGCACCGCCGAGCCCGCCGCGTTGCCCGCGAGGTAGACGACGGCGATCGCGGCGAAGCCGGCCGAGCCGCCGAAGGCGCGGACGCAGGCGTCGAGGCAGGCGATGAAGGCCAGCGAGACCAGGATGACGCCGCCGAAGCCGGTGGCCAGCTTCGAGGGCGTGCGCAGCAGATCGAGCATGCGCGGGATCACGCCGACGAACAGCGCCCGCAGCTGTTGGACGAGCCAGCGCCGCAGCGGCGGGATCGCCGCGATGATCAGGACGACCACCGCAGCCACCAGCACGACCGTGATCACGGTCCGCGCCGAGGGCACGTCCGAGCTGCTGGCCGTGCCGGCGATGAAGCCGAAGCCCAGCAGCAGCAGGATGTGCATGCCCAGGCCGACCAGCTGCGAGGCGCCGACGCTGGCCACGGCCTGGCCGGGCCGGACGCCGGCCCGCTGCAGGAAGCGGGCGTTCAGGGCGACGCCGCCGACGGCGGCCGGGGCGACGAGCTTCACGAAGGAGCCCGCCACCTGGGCGGCGATGGTCCGCCAGAAGGGCAGCTGCTCGGGGACGAAGCCGGCCAGGCTCATCGCCGCGCCGACGTAGCTCAGCGCGGAGGCGCCCGCCGCGACCGCGATCCAGGCCCACTGGGCGTGCGCGAGATGGGTCAGCGGGTTGTTGGTCAGCTGGCCGACCAGCAGGTACGCGGCGAAGGCGCCCGCGATCAGGCTGATCAGGGTCTTCGGCCTGAGCCTTTCGAGCTTGGCGGGCTCGACCGGGGCCTGCGGCACCAGCTCCAGGATCTCCTCGCGGATCAGCGACAGCAGATCGGCAGGGTCCGGGTTGGCCTCCAGGGCCTCCTCGACCTTCACCCCGGTGGCGATCATCGCGTCCCTGGCGGCCTGCACCTCGGCCTTGCGATGCCGCTGATAGAGCTTCAGGTCCTGACGGGTGGACCGGCTCAGTCCGACCGGCTGGAGCATCGGCAGCGCCGCCGCGGTCCGGTTGGTGCCGAGCACCTCCGTCGCCGAGGTGACCGCCCGCTCCGGGCCGACCCGCAGCGCGACGGTGGTGAGCAGCTGGGCCACGTCCATGCGCAGCGCCATCTCACCGGCCGCGATGTCGCCGCCGGCCAGGTTGACCAGGCAGGTGCCGTCGTCCTCGGTGACCAGCAGCGCTTTGCCGGTCAGCTGGCGGTGCGCGATCCGCCGGTCGTGCAGGGTCCGGACCGAGGTCCAGGCGTCGACCAGGATCTTGTCGGTGATCTCCTCGTCGGGGATGTCGGCGAAGGCCCGGCCCTCGATCCGCTCGTAGACGAGGATCACCGCGTCCGGGCCCAGCTCGGACGTGGCGATCAGGTGCGGCGAGTGCGCCCCGGCGGCGTTGGCCGCGTAGGCGATCAGCGCCTCCTGCTCCAGCGCCTGGCGCAGCGACTGCGGACTCGAGCGCGTCGCCACCGCGCGCAGCCGCAGCCGTCGCCAGAACCGGTAGAAGAAGCCGGAGGCCTGCTGCTCCCTGTCGATCACGTGGACGTCGAGCGGCGGGCCGACCTGCTGGACGACGAGGTAGCGGCGGGTGCCCTCGGGGCCGTCGGGGGAGCGGTGCGCGGTGATCGGGTCGAAGCCGACCTTGCGCAGACCGGCCAGCAGGTGCTCGCCGGTCGGCCTGACGTTGGGACTGCCGACCGCGTAGAGGGTGCCGTAGGCGACGGTCAGGCCGAGCAGGATGGTGATGGCGATCGACAGCGGCGTGGTGTTCCCGCTGACCAGCTCTGAGAGGCTGTCGAGCAGGACCACGAGCCAGAGCGCGACTCGCCAGCGTGGCCGGCTCGACATGCCCACGGCCGTCATGTAGGCGATGACCGGCGTCAGGTAGCCGTGGACGGGGTCGGAGTTGTTCACGACCAGGGCCGCCCTGATCGACTCCGGCGCCGCGCGTACGACCCACAGGTCGATGCCGAGCGAGAGGCCGTGCGCGAGGACCGCGGCGAGGACGCCGTCGGCGACGCGGAGGCCGTCCCGCTTGATCAGCCGTTCGACGGCGAAGGCCACGGGGACGATCAGCACGGCCGCGGTGGAGAAGAAGCTTGTGATGGTGACCAGGAAGCCGGGGAGCCTGGTCGCGCCCGAGGTGATGTCCGTGGTCAGCCCGGTGGTGGTCGACTTGGCGATGCTGGCGAGCACGAGCACGCCGGCGATGCCGAGCAGTCCGAGCAGGAAGCGCAGCAGGTCGGAGGGGCGGTGCGCGCGGGCGGCGAGCAGCGGCTCGTTGACCGCGACGGTGACCTGCTCCTGTCCGTCGAACTCGTCGGGGTGGGTGACCCTCGCGGGAGGCGGAGCAGGCTCGGACGAGGAGCGCTCCGACATGGTCGGCTCGGACACCAGCAGCTCGGGTGCGCCGGACCGGCGGGCCGGCGGCTTCGGGGAGGAGTTCACCGGGCCAGGGGAGGAGGCGGAACGCTTCACCAGATCGACGACCGGCTCGGACGGAGGCTCTGCCGCGGTTTCGGGCATGCCTCGGGACGCGTCGGCGGACTGATCCGCGCTCGCGCTCGATCCGGTCATCTGTACCTGTATGCCTTCTGTCCGTCCGCCTGCCATCGTCCCCTCAGGGTCCCCTCAGGTCATTCAAGGGTGGCACGGTCGGATCGAGCACGTGGCGGTGAGGCCTTCCCGAGCCGACCCTCGGCGGATGCTACATTCCCCCGGCCGGGTGAGCGAGGAGGTTCCGCACCGGTCTCCCCCGTGGGTGTCGCGGTGCCGCACACGCTGTCGGAGGTGTGCGCCAGAATGCTGGATGTGAGCGAAGAGGCGCCCGGGACGGAGCTTCCGCCGTATGCGGAGCGTGTGCTGGAAGTAACAGAGATCATTCCGGCCGGACGAGTGATGACCTACGGGGACGTCGCCGAGTACCTGGGCGAGGGCGGTCCGCGGCAGGTCGGACGGGTGATGGCGCTGTACGGCGCGCCGGTGCCGTGGTGGCGGGTGATCCGTGCGGACGGCCGGCTGCTGCCGGGCCACGAGCTGCGTGCGCTGGAGCAGTACCGGGTCGAGGGCACGCCGCTGCGTGAGGTCGCCGGACAGCACATGCCGCGCGTGGACCTGCGCCGGGCCCGGTGGGACGGCCGCCCCGAGTGAGGTGCGAGCGCACCCCGAGCCGTTTGATACGTACGGGTCAGGGGGCGGCGGCTGCGGCCGGAGCAACGTGACGAATCCCGCGAAGCGGGGGACAGAGCAGGGGTTGTCGGGGCAGGATCGTAGGCTCGCTACCGGACGGAGTGCGTGAGGCGCACCCCGTCCCTCCGCGCAGCCGCAGTTCTTCCCCTGGACCACGCCATGACCAGCTCCGTTCCCGCCGGCGCGTACCGCCTCGTGCGCGAGCCGGTCACGCCTGCGGCCGTCCCTGCCCTGGACGGCTACCAGCAGGCGGTCGTGGACCATCGCGGCGGTCCGCTGCTGGTCCTCGCCGGACCTGGCACGGGCAAGACCACCACGCTGGTGGAGGCGGTCGCCGCGCGGATCGCGGAGGGGGTCCCCGCCGAGGAGATCCTGGTCCTCACCTTCAGCAGGAAGGCCGCCGTCGAGCTGCGCGACCGGATCACCGCCCGAGTGGGCGGCGGCGCGGTGCCGCAGGCGACGACCTTCCACTCCTTCTGTTACGCGCTGCTGCGCGCGCACCAGGAGCCGGACCTCTACGCGGAGCCGCTGCGGCTGCTCTCCGGTCCCGAGCAGGACGTGATGGTCCGTGAGCTGCTGGCCGGTGGTGCCGAGGACGCCCGGCACGGCCAGGGGCTCGACTGGCCCACCGAGCTGCGTGCCGCCCTGACCACCCGCGGGTTCGCGGACGAGGTCCGTGCGGTGCTGGCCCGCGCGCGCGAGCTCGGCCTGGGCGGCGAGGCGCTGGCCCGCTTCGCCGCAGGGGTGGGCCGGCCCGACTGGCAGGCGGCGGCGGGCTTCCTGGCGGAGTACCTGGACGTGCTGGACCTGCAGGGCGTGCTCGACTACGCGGAGCTGGTGCAGCGCGCGGTGCTGCTGGCCGAGCGCCCGGAGGTGGCGGAGCAGCTGCGGCGCTCGTTCCGGGTGGTCTTCGTCGACGAGTACCAGGACACCGACCCGTCCCAGGTCCGGCTGCTGCGCGCGCTGGCCGGAGACGGCCGGGAGCTGGTCGCGGTGGGCGACCCCGACCAGTCGATCTACGCCTTCCGTGGCGCGGACGTCAACGGCATCCTCGACTTCCCGCACCGCTTCCCGAAGGCGGACGGCACCCCCGCGCCGATCCGGGTGCTGCGCGTCTCGCGGCGGGCGGGCGCCCGACTGCTGGCCTCCAGCCGGGTGCTGGCCGAACGCCTCCCCGCGGGGCGGCTGCCCGCGGCGGCGCTGGAGGCGCACCGGCGACTGCTCCCCGCGCGCGAGGGCGGCGCGGTGGAGATCCTCACCTTCCCCACGCCCGGCGCCGAGCTCGACAACATCGCGGACCTGCTCCGCCGCGCGCACCTGGAGCAGGGGATGCCGTGGGGCGACATGGCGGTCCTGGTCCGCGCCGGCGCCCGCTCCCTGCCGGGGCTGCGCCGCGCACTGACCTCCGCGGGCGTCCCCGTGGAGATCGACGGCGACGACCTCCCCCTCAACGCCGAGCCCGCGGTGGCCCCCCTTCTCACCGCCCTCCACGTCTGCGCCCTCTCCGCCACCCGCGCCCGCCGCCTCGCCGCCGGCCAGGACCCCGACGCACCGCCGTTCGCGCAAGCGCCCTCCGACGCCCCCGCCCCGTCCGCGCCGACGCCCGCCACCGGTGCCGCAGCTCTCGACGGGTCACCGACCGTCCCCGGCCCGCGTGACGGATCGACACTCCCCGATCCCGAGGCCACGGCTCTCACCGACGCCTCCGCCCCGATCGGCCGGCTCGCCCAGGGTGCCTCCGACGCGCAGACCACCGGGGCCGGGGCGGAGCTTCCTGCCGACGGCGTCCTCGGGGGCGCGGGTCAGGTCGGTGAGCCCGGTGCGGGTGCCTTCGGCTCGCGCACCGCCGGGCCCGTGGCGGAGCTTCCTGCCGACGGCGTTCTCGGCGGTGCCGGCCAGGACGGCGGGTTCGACCCGGGGGCCGCGGACCCGCAGGCCGCGGGGAGCGGTGAAGCGGGCGAGTCGGAATTCCTTGCGGCTGACGCCTCCTCCGGCGCCGCCGACCCGGGTGTCTTCGGCTCCCTGGCCGAGGCGCCCGCCGAGGTGGAGTCCGACGACCCGCTGACCGCCGAGCTCGCGCAGCAGCTGTTGACCGGGCCGTTGGCCGGGCTCGACGGAGGGGATCTGCGGCGGTTGGGGCGTGTGCTGCGGGAGGAGGAGCGGGCGGAGCTGCGGGGGCTGCCGGCGGAGCGGCAGCGCGCGGTCAGATCGGCGGAGGCACTGGTCAGGGAGGCGTTGGCGGAGCCCGAGCGGTTGGCCCTGCTGCCCGGGCACGCCGCCCGGCGGGCCAGGGACCTCGGGCTGCTGCTGCGCAAGGTCCGCGAGATGCTGGCCGGCGGCGCCACCGCCGAGGAGGCGCTGTGGGCGCTGTGGGAGGCGAGCACGTCCTGGCGTGAGCGGCTGGAGCGCGCCGCGCTCCGCGGCGGCGCGGCCGGGCGGAACGCCGACCGGGATCTCGACGCGCTCTGCGCCCTGTTCGAGACCGCGGCCCGCGCCGAGTCCCACGCGCACGGCCCCCGTGGAGCGTTGAACTTCCTCGCCGAGCTGGAACAGCAGGACATCGCCGCCGACACGCTCTCCGGTCGCGCCGTCCGCGCCGACGCGGTCCGGCTGATGACCGCTCACCGCGCCAAGGGCCTGGAGTGGCCCCTGGTCGTCGTCGCCGGCGTGCAGGAGGGCCTGTGGCCCGATCTGCGCCGGCGCGGCTCGCTGCTGGAGGCGGACCGGATCGGCGTCGACGGCCTGGCCGAACCCATGCCGTCGGGCGCGCTGCTCGCCGAGGAGCGTCGCCTCTTCTACGTCGCCGTCACCCGCGCGAAGGAACGGCTCGTCGTCACCGCCGTCCAGGCCGCCGCCGAGGACGGCGACGAGCCCTCGCGCTTCCTGCGCGAGCTGTACCGCGAGCGCCCGGACGGTACCCGCGTGCCGGAGGTCAGGGTGGAGGACGTCGCGCACCGGCCGCGGCGTGCGCTCTCCGTCGCCGCGCTCGTCGCGGAGCTGCGGGCCACCAGCGTCGACGTGACGGCCTCGCCCGCCCTGCGTGAGGCGGCGGCGGAGCGGCTGGCCAGGCTGGCCGTGCTGACCGACGAGGACGGCGTGCCGCTCGTCCCGGCGGCCGATCCGCACCGCTGGTGGGGGATGGTCGACGTCACCGAGAACGCCGAGCCGGTCCGCGATCCCGCCAAGCCGGTGGAGCTCTCCGGCAGCGCGCTGGAGTCCGTCGACGCCTGCGCGCTCCAGTGGTTCCTGGGCCGCGAGGTGCGGGCGCAGGAGGCGTCCAGCGGTGCGCAGGGCTTCGGCAACGTGGTGCACGTCCTCGCCGAGGAGGTCGGCGCCGGCCGCACGCCCGCGGACCTGGACGTGCTGATGGCCCGCCTGGACCGGGTCTGGGACGCGCTGGCCTTCGACGCGCCGTGGAAGTCCGAGCAGGAGAAGGGGGAGGCCCGCGCCGCCCTGGAGCGCTTCCTGGTCTGGCACGCGGCCGAGCGCGGCCGGGTGCCGGTGGGTACCGAGCAGCCCTTCGACGTGGAGCTGAAGGCGGGCCCGTACGCGGTCCGCATCCGGGGCACGATGGACCGCGTCGAGCGGGAGGAGTCGACGGGCGCGGCCTACGTCGTCGACTTCAAGACCGGCCGCCGCACGCCGACGCAGAGTCAGGTCCTCGCCCATCCGCAGCTCGGGGTCTACCAGCTCGCCGTGCGCGAGGGAGCGGTGGACGAGGTCTTCGCGACGTCGGAAGGCGGGCACCCCGAGCCGGGCGGCGCCGAGCTGGTGCAGCTGCGCCAGCCCGCGTCCAAGGCGGAGCCGGACGCTCCGCGCGTCCAGAGCCAGGCGTCGCTGTCGGAGGGCGGCGAGTGGATCGAGGGCCTGTTGGCCGAGGCGGCGGACCGGATCGTCCGCGAGCGCTTCGTGCCGACCACGGGGGACCAGTGCGGTCACTGCTCCTTCCACGGCAGCTGCTCCGCCCGGCCGGAGGGGCGCCAGGTCGTCGAGTAAGGGCCGGACAGGGGGTCTGTGCGAGCATGTGCGCTCTCACAGACTGATCACCAAGGATTCGGTTCGGATGACGATGTACCAGCGCATACCCGCCGCGGCTGTCGCCTGCCTCGCGCTCGGCCTGGGAACGACGGCCTGCTCGTCGGCCGCTGCCCCGACCCCGCCCGTGAAGGTCGCCGGGGCCGACGCGAAGACCGCGAGCGCCGCGCCTGCGGGCTCCGCCGACCCCCTGGCAGGGATGCCGCTGACGGCGATCGTGGCCAAGGCCAAGGCGAACATGCTCGCCCTCACGTCCATGCACTTCGTCACGCACTTCACCGACCCGGCACAGCCGAGCTGGGACATCCACGAGATCCCGGGCCGGGGCTGCGCGGGAACGCTCACGGCGGGCGTCGGTCACGGCTCCGTCGACCTCGTGGTCGACGGCAACAAGGCGTGGATCAAGCTCGAAGGCGAGGCGTTGAAGGAGCTGGGCGCGAACGCCGAAAGGGCACGGGGCAAGTACCTGGCCGTGTCCTCCGCCACGTCGGGGAAGTTCGCCTCGGTGATCGCCGCCTGCGACATGGGCAAGAGTGTGTTCGCGCAGATGAACGACGCGCAGGGGCTGACCCGCGGCGCGGTCGTCACGGTCGACGGGACTCCCGCACTGCAGCTCAAGGGGGACGGAGGCATCACGGTCCTGGTCAGCGACTCGGCGAAGCCGTACCTGCTGTCCTTGACCTCGCCGGGCGCCGACGGGGGCACGGTCAGCTTCTCCGAGTTCGACAAACCGGTCGACCTGACGCCGCCGCCCGCCGCGGCGGTGGTCACGGCACCCGGAGCGTGAGCCGCCGCCGAGCCGTCACGCGTGCGTCGACTGTCGGCGGGCCGCGCTAGCGTGTGAGGCATGCCCGGCCCCCTGACCAGTCCCGAGCAGCTCAAGGAGCTGCTCGGGATCCCTTTCACCGCGGAGCAGCTGCGCGCGATCACCGCGCCGCTCGCGCCCGCGGTGATCGTCGCGGGCGCGGGGTCGGGCAAGACCACGGTGATGGCCGCCCGCGTGGTGTGGCTCGTGGGCACCGGGCAGGTCCGGCCCGAGCAGGTGCTCGGGCTGACCTTCACCAACAAGGCCGCCGCCGAGCTCTCCGAGCGCGTGCGGAAGGCGCTGCGCCAGGCCGGGGTCGCCGAGCCCGAGCCGGAGCCCGGCGGGCAGGCCGGAGCCGAGCTCGGCGAGCCCGAGATCTCGACCTACCACGCCTTCGCCGGCCGGCTGCTGCAGGACCACGGACTGCGCATCGGTCTGGAGCCCGACGCCAGGCTGCTCGCCGACGCGACCAGGTTCCAGCTCGCCGCGCGGGTGCTGCGGCAGGCGCCCGGCCCGTACCCGGCGCTGAAGGACGGCGTCTCCTCGCTGATCGCCAAGCTGGTGAAGCTCGACGGCGAGCTCGCCGAGCACCTCGTGGAGCCGGAGCGGCTGGCCGCCTACGACACCGCGCTGCTGGCCCGCCTGGACGGGGTGAAGCTCAGCAACGAGGCGCTGCGCGCCGTTCCCGTCGCGGCCGAGGCCAGGCGCGAGCTGACCGAGCTGGTCACCCGCTACCGCGCGCGCAAGCGCGGCGCCCAGCTGATGGACTTCGGCGACCAGATCGCCGCCTGCGCACAGCTGGCCCGGACCAGACCCGAGGTCGGTGTGCTGCTGCGGGAGCAGTACGCCGTCGTGCTGCTGGACGAGTACCAGGACACCTCCGTGGCCCAGCGCCTGCTCCTCGCCGGGCTCTTCGGCGACGGCAGCGGCCACCCGGTGACCGCCGTGGGCGACCCCTGCCAGGCGATCTACGGCTGGCGCGGGGCGTCGGTGGCCAACCTGGACGAGTTCCCGCACCACTTCCGCCATGCGGACGACACCGCCGCCGCGCGCTACTCGCTCAGCGAGAACCGCCGTTCCGGCGGCCGGCTGCTCGCCTTCGCCAACGAGTTGGCCGCGCCGCTGCGCGCGATGCACGAGGGCGTCGCCGCCCTGCGCCCGGCGCCGGGGGAGGAGCTGTCCGGCGGGATGCGCTGCGCCCTGCTGGAGACGCACGAGGGCGAGATCGCCTGGCTCGCCGACAGCATCGCGCACCTGGTCCGCACCGGCACCGCGCCGGGCCGGATCGCGGTCCTGTGCCGCGGCGGGCGGGAGCTCTTCCCCGACGTGCACGCCGCGTTGGTCGAGCGGGACGTGCCGGTCGAGGTCGTCGGCCTGTCCGGGCTGCTGCACCTGCCCGAAGTCGCCGACCTGGTCGCCACCTGCGAGGTGCTGCAGGATCCGACGGCCAACGCGGCGCTGGTGCGGCTGCTGGTCGGACCGCGCTGGCGGATCGGACCGCGCGATCTCGCGCTGCTCGGGCGCCGTGCCCGCGATCTGGTCAGGGTGGCGTCCGCGCCCGACGGCGGGGCGGACAAGCTGGCCGAGGCCGTCGCGGAGGCCGATCCGACCGAGATCGTCTCGCTGGCGGACGCGCTGGAGTCCTTCCTCTATCCCGGCCAGGCCGGCGAGCCCGAGCTGCCCTTCTCGGCCGAGGCGGCCGTCCGTTTCGAGCGCTTGGCCGCGGAGATCCGCGAACTGCGCCGGGCGCTGGCCGAGCCGCTGATGGACGTGCTGCACCGGGTGCTCACCGTCACCGGCCTGGAGGTCGAGCTCTCCGCCTCGCCGCACGCCCTCGCGGCCCGCCGTCGCGAGACTCTGTCGGCGTTCCTCGACATCGCCGCCGGATTCGCCGACCTCGACGGAGACCCTTCACTCGGGGCCTTCCTCGGCTTCCTGCGCACGGCACAGGAGTACGACCGCGGCCTGGACAACAACCTGCCGGGCGGGGAGGACACCGTGAAGGTGCTCACGGCCCACAAGTCCAAGGGCCTGGAATGGGACGTCGTCTTCGTTCCCGGCCTGGTCAAGGGCGCGTTCCCGAGCGGCACCGGGCGCGAGAGGTGGACCGCCCGCGCGGAAGTGCTGCCGCACGCCCTGCGTGGCGACGCCGACTCGCTGGCCGCCGATCCGGCGTGGACGGCGGCGGGGCTGAAGGCGTTCGAGGCGGAGATGAAGCGGCATGCGGCCACGGAGGAACTGCGCCTGGGCTACGTCGCCTTCACCCGCCCGCGCGCCCGGTTGTACGCGTCGGGCCACTGGTGGGGGCCGACGCAGAAGCGCCCGCGCGGGCCGTCGGAGTTCCTGACCGCGCTGCGTGAGTTCGCGGAGGAGCGGCCGCAGAGCGGCGCGGAGATCGAGGCATGGGCCGAGCAGCCGGCCGAGGGCGCGGCCAACCCGGCGCTGGACACCGGCGTCGAGCACGCCTGGCCCCTGCCGCTCGACGCGGCCGCCCAGGCGGCGCGCCGGAGCGCCGGTGCGCGGGTGCTGGCCGGTCCGCGCGGCGAGGAGTCCCCTTCCGTGGAGACGCCCGAGGAGCGGCGCACGGTCGCCTCCTGGGACCGCGATCTCGAACTGCTCTCCGCCGAACTGCGGCGGGCCCGCAGCCGGACACGGGAGGTGCCGCTGCCGCGCTCGCTGTCGGCGTCCCAGCTGCTGCGCGTCGCGTCCGATCCGGAGGGCTTCGCCCGCGAACTGGCCCGGCCGATGCCGCGTCCGCCGCAGCCCGCAGCGCGGCGCGGCACCCGCTTCCACGCCTGGGTGGAGTCGCGCCTGGCGGTGGAGCCGCTGCTGCTGCTCGGCGAGGACGCGCTGCCGGGCCTGGACGACTCCGGCATCGAGGACGAGCGTGAGCTTGAGCGGCTCAAGGAGGCGTTCCTGCGCAGCGAGTACGCCGCGCGCACCCCGCATCGGGTCGAGGAGCCGTTCCAGCTGCTGCTCGGCGGCCGGGTGGTGCGTGGCCGGATCGACGCGGTCTACCGCACGAAGGACGGCTTCGAGGTGGTCGACTGGAAGACCAACCAGCGCGAGACGGCCGACCCGCTGCAGCTGGCCGTCTACCGGTTGGCCTGGGCCGAGCGGGAGGGTCTTCCGCTCGATCGGGTCTCCGCCGCGTTTCTGTATGTTCGCAGTGGAACGGTGGTGCGGCCCGGGGCGTTGCCGGGACGTGAGGCCCTGGAGGAGCTGCTCGACACCATTACTCCGAATGGGGAGCAGATAGGTGGAGTAGCCACGGAGGCTTTGTGAAAGGACTGTGCAGCCTGTCCATTTCGCGCCTAATGTGGGGTCGTTAACCAGTCAACTTCGATCCAATTTTGAACTAATTCTGGCCGCGGTAGGGCGTCCCGTCGGGCCGCCCCGACTCGACACCCAGCCTCATTGCACAGCGCCCGCAGGAGAGACGACGTTGACTGCCGCCGGAAGGTTCCGCCACCTCAGCCGTTGGGGCCGGTGGGTACTGCTGCTGCCCTTTCTCGGCGTGGTGGTGGTCTTCATACTCGACCGGACCAGCAACAACCCGAACGTGACCTTCGAGCCCGCGCTGACCGCGGGCCCCGCGCTGGCGGCCGTGGTGAGCAACAGTCTCTGGTTCCCGCTGCTGGTGGGCGGGGTGACCATCGGGGAGGCCTTCGGCATCGCGGCGGAGGACCGCACCATGTCGGCCTCCGTGCACACGGCCAGCGTCCTGGCCATCGTCCTGATCAGCGCGATCGGCGCGGCGAGCGTGATGCTGCGGAACCGGCAGGAGCGGGCGCTGGCCGACGCCAGGCTGGTCTCCGAGGTGGCCCAGCGCATCCTGTTGCGCTCGATCCCGGAGCGGATCGGCCCGGTCCGCGCCGCCGTGCACTACGCGGCCGCCGCGGCGCACGCCCGCATCGGCGGTGACCTGTACGAGGTCGTGCAGACCCGCTACGGCGTCCGGGCGGTGATCGGCGACGTCCGGGGCAAGGGCCTGGCGGCGGTGGAGACGGCGGCCGCGATCCTCGGCGCCTTCCGTGAGGCCGCGCACCAGGAGCCTGCCCTGGACAAGGTGGCCGCCTGGCTGGCCGACAGCCTCGGTCGCGCCCTGCACGAGAACGGCGGCGAGCACGAGGGCAGCGACGAGGAGTTCGTGACCCTGGTCCTGGTCGGCGTCCGCCCGGACGCGGTGGTCGAGATCGTCAACTGCGGCCATCCCGCCCCGCTGCTGCTGCGCAGGGGCACTCCGGTGCGCTTCCTCGACCCGCCGGCGAACGTCCCGCCGCTCGGCGTCCTGGAGCCGGAGGACGTCGTGGCGCCGATCCTGCGCTTGCCGCTGCAGGAGGAGGACCGGCTGCTGCTGTACACCGACGGCGTGATCGAGGCGCGCAACAGCTGGGGCGTCTTCTACCCGCTGGCGGAGCGGGTCCCCGACTGCGCGAGCGCGGACGCACCGGCGGTGGTCCTGGACCGCCTGCACGAGGACGTGCGTCGGCACGTCGGTCACCAGCTCGGTGACGACGCCGCGATGCTCCTGCTCCAGTACGCGCCCGTCCCCACCCCGGGGACCGCCCTCGCGGTCCGCTCCGTCGTCCACCCCCGCGCGGTCCACGACCGCAGCACGCCCCAGGGCCGCACGGACTGAGGGGCGCAGCCTTCGCGAGAGGGCCGGGTGCGCTGCCCTGGGGACGCGGGGCTCTCCTTGATCAACTGCGAGCGCGAGAACCACCCGCGATGGACGACCCTGCGCATGCGCGTTCGGCGACCCACCACCTCGGTGGCTTGTCGCGCGGGCAGTTGATCAAGCACGGCTCGCGCCCCGAGGGTCAGCGGCTTGCTTCGGGGAGGGAGAGCTGGACCAGGAGCGGGCGGTGGTCGGAGACGCTCGTCGTCGGCGTTTCGATGCGCTGGACCGCGGTGCGGGGCACGCCCACGGCGAGGACGTGGTCGAACTGGACGGTGGGCTTGTGGGCCGGGTAGGTGGGGGTGCGGGCCAGGTCGCGCCAGCCCTGGAGGCGACCCCGCGGTGACGCCGCCCGCAGCGGGCGGCGGGTCCGGAGCCGGCTGCCGTCGACGACCGAGGCTCCGCCGAGGACGGTCCGGGGGACCGGGCCGATCAGGTTGAAATCGCCGAGCAGCAGATACGGCGCGGGCAGGTCCGCGATCCAGCGCCGCATCCCGGCCAGCTGGCCCATGTTCCAGCCCGGGACGAAGGAAAGGTGCGCCGCCAGGGCCGTGAACGGACCGGCCGGACCCTCCAGCACCGCGGCCAGTGCCGCACGCGGCTCGTCGGGTACGGGGGTCAGTCCGCGCCGCCCGGCGACGCGCAGCGGCAGACCGAACGGCGCGGCGGGAAAGCGCCGGGCGCGCCAGTGCAACACCGGGAGGCGGGTGACCAGGGCGGTCCCGTAGGCGGGCTGGTCCACGTCCCGCTCGGAGCTGTCGGGTCCGTAGACGCGAAGCGCGGTCGCGTCCGGCGCGTGCACCCAGCCGGCGACGGGCGCGGGGCGTCCGACGACCGCGGCGGCGAAGCGGTGGTCGCGCGCGCCGAGCGCCTTCGCGGCGACGGCGGCCTGGTCGACGAGGCCGGAGCGTTCCTGGAAGCGGTCGACCTCCTGCAGTGCGAGCACGTCCGCGTCCAGCGCGGCGATCGCCTCGGCCAGCGGCGCGGCGGGGTCCTCCGCATGCAGGGGGAGCGGCCTCCCGTGGGCGTCCATCGGCTGGCCGTGCAGGAGGTTGAACGTCGCGATCCGCAGCTGACTCACGGGTCGAACCTACGCCAGAGGGGGCTTGTCGCGGGGATGCATACTCGGTATACATACGCGGTATGTCGATCCGTCACGGACTGCTCGCCCTCCTCGACGAGGGACCTCGCTACGGGTACCAACTCCGCTTGGAGTTCGAATCGCGGACAGGTTCGACCTGGCCGCTGAACGTCGGTCAGGTCTACACGACCCTGGGCAGGCTGGAGCGCGACGGCCTGATCGAGCCGGACGGCGAGGACGCCGAGGGACACGTCTTCTACGCCATCACCGAGCCGGGACGGGCGGAGCTGAGCTCCTGGTTCGGGACTCCGGTGCGCCGGGACAGCCCGCCGCGCGACGAGCTGGCGATCAAGCTGGCCATGGCCGTCACCGTGCCCGGCGTGGACGTGGCCGCCGTGGTCCAGGCGCAGCGCAGCCACACCATGCGGGCGCTGCAGGACTACACCCGCCTCAAGGCCGGTGCGCTCGGCGCGGCGGGGGATCCCGAGCCGGCCCAGGGCAAGGAGCTGGCCTGGCTGCTGGTGCTCGACCAGCTGATCTTCCAGGCGGAGGCCGAGCTCCGCTGGCTGGACCACTGCGAGACCCGCCTCCTCCGTGCCGCGGTCCAGCGACCCGCGGCTCGGACGGCGGAGGCCGTGAACCGACCCGTCGCGAAAAGGGGGAAGAAGTGACGTCACAGCGAGGGGCGGCGAACACGCAGGTGCTGCGACTGCGGTCGGTCTCCCGGGTTCACGGGCGGGGCGCCGCCGAGGTCCACGCCCTGCGCGAGGTCGACCTGGTCGTCGGCGCCGGCGAGTTCGTCGCCGTCATGGGACCGAGCGGCTCCGGCAAGTCCACCCTGCTCACACTCGCCGGCGGGCTGGACGCCGTCACCTCGGGCCAGGTCCTGGTCGAGGGGCAGGAGCTCCGCTCGCTCTCGCCCAAGCGCCTCGCCGCCGTGCGGCGGCGCTCGATCGGCTACGTGTTCCAGGACTTCAACCTGATACCGGCGCTGACCGCCGCCGAGAACGTCGCCCTGCCGCGGGAGCTGGACGGACTGTCCATGCGCAGGGCCCGGGCCGAGGCGCATGCGGCGCTCGCCGAGATCGGCATGGCCGAGCTGGCGGACCGCTTCCCCGAGGAGTTGTCGGGCGGCCAGCAGCAGCGGGTGGCCATCGCCCGGGCACTGATCGGCGACCGCCGCCTGGTGCTCGCCGACGAGCCCACCGGAGCGCTCGACTCCGGCACCGGCGAGGCGGTCCTCGCCGTCCTGCGAGCGCGCTGTGACGCGGGCGCGGCGGTCGTGATGGTGACCCACGAAGCCCGTCACGCCGCCTGGGCGGACCGCGTGGCCTTCCTGCGGGACGGACGGCTCGTGGACCAGACCGTGGCCGCCTCGGCGGAGTCGCTGCTCGCGGCCCCGACCGGCACGGGCTCCGGCGCGGGCTCCGATACGGGCTCCGGCGTGGGTGAGGGACGGTGAGCCTCGGTTCCTGGCGGGTGGCCCTGCGCCTCGCCCGTCGTGACGCGCTCCGCGCCCGCGGTCGCAGCCTGTTGGTGATCGCGATGGTCGCACTGCCGGTCGCGGGGGTATCGGCAGCCGACATCGTGGCCCGGAGCAGCGCGCCGACCGTGGCGCAGCGCGAGGACCGGGCACTCGGCGGGGCCCAGGCGAGCATCGCCCCGGTGACGCCTGGCCGGCCGCTGGCCCAGACGCCGGACGACACGACCAGCGGGGACCTCTCGGACGGCGCGGCGTCGCCCGCACCCGCTCCGACCGCCGGCCCGGCGTCCGTTCCGACCGACCCCGTGGCCCTGCTGCGGTCGGTGCTGCCGGCCGGGGCCAGGCTTATCCCGCACGACAGCACGGCCCGTCAGGCGACCACGGCCTCGGGGCAGGACACCGTCACGCTCGAAGGCCTGCCCCTCGGCGATCCCGTGTCCCGTGGCATCACGACCCTGGTGCGGGGGCGGGTGCCCGGGGCCGCCGACGAGACCGTGGCCACCTCGGCGTTCCTGCGCGACTCGGGGCTGTCCGTCGGGTCGGTCACGCGGCTCCTGGCCCCCGGCGGGGCGAGCGGCACCGGAGCGCAGGGGGGCAGCGGCGGCACGCCGCTGCGCATCGTGGGCGAGGTCGAGTACCCCGGTGACCTGAGGCGCTCCGCCCTGGTGGTGAGCCCCTCGGCGTTCGCCGCGCTGAGTGTCGCCTCAGGGACGGAGGGCGCGCCGGACGTGGACACGGTGTACCTCGTCACGCTCCCGGGCGGAGCGCCGTTCACCTGGGCCGAGGTGATGAGGGCCAACCGGGCCGGCTTCACGGTGAACTCGCGCGCGGTGCAACTCTCCCCACCGCCGGACAGCGAGGTGCCGTTCTACCGGGCCACCCCGCGCGGCGACTTCGTCACGACCGGGGGCGGTGCCGCCACGACGGCGGAACTCGTGGTGGCGATGGCCCTGGCGGAGATCGTCCTGCTGGCCGGACCCGCGTTCGCGGTCGGCGCGCGTCGCTCGCGGCGGCAGTTGGGGTTGCTGGCGGCCGCAGGCGGCAGCCGGGCCCATGTGCGCCGGGTCGTGCTGGCGGGCGGAGCGGTGCTCGGCGCCGTCGGGGCGGTGACCGGGCTGCTGGTCGCGACGGTCGCGGTGGCCCTGGCCAGAGGCCCGATCGAGGAGCACACCGGGGCGCGGTTCGTCGGCATCGTGCTCCGTCCACTGGACCTGGCCGGCATCGTGCTGATCGGGTTGGCCACCGGCCTGTTGGCGGCCATGGCCCCGGCGATCCAGGCCGGACGGCAGGCGGTGGTGGCCGCGCTCACCGGGCAGACCGGTACCAGGCCGCCCGCCGTCTGGATCACTGTGGTGGGCGCGCTGGCCGCGACCGGGGGAGTCGTCCTCGCGCTGCTGAGCTCCGCGCGGCTCGACGCCTCCGACGGCATCGCGGCCGGGTCGGTCGTCGCCGAGTTGGGCCTGGTCCTCTGCACCCCGTTCCTGGTGGGCCAGTTCGGGCGCATCGGCCGATGGCTGCCGCCCGGGCCCCGGCTGGCACTGCGCGACGCGACGCGTCACCGCGGCAGGACGGCGCCTGCCGTCTCCGCGGTCATGGCCGCCGTCGCCGGCGCGGTCGCGATGCTCGTCTACGCCACGAGCCTGGACGCGCAGGCCCGGTCCGACTACACGCCCTCCATGCCGCGCGGCGGTGTGGAGCTGCTGGATCCCGATTCCCAGGATTTCGGCACCCTCGCCCGGCAGGCGGCCGCCGTGGAAGGGGCGATACCGGGGCTGGGGACCCGTGCGCAGGAGCGGCGGCTCGGCTTCGGCGCGGACTGCGGGCAGCGCGCGACCGCTCGGCTCCAGCAGTGCGGGAACGTCGAACTCACCGTCCCTCCCGCCCAACGCTGCCCGACCGGCGGCGCTGCCGCCACGGACCCGCGCTGCCGACCGGTCCGCATGTCACGCGCCGGCCGGCCCCTGGTCGAGGGTGACGCGGCGACCCTGCGGGCGTTCACCGGATCGCGCGATCCGGCGGCCGTGAGGGCACTGGCCGAGGGCCGGGTCGTCGTCACCGACCCGCGTCTCCTCGACCACGGGCAGGTGACGCTCAGCGTCACGCTCATGCCGCTGGTCGGGGCGACCGGGCAGGACGTGGTGCCGGACGCGAAGGAGGTGCGGCTGCCCGGTGTCGCGGTGCGGGTCCCGGTCGACGGCGTGCAGGCCGTCGTACCGGACGCCGCCGTGCGCTCCGCCGGACTGACCGCCTACCCGCTGGGCTTCGCGTGGCTGCCCGACCACGTGCCGAGCGCCGCGGAGCGGCAGCGGGCGGCGGCCGGTGTCGGGCACTTCACCCAGTCTGCGAGCCTCACCGTGGAACGGGGCTTCCAGCCCCAGTACTCGGCCCTGGTGCTGGGCCTGCTCGGGTCGGCCACCCTGGTCGCCGTCGCGGCCGCCGGCATCGCCACCGGTCTGGCGGCGGCGGACGCGCAAGGTGATCTCGCGACGCTCGCCGCCGTCGGGGCCGCGCCCTCGCTGCGGCGCAGGCTCTCCGGCTTCCAGTGCGCGGTGATCGCCGCGATGGGGGCGCTGCTGGGCCTGACCGGGATCGTGCCCGCGGCCGCGGTCTGGCAGAACCGCGCCACGGTGACGAGCAGCGAGGGCGGGGTGCTGATGGGATCGGGAGGCCTGCCCGTCCCGCCGGACGCGAGCGGTCCGCTCGCCGTCCCCTGGATGCCGCTCGCACTGCTGGTCATCGGGCTGCCGTTGCTGGCCTGGGTGTCGGCCGCGCTGGTCACCCGCTCGCGGACGGTGCTGGTCCGGCGCACCGACTGAGTCGGTCCGCGCCCGGAACCCGGACCGCCCGCGGAGCCGAGCGGGCGGTCCACCCCCGGGCGGGCGGTGCCCGGGACCGGCTCCGTTCGAACTAGAGTCGTGCCCATGAGCCCTGCCGAAGCCCCGGACAGCGTCGTCCGCGCATACATCGACCAGCACCGTGCCGCCTTCCTCGACGACCTCGCCGAGTGGCTGCGCATCCCTTCCGTCTCCGCCGATCCGAACCGGGTGGGCGAGGTGCGCCGCTCCGCCGAGTGGCTGGCCGCGAAGCTGGGTGAGACCGGGTTCCCGGTGGCGGAGGTCTGGGAGACGGAGAACGGCGGCCTTCCTGCGGTCTTCGCCGAGTGGCCCTCGGGTGATGCGAACGCTCCGACCGTGCTCGTCTACGGCCACCACGACGTACAGCCCGCCGCGCGTGAGGACGGCTGGGCCACCGATCCGTTCGAGCCCACCGTCGTCGACGGCCGGATGTACGCGCGTGGCGCGGCCGACGACAAGGGACAGGTCTTCTTCCACACCCTCGGGGTGCGCGCCCACCTGGCCGCGACCGGGCGCACCGCGCCCGCCGTCAACCTCAAGCTGCTGATCGAGGGCGAGGAGGAGTCGGGCTCCGCGAACTTCGTCGCCCTGGTCCGTCGGCACGCCGACCGGCTCGCGGCCGACGTCGTGATGATCTCCGACACCGGCATGTGGGCGGAGACCACGCCCACGGTCTGCACCGGGATGCGCGGCGTGGCCGACTGCGAGATCAGCCTCCACGGTCCCGCCACCGACATCCACTCGGGCTCCTTCGGCGGCGCCGTCCCCAACCCGGCCGACGAGGCCGCCCGCCTGGTCGCCGCGCTGCACGACGCGGACCGGAGGGTCGCGATCCCCGGCTTCTACGACGGCGTGGTCGAGCTGACGGAGCGTGAGCGTGCGCTCTTCGCCGAGCTGCCCTTCGACGAGGACGCCTGGCTGCGCGTGGCGAAGTCCCGGGCCACCCAGGGCGAGGCGGGCTTCAGCACGCTGGAGCGGATCTGGGCCCGCCCGACCGCCGAGGTCAACGGGATCTGGGGCGGATACACCGGCCCCGGCGGCAAGACGATCGTTCCGGCCGAGGCCCACGTCAAGCTCTCCTTCCGGCTGGTTGCGGGCCAGGACGTGGACAAGTTCCAGGCGACCGTATCGGAGTGGGTGAACGCCCAGGTCACTCCGGGCATCCGGGCCGAGGTCGAGTTCCGGGGCGCGACCCGGCCCTGCCTGACGCCGCTGGACCACCCGGCGCTGCAGTCGGTGGTCCGCTCGATGGGGCGAGCCTTCGAGCAGAAGATCCTCTTCACGCGCGAGGGAGGTTCAGGTCCGGCTGCCGATCTGCAGGACGTGCTCGGTGCGCCGGTGCTCTTCCTCGGCATCTCCGTGCCCTCGGACGGCTGGCACTCGATCAACGAGAAGGTGGAGCTCGACCTGCTCGCGAAGGGCGTGGAGACCTCGGCCTACCTGTGGGCCGATCTCGCCGCGCACTGGACCGCCGGGCAGCCGACCGACGCGCAGGCGTCGGCTGGCACCAACTGATCAGGGGGGTAGGAACCGTGACGGTTCACCAGAACTTCGACCGCCCGCTCGCGCTTTCCCGCGTGGGCGTGGACCGGGCCGCGGAGCACCGGCTCGACGAGCCGTGGCTGGCCGCGGCCTGGAGCCACCCCAGCACGCAGGTGTTGGCGATCTCGGAGGGCAAGGCCTTCGTGGTGGACACGGAGACCGGCAGCGAACTGGTGCTGCTGCCCACGTTCGAGGCGCCGGACGAGGGCGAGCGCTACTTCCTGGGCTGCGACGAGGAGGGCACGGCGTACTTCGCCGTCTCCTGCGCCCAGCTGCCCGGGCGGCTGGACGGACCGGCGCGCCCGGCCGGCCTGCGCGAGGTGGGCGGTCTGCTGGGCGACCGTGACGCCGGCCTGCTGGTGCATTCCGTGGCACTGCAGAACTGGCACCAGTCGCACCGGTTCTGCGCGCGCTGCGGGCACGCCACGGTGGTGGCCGCCGCCGGACACGTGCGCCGCTGCACCTCCTGCGCCCAGGAGCACTACCCGCGCACCGACGGCGCGGTGATCATGCTCGTCACCGACGAGCAGGACCGGGCGCTGCTCGGCCGTCAGGCGCTGTGGCCGGAGGGGCGGTACTCCACCCTGGCCGGCTTCGTCGAGCCCGGCGAGTCGCTGGAGCAGGCGGTCGCCCGTGAGGTCGCGGAGGAGGCCGGGGTCAGGGTGGACCTCGACTCGGTCGAGTACGTGGCCTCACAGCCCTGGCCGTTCCCCTCCAGCCTGATGCTCGGCTTCACGGCTCGGGCGGACATGCGCGACGGCGGTGCGGAGATCCAGGTCGACGGCGAGGAGCTCGACGAGGCGCGCTGGTTCACCCGCGAGGAGCTCCGTACCGGCATGGAGAACGGGACGACGCTGCCGCCGGCGGGCATCTCCATCGCCCGCCGACTCGTCGAACTCTGGTACGGCGGACCGCTGCCCGAGGTCAGCTGGTGATCCGGTCGATCCCGTCGGCGTGAAGCGCCTGGGGGTGCGCCCCCCGGCGCGCTTCACGCGCCGACATCACCCGAAGGGTGGACGAGGCCGCCGACCGCCCCGACCCCCTGGAGGCGGTCCGGCGTGGCCGGCTCCAGCCGGAGTACGCAGGTGACCGTCTTGCCGGTGAGCCGGACCACCACGTCCCAGCTCTCGGCGAGCAGCTCCACGATCTGCAGGCCGCGTCCGCCCTGCGCGTCGGGGCCCGCGTCGCGGGCGGCCGGCAGCGTGGTGCCCTCGTCGGTGACGGCGATGCGCAGGCCGGTCTCGGTCAGCGCGAGAGTCAGGTCGACCGGGCCGCTGCCGTAGCGAAGGGCGTTCGTCACCAGCTCGGAGACGACCATCTCGGCGCTGTCGACGAGCTCGGACACGCCCCAGGCGGAGAGCGCTGTGCGCGTGATCCGGCGCGCGTGGCGGACATTCCGCGGATGGGGCGGGAAGGAGGCGATGGCCGCCCAGGCTCTCCGGTCGTTCATTGTGCGTGCCTCCGAGGCAGAATCGTGCCGCATCGTACTGCGCAGAGCGTTGGGATAATCCGGATTGAGCCAGCCCCGACCGATGTTGGACCGTTTCGCCGAGGCAGCGCAAGTGGAATGACTACATTCTCGGGGTGAACATTTCCCGTGTGCCGGGCCGGGCTCGGAAATGTCGGTGGATCGCCGCGGATCTACGGCAGCGGATCATGGACGGGGAGTGGCGGACGGGCGTGCCCTTGCCGGTCGAGGGCGATCTGGAGAACCAATACCGCATTGCTCGTCATACTGTCCGACTTGCTGTTGATAATCTCGAACCTGAAGGCCTGCTGGTACGGGGCCGGGGAAAGGGAACCCGTCCCGAGGGCCATGCGGCCCCCGATCACCACGCCTATCGTGCACCCACGGGACCCGCCGCCGTAACCCCTTCGCTCCGCGTTCCCTTCCTGTGCGGAGGAAGCGGGGGCGACCGGTCGGAAATTGACCGCCGACTTCCGAATGCTGATCGTACGGGCCGCCACCGACATCACCGATCGGCTCCGCATCGCGCCCGGCGCGGCGGTCGTGCTGCGGCGGCCGCCGCGTCACGGAGATCGCGCCTGCCCGGGGCGAGGCGTGCGGGAAGACGCGATGCGTGGACGAACTCTGCGCCCGGATGTCCGATCCCCCGGAGGTCCGCCGGGTCCCGGTCCCGGCGAACGTGACAGGCCCCGGGCTTTCGAGCCCGGGGCCTGTCACGGAACCAGCTGTCCGAGCGTCAGGCGATGGCGGCCTTGACCTGCGCGAGCGACGGGTTGGTCATCACCGTCTCGGCGCCGGTGGAGGAGATCGCCAGCACTGTCGGGACGGTCTGGTTGCCGTTGTTGACCTTCTCGACGAAGGCGGCCGAGTCCGGATCCTGCTCGATGTTGATCTCGGTGTACGCGATGCCCTCGCGGGTCAGCTGGGACTTCAGCCGCTGGCAGTAACCGCACCAGGTGGTGCTGTACATCGTGACTGTGGCGGACATCCGCATCGCTCCTCGTGTCGTGCCCGGTGGTCCCGTGCCCGGTGTCTGGCTGCCAGTACGCCCAACGTAGCGGCGGGGCGACGGCATTCCCCGGTCGTATCAGCACACCGCCCCTGTGGACAACGTGGCCCGGGTTGTCGCTGCGGCTTGAGAGGATGGACGGCATGCAGGTAGAGCTTCCGGGCGCAGTGCCCTTCACGACCGCACCTCGTGACGCCGAAGCCGTGCTCGCCGGGCTCGACCCTGAGCAACGGGCCGTCGCCACGGCGCTGCAGGGCCCTGTCTGCGTCCTCGCGGGCGCCGGCACGGGCAAGACCCGGGCGATCACGCACAGGATCGCCTACGGCGTCCGCAGCGGCGTGATGCAGCCGCAGCGGGTGCTCGCCGTGACCTTCACCGCACGAGCCGCGGGAGAGATGCGCGGCCGGCTGCGGGGGCTGGGCGTCGAGGGGGTGCAGGCGCGCACGTTCCACGCCGCCGCGCTGCGCCAGCTCCAGTTCTTCTGGCCGCGGGTGGTCGGCGGTGAGCTGCCCCGCCTGCTGGAGCGCAAGGTGCAGTTGGTCGCCGAGGCGGCCGGCCGCTGCAGGCTCCGGCTCGAGCGCACCGAGCTGCGCGACCTGACCGGCGAGATCGAGTGGGCCAAGGTCACCCAGACCGTGCCCGAGGACTACCCGGCCGCCGCGATCAAGGCCGGGCGCGAGACGCCGCGCGACCCGGCCGAGATCCGGCAGGTCTACAAGGTCTACGAGGAGCTCAAGCGCGACCGCGGGGTCATCGACTTCGAGGACGTGCTGCTGCTCGCCGTCGGTGTGCTGGACGAGCGGCCCGAGGTCGCCGAACAGGTCAGGGCCCAGTACCAGCACTTCGTCGTCGACGAGTACCAGGACGTCTCCCCGCTCCAGCAACGCCTGCTCGACCTCTGGCTCGGCCCGCGCTCCAGCCTCTGCGTGGTCGGC
This sequence comes from Streptacidiphilus rugosus AM-16, assembly GCF_000744655.1. Taxonomy (NCBI): domain Bacteria; kingdom Bacillati; phylum Actinomycetota; class Actinomycetes; order Kitasatosporales; family Streptomycetaceae; genus Streptacidiphilus; species Streptacidiphilus rugosus. The sequence continues at coordinate 6,466,086 of NZ_JQMJ01000004.1, read as the reverse complement.
GACGCCAGCCAGACGATCTACTCCTTCACCGGCGCCACGCCGGAGTACCTGCTCGGCTTCCGTGCCAAGCACCCGGACGCCACGGTGGTGAAGCTGGTCCGCGACTACCGGTCCACGCCGCAGGTCGTCCACCTGGCCAACGGCCTGCTCGCGCAGGCGCGCGGCCAGGCCGCCCAGCACCGCCTGGAGCTCGTCTCGCAGCGCGAGCCGGGCCCCGAGCCGGTGTACACGGAGTACCCGGACGAGCCGGCCGAGGCGGAGGGCACGGCCAAGCGGATCCGCGCGCTGCTCGACGCGGGCGTGCGGGCCAGCGAGATCGCCGTGCTGTTCCGGGTCAACGCGCAGTCCGAGGTCTACGAGCAGGCCCTGGCCGACCAGGGCATCGCCTACCAGCTGCGCGGCGCCGAGCGCTTCTTCGAGCGCCCAGAGGTCCGCGAGGCCGGCATGCTGCTCCGCGGTGCGGCCAGGGCGGGCGGCGGCCCGGTCGACCCGCTGCTGGAGGACGCCCCGGAACGCCTGGCCGAGCAGGTCCGCGCCGTGCTCTCCACGCGCGGCTTCTCTCCACAGCCCCCGGCCGGCTCGGGCGCGGTGCGCGAGCGCTGGGAGTCGCTGGCCGCGTTGGTCCGCCTCGCCGAGGACTTCGAGTCCGCCCAGCAGGCGGCGGGGCAGCCGGCCGGCCTGGCGGCCTACGTCGCCGAGCTCGACGCCCGCGCGGCGGCTCAGCACGCCCCTGCGGTCGAGGGCGTGACCCTCGCCTCCCTCCACTCGGCCAAGGGCCTGGAGTGGGACGCCGTGTTCCTGGTCGGCCTGACCGAGGGCATGATGCCGATCACCTACGCCAAGACCGACGAACAGGTGGAGGAGGAGCGCCGGCTGCTCTACGTCGGGGTGACCCGGGCGCGGGAGCACCTCGGCCTGTCCTGGGCGCTGGCCCGATCGCCCGGTGGCCGCGCCTCCCGGAACCCCTCCCGCTTCCTGGACGGGCTGCGTCCGGGCTCGGCCGCCCGCGGCGGCCGGGGCGCCGGACGCGCCGCGGGCGCCGCGGGTGCAGCCGGGCGCGAGGGCCGTGCCGCGCGCTCGAAGGCGCCGCTGAAGTGCCGGGTCTGCGGGCGCGTGCTCACCGAGGCGGTCGAGCGCAAGCTCCGCCGCTGCGACGACTGCCCGTCCAACCTCGACGAGGCGCTGTTCGAGCGGCTGCGCGACTGGCGCGGCCGGATGGCGAAGGAGCAGGGCCTGCCGGGCTACTGCGTCTTCACCGACGCCACGTTGCTCGCCATCGCGGAACAGCTTCCCGGCTCGCTGGCGGAACTCGGCCAGATCTCCGGAGTGGGTCGCGCGAAGCTGGACAAGTACGGCGAGACCGTGCTGTCGTTGTGCGGGGGAGTCGATTCGCCGTCCGGATCGCTCGAGTCGTTCGGGTCGTCCGCGCAGCTCGGGCAGGGGGACATCTCGGACCTGTCGGACGAGAACGGCGCCTTCGTGAACTCGTCCGAAGACTCGCCGGAAAAATAGTTTGCGCCCGCAGTGCGGACCCTACTAGCGTGCGAGCACGGTCGAGGAAACGAGATCGAGCCCACTCAGGTCCCACCTGTAGCGGGCGTCACTGCTGCACCTGTACAGCCCCCGGGTTGTACTGCCAAGATTGACTGACCTAGTGACCACCAGCGGGCCCGCTGAACAAGCGGACCCCGAGCACGCCGAAGGGAGGCGGACATTGTGAAGACCATGATCACCAAACTGACTGGCCGGACGCTGACCGCCGCCGACTTCGGCATGCCGTGTGTCGAGACCTTCGACGCCCGTGGTCTGTCCTTTGCCGGTGCCGGTGTCGACACCGCTCTGGTGCGCGTCGCCTCCGTCGTTGCCAGCAATGGCCTCGGCGCGTGGGATGCACGTCGCATTGAGCGACCGCTGTCGGCATCCGTAGCGCCCATCGCCGCCCCTGCGGGCGGTTATGGCGACGCGGCGGGTGCCGGAGCCGGCTCCACGGGACACCACGCGTCCCTCCAGCACCAGTCGCAGCAGAAGGTCGCCGAAACGGCGATCACGATGAGGGCCTTCCGCGGCCCACACCCATGGATAGAGCGAACCTGAGCCTGCATCAGGTCGGCGCTTCCAGGGCCGCGGATTCCCGAATCGGGATCCGCGGCCCTTCTGTTTGCCCAGGCAGAACAGCCGCAGGCAGAACAGACAGTCAGACAGAGAACATCCACTCAAACAGGAAGACGACGCGAACGTGTCACCGGTGACCAGCCCACACGCCCCGTCCGCACCCAACGCCGACCACTTCGACGACTCCCACCCCCCGGAGGTATCCCTGATGCAGCTCACCGCGTTCGAGGAGGCCGAGACTCTCGGCGCCCCGATCCCCTGCCGTTCGCTCGACCCCGAGGTCTTCTTCGCCGAGACCCCGGCCGACGTCGAGTACGCCAAGTCCCTCTGCGGGACCTGCCCGGTGAAGGCCGCCTGCCTGACCGGCGCCCTCGAGCGCCGCGAGCCCTGGGGTGTCTGGGGTGGCGAGCTCTTCGTCCAGGGTGTCGTCGTCGCCCGGAAGCGGCCCCGTGGCCGTCCGCGCAAGACCGAGGTCATGGCGTGACCGCCGCAGGCGCACTGCGCAGCTCCATCCGCGAGATCGCCGATCCCGCCATCACACGCATCCGTCCCACCCCGACCACCGACAAGCAGGTCCCTTCGATGAACCGTCCCGCCGAGGCACGTCCCAGCACCTCCCCCCGCCACGAGAACACCCAGAACAGGACCCTCACCATGCAACTCATGCCCGAAGCCCTGGCCCGTGTCCACATGCAAGAGCGTTTGCAGGAGGCCGAGCGCGAACGATTGGTGCGCGCCGTCCAGTTGAGGCGCAGGGCCGAGCGCGCCTCGCTGCGCGCCCGGCGCGCCCTCGCCAGCGTCGTCCTCTGAGAACCGCGCTCCGCCGGCACCGGCACCAGCAGTAACCACAGCAGCTGAATCCATCAGAAACCGATCGGGCCCGTCTCTTCTCGAAGAGGCGGGCCCGAGGGCTTTTCGCTGCGCGTTCGTCGCGCGTTACGCGACGACCTCCTCGTCCGCGAAGCCGGGCAGCCAGGCGAGCAGCTCGTCGCGGAAGGAGGCGGTGGCGTCGAGCTGGCACAGCACCCCGATGGTGCTGAGGGTGACCCTGTGGATCAGCAGGTACGACGGCGGCAGGTTGAGCTGGCGCCCCAGCGCGTAGGCGGGCGAGCGCGGATCGCCCACTCTGGCGGCCTGGGCCCGCATCCAGGCGCGGGTGAAGCGGAACTCCGGCACCGCGGCGGGCTCGATGATCGGCAGCACGTAGTCCAGCACCGCGTCGGGGTCGAGATCGATGCTCGGCTTGACGAAGCCCTCCTGCCGCAGCATTTCGAGCACCCCGGCCGCGTCCCCGGCCAACGCCATGCGCAGGGCGTTGCCGATCGGCGTGGGCAGGCCCTCGGGCAGGCGGTCCACCGTGCCGAAGTCGAGCACGCCCAGCTGCCAGCCCTCCGCGGGGCCCTCGTCCACCAGCAGCCGGAAGTTGCCCGGGTGCGGGTCGGCGTGGAGCAGGCCGGTGCGGGCGGGAGCGGCGAAAAGGAACCGGGCCAGCAGCTGACCGGCGCGGTCCCGCTGCTCGGTGCTGCCCGAGGCGATCACCTCGGAGAGCGGGATGCCGTCCATCCACTCGGTCACCAGCACCTGCTCGGCCTGGTGGACCACGGCCGGGACGCGGATCTCCGGGTCCTCGGCGAACTCCGCGGCGTGGACCGTCTGGGACTGGGCCTCCAGCGCGTAGTCCAACTCCTCGGTGACCCGGTTCCGCAGCTCGGCGATGAGCGGCTTGACGTCCAGGCCGGGAATCAGCGGACCGATCAGCCGGGCGACCCGGCCGAGCTGGTTCAGGTCCGAGAGCAGAGCGTCACCCGCGCCCGGGTACTGCACCTTGACGGCGACCTCCCGGCCGTCGTGCCAGACGGCGCGGTGCACCTGACCGATGGACGCCGCGGCAGCCGGCTTGTCCTCGAAGGTGGTGAACAGCCCGCGCCAGTCGGGGCCGAGCCGTTCGGTCAGCACGCTGTGGACCGAGGCGGCCGGCATCGGCGGCGCGGCCTCCTGAAGCTTCGTCAGCGCCGCTCGGTAGGGGCCGGCCACCTCCTCGGGCAGCGCGGCCTCGAAGACCGAGAGCGCCTGGCCGAACTTCATGGCCCCGCCCTTGAGTTCACCGAGCACCTTGAACAGCTGGTCCGCGGTCCGCTGCTGGAGCTCGGCGGCGACGACGTCGGCGGGCCGACCGCCGATCCGCTTGCCCAGGCCCAGGGTGGCGCGTCCGGCTATCCCCAGCGGGAGGGCAGCGAGTTTGGCCGTGCGGGTCACTGCCTTCCGTGGAAGATCGCTCACGGATGCCTCCCTGCTCGTCTGGCGCGGTTGGTCCATCTGCCGGTCGGCCTATTCTGCCTCCGCCTGCCAGCAACAGCCGCAGTCGGGGTGCGGATCGAGGCGGCGTCGACGCATCGATCCGTCGACCATGGAGATGTCGACCCACCCGCCAAGGCTAGGCGGTGCTCCGCCGTCCAGGAAGATCAGCGCGTGCAGCGCGGCCGTGGCCGCCACCGTGGCCGCGAGCGTCGAGTCGCAGGCGCCCGGGGCGGGCCGCCCGCTGCAGTGCTGGGCCAGCAGCAGCGGCCAGCGCGGATCGGCGTCCGCCCGGTGACAGGAGAGGCAGCGTCCGCACGGGCTGCTACCCGGCAGAACCAGCGGGCCGACCGAGCCCGTGGTCTCCACCACGCCCGCGTACAGGTGGGGGAGCGCCGCCTGCTGGAGGGCGAGGCCGAGCTCGGGATCGGGCAGACCCCGTGGGGCCACCACGACCAGATCGGGGGCACGCTGTGCGCCGGCCGTGTCGTCCGGGAGCCCCGGGGCCGCCCTGCGGACGGCCGCCCGGGCCGCGTCGGTGCGCAGCCGCCCCGCGTCGTCGGGCCGGACTCCGGCGGGGGAGGCGTCCTCCGGCTGGACCCGCCCCGCGTCCCTGACCCTGACCCGGCCGACCCCGGCGGAGGCGAGCAGGGCGGCCACGGCGGCGCCCACGCGGCCCGCGCCGCGCACCTCCACCCGGGCTCCTCTGCGGGCCAGCAGGGCGGCGGGAGCGGCCCCCGGGCCCGGTCGGGCGAGCGAGAGCGCGGCCAGATCGGGTGCCAGCCGGGCGCGTTCGGCCGCCGGCAGGGCCAGCAGCGGGCGGTGGGCGTTGCTGTCGTCGAGGGCGTCGCAGGCCTGCAGCCCCTGCAGCAGCTCCTGCACCCGGTCGGGGCGCAGACCGAGACGCGCCGCCTCGGCGGGGAGCTCGGCGAGCTCCCGCGAGCCGTCGAGCAGGTCGAGGAACTCGGCCTCGGCCGGCGCGGCCGTGAGCAGGCCACCGTGACCCGGCCCGACGCCGAACTGGAGGGTCTCCCGATCGCGCCAGGCACGGCGAAGGGCAGGCTTCAGACAGGGGCGCATCATCCGCTCCGTTCGTGAGGACGAGCCGCTGAGCACGGACTGTGGCGTCAGCATGCACCGGATCGGGAAAAGGTGCGGAAAGTTATCCACAGGGCTGTGGATACAGTCTGAAGATCACTTGAAATCGTCGGTTATTGGTCCGCTTTTGCCGCGAGTTGGCCGTATTCCCGCTGTGGGAATCACCACCCGAAGGGAGATTTTCGGCCAGCAGGTCGGGACTTTTGTCAGCCCCGGCAGGTAGCGTCTCCGACGTGGCTGCGGGAGCGGAACAACGACCTGCTGTGCCGCGCAGGTCTGTTCTGGCGGCAGCCCAGAGCGGGTCCGCGGCGCAGGACGTCGAGGTGCGCCGGAGCACCCGGCGCAGCCGTACCGTCTCCGCCTACCGCGAGGGCGGACGCACCGTCGTCCTCATCCCGGCCCGCATGTCGGCGGCCGAGGAGAAGCGCTGGGTCGCGCAGATGCTCGACAAGCTCGACGCCAGGGAGAGCCGGGCGATCCCCGGGGACGACGAGCTGGCCGAAAGGGCCCGCGAGCTGTCGCGGAAGTACCTCGACGGCCGGGCCCGGCCACGCAGCGTCCGCTGGGTCACCAACCAGAACACGCGCTGGGGCTCCTGCACCCCCGCGGAGGGGACGATCCGTCTCTCCCACCGCCTGCAGGGCATGCCGGAGTACGTGGTGGACTACGTGCTGCTGCACGAGCTCGCCCACCTCCTCGAACCGGACCACGGGCGCCGGTTCTGGGCCCTGCTGGACGCCTACCCCCGCACCGAGCGGGCACGTGGGTATCTGGAGGGCGTCGTCGCCGCCAGGATCCCGGTGCAACGCGAGGGCTGAGGGTCCGGTCGGCCCCGACCGGCCCGGCGCCGGTCGAGGCCCAGGCCGGCCAGGGGTCGCTGCGACGCGCCAGTACTGACGCCCCGGCGCGGCACGTCAGTACCGAGCGTCAGTGCAGGGCGTGCTGGGCGCGGGCGGCCAGCTCCCTGACCGAGGCGTCGGTCAGCTCCGGCAGCGCTTCGAACGGGAACCAGCGCAGGTCGAGGGACTCCTCGCTGATCCGGGCGAGCGCGTCGGTGGGAGCCGTCACCACGTACTGGACGTCCAGGTGCGTGTTCTCCGGCTGGTCCCGGCCGGCGCAGCGCACGGCATGCCGGTCGAGCTTCACCGGCCCTTCGCCCACCAGTGTCAGGCCCTCCACGATGCCCGACTCCTCGCGTGCCTCGCGCAACGCGGCCTCGGCGAGCGTCGTGTCCTCGGGTTCGCAGTGCCCGCCCAGCTGCAGCCAGCGTCCGACCTTGGGGTGGAGCGTCAGCAGCACACGGCCGCGCTCGACGTCCACCACCAGCGCGCTCGCGGTGATGTGGGCCGGGCGGCAGCTGCGCCAGACACCGTCGGCGCGGGCGTCGAGGTGGTCGAGGTAGTCGTGCCGCAGCAGGTCCTGCGAGGCGTCGGGCGCGTCCCACTCCCGCAGGACGCGCACGGCATCGGCGTGCAGGGTCGACGGGGAGTCGTTCACTTGTCCCCGTCCGACTTCTCGTCGCCGGCGCCGTCGGAGTCACCGGGCTTCTCGGCGTCGCCGGTCCCGGCCTCGGGCTTGTCAGGCGCGGGCTGCTCCGGACCCGGCTTGCCCGCGGGGCCGCGCCCCGCGGCCTCGTTGAGCAGCTCGTCCAGCTTGGTGAAGTCGATGCCGCCCTCGGGGAGATCCTCCGTGCCGGCCCCGTGGACGAAGCCGTCCGGGTCGTCCAGGTCCGCTGCCGTGGGCAGCATGTCCGGGTGCGCCCAGAGCGCGTCGCGGCCGTCCGTGCCCCGGGCGTCCGCGAGCGAGGCCCACAGCCGTGAGGCGTCGCGCAGCCTGCGGGGGCGCAGTTCGAGACCGACCAGGGTCGCGAAGGTCTGCTCGGCCGGTCCCCCGCTCGCCCGACGGCGGCGCAGGGTCTCGCGCAGCGCCGCGGCATGCGGCAGGTGCGGCGCGGCGGCAGCGTGGACCACCGCGTCCACCCAGCCCTCGACGAGGGCCAGCGCCGTCTCCAGACGGGCCAGCGCGGCCTTCTGCTCGGGGGTGTCCTCGGGCTGGAAGAGACCGCCGCTCATCGCGTCCTGCAGCGACTCGGGGTTCATCGGGTCGATCTGGCCGACCAGATCCTCCAGTCGGGAGGTGTCGACCTTGATCCCGCGGGCGTACGCCTCCACCGTGCCGAACAGGTGCTGGCGCAGCCACGGCACGTGGACGAAGAGCCGCTGGTGGGCCGCCTCGCGCAGGGCCAGGTAGAGCCGGACCTCGTCGGCGGGCACGGAGAGCCCCTCGCCGAAGACCTCGATGTTCTGCGGCAGCAGGGCCGCCTTCCCGGCCGGGCCGAGCGGAAGGCCGACATCGCTGGAGCCCAGCACCTCGGCCGCGAGCGCGCCCAGCGCCTGACCGATCTGGGTGCCGAACATGGCGCCGCCCATGCTGCGCATCACGCCGAGCAGCGGGCCGGCCATGGCCTGCATCTCCTCGGGCACGACGCCGCCCATCGCCGCGCCGACGCGCTCGGCGACCGGGTCGACCAGCTGCTGCCAGGCGGGGAGGGTGGCCTCGATCCACTCCGCGCGGCTCCAGGCCACCGCGTTGCCGGCGCCGGTGGGAAGGGCCGTCGCGGAGTCGAGCCAGAGCTCGGCCAGCCGCATCGCCTCGGAGACGGCGGACTTCTCCGACTCGCCCACCGAGCGGTCCTTGGAGGCGTCCTCGCCGGTGCCCGCCACCACGGCCTGGCGGGCGATGTTCTTGGCGAGATCCCAGTTGACCGGTCCGCCGTCGAAGGAGAGCATCTGGCCGAGCTGCTGGAAAGCCGCGCCGATGTCGTTCGGGTTCATCCCGCCGAAGAGGCCCGCGAGCGGATTGTCTCCACCGGGGCCGCCCGCACCCGGGATGCCGGGCATGCCGGGGAAGCCGGGAAGACCGAAACCGAAGGGGTTGCCGCCCTTGTTTCCAGAGTCGCCAGAGCCGCCGGAGCTGCCCTGCTTCCCCTCGTCGCCCTCCTCGGGCTCCTCGGGGGGAAGGCCGAAGCCGAAGGGGTTGTTGCTCACGAGTCGCCTCGATCTGGTAGGCCGCGCCGGAACACAGCTGGTGCCGGGTGCACCGCGGTGCCCTGGCCTCGGGCAGGATGGACCGGTACGTGACACTTACGTACGCATCAAAACTAACCGCGGAGGATAGCCGGTGAGTTCCCCACCTTCGGACGTTCGCTCTGGGCTGACCGGCGACCGCAACGGTCCGAGCGGTGCGGACGCGGCCGGGCTCCCCGCCGGGACCGTCGCCGCGCGGCCCGTCGAACCACCGGCCGAGATCCCAGCTCAGGGGCCGTCCCCGGCGTCGGAGGAGGCCCCGGGGCCGACCGCGGACGGGCCCGGATCCGACGCCGCGAGTGGGTCCGACGACCTCGCCGTGCCGGAGTCGGGCCCGCACGCCGAGCCGGAGCATCCCGCCTACGACGGGCCGCCTCTGGTCGTCGCGGTCACCGGCGCGGCCTCGGGGATGGGCGAGCGGCTGGTCCGTCGCCTGGTGGAGTCCAAGGGCGTACGCCGGGTGCTGGCCATCGACGAGCGCCGCGGGGAGACCAAGGGCGTCCAGTGGCGGGTGCTCGACGTGCGGGACCCGGCCGTCGCCGAACGGCTGGCAGGTGTCGACGTGGTGGTCCACCTCGCACTCGACCTGGGCATGGAGTCCGACCCGAAGGCCCGCTCGGCGTACAACGTGCGCGGGACGCAGACGGTCATCACCGCAGCCGCCGCGGCGGGCGTCCATCGCGTGGTGCTGTGCACCTCGGCCATGGTCTACGGCGCGCTGGCCGACAACGAGGTCCCTCTCGCGGAGGACGCCACGCTGCGCGCCACCGAGGAGGCCACCCTCGTGGGTGACCTGCTGGAGATGGAGCGGTTGGCCAGGAGGGCCCCGCACGTCCACCCGGGGCTCTCGGTCACGGTGCTCCGTCCGGCCGTCGTGGTCGGCCCCGGCGTCGACACCGTGCTGACCCGGCACTTCGAGGCGCCGCGGCTGCTGGTGGTCGCGGGCTCGCGGCCGTGCTGGCAGTTCTGCCACGTCGACGACCTGACCACGGCGCTCGAGTACGCGGTGCTGGGACTGGTCGAGGGCGAGGTGACCGTCGGTTGCGACGGCTGGCTGGAGCAGGAGGAGGTCGAGCAGATCACCGGCATCCGCCGGATGGAGCTGCCGGCCTCTCTCGCCCTGGGCACGGCCGCCCGGCTGCACCGGCTCGGCCTGACGCCGGCGCCCGCCGGTGACCTGGCCTACACCATGTACCCGTGGGTGGTCTCCGGCAGTCGGCTGCACGAGGCCGGCTGGAGGCCGCGTTACGACAACGACGAGGTCCTGGCCGAGCTGCTGGCCCAGGTGTCGGGGAACCACGCGGTGGCGGGCCGCAGGCTGAGCGGCAAGGACGCCGCGACCAGCCTGGGCGCGGCCGGCGCGACGGTCGCCCTGGTCGGCACGGCCGCCCTGGTGCGCCGCGCCCGCAAGCGCCGCCGGGTCTGACGCAGGGCCGCGGCCTGTGGAGAGGTAGGGCCGAGTCCAGGGGAGCTGCCCCTTCGAGTGGAAGGCGAGTGTCACGATGCGGAATCGGGGTCTTGAACCGCGCGGCCGATCCGCCATGATGGACGGCATGAGCACCCTCCAGGACCCCATCCGCCTGCTCGCGCTGTGCGACACCGCCCTCTCGCTCGACGAGGTCTACGCGGCGGTGGAGCACGACGCCGCCGGGGGGACCGACATCTTCGTCGGCACCGTCAGGGACCACGACGGGGGCAAGGGCGTCACCGCGCTGGAGTACAGCGCGCACCCGACCGCGGAGGCGGAGCTGCGACGCGTCGCGGAGGAGGTCTGCAAGGAGTTCCCGGTGCTGGCCCTTGCGGCCGTGCACCGCGTCGGACTGCTGGCGATCAACGACGTGGCCGTCATCGTGGCGGTCTCCACCGCCCACCGGGGCGAGTCCTTCGAGGCGTGCCGGCGTCTGATCGACACCCTCAAGCACGAGGTCCCGATCTGGAAGCACCAGCGTTTCGCGGACGGCACCGACGAGTGGGTCGCCGCCTGCTGACCGGGAGCGCGCACGCACCCGGATCGGGGTGCATCGCATGCGTGACCGGCAGGCCCCTGTGATCGTTGTGCGTATCAACGGCTAGTCTGCTGATACCACGATGAGCTGGGAGAACGACATGAGTGTGCTCGCCTGGTGGATCATCCCGCTGCTGGGCGGCGTGTTGGCCGCGATCTGGGTGACCTGGTCCTCCCGGACGAGGGCCACGGGGGACCGTGACTCGCTCCAGGACTACGAGCGCTTCCGTGCCGCCATGGAGCGGCAGCCCGACCGGCCCGAGGGCCGCCCGGAGCCCGGCGAAGCGTAGTCCGGCGGGCGTGTCGGCGATCGCGTCCCGTACTGTCGTGCCATGCCACGCCGCTCCGCGACGATGCTCGCCTCCACGCTGCTGCTGATAGCGCTCTTCTGCGTCACTCTTCTGGTCCCGGCGCCCTACGCCGAGATGAGTCCCGGGCCGACGTACAACACGCTCGGCGACCAGAACGGCAAGCCGGTCATCGTCATCAGCGGTCACCCGACCTTTCCGACGACCGGCAACCTCAACATGACCACGGTCGAGGTGAGCAGCGCCGACTACCGTCCGAACCTGATCTCCGCGCTGGCGGGCTGGATCGACGACAAGATGGCGATCGTCCCGCACGGCACCCTCTACCCGGACAACCAGACCGCCGAGCAGGCGCAGCAGCAGAACGCCGAGGAGTTCTCCGCCTCCCAGGACAGCGCGAAGACGGCGGCGCTGACGCAGCTCGGCTTCCCCGTCGCGTCGGAGGTCGTGGTCGCCGCGGTCGTCGAGGGCAGCCCCTCGGTCGGCAAGCTCCACGCGGGCGACGTGATCGTCGCCGTCGACGGCACCCCGGTCACCGACCCCAAGCAGGTCTCGGTCCTGGTCACCAAGCACCAGCCGGGCGAGGACGTCGTCTTCACGGTCATCCCGAAGGGGAAGACCACCGAGATCACGCCGACCTCCGCGCAGCGCGCCGCGACCGAGCAGAAGGTCGTGATCAAGACGGCGAAGAACCCGGACACGCAGAAGGCGATGGTGGGCATCCAGCCGGACGTGGAGCACACCTTCCCGTTCGACGTGGAGATCAACCTGGGCGACGTCGGCGGCCCGAGCGCCGGCCTGATGTTCGCGCTCGGAATCGTCGACAAGCTCGGCGGCACCAACCTGACCGGCGGCAGGTTCATCGCCGGCACCGGGACGATCGACGCGGACGGCAGCGTGGGGCCGATCGGCGGCATCTCGATGAAGCTGATCGCCGCGCGTGCGGCAGGGGCCCAGTACTTCTTCACCCCCGCCGACAACTGCGCCGAGGCCTCCGCGGTAACCCCGAAGGGGCTGACCCTGATCAAGGAGACCAGCCTCAAGGGCGCGCTGGACGCCCTCGCCCAGATCCGCTCCGGCAACACCGCGGCGCTGCCGTCCTGCTCGAAGTAGCGGCCAGGGAGCCGTCGGCGGCGGTCACGCACCGGGCCTGGCCCGGGACGTGACCGCCGCCATGTCCCGGGGCGCGGAAAGGGTCGGCGCGGCCGGCGGGGAAGCGGTCAGCTGAAGGTGGTGAGCAGCGCGTCCGCGAGACCGGGGACCAGGTCCGGGCCGGTGAGGACCTCACGCGGGGAGTCCTTCTCGCGCAGCCGCAGGGCCGTCTCACGGGTGCCGTCGCGCAGGACCGCGACGGTCATCCTGACCTCCTGGCGCTCCGGATGCCTGGCCACGAAGGCCGCGAGCTCGCGCTCGCTCTTGCCGCCGGGGATGGCCGACTCCGCAGAGGGCGGGAGGATCAGCCGCTCGACGACCAGGGCGCAACCGGCCACGGCCTCGGGCCAGGCGATGGTGCCGAGGAAGTCGTCCAGCTGCGTGCCCTTGGGCAGCTCGTCCTGCTCGATCGGGGTCAGCTCGCCCTTGGCGCCGGGCTCCAGGCCGAGCTGGCGGGCCAGCGCGGGCTGGTTGGCCAGCAGCTCGCTCGTGTCGACGAGGGCGAAGAGGCGGGCGGGCTGGTCCCAGCCGAGGCCTGCGGCGTACTCGTCGATCTCGAGCGCGGCGCGGGTGAGCGGGCGGGCGGCAGGGGGCGTGGCGTCGGACATGGAACCTATCCTCACATGTCGTCGGGAACTCAAATAATCGTCGTCGGAGTTGGACTATCCGACCCCCACCGCCACCACGACGAGCCCGAGGACCCGCCTTGGTATTCCAGATGCCGACGCCCGGCCCGACGACCCGCCGCCGTCCCAGGGTCCTGCCGCTGGCCTCGGCGACCTCAGCGGGCGTGATGCTGGCGGCCCTGGTGGTGCTGGCAGCGCCGACCTGGGGGCAGTTCTTCCTCTTCGTGGTCTTCGGCTCGGTGATGGCCCTGATGGTCGGCGGCAACTGCTGGCTGGCCCACCGGATGCGGCAGCCCTTGAGTGTGATGTCGCCCGAACAGGTGAGCCTCGACCCGTGCCGTCAGCTGGTCGCGGGCCGCAAGCCGCTGCTGCTGGCGGCGGTGGCCGGACTGCCCGGGGTGCTGGCGGGGGCCGCCGCGGCGACCCACGCGGAGCTCTGGCGCGACACGGTCCACGAGGCGCCCTGGGGTACCAGGGACCCGAAGTTCCATCTGGATTCCAGCTTCTACCTGACCACGGTGCCCTGGTACCGGTTCCTGGTCGACTTCGGCTTCGCCGCGATGTTCGCCTCGCTCGCCGCGGCCGGCGCCGTGCACTACCTCTACGGCGGGCTCCAGCTGCAGGACCGGCGAAGACGGAGCACCGCCGCGGCGCGCGCCCAGCTCTCCATGCTCTTCGCGGTACTGCTGGCGCTCAAGGCCGCCGCGTACTGGCTGGACCGGTACGACATCGTCGGCCGCGCCGTAGCGCTCGGTCCACGGGAGTTCGACGCCTGGCTCCAGGCGAAGACGCTGCTCTGCTGTGTGGCGCTGATCTGTGCGGGGCTGTTCCTCCTCGTGCCGCTGCGCAGACGGTGGCTGCCGGCCTTCACCGGCCTGGGCCTGCTGATGCTCAGTTCGCTCCTGGCTGGCGGGGTCTATCCGCTGCTGGTCGGCGCGCTCGGCTGAGGCCGCGGCGCGCGTCACCGAGGCCGGCGGTCGAGGGCCGTCCGGCCCCCGTGCTATGGTTGAGACACAACGACGCGGGGTGGAGCAGCTCGGTAGCTCGCTGGGCTCATAACCCAGAGGTCGCAGGTTCAAATCCTGTCCCCGCTACTCCAGAACGAAGGCCCGGTGCTCAGGCACCGGGCCTTCGTCATGTCCGGCCTCGCCGGGGCGTGCGGTGCGGATCGGGTGCGCTCCCTTCGCTTATATCGATTTGCTCTGATCAGCGAACGTGTCGTACAGTTGAGACACAACGACGCGGGGTGGAGCAGCTCGGTAGCTCGCTGGGCTCATAACCCAGAGGTCGCAGGTTCAAATCCTGTCCCCGCTACTGATGGCAACAGGCCCGGTGCTTAGGCACCGGGCCTGTTGTCTGTTCGGGCCTCGTGCCGCCGCCGCGCCGGTGGTCCGATGGTCCGAACGGGTAGGAATCTGACGACCAGTCTTATTTCGCCCTCGGAGGGGAAGATGGGGCTCACCAGGCGTCACGGGACGTCAGCGGCAAGCTCTCGCACACGTGTTGCACAGTAGATGTGTCGCGAAATCGACAAAGCGCTGAAGTAGCCTCACAAGCTGCGGTATACCAGGTGTACGCGGGTTGCGGATGGTGCGACGATGAGCTCGATTGGGGAGATTGCGTACCAGGGGTGCCCGCAGCCCCGGCGGACGCGGGAGTCGACATGTCGGTAAAGGCTGGAGGCCCGGCAGGGGCCGAGCAGGCGGGGCGGCTGCCGCTGCAACGCGCCCAGGACGTCCGGCTGGACCACGCGGCCCTCGATTCCGATCCCACCTTCGAGCACCCGGGCAGCGTCGACGACGGTCCGGCCGCCGACGAGCGCGCCCTGGAGGGCGACGAGAGCCCCGACGGCGTCGACAGAGCCGACGGCGTCCACAGCGCCGAGAGCTTCGAGGCGGTCCTCGCCGCCCGGGAACAGGGCGCGCTGGAGGCGCGCTACCGCGACGCCGCGGACGCCGGCGACACGGGCGCGGCCAGCCTGCTGGGCGCGCTGCTGCTCCGCCGCGGTGATCTCGACGCGGCCGAGCCCTACCTGCGCCGCGCCGCCGTCGCGGGCCTGCGCGCGGGTGCGAACAACCTCGGCGTCCTGCTGCACCAGCGCGGCTACCGCGAGGAGGCGGGCCACTGGTGGCGTGCCGCCGCGGTTGCGGGCAGCGCGCCGGCCGCGCACGCCCTGGGGCTGCACCTGCGCGACCACGGTGACGAGCCCGGCGCCGAGTACTGGCTCCTGCAGGCGGCCGAGCAGGGCCACACCGGTGGCGCCTTCGCCCTCGCCGACCTGTTCGAGCACCGACGCGACGTCCGCGCGGAGAAGTGGTTCCGTGCCGCGGCCGAGGTCGGCCACCGCGAGGCGGCCTACCGGCTCGGCCGACTGCGCGAGGCGGCGAAGGACCCGGCGGGGGCCGAGCCCTGGTACCGCCAGGCGGCCGCGCGCAGCCACGCCGCAGCGGCGCTGCGCCTCGGCAGCCTGCTCGAAGCGCGGGGGGACCGCGAGGACGCCTCCCACTGGTACCGCCAGGCCGCGCAGGCGGGCGAGTCGCGCGCGGCCTGCGCCATGGGCTTCCTGCTGCGCGACCTCGGCGACGCGGTGGGCGCGGCCGACTGGTGGCGGGAGGCGGCCGAGGCCGGCGACGGCAACGCGGCGAACGCGCTCGGCGCGCTGCACGACGAGTGGGGCGAGACGGAGATGGCCCAGCAGTGGTACCGCACCGCGCTGGAGGCGGGCGACCACAACGGGGCGTTCAACCTCGGCCTGATGGCGGCCGCGCAGGGCCAGGACGCGATGGCCGAGCAGTGGTACCGCCGCGCGGCCTATGCCGGACACCGGGAGGCGGGCAACGCGCTGGCGGTGATGCTGCTGCAGCGTGGTGACACCCCAGGTGCCGAGCCGTGGTTCTGCAAGGCCGCCGAGGCGGGTTCCGTGGACGCCGCCTACAACCTGGGCATCCTTCACGCCGACCGCGGTGAGCTGCACTCCTCTCAGGAGTGGTACGCCCGGGCGGCGGCGGAGGGGCACGCGGACGCGGCGCTGCAGTTGGGCGTGGCCAAGGAGCGCCGCGGCGACCTCGGCGCGGCGATCACCCGCTACCGGCAGGCTGCTGACGGAGGCTCGGCGGAGGGCGCGTTCCGGCTCGCCGTGCTGCTGGAGCGCCGCGAGGACGAGTCGGGCCGCCGCGGCGACGACGCGGAGCGGTGGTACCGCAGAGCCGCCGAGGCGGGACACGGTCGCGCCCAGGTCCGTGTCGGCGTCCGGGCGGCGGAGCGCGGCGAGACGGAGGAGGCCGAGCACTGGTACCGGCGCGCCGCCGAGGGCGGCAGCCGCAGCGGTGCGTTCAACCTCGGCCTGCTGCTGGCGCGCGAGGGCGGTGAGTCGGAGGCGATCCGCTGGTACGCGACGGCGGCGGAGGCCGGCCACGGCCGTGCGGCGCTGCGGCTCGCGCTGATCGCCGCCCGTCGTGGCGAACTGCTGGAGGCACGGGTCTGGTGCGTCCGTGCGGCCGAGCTGGGGCCCGAGGCCGTCACCGAGCGCGCGGAACGCCTCCTCGAAGCGCTGCGGTCCGAACTCTCCGCCTGAGGCCCGGCCGACCCGGGCCCCACGCGTGAGCGACCCCTGCGGACGGGTCGACACCGCGGAATCCGGCGGCCGAGGCCTGGGGGTCTGGGGGTGACCGTCCATCGCGCGGCTGCGCCCGCGAGGCCGCCGCAGGACATGCGCCCACCGACAGGGCTTTGACGCGCTGCTTCGCGCGCGGCGTCGGCAGCGATGTCCTGACCACGGGCCGGTGCCGCGTGCCGGCAGGGCTGTGACGCGCCGATCCGTGCTCGCGGCGTCGGCGCAGCCATGCGTGCCTACCGGCTGAAGTCGCGAGGGCCCACATGGCTGTGGCGATGTGATGCGCCTGCGCCCTCGGTCGACGGGCGATGCCCACCGCTCCGTGCGGCCCGTCGCCCGGCGAGTCCGTGGGGCGATCCGCGCGTGGCGTCGGTCGGTGCGAGGGTCCTACCAGCTGATGGCCGCCGCCACGGGCAGATGGTCGCTGCCGGTGGCGCCCAGCACCCGGGAGCTGTCCGGCTGCACGCCTCTGACCAGGATCTGGTCGATCCCCGCGACGGGGAACGCGGCCGGCCAGGTGAAGCCGAAACCGTTGCCCGCCGTGTCCTGGGCCGATTGCAACTGTGAGGTGAGGGGGGCGAACGCGCGGTCGTCCGTGGTGCCGTTCAGGTCGCCGAGCAGCACCACCCGCCGGCTCGGATCGGCGGCGACGGCCTTGCCGAGGATCTGGGCGCCGATGTCCCGTGAGGTCGTCCAGAAGCCGGCCCTGGGGTTGACCCGGACGGACCCCAGGTGCGCCACGTAGACCGTCAGCGGACCCCTGGGCGTCGTCACCGTGATGCGCAGCGCCCGGTTCCCTGCCGTCTTCTCGGCGAGCGGCTTCGTGGCTGCCAGCGGCCCGAAGTCCATGATGTCGAGCTGCTCGGCGTCCGAGAGCGGCAGCTTGCTCCAGAGCCCGACGGTGCCCTGCACCGCGCGGTACGGGTACGCCCCGGCCAGTCCCTTCTCGTAGGCGCCCGTGGACTGCGGGGTCAGCTCGACCAGGGCCAGCAGGTCGGCTCCTGAGGCGGCGAGATCCCGTGCGGTGCGGGCCGGGTCCGGATTGCCGGCGTCGACGTTCTGTTCGGCCACGGTGAGGTCGCCTGCGGGGCGGGACTTGTCCAGGAGCAGCCCGCCGAAGAGGTTCAACCAGACCACGACCGGCAGCAGCAGCGCGACCACCGCGGAGGCGGAGCGGCGCCACAGCGCCCCAGCCAGCAGGACCGGGACGAAGACGCCGAACCAGGGCAGGAAGGTCTCCACCAGGCTGCCGAGGTTTCCTGTCCACCCGTTCGGGATCTCCGCGTGCAGCAGCAGGAGCAGCCCGAGCACCAGCGCCGCCGCCGTGAGCACCGGGCCGCGCCTCCAGGGGCCGGGCCCGGCCAGGGCACGCAGTCCCCGGCGCACGCCCCCGCGCCGCCGGCGGGCCCCGTCGGGCCGCGGCTCCGCCGTCGTCCGTGCGCGCGCACCGTCGGGGGAGGCCTCGCGGCTCGCTGCAGGTCCTGGCGGTGGGTTTCGCGTCATGCGGACATTCGACAATGACGGGGTGTTGTGCGCGCGTATGCCCTTTTGGATACGCCGACGATACGCGTCGGCTCCTAGCATCGAGTGCATGCGTGTGCTGATCGTCGAGGACGAGCCCTACCTGGCGGAAGCCGTCCGCGACGGTCTGCGGCTGGAGGCGATCGCGGCCGACGTCGCCGGAGACGGCGACACCGCGCTGGAACTGCTGAGCGTCCACGCGTACGACATCGCCGTGCTCGACCGCGACATCCCCGGACCCTCCGGCGACGAGATCGCCCGGCGCATCGTCGCCTCCGGCGACGGCATGCCGATCCTCATGCTCACCGCCGCCGACCGGCTCGACGACAAGGCCTCAGGGTTCGGCATCGGCGTCGACGACTACCTCACCAAGCCGTTCGAGCTGCGCGAGCTCGTGCTCCGGCTCCGGGCGCTGGACCGCAGGCGGGCCCACAGCAGGCCGCCGGTGCGGGAGATCGCGGGCCTGCGGCTGGACCCGTTCCGCCGCGAGGTCTACCGGGACGGGCGTTATGTCGCGCTGACCAGGAAGCAGTTCGCCGTGCTCGAAGTCCTCGTCGCCGCGGAGGGCGGTGTGGTCAGCGCCGAGGAACTGCTGGCCCGCGCCTGGGACGAGAACGCCGACCCGTTCACCAACGCGGTGCGCATCACCGTCTCGGCGCTGCGCAAGCGGCTCGGCGAGCCGCCGATCATCGCCACCGTGCCCGGCGTCGGCTACCGCATCGACGGAGGCGGCGCGTGACGCGGGCACGCGGGACGAGCGTGCGTCTGCGACTCACCCTCAGCTACACCGGCTTCCTCATGCTCGCCGGAGTCCTGCTGCTCGGGGCGGTGTGGGTGTTCCTGCTGCGGTACGTCCCCGAGCGGGCGCTGCTGGTCTACAGCGGCACCGACACGCACGGTGTCTTTCCCATCCGGTCCAACCTGCTGCGCGTCTTCGCGCCGAAGGCGGCCGCGGTACTGGCGGTCCTGCTGGTCTTCGGGCTGGTCGGCGGGTGGTTCCTCGCCGGTCGGATGCTCGCCCCGCTGACCCGCATCACCGAGGCCACCCGCCTGGCCGGCGAAGGGTCGCTCGCGCACCGGATCCGGCTGCCGGGCCGCACCGACGAGTTCCGGGAACTGGCCGACGCCTTCGACACGATGCTGGCCCGGCTCGAAGCGCACGTCGCCGAGCAGCGGAGATTCGCGGCCAACGCCTCGCACGAGTTGCGCACCCCGCTGGCGATCTCCAAGGCGATCCTCGACGTGGCCCGCGCCGATCCGCACCGCGACGCCGACGAGGCATTCGAGCGCCTGCAAGTCGTCAACACCCGGGCGATCGACCTGACCGAGGCACTCCTGCTGCTCAGCCGGGCCGAACAGCGGACCTTCGCCCGCGAGCCCGTCGACCTCTCCCTGGTCGCCGAGGAGGCGACCGAGACGCTGCTGCCGCTCGCGGACCGGCGCGGCGTCAGCGTCGAGACCGCGGGCGAGATCGCTTCCGCCGAGGGGTCGCCCGCGCTGCTGCTGCAGTTGGCCGTGAACCTGGTGCAGAACGCCATCGTCCACAACCTCCCCGAGCGGGGCGTCGTGCGGGTGACCACCGCCGCCCACCCGGGCCGGGCGGTGCTGACCGTCGAGAACACCGGCGAGCTGATCGCCCCGGAGCTGGCCGCGACGCTCACCGAGCCCTTCCGACGGGCCACCGAGCGCGTCCACACCGACCAGGCGGGTGTCGGTCTCGGTCTGGCGATCGTCAGGAGCATCACCCAGGCCCACGACGGGACCCTCACCCTGACCCCGCGCGCCGACGGCGGACTCCGCGTCACGGTGGAACTCCCCGCGGCGGACCGGCCGGCCGACGCCGGGGGCGGTTCACGCGGTCAGCGCGAGTGAGGCGACGACCGGTGCCAGGTAGATCAGCGGGAAGGGGATGTGCGCGTACGAGCGGGCGCGGACCACGGTGATCACCGCGCCGGTGAAGTAGAGGACCAGACCGATGCCGGCCGCGATCCCGACGAGGGGCACCAGCAGCCCGATCAGCAGGCCGAGGGCTCCGGCGGCCTTGGCCGCTCCCAGCCAGGTCCACCACGACCGGGGCACGCCGTATGCGGTGAGCGGCTCGGTGACCCACGTGGCCCCGGCGAGGACCGAGCCGGCCGAGAAGGCGGCCAGCGCGGCTCCGACGACGGTGACGGCGGTGTAGGCGGTCGACATGTCAATCTCCCCATCAGGCAGGCTTCGAACGAGTTCGTCACTGCCCTGACCCCGCGTCCGGCGGGAGTGTGACATCGGGAGGGAAAAAGATTCAGACCGTCGTCTGCGCCGACGCCGCGGCCTCGTCGGCGTCCGGGTCGTCCAGCCAGGCCTCCGCCTTCTTCTCGGCGCGGCGCTTCAGCAGGACCAGGCCGGCGATCACCACGGCTGCCGCGCCGACGGCGATCCAGCTCGCCACCGAGGCGTAGTGCTCCACCCTGTGCCAGCCCGCGCCGGCGAAGTAGCCGAGCAGCACGAAGCCGGTGGCCCAGATGATCCCGCCCAGCACGTTCCACACGGCGAAGGTGCGGTAGCGCATCTCGGAGACTCCGCAGAGGCCGGGGACCAGCGCGCGCAGCGCCGCGGCGAAGCGGCCGGCGAAGACCGCCTTGCCGCCCAGCCGCTTGATCAGCTCCTTGCTCTGACGGACGCTCGACGGTTTGATCAGGCGGGCCGGGAGTCGGCCGAGCAGGGTGTCGCCCCAGCGCTTGCCGACCGCGTAGCCGATGCTGTCGCCGATCACCGCGCCCAGGATCGCCACCAGCAGCACCGCCCACAGGTGGGTGTGGCCGTTGTAGGCGGTGACGCCGCCGATGACCACGGCCGTCTCTCCGGGGATGAGGAATCCGAGGAAGACGCTCGACTCGAGCGCGGGCAGCAGGAACACGGCGATCAGCACCAGCGTGCCGTTCAGTGCCAGCAGATGGTCGCTGATCCAGGACACAGTCAGTCCTTCGGCAGGGGGGAGAGCGGGACGGGACGGGCTCTTACCGTACCGTCCGGCTCCGTAAAGGGCGGATCAGCCCAGGCGACTGAGCGCTTCCCCGTGCAGCAGGCCGTTGCTGGCGACGGCGTTGCCGCTGCGCACGCCGGGGACGCCGTCCAGGCCGGTGAAGCGGCCGCCCGCCTCCTCCACGATCACGCAGGGGGCGGCCATGTCCCACAGGCTCAGCTCGGGCTCGGCGGCCAGGTCCACCGCGCCCTCGGCCACCATCATGTACGACCAGAAGTCGCCGTAGGCGCGGGTGCGCCAGCAGGCCCGGGTCAGGTCGAGGAAGGAGTCCAGCTTGCCGCGCTCCTCCCAACCGCTCAGCGAGGAGTAGGAGAAGGACGCGTCCTCCAGCCGGGACACCTCGGAGACCTTGATCCGTGAGGCGCGGGTCAGGCTGCGGCCGGTGAACGCGCCGGTGCCCCGCGCGGCCCACCAGCGGCGGCTGAGGGCGGGGGCGGAGACGAGGCCGACGACCGGCTGCTCGCCGCCGGGGCCCAGCTCCATCAGCGAGATCAGCGTCGCCCAGACGGGGACGCCGCGGATGAAGTTCTTGGTGCCGTCGATCGGGTCGATCACCCAGCGGCGCGGGCCCTGGCCCGCCGTGGTGCCGTACTCCTCGCCGAGAACGGAGTCGCGTGGCCGGGCGCGCTGGAGGTCACCGCGGAGGAGGTCCTCCACGGCCTTGTCCGCGTCGCTCACCGGGGTCAGGTCCGGCTTGGTCTCGACGGCGAGGTCGAGCGCGCGGAAGCGGTCCAGCGTGACGGAGTCGGCATGGTCCGCGAGGACGTGGGCGAGGCGCAGATCGTCGGAGTAGTCGGCCATGCTCTGAACAGTAACGATCGCCGGGGGTGCGGTGCCAGCGCCGTCCAAGCCGGGCGGGGCGTGTTGTGCGGGGGCGGGGCGAGGGGATTGACTTCGCCGGGAACCGCCCCGAGGCTGAGCCGGAGCTGACATGACGTCAGCTCATGTTCACTGGTGGAGGTTTGCCCGTGAGATCGGCTCCGAGAGCGAAGAGAGTGCTGGCTTCCCTGCTGGGGACGTTCGCCCTGGCGCTGGCCGGGATCGCGCCGGCGTCGGCGTCGCCGACCGGCGCGGCGTCGGGGCGCGACCGGGACGACGCGCGGGTGCTGCTGGTCTGCAACGGCAGCACCACGCCCTGCCCGCGAGCGGGCCAGGGTGGGCACGGCGGACGCGACGGGTACGGCGGGCACGAGTACCGGACGGTCCAGGCCGCGGTCGACGCCGCCCGCCGGGGCGACTGGGTGCTGATCTGGCCCGGCGTCTACCACGAGAAGGCGACCGCCGACGCGGGCGTGCTGATCACCACGCCCGGTGTCCACCTGCGCGGCCTCGACCGCAACCGGGTGGTGATCGACGGCAGCGACGGCACCGCGGCCCATCCCTGCCCGTCCGCCCCGGCGCTGCAGGACACCGCAGGACGCAGCGGGATCGTCGTGTCCAAGGCCGACGACGTGTCCGTCGAGAACCTCACCGTCTGCAACTACCTGTCCGGCGGCGAGGGCGAAGGCGGCAACGAGATCTGGTGGAACGGCGGCGACGGCAGTGGTGCGATCGGCCTGCACGGCTATCACGGCGCCTATCTGACCGCGACCTCCGGCTACGGTTCGGCGGACGCGAGCGCGCCGATGGCGCAGTACGGGATCTTCGCCTCCAACGCGACCGGACCGCGGTGATCGCGCACACCTACGCCTCGAACATGGGCGACTCCGACTACTACGTCGGCGCCTGCCGCAACATCTGCGGGGTGACGCTCACCGACGCGCACGGGCAGAACTCGGCGCTCGGCTTCTCCGGCACGAACTCGGGCGGCTACACCATCCGCGACTCCGAGTTCGACCACAACCGCACCGGCATTGCGCCGAACTCGCTGAACAACGACGACGCGCCGCCACCGCAGGACGGCAGTTGCGCGGGTGCGCCGCAGGCCTCGTGCACCTTCATCGAGCACAACTTCATCCACGACAACAACAACCCGAACGCGCCCGTCTCCGGGCTGGCGCCGGTGATCGGCGTCGGGATCGAGATCTCGGGCGGTCACAACGACACGATGCGGGACAACCGGATCGAGCGGCAGGGCAGCTGGGGCATCGTGCTGCACGACTTCCCCGACAGCGAGACCCCGCCACCGGGCAGCGACTGCCAGGGCGGCGTGCAGCAGGCCGGTGTCTGCCTCTTCCTGTCCTACGGCAACGTGGTCGCGGGCAACGCCTTCAGCCGGGTCGGCTTCTTCGGTAACCCGACCAACGCGGACCTGGCGAACGAGTCGGCGACCGCTCCGCGGAACTGCTTCGCGCGGAACCGGGTGATCGGCGGCGGCCCGCTGACGAGCGACCCGGCGTCGATCCAGAGCGGCGCGGTGGACGGCACGCCGTGCGGCGCGGGCGCCGGGGTCGGCGACGACCGACTGCTCTTCGGTGAGCTGGTCTGCGCTGCGGGCTTCGGGCCGTGCCCGGTCCCCGGTGCGAGCTACCCGCAGCGCACCGGCCTGGACCTCGCGCCGATCGTGGCGCAGGACTCGATGCCGCGTCCGTGCGCGGGCCTGCCGCGGAACGCGTTCTGCGAGGTCAGTGGCCGGAGCCGCTGAGCTGGAGGCCGACGACGCCGATCAGCACGAGGCTGATGGAGATCAGTTTCAGTGCGGAGACGGTGTCGCCGAGCCAGACCATCCCGACGATGGCGGTCCCCGCCGCGCCGATGCCGGTCCAGACGGCGTAGGCGGGGCCGACGTCGAGCGTTTTGAGCGAAGTGGTCAGCAGGCCGAAGCTGCCGAGCGCGAAGCAGGCGAAGCCGACCGTGGGCCAGACCTTGGTGAAGCCGTGACTGAGCTTGAGACAGACGGCGAAGCCGGTCTCCAGCAGCCCAGCGATGATCACCAAGAACCAGGCCACGGACCCTCCACCGAGCAGCGATCGAGTGATCACCATAATTGCGGGCAAAACGGTCAGGTGCAAACCGCCCGAGCTGGCAGCGTCCGGCGCCGCGAGGCCCTGCTTGATTCACTGCGTGCGCGAGAGGCCACTGACATGCGGATGGCCCTGCGCGTTCGGTGCTCTCCTTGCGTGGGAGGGGTACCTCCCGGCCGCAGGCTGAGGGATTGTCGCGCCCACGCGTCGGAGGCGCAGATCGGCAGAGCCGCGCGCCCCTGGACGCTGCAACTCACCCTCCCGCTCCGATCTGTCGCGCCCACGCCCAAGGCGTCAGTCGCCCTCGCGGGCTTCGCGGGTGGAGAGGAGGCGGCGGAGGGAGTAGAGGCGGGCCTGGTCGGCGTGGCCGTCGGCGACCCACGCGTCGAGGGCGCAGTCGGGCTCGTCGTGCGAGCAGGCGCGGGGGCAGCCCCCCGTGCCGGGCTCCAGGTCGGGGAAGGCGTGGATGACGCGGGAGGGCTCGATGTGCGAGAGCCCGAACGAGCGGAAGCCCGGGGTGTCGATGACCCACCCCGACTCCTGGCCCTTCTTCGCCGGCAGGCGCAGCGCCAGGGCCGAGGTCGTGGTGTGGCGGCCGCGACCGGTCACCGCGTTGACGTGGCCGGTCGAGCGCTGATGCTCCGGGACCAGCGCGTTGACCAGCGTGGTCTTGCCGACGCCGCTGTGGCCGATGAAGACCGTCGAGAGCCCGCGCAGCACCTCGCGCACGGCCTCCGCGCCCTCCGTCGCCAGCGTCTCCCTGCTGGTGACCACATGGCGGACGCCCAGCGGCGCGTACGTCTCCAGCAGCGGATCGGCGGACGCCAGGTCCGACTTGGTCAGCACCAGCAGCGGTTCCATGCCCGCGTCGTACGCGGCGACCAGGCAGCGGTCGATCAGGCGCGGGCGCGGTTCGGGATCGGCGAGCGCGGTGACGATGGCGAGCTGGTCCGCGTTGGCGACGACGATGCGCTCGTACGGGTCGTCGTCGTCGGCCGTGCGGCGCAGCACGGACTCGCGCTCCTCGACGCGCACGATGCGGGCCAGCGAGCCGGCCTCGCCGGAGAGGTCGCCGACCAGGGCGACGCGGTCGCCGACGACGACGCCCTTGCGGCCCAGCTCGCGCGACTTCATCGCGGTGATCTCGCGCTCGCGCTTGGCGCCCTCGTCGATCAGGCAGGTGAACCGGCCGCGGTCGACGGTGAGGATCATCCCCTCCGCCGCGTCCTCGTGGGTGGGGCGGATCCGCGTGCGCGGGCGCGATCCCTTGCGGGACGGGCGGTTGCGGATGTCGTCCTCGTCGGCGTCCTTGCCGTAGCGGCGCATGGCGGTGCCCCTAGCCCTTCGCCCCGAGCAGGCCCGACCAGAGATCGGGGAAGTCGGGCAGGGTCTTCGCGGTGGTGGCCACGTTCTCGACCTCCACGCCCGGCACGACCAGGCCGATGACGGCGGCGGCGGTGGCCAGGCGATGGTCCTCGTAGGTGTGGAAGACGCCGCCGTGCAGCGGGCGCGGGACGATCCGCAGACCGTCCTCCGTCTCGCTGACCTCGCCGCCGAGCGCGTTCAGCTCACGGGCGAGCGCGGCCAGGCGGTCGGTCTCGTGCAGGCGCAGGTGCGCGATGCCGCGCAGGGTCGACGGGGAGTCCGCGAGCGCCGCCACGGCGGCGACCACGGGCGTCAGCTCGCCGACCGCGTGCAGGTCGGCGTCGATGCCGTGGACCCGGCCGGTGCCGGAGAAGCGCAGGCCCTCCTCGACCAGCTCGCAGGAACCGCCCATCCGGGTGAAGAGGTCACGGAGCTGGTCGCCGGGCTGGCTGGTGCGCTCGGGCCAGTCGGGGATCAGCACCGTTCCCGCGGTGACCAGCGCGGCGGCGAGGAACGGCGCAGCGTTCGAGAGGTCGGGCTCGACGACCACGTCCCGGCCGAGCAGGGCACCCGGGGTGACCCGCCACACGTCCGGCACGCCGCCGTCCTCGGGCGCGTCGACCTGGGCCCCGGCCGCGCGCAGCATCTCCACCGTCATCCGGATGTGCGGCATCGAGGGAACCGGCGCGCCGACGTGGCGCACCTCCACGCCGTTCTGGAACCGGGGGCCGGAGAGCAGCAGCGCGCTGACGAACTGGGAGGAGCTGGACGCGTCCACCGTGACCGTCCCGCCGACCAGGGCGCCGGTGCCGTGGACGGTCATCGGCAGGGCGCCGCGTCCGCCGTCCTCGACGCGTGCGCCGAGGACGCGCAGTGCGTCGATCACGCCGCCGAGCGGCCGTTCGTGGGAGCGCGGGTCGCCGTCGAAGTGCACGTCGCCGTCGGCGAGGGCGGCGACCGGCGGGAGGAAGCGCATGACGGTGCCCGCGTTGCCGACGTCGACCCTGGCCGGTCCGCCCAGCGGCGCGGGCAGCACCCGCCAGGCGTCTCCGCCGCCGCTGACGCCGGTGCTGGAGTTCAGCTCGTCCTCGACGCCGATGCCCAGCGCGCGCAGTCCGTCCGCCATCAGCAGGCTGTCCCTGCTGCGCAGCGGCCGACGCACATAGCCCGGCTGGGACGCCAGGGCGGCGAGCACCAGCGCCCGGTTCGTCGCGGACTTCGATCCGGGCACGGTGACCACCGCGTCCACGGGATCGGTCGCGGTCGGGGCGGGCCAGTGCTGCTCGGCGGCGGTCATGACCCCTGAGCTTACGGCCTGCCGATGCTTCGAGGTCAGAACGGTGCGGGCAGCAGCCAGTGTGCGCCGAGCAGGAGTGAACCGATGGAGACGAGGAGGAAGAAGCCGACCCAGAGCAGTCCGGGCAGGCGGGTCAGCCGGGCGAGCTGGTCGGCGTCGGAGTCGCGGGCCTGGCCGCGGGAGCGCTTGCTCTGCAGCTCGACGACCGGGCGCACGCCGGCCAGCAGCAGGAACCAGACACAGAGGTAGGCGAAGGCGCCCTGGAGCTGCGGGCCGCCGAACCAGGAAACGGCGAAACAGAGCCCGCCGGTTGTGAGCACGGTCAACACCCCGTACGCGTTGCGCACCTCGATCAGCACGCAGAGCAGGAGCAGCACGACGCCCCAGAGCAACGCGGTGGTGTGCCGACCGGAGATCAGCCAGGCGCCGGCGAGCCCGAGCAGGGAGGGGGCGACGTAACCGGCGGCGGCGGTGAACACCATGCCGGGCCCGTGCGGCTTGCCGGAGGAGACGGTCAGCCCGCTGGTGTCCGAGTGCAGCCGGATCCCGTGCAGGCGGCGTCGCATCAGCAGGGCGACCAGCGCGTGGCCGCCCTCGTGGGCGATGGTGACCACGTTCCTGGTCAGCTGCCACAGCACCCGCCAGCCGACCGCGAGCAGCGCGACCGCGGCCGTGGCCCAGACCACGGCGTCGGTGGGCGCCGCCTGGGTACCGGTGACCTGGTCCCAGACCTGGCTGATGCTCTGCGGCTGCATGCTGCTGCTCTCCACCTGTGCGTTGACGCGCGGTCGCCCGACGAGGCGTGCAGCCTCGCACAGGGGGACGCCGCCGGACCAGCCTCCGGTTCGGTCCCTGGTTCTGTCCCTGATGCGGTCCCCGGTTCGGTCCCGCCGCGGGCGGGGACCTGGCAGGGTGGAGCCATGTGCGGAAGGTACGCGTCAAGTCGTAAGCCCGAGGACCTGGTCGAGCTGTTCGAGGTCGCCACGTGGGACCCGCAGGAGACCCTGGCGGCCGACTGGAACGTCGCGCCGACCAAGGACGTCTTCGCGGTGCTGGAACGGCCGATCAGGGAGCGGGGTCCGGAGCCGATACGCCAGCTGCGGGTGCTGCGCTGGGGTCTGGTGCCCTCCTGGGCCAAGGACCCTTCGGTGGGGGTCAAGATGTTCAACGCGCGCTCCGAGACCGTGCACGAGAAGCCCGCGTACCGCCGCGCCTTCTCCACCCGGCGTTGCCTGCTGCCGGCCGACGGCTACTTCGAGTGGCACACCGCCGAGAAGCTGCCGGGGCAGAAGGCCCCGAAGAAGCAGCCGTACTTCGTGACCCCGAAGGACGGCGCGGAGATGGCCTTCGCCGGGCTCTACGAGTTCTGGCGGGATCGGAGCATCCCCGAGGACGACCCGGCCGCCTGGCTCACCACCTGCACGGTCATCACCCTCGCGGCGGAGCCGGAGCTGGAGCACGTGCATCCGCGGATGCCGCTGATCCTTCCGCGCGACCGCTGGGACGACTGGCTGGACCGCTCGCTCACCGACCCCGACGAGGCCGCCGCGCTGCTGGTCCCGCCGACGCCGGGGCTGATGGAGCTGCGGCCGGTCGGTCCGGCGGTCGGGAACTTCCGCAACAACGGTCCAGAACTGCTGGAGCGGGTCGAGCCGGAGCCGGAGGACGCGGGAATGCTCTTCTGAGGTCCGGGGCGGGGCCGCAGGTCGGGGAATGAACGTCGGGGCTGCTTGGTTGAGGCCACTGTCAGGATCGAACACGTCAGTGGAAGGCAGCTCATGGTTGCAGCCGCATGCCCGGCCCGCCCGGAGGACACGGCGGAGTCGTTCCTTGCCTGGGCCGAGTGGCCCGTCGCGGGCGATTCCTCCGTGAGCCCGATAGGCTCCTTGGCGAGTACGCATGTCGTCGCTGAGGAGGTGGGTCCGGTCGCCGCGAAGGAAACCGAGGAGACCGAGGCGGAGCGCTCCCAGCGCTTCGAACGGGACGCCCTGGGCTACCTGGACCAGCTCTACTCCGCGGCTCTGCGCATGACGCGCAACCCCGCGGACGCGGAGGACCTGCTGCAGGAGACGTTCGCCAAGGCGTTCGCCTCGTTCCACCAGTTCCGCGAGGGCACGAACCTCAAGGCCTGGCTCTACCGCATCCTGACGAACACGTTCATCAACTCCTACCGGAAGAAGCAGCGCGAGCCGCAGCGCACCGGTGCGGACGAGATCGAGGACTGGCAACTGGCACGGGCCGAGTCGCACATGTCGACCGGCCTGCGGTCGGCGGAGGCGCAGGCGCTGGACCACCTCCCGGACAGCGACGTGAAGGAAGCCCTGCAGGCGATTCCGGAGGAGTTCCGGATCGCGGTGTATCTCGCGGACGTCGAGGGCTTCGCGTACAAGGAGATTGCCGACATCATGGGGACACCCATCGGTACGGTGATGTCCCGCCTGCACCGCGGCCGCCGCCAGCTGCGCACCATGCTGGAGGACTACGCCCGCGAGCGCGGACTGGTCCCGGCGGGCAGTGGCAGCACGGGGGAAGACCGGAAAGGCGCGGACTCATGAGCTGCGGCAACCACCACGAGACGCCGTGCGCGGACGTCCTCGACCACTTGTACGAGTATCTCGACAACGAGATGGGCGAGGGCGACTGCGCGAAGCTCCGCCAGCACTTGGACGAGTGCTCGCCCTGCCTGGACATGTACGGGCTCGAGGCGGCGATCAAGGCGCTGGTGAAGCGCTCGTGCTGCGACACCGCCCCGGCGGACCTCCGCGGCAAGGTGCTGGCCAGGATCGACCGCATCCGCGCCGGCCTCCCGGTCGAAGGCGAACTCCTCGCCGACCCGGCCGCCGCGACGCAGGAGTAGTCGCACCACCTCCCCTCGGCGTTGCCGCCGACCCGTCGTCGCAGAATGTCCACTTCGGGTGTGAAGAATTCGTGCGGCCCGCTGCATCAAGCCTTCGGGACACGGGTATCCAGTCACCCGATCGTGGAGTTTTTCGCGGAACGGCCGACCTGTGCGGGCGCTGTGCGATGGACTGACGCGCGGGCTGATGGGCCCGGGACCGGGTGAAGGCGGAGCGGAGTCGGTGGCGAAGGCGGAGATCGCGGACCCGCCTGAGGGCGCGTGCGGGGTGCCCTTGGGAGTCGGGGGGCGGTTGTATGCCGTCGCGGTGATCGCCGGTGCGTTGGTCTGTACGGCGCTGTGCGGGGTGGGCGGCGGGCCGTGGAGCCGGGTCGTGGTGCTGGCCGGGTTGTACGTCGCCTGCGAGTGGTTGATGCGACGTCAGGCCGCCGGCGAGGCGGCCGTCGCGCCCGGGCGGTGGGCCGCGTTCTTTCCGGTGCTGCTCGCGGCGGCGGTTCTGCTGCGGCCCGGCGAGGCCGCCCTCGTGCCGGTGATGGGCGCGGTGTTCACCCCCGCCGCGCCGCCGCGCGCCCTGCGGCGGGCCTGGAACGCGGCGCAGCTCGCCCTCGCCGCCTGCGCGGCCGCCGTGGTGTTCGACGCCACCGGCGGCACGGAACAGCTGGCGCGGCATCAGTTCCCCGAGGTGCTGGGCCCGACCTTGCTCGCCGCGCTGAGCTTCTGTGTGGTGACCGGCGTGCTCGCCGGGGGGATCAGGGTCGCCGCCGAGCATGCCGACCCGCGCACCGTCTGGCGCGGAGCACTGCTGCGTTCGCTCGTGCCCTGCCTCGGGTACGGGCTGATCGGGCTGACCATGGCGGTGCTGTGGCAGGGGCCCTACGGATCCTTCTCCGCCGTGCTGGTGCTGCTGCCGCTGACCGTGTCCTCCTGGGTCTTCGCGCAGTTCCAGCGGGAGGAGGCCGCGCACCAGGCGACGGTCAGCGCACTGGTGCAGGCGGTGGAGATCAAGGACGAGTACACCCGCGGCCACAGCGAGCGGGTCAGCAGGGCGTCCGTGCTGATGGCGCGCGAGCTGCGGATGGACGAGGAGCGCGTCGCGTCGCTGCGGATCGCGGGGGTGCTGCACGACATCGGCAAGCTCGGCGTGCCCACGCGCGTGCTGCGCAAGAACGGCCCGCTGACCGACGACGAGCACGAGGCGGTGCAGCTGCATCCGACCTTCGGGCACGAGATGGTGCGCGGCATCGGCTTCCTGGGCGAGGCGCGCGAGGGCATCCTGCACCACCACGAGCGGATCGACGGGCGCGGCTACCCGGCCGGGCTCGCCGGGGAGGAGATCCCCGAGTTCGCCCGGGTGATCGCGGTGGCGGACGCCTTCGACTCGATGACCTCGACCCGCTCCTACCGGCGCGGCAGGCCGGTCGCCGAGGCGGTGGTGGAGCTGGAGCGTTGCGCGGGCAGCCAGTTCGACCCGGTGATGGTGGCCGCGCTGATCCGCGCCGTCCGTCGGCACGGCTGGGAGCCGGTGGCCTTCTCACCCGGCGACGAGGACGCCCCCGACCTGCCGCTGGGCATCCGCGAGCCGACCCGTGCGGGCGCTGCCTGATGGGGCAGCCCGAACGCACCCCCGGAGCCGCCCGCGGCGAGGGGGCCGCAGGGGCGTCGCCATCGTCACCGTCGTCGTCGGCCGGACCCGCTCTACCTGCCCTCCCGGCCCAGCAGGGCGGCTCCGCCGGAGCGGCGCGGGCGGAGCCGACGCGGTCGGCCGGGCCGAGGGCGCCGCTGGCGGCGGTGTGGCGTGCGGTGGGGCCGGAGGCTCCGCCCGCGACCTGGCGGGCGGCGGCCGTCTACGCGGCGGCCGTCCTGCTGCTCGTCAGTTCCCTGCTCTGGACGGTCCGCTACGGATTCGTCGATCCGTGGGTGGCGTTGGCCTTCGGCGGACTCGTCGCCGTCGGCGAGCTGGTGCGGACGCCGCTGCCGGGGGAGCGGGAGCACACGCCGCTCGGGGCGGCAGGGGCGCTGGCCTACGCCCTGCTGGGCAGCCTCGCCGGGGCGCGGACGCACCACGGGGTCGGCCAGGTGGTGCTGGTCTGCAGCGGGGCGGCGCTGGTCGGCATGGTCCCGCGACTGGTCCAGGGCAGGCGGCTGTGCTGGGACTCCGCGGTGCGGCGGGTGCTCTCCGTCGGCTTCGCGGCGCTGCTCTTCCAGCCCTTCTACAACCACGGCGTGCTGTTGCGCCACGGCCTCCAGCAGGGCCCCGCCTACAGCACCTACATCGCCGCCTGCGCGGCGCTCGCCGCCGTCGCGGACGTCCTGCTCGGCGCACTGCTGTCCGAGGCGCGATTCGGGCGCGCCCTGCGGGACGAGTTCGGCGCGCTGCTGCGGATCGGCTCGGCGATCGTGGCCACCGGCGTGGTGATCTCCGTCGCGGCGGGCGAGATCGGGCTCTGGGCCCTGCCGCTCTTCTCGGTGCCTCTGCTGCTGACCCAGGCGGGCTTCCGCCGCTACGCGGCGATCCGGGCGACCCAGCGGCAGACCATCGCCAGCCTCGCCCGCGCGACGGAGGTCGCCGGCTACACGCTGCCCGGCCACGCGCTGCGCGTCTGCGCTCTCGCGCGCGGCGTGGGTCGCGAACTCGCCCTGCCCGAAAGCGAACTGCTGCTGCTCGAATACGCCGCACTGATGCACGACATCGGTCAGCTCTCGCTCGTCGACCCCATTCCCGGCGGCGCCACGGCGCTGTTGTCCCAGGAGGAGCAGCGCCGGATCGGCCGGCTGGGCAGCGAGGTGATCCGGCGGACCGGCGTCCCCGCCCAGGTGGCCGAGATCGTGGCCCGGCTGGCCGAGCCCTACCGGCGCTCGGACGGCTCCCGCGACCCCGGCCTGCCGATGGCCGCCCGCATCATCCGGGCCGCCAACGCCTACGACGACCTGGCGTGCGACGACCCCGGTCCGGCCCGTCGCGCCGAGGTGCTGGCCCAGTTGCGGGCGAACACCGCGTCGGAGTACGAACCACGAGTGGTCGAGGCATTGGCCCGTGTTTGCCTGAGGATGCCTGGGTAGGCAGCGGGCAGGGGGTGCTCGTGGTTGGATGCTGATGCAGGGCCCTTGCGGGTCCATGTGTCGACCTATGGATGTAGCAACGCAACGTGTGCACGCCCTGACGTGACCGGCCCGGCCGGAACGCAGGTATCGCAAGTACGCAGGGTGCTGGGGACCGACAAGCGGCAGGCTGAGGTGAAGATCTTCAATCGTGCACGGCAGAGGCCGTCCGCCAGCTGGCGGCAGACCACCGACCGCGCCTTCACGCTCATCGGTGACGGTCGGCTCGACGACGCAGGCGCGCTGCTGGTCCGCGCCACGGATCTGGAACCGTGGCTCTCGGACTCCTGGTTCAATCTCGCGCTCCTGCACAAGTTCCGCCGCGACTGGGACCAGGCGCGGGCCGCGGGGCTGCGCGCGGTCGCGCTGCTGGACCGCGGCTCGGGCGTCGGCGCGCCCGACTGGTGGAACCTGGGCATCGCGGCGACCGCGCTGCAGGACTGGGCCCTGGCCCGCCGCTCCTGGCAGGCCTACGGCCTGCGCGTGCCCGCGGGGGACGGCCCGGTCGGCCTGGACCTCGGCACCACGCCGGTCCGGCTGTCGCCGGAGGGCGAGTCCGAGGTGGTCTGGGGCAGACGCCTGGACCCGGCGAGAGTGGAGGTCCTGAGCATTCCGCTGCCGTCCTCCGGACGGCGCTGGGGCGAGGTGGTCCTCCACGACGGCACCCCGCACGGGGAGCGCGTGGCGGACGGGGTCCCCTTCCCGGTCTTCGACGAGATCGAGCTGTGGGCGCCGTCACCCGTTCCGACGCACGTGGTGCTGCTGCAGGCGGCGACGGAGAGTGACCGGGACGCGCTGGAACGGCTGGTCTCGGAGGCCGGCTACGCGGCTGAGGACTGGACCTCGTCCGTCCGGCTGCTCTGCCGGGCCTGCTCGGAGAGCAGGATGGCCTCGGACGACGGCCACAGCGGCACCCACGACCCGCACGACGACGGCCCGCTGGGGCGGCTGAGCCACCACGCGCAGGGGGAGATGTGGGTTCCCGAGCGCGAGTGCGGCGTGGCCGCGCCCGAGGGCCTGGTCCAGGAGCTGCTGGACCGCTGGGCGGCGAGCGCGCCCGGCCGCAGGGCGTACCGGGACCTCGAAGAAGTCTGCTGACCACCCGGAGGAGGTACCCCCGGCCGAAGGCTGGGGGAGGACGGTCCTGCGCGTTCGGAGGCATACCTGGCTGGGTGGCTTGTCGCGCAGTTCCTCGCACCCCTGGGGCGCAACTGACCCCGCGCTCTGAACGCGCAACGTAACCTTGCTGCGAGAGTGCTGGGAACGTTGAAGGCGAGAGCATGTCGGAAGAGCAGTTGGAAGAGGCCCCGCAGCAGGTGATCGGGGAGGAGCCCGACACGTCGCGGGGGACGGCGCGGCCGATCACGGTGGTCGGGAATCCCGTGCTGCACCACCCGTGTGCCACGGTGACGGACTTCGGGCCCGAGCTGCAGGCGCTGATCGACGACATGTTCGTGAGCATGTACGCCGCCGAGGGCGTCGGGCTGGCCGCGAACCAGATCGGGGTCGGGCAGCGGGTCTTCGTCTACGACTGCCCGGACGACGACAACGTCCGCCACATCGGCGTCGTGGTGAACCCGGTGCTGGACGACCTCGACCCCGCGAAGCGGCAGCTGGACGACGGGAACGAGGGCTGTCTGTCGGTGCCCGGCGCGTACGCCGAGCTGGCCCGGCCGGACTTCGCCGTCGTGCGGGGGCAGGACAGGGACGGCAAGGACGTCGTCGTGGAGGGGACCGGCTTCTTCGCGCGCTGCCTGCAGCACGAGACCGATCACCTGAACGGGTACCTGTACATCGACCGGCTCAGCAAGCGGGACCGCAAGGACGCCCTGCGGCAGATGGCCGAGCTCACCCCGCGCTACGAGACCGTCCCGAACGACTGAGCGACCGAGCGACTGAGCCGCTGGTTCACTCCGATGGACGAAGAGAGGGGCACGGCGTCGACCGACGCCGTGCCCCTCTCGTGTCGCGTGGATCAGAAGTCGTCGTCGAAGGAGACCGAGCCCTCGACCGCGACCTGGTACGCGGAGACCCGACGCTCGAAGAAGTTCGTCAGCTCCTGGACGTTCTGCAGCTCCATGAACGCGAACGGGTTCTCCGAGCCGTAGCGGACCGGCAGGCCCAGGCGGGTCAGGCGCTGGTCGGCGACGCACTCCAGGTACTGGCGCATCTGGTCCGCGTTCATGCCCGGCAGGCCCTCGCCGCACAGGTCACGGCCGAACTGCAGCTCGGCCTCGACGGCCTCCTCCAGCATCGCGGTGACCCGCTCGCCCATCGAGTCGTCCCACAGGTCCGGCTCCTCCGCGCGGACCGTGTCGACGACCTGGAAGGCGAAGTCCATGTGCATGGACTCGTCGCGGAACACCCAGTTGGTGCCGGTCGCCAGGCCGTGCAGCAGGCCGCGCGAGCGGAACCAGTACACGTAGGCGAAGGCGCCGTAGAAGAAGAGCCCCTCGATGCAGGCGGCGAAGCAGATCAGGTTCAGCAGGAACCGGCGGCGGTCCTCCTTGGTCTGCAGCGAGTCCAGCTTCTCCACGCTGTCCATCCAGCGGAAGCAGAACTGCGCCTTCTCCCGGATGGAGGGGATGTTCTCCACCGCCGCGAAGGCCGCGTTGCGGTCCTCGGGGTCGGGCAGGTAGGTGTCCAGCAGCGTCAGGTAGAACTGGACGTGCACGGCCTCCTCGAAGAGCTGGCGCGAGAGGTAGAGCCGCGCCTCCGGGGAGTTGATGTGCTTGTAGAGGGTGAGCACCAGGTTGTTGGAGACGATCGAGTCGCCGGTCGCGAAGAAGGCGACCAGGCGGCCGAGCATGTGCCGCTCGCCCTCCGACAGCTTCGCCAGGTCGGCGACGTCGGAGACCAGGTCCACCTCCTCCACGGTCCAGGTGTTCTTGATCGCGTTGCGGTAGTGCTCGTAGAAGTCCGGGTAGCGCATCGGACGGAGCGTCAGCTCGAAGCCCGGGTCCAGGATGTTCTTGCTGGGGTCACTCATTACTGGCAGGCCTCGCACGACTCGGGGTTCTCCAGGGAGCAGGCGACCGCCTCGGCCTCCTGCACGGACTGGGCTTGCTGGACGGCCGCGCGGGCGATCCTGGTCGCCGGGCGCGAGCGCAGGTAGTAGGTGGTCTTCAGGCCGACCTTCCAGGCGTACGCGTACATCGAGCTGAGCTTGCCGATGGTGGGCGCGGCCATGAAGAGGTTGAGCGACTGGCTCTGGTCCAGGTACGGCATGCGGGCCGCGGCCAGGTCGATGAGCGCGCGCTGCGGCAGCTCCCAGGCGGTGCGGTAGAGGCGCTTGAGGTCCTCCGGCAGGTCGGTGATCTCCTGGGCGGAGCCGTTGCCCTCGCGCAGCTCCTCGCGGGTGATCGCGTTCCACAGCCCCAGCCGCTTGAGGTCCGCCACCAGGTACGGGTTGACCTGCAGGAACTCGCCAGACAGGGTCTCCCGCTTGAACAGGTTGGAGACCTGCGGCTCGATGCACTCGTAGACGCCGGCGATCGAGGCGATCGTCGCGGTCGGCGCGACGGCCAGCAGCAGCGAGTTGCGCAGGCCGGTCTCGGCGACGCGGGCGCGCAGCGCCTCCCAGCGCGCGGGCCAGCTGGGAGCCACCGCGAAGTGGTCGATGTGCAGCTGACCGCGGGCGGCGCGGGTCTCCGCGTAGGCGGCGTGGCGACCCAGGCGCTCGGCCAGGTCGCAGCTGGTCTCGTAGGCGGCGAGCATGATCCGCTCGGAGATCCTGGTGGACAGCGCCTTCGCCTCGGCCGAGTCGAAGTCCAGCCGCAGCTTGAAGAAGACGTCCTGCAGGCCCATCACGCCCAGGCCCACCGGGCGCCAGCGGTCGTTGGACGTGCCGGCCTCGGGGGTCGGGTAGAAGTTGATGTCGATGACCCGGTCCAGGAAGGTCACCGCGGTGCGGACGGTGGCGTCCAGGCGCTCCCAGTCCATCTCGCCGTCGGCGCCCAGGTGCGCGCCGAGGTTGACCGAGCCGAGGTTGCAGACGGCGGTCTCCGAGTCGTCGGTGACCTCCAGGATCTCGGTGCACAGGTTGGACGAGTGGACCGTCCGGCCGGGCAGCGCGGTCTGGTTGGCGGCGCGGTTGGAGGCGTCCTTGAAGGTCATCCAGCCGTTGCCGGTCTGCGCCAGGGTGCGCATCATCCGGGCGTAGAGGGTGCGCGCGGGGACCGTGCGGACGGCCTTGCCCGCCTGCTCCGCCTTCGCGTAGGCGGCGTCGAACTCGGCGCCCCACAGGTCGACCAGCTCGGGCACGTCGCCGGGCGAGAAGAGCGACCACTCGGCGTCTGCCTCGACGCGGCGCATGAACTCGTCGGGGATCCAGTGCGCCAGGTTGAGGTTGTGCGTGCGGCGCGCCTCCTCGCCGGTGTTGTCGCGCAGCTCGAGGAACTCCTCGATGTCCGCGTGCCAGGTCTCCAGGTACACGCAGGCCGCGCCCTTGCGCCGGCCGCCCTGGTTCACCGCGGCCACGGAGGAGTCCAGCGTGCGCAGGAACGGCACGATGCCGTTGGACTGGCCGTTGGTGCCGCGGATCAGCGAGCCGCGGGAGCGGATGCGCGAGTAGGAGAGGCCGATGCCGCCGGCGTGCTTGGACAGCCGGGCGATCTGCGCGTAGCGGTCGTAGATCGAGTCCAGCTCGTCCAGCGGCGAGTCGAGCAGGTAGCAGGAGGACATCTGCGGGTGCCGGGTGCCGGAGTTGAACAGCGTCGGCGAGCTGGGCAGGTACTCCAGCCGGCTCATCAGCGTGTAGAGCGAGGCGACCTCGGCCACCGACGCCTCGTCGCCGCCGACCTCAAGGCCGCAGGCCACGCGCAGCATGAACTGCTGCGGGGTCTCGATCACCTGACGGGTGATGGGGTGGCGCAGCAGGTAGCGGGAGTAGACGGTGCGCAGGCCGAAGTACTCGAAGCGGTCGTCGCCCTGCGGGTCGACGACGGCGTCCAGCTCGTCCGCGTGCGCGGCGACGAACGCGGCGGTGGCGTCGCCGATCAGGCCCTCGCGGTGACCCACGGCGACGGACGCGGCGAAGCAGGTCGCCCCCTGCCCGGCGGCCTCCTCGCGGACCTCCTCGGCCAGCAGCCGCGCGGCGAGGCGCGAGTACTGCGGGTCCTCGGCGATGAGCGCGGCGGCCGCCTCCATGGCCAGCCCCCGCAGCTCGGCGTAGTCCGCCCGGGCGCTGCGGCCGCGCAGTGCGGCGGCGGCGACCTTGCCCGGGTCGACCTGCGGCAGGTCGACGGAGCGCTCGGTGAGCGTGACCAGAAGCGCCGTGCCGGGGGCGTCCGACGGCCCGCTGGGCTCCTGGGTGGGCTGGGGCAGGGTGGGGACGGCTGTGTCCGTCATCTACGCGCTCGCTCCTCGTTGGCGGCCGGTGGCTGAGTGGGGCCACGGGGGAGGAGGGCAGCGCGAAGCGGCCCGTCGGCCCACCCGCGAGGCCCTGACGTGCAGTGCCTTCATGTGGGCACATGAAGGCACACTGACGGCAGGTCATCGGACTCACGGCAGGGCCGCTCACCGCTGCGGGGCAGTCCCGGACTCGCACCGGGTTCCCCTGCGTCGACAGCGAGCATGAGCATACATCTGGTGGCGCTCTCGCCATGCACCCCCAGATGTTGTGTCGTTAGTTACTCAGTTCGAGAGCTGAGAGCCGGCTGTCCGGCCTCGGGAACCAGCTCCAGGGCGTAGGTGAACAGGTCGACGCCGGGGATGGGCGACCAGTCGCGGTCCGGGGTGCGGACGAAGCCGAGCCGCTCGTAGATCCGGTGCGCGTGGCGCATCCGCTGCTGCGAGGACATGACGATCCGAGGCAGTCCGAGCTCGCGGCTGCGCGCGATCACGGCGCGCACCATCAGCTCGCCGACGCCGCGGCCACGGGCGGCGGCGTCGGTCGAGACGGCGAGCATCCGGAACTCGCCCTCGCGGTCGACGGCGAGGTCGGCGTAGGGGGAGCCGGGCGGCGCGAAGGTCACCGAGCCGAGAACGGTCCCGCTCTCCTCCTCCACGGCCACGAGCAGTTCCGCCTTGACCGCGCGGTCGCGGGGGTCGCGGAGCAGCTTCGCGTAGTCGCCGTCGCGTTCGGTGTGGCCGTCGGCGATGAAGGCTTCGGCGACGAGGTGACCTGCGGCGTCGTACTCGGAGGGCAGGGCGGGGCGGACGATGATGCTCATCCTTGAAGGATGCCCGAGGTGCGGGGTGCTGCTCCGACCGGGGTGCTCGAGCGGCGGTGCGGAGAGTCACGTGCCATGTTCGTTGAGTGATGAACTTGCGATGGACCCGAGCCCTGACAGCCGGCTGCTGCGCGGCGACCACACTCTGGACGGGCGTGGCGGCGATACCCGCGCAGGCGGCGCCACCCGTCGTCCGCGCGGCGCCGTGCGCGGACGCGAGCCGCCCGAGTCCGATGGCGGTCACCCTCTCGGGCGTCCACGGCGCGTACCGGGCGGGCGGCGGCTGGACCACGTTGCGGCTGACCGTCCGCAACCGCACGGGCGCGGTGTGCGCGCAGGTCAGACCGGTCCTGGTCTACGGAGCCCGTGGCCGGACGCTGCGGGCGAACGCGCTGCGTCTGGAGTCGCTGCGCGGCGGCCACTGGCACCGGGTCGACCTCGATCCCGCGCTCGGCCAGCTCGCGGGCCGCGTCGGCCCGAGCGCCGGCCTCCGCCTGCGCGCGGGCGAGTCCGCGACGCTCCAGGTCCGCATGCGCGTCACCCGCGCCGCGCCCCACGGCGAGTGGCTCTCCCTGGCGGTGGCCTACGCCCCGATGCAGTCCAAGGGTACGACGGTCAGCTGGCCCGTCGGGGTGACCAACCCCTCCTACTTCCGTGTCACCGGCTGACGCGAGCAACCAACTGGTCCTCTGCCGAGAGGTGTCGCGCACACGCGGCGGAGCCGGAGACCGGCAGGGCTGCGCGCGCCTGGGGTGGTGCGACCGGCGCGGAGATCCCTGGTCCGGCCACGCGGTGGCCTCCGGCGCCCGCACCGGGAACGGTCCAGCGCTGACCGGGGCCCGCGGCGCGCGGCGTCACGCCAGGTGCGGGCGCTCGTTCCAGCGGTCGAGGGTCAGCGCGCCCTTGGCGTCGCGGATCCAGCGGGTGACCGAGGTGTTGGTCACCGCTCCGGCCCGGCCGATCTCGATCAGCTCGCCCTCCTGAAGGTCGTCGATGACGTGGCGGAGCAGCAGCACCACCGCGTCATGGGCCACGACCAGCACCCTCCGGTTGGCCTCCGCCTCGTACAGGTCGCGCAGCGCGCTGCGCAGCCGCAGCGCCACGTCGGAGTAGGACTCGCCGCCCGGCGGGCGCCAGCGCAGCTCGCCGAGGAGGCGGCGGCGTGCGGCCTCGGTCGGGTGGCGGAGCTCGATCGCCGCCGAGGTCAGCATCTCCAGGACGCCGAGCTCGCGGTCGCGCAGCCGCTCGTCGGTGCAGAGCTCGGGCAGCGGAAGCCCGGCGCGGTCCAGTTCCTCGACGACGAGCTCCGCGGTCTCCTGGGTGCGCAGGTAGGGGGAGACCCAGAGGCTCTGCGGGAGTCCGTCGCCGTCCCGGGTGGCCAGCCAGCGGCCCAGCGCGCGGGCCTCCTCCCGGCCGAGGGAGGTCAGCGAGAGGTCCGCGTCGCGGCAGCTGATGCCGACGTCCAGGGCCCCCTCCGCCTCGGCCGCGTGGAAGGCGGCGTTCGCGGTGCTCTGGCCGTGCCGGACTGCGGTCAGCGTCAGCGGGCCGGGCAGGCCGGGGAAGAGCCGGCGCGGTGCCGTCCGCTGTGCCTTCGGGTTCTGGTCGGTCAGTGCCACGTCGCGCCCCCTGGGGATCGACCTGCCCGTCGCCGGAATGCGAAACGGGCCGCCGTCCCAGTGTGCGGGAGCGCGCGGCCCGTTCTAAGGGCGCATCAGGTGGTGACGGGGGCGATCACGGGGGGTGTGTGCTCCATCTGGTCCACGTCGGAGGTGTAGTCGGCGGGAACGGTCTCGTCGAGGCCCTCGGTCGACCTGATCAGGCGCAGGCCCACGGTGAGCACGACGGCGACGGCGAGGTTGAGCACCAGCGCGGTCACCCCGATGTAGCCGATCTGGCCGATCACCGGGATGTTCGCCGAGCTGCCGCCGAAGTGCGAGTGCGGCTTGCCTGCCGCGGCCACGCCGTAGGCCTCGTAGGTGCCGTAGGCCATGCCGGCCGCCCAGCCCGCGAGCAGACCCCAGCGGTGGAACCACCGGGTGAACAGACCACCGACGATCGCAGGGAAGGTCTGCAGGATCCAGATGCCGCCCAGCAGCTGCAGGTTGATCGAGAACTGCTTGTCGATGCCGAGCACGAAGCCCAGCGCTCCGAGCTTCACCACCAGCGAGACCAGCTTGGCGACCTTGGTCTCGTCCTCCGGGGTGGCGTTCGGCTTCAGGAACTCCTTGTAGACGTTCCTGGTGAACAGGTTCGCCGCGGCGATCGACATGATCGCCGCCGGGACCAGGGCGCCGATGCCGATGGCGGCGAAGGCCACCCCCGCGAACCAGCTCGGGAACATCTGCTGGAACAGCTGCGGCACGGCCAGCTGCGCGTTGTAGCCCTTGACGCCCTTGCCGACGCCCGCGGAGATGGCCATGAAGCCGATCAGCGAGAGCAGGCCGAGCATCAGCGAGTAGGCCGGCATGATCGCGAGATTGCGCCGGACCGTCAGCCGGTCCTTGGCGGCCATCACGCCGGTCGCCGAGTGGGGGTACATGAACAGCGCCATCGCCGAGCCGAGTGCCAGCGTCGCGTAGGCCCACTGCGCCTTCGGGCCGGAGACCAGCGCGCCGCGCGGCTTGCCGGTGGCCGGGTTCGTCTTGGCCAGGGCGGTGGCCGCGTCGTGGAAGATGTGGCCGTAGCCGCCCAGCCGGATCGGGATGTAGATGATCGCGACGATGACGACGACGTAGACCAGGGTGTCCTTGACGAAGGCGATCAGCGCGGGCGCGCGCAGCCCCGAGCTGTAGGTGTAGGCGGCGAGCACGGCGAACGCGATCAGCAGCGGCAGGTCCTTGCCCCAGCTGCTGCCGCCGCCCACGTGCAGGGTGTCCAGCACGGCCTGGATGCCCACCAACTGCAGGGCGATGTACGGCATCGTGGCCAGGATGCCGGTCAGGGCGACGGCCAGGGCCACGCTCTTGCTGCCGTAGCGCCCGCGGGCGAAGTCGGCCAGGGTGACGTAGCCCTTGCTGCGGGCCACCGACCAGAGCCGCGGCAGGAAGAGGAAGACCAGCGGCCAGGCGATGATCGTGTACGGCACGGCGTAGAAGCCGGCCGCGCCCACGCCGTAGATCAGAGCCGGGACGGCGATGAAGGTGTAGGCCGTGTACAGGTCCCCGCCGAGCAGGAACCAGCTCACCACGGTGCCGAAACTGCGTCCGCCCAGACCCCATTCGTCCAGGTGGTGTGCGTTCTCGGCGCGGCGCCAGCGCGCGGCGACGAAGCCGACGGCGGTGACGAGGGCGAAGAAGAGCAGGAAGACGGTCAGCGCGACCCAGTCGGTCTTCACGCCTCCTCACCCCCGGAGGCCGCGGAGTCCGCGGCGGCTGAGCCGGCCGCCGCGCCCGCGTCGCGGAGCGCCTTGCGGCTCTTCTCCTCCCGGGTGAACAGCAGGTAGGCGAGGCCCGTCAGGAGCGCGGAGAGGATCACCCACATCAGCTGGTACCAGTAGAAGAAGGGGATCCCGGCGAACGCGGGTGTCATCCGCGCGTACGAGGAGACCCAGAGCAGTGCCACGAAGGGGGCGAGCAGCAGGACCGCACAGACGATCCGCACGGGCGTCACGAGGGGCAGCGCCCTGGTCGGTGTCGGCAAGGCTTGTGAGGCATCTGGCATGACCGGCGGCTCCCAGCTGTCCTTTTGACGATCTGTTGACCCCCGGAATCTAGACCTTTGCCGCGCTCACGTCACGGGTGCGTGCACGGAATCCCGCCGACTGAGATCGCGTACGTTCGATCGATCAAGGGTGACGCAGGTCACAGGGGTCGAATCTCCGGCGATGTCACAGGAGGCCCGGCTGTCTCGTCCAGGGTGGTGAGCGGAACGACGGGGAAGGGAGCCGGTATGGAGAAGGTCGAGGAGTTCCAGGAACTGCGCCCGCTGCTGTTCTCGATCGCCTATCGGATCCTGGGCAGCGTGAGCGAGGCGGAGGACGCGGTCCAGGAGACCTGGCTGCGGTACGACGCCTCGGCGACCGAGCCCGTGTCGGCCAAGGCCTACCTGTCGGCCGTGGTGACCCGGATCTCCGTCGACGTGCTGCGCTCGGCGCGGGTGCGGCGGGAGGAGTACGTCGGGCCGTGGTTCCCCGAGCCGCTGCTCGCCGACCCCTACGAGGACCCGGCGCGGGCGGTCGAGCTGGCCGACTCCGTCTCGATGGCGGCGCTGCTGCTGCTGGAGCGGCTGAGCCCGCTGGAACGCGCGGTCTTCGTGCTGCGCGAGGTGTTCGGCTTCGGATTCGACGAGGTCGCGGCGGCGGCCGGACGGTCCGAGGCGGCGTGCCGGCAGCTGCTGGTGCGGGCGCGGCGGCACATGGAGGAGGGCCGCCCGCGTTTCGAGGCCGATCGCCGGGAGCGGGAGGAGCTGGCGTCGCGCTTCTTCGAGGCGCTGCGGGACGGCGACGTCGCCGGGCTGCAGGAACTGCTCGCCGCCGACGTGACGATGGTCGGCGACGGCGGCGGCAAGGCTCCGCAGCTGGCCAGGGCCATTGTCGGCCCCCGGAACGTGGCCCGGCTGCTGGCCTCGCTGTTCCCGTTGCTGGCCGGCCTCGACGTGACGACGGAGCCGCACGAGATCAACGGCCTGCCGGGCGCGATCGTCCGCGACCGGGACGGCAGGGTGGTCCACACGCTGGCGC
This sequence comes from Streptacidiphilus rugosus AM-16, assembly GCF_000744655.1. Taxonomy (NCBI): domain Bacteria; kingdom Bacillati; phylum Actinomycetota; class Actinomycetes; order Kitasatosporales; family Streptomycetaceae; genus Streptacidiphilus; species Streptacidiphilus rugosus. Next base: position 6,422,873 of record NZ_JQMJ01000004.1, on the reverse strand, counting down.
TGGACGTGCTCGACGGGCGGATCCAGGCGATCCGCATCGTGCTCAACCCCGACAAGCTGGCCCACCTGGGCCCGGTCGCGGACGCCTGGGAGCTCTCCCGCGAGGTGAAGCAGGCCCGCCGCGGCGGCGGATCCCCAGAAGCGGACGCCGACGCCTAGGCCCGGCAGGGGCGCCATCGAGATGCCATCGGATTGTCACTGCCGCCTGGCAGGCTTTCCTTCGCGAGGGGACCGCTGGAGCCGGCCCGGACGTGGGGAGCGCTATGGCCAGCGACGCGTTCAGGCGTGGGGGCGGGCCTGTTCCAGCGGATTGCGGGTGGCGGGCAGGGCCGTCGCCCGTCGCGGCTCGTGGCCGTGGGGGAGCTGTGTCTCCGTCATGAGCTCCTGGGCGCGGCGGTCGGCGTCCTCCGCCTCACCGCGATGGCCGAGCCGGCGCAGCGCGGTGGCGAGGTTGCCCAGGGCGATGCCCAGGTTCATCGGGTCGCCGGTCTCCTCCAGGATTCCGCAGGCGTCGCGCAGGCAGGTGGCGGCCTCGCGGTGCTCGCCGAGCGCGATCAGGCTCTCGCCCATGCCGTTGAGCGTCAGCGCCTGGGCGTGGAGGTTGCCCCCGGCCCTGAGCAGGGCGAGAGCCCGCCGGTAGCAGTCGGTGGCCCGTCCGAACTCTTCGAGGTCCTGGTGCAGTTCGCCCAGACCCGACCAGGTCGCCGCCTCCCCGTCGCCGGGGCCGGTGCGGCGTCGGTACTCCAGCGCCTGGTGCAGGTAGCCGATGGCCTCGCGGGGCCGTCCGCTCTCGCGATGGGCCATGCCGAGGTTGTTCAGCGTCCGGCCGATCTGGTACTCCGCGCCGGCGGCGCGGTTGAGCTCCAACGCGGTCTCCAGATGCGTGATCGCGGCGTCGGCGCGGCCGGTCAGGGCCAGTGCCATGGCCATGCCGTTGTGCAGCTCGGCCTCCCTTTCCGCGACGCCCGCGCGGGCGGCGGCGCGCAGCCCGAGCGCGTGGCTCTCCTCCCACGGCAGCCAGTACTTGCGCCGGACCAGGAACGGGAAGAGCAGCGTCGGCAGCTGCCACGCGGGAGCGTCCAGGCCCGCCTCCCAGCAGCGGCGGATCAGCACCACGAGATTGCCGAGCTCGGCGTCGAGCCAGTTCAGCGAGGCGGCGGCGTCGGGCAGGACGGGGGAGGCCGGCTCCGCCCCGGCGGCGGCCGGGTGGACGGCGGGCAGGGCGACGAGCGGTTTGCCGCCCGGCCGCAGCAGCCGGTCGGCGGCCTCGACGGCGCGCAGGTACCAGTCCGCGAGGCGGGCGAGCGCGCTCGTGGCGGTGCCCTCGGTCTCGCTCAACTCGGCGGAGTAGAGGGCGACCAGGTCGTGGCACCGGTAACCGCCGTCGCGGTGCGCCTGCAGGAGCTGCGCGTCGGCGAGGGCGTCCAGCACGCGGTCGGCGGTGGTCTCGTCGGTGCCGAAGAGGGCGGCGGCCGCCGCCGTCGACCAGACCGGCAGTCCGCCCGCGCCGAGCAGCCGGAAGGCGAGGCCGAGCGGCAGCTGTGCGACCGCCCGCCCGTGCAGGCCGCGGTAGCCGACGTCGAGGCCCGCGCGGACGGACAGCTCGCCCGCGGTGAGCTCACCGAGCCTGCCCCGGCGGTCCGCGAGCCGCGTGGCCAGCGCGGACACCGGCCAGGCCGGCCGCGAGGCGAGGCGGGCGCCGACGATCCGGAGGGCCAGCGGCAGTCCGCCACAGGCCTCCAGTACGGTCGCGAGCGCGGCGTCAGGGGAGGCCTCGATCCGGTCGCGGCCGATCAGTTCGGCGAGCAGGGCGGTGGCCTGGTGGTCCGTCAACAGGGGCAGGGCGAGCGTGCGGACGCCGTCGAGGTCGGCGAGCGGCGAACGGCTGGTGACCAGGACGGCGCAGCGCTCGTCACCGGGCACCAGGTCACGCACCTGCGCGCTGTCGGAGGCGTTGTCCAGCACGAGCAGGACGCGCCGCCGCGCGAGCAGGCTCCGGTACCGGGCGGCGCGCGCCCCCGGTTCCTGCGGCAGCGGCTCGGTCTCGCCGAGGGCGGCGACGAACCGCGCCTGCACGGTGGCGACGTCGGCGGACCCGAGCTCCGCGTACAGCTGCCCGTCGGGGAACTCCTCGCGCAGACGCTGGGCGACCCTGACCGCCAGCGCGGTCTTCCCGATCCCGCCCGGCCCGCTCACCACGACGACCGCCGCGCCGCCCTCGCCGGCCGTCAGCAGCAGCTGTTCGACCTTTCCCTCCTCCGCCTCCCGCCCCACGAACCCCCGCACCGCCCCCGGCAACTCCCGTGGCACGGCCCGCCCCCGGCGCGGCCCTCTCCCCGCGGCTTCACCGCCCACCCCGGCCTCGCTCCCGCCCAGGGAGGTGCCGACCGCGGCGGCCTCCCCGGGCAGGCCGGCCGGGTCCTTGAGGCCGGCGCCGGAGTCCGGACCTCGGGGCGAGCGCTGGTCGTGCGGCGGGTCGCCGGCCTGCGCCGCGCGCTGCGCGGCCGGGTCGGTGTCGCGGCGCACGGGGCCGCCCTTCGGGGAGCCGGACGGTTGCTCGGGCGTGACCGGGTCGGTCGGGGCTCCCTCTGCTCGGCTCTCGCCCGGGAGTGCGTCCGCCGCGGTGCCCTCCTCCGGGGAGCGGGACGGCCGCTCGGGCATCGGTGGGTGGGCCGAGGCTCGCCGGACCCCGTCCGCACGCGCGGGTGGGCGCGCCGCCGCGGCGTCCTCCGGTGTCGCGGGTGGGGGCTCGGGGAGGGCTCCTGCCTGCGGTCGGTCGCTGCCGGGCGGCCGGGTGGGGGGTTCGGGGGTGGTGAGGGAGGGGTCGTCGGAGAGGAGGCGGAGGTGGAGGGCGCGGAGGGAGGGGCCCGGGGTGAGGCCGGCCCGGGCGGAGAGGGAGGCGGCGGCGGTGACGTAGGTCTCCAGTGCCTCGGCGCGGCGGCCGGCGCGGTGGAGGGCGAGCATGAGCTGGGCGATCCGCGGTTCGTGGAGCGGGTCGTGCGCCGTCGCGGCGCGCAGTTCGGGCAGGACGGCGTGGTGGTCGCCGAGGGCCAGCGCGGCGTCCAGCCGGAGGTCGGTCAGCTGCAGGCGCAGTTCGGTGAGGTGCTGGAGGACCGCGGCCCGCCCGAGGAACTCGGGTATGTCCGCCAGCGGGTCGCCGCGCCACAGCTCCAGCGCCTCTTCCGCGCGGCTCCGCGCCTCCCGCTGGTCGCCGCCGCGCGACGCGTCGAGCGCGGCCTCGCGCAGCCGCTCGGCGCGGGAGACGTCCAGCTCGGCCGGGTCCACGTGGAACGCGTAGCCGTGGCCGTGCGTGGTCAGTCTCGGCGCCAGCTCGGGGCCGAGGGCGCGCCGCAGCCGCATGGCGTAGCTGGAGACGGTCCGCGCCCCGTGCTCCGGCGGACGTCCGTCCCAGAGCAGTTCCGCCAGCTCCCGGCGGGGGACCGGCCGGTTCGCCCGCAGCAGCAGGACGGCCAGCAGCGCACGGGGACGGGGCGGGCCGACCGGAGTCGGCGCCCCGTCGACGAGGAGCGGACCGAGCAGGCCGAACCTGGCCCGCCCCACCGGTCTCAGGCCTCCGGGCGCTGCAGGCGCGCGGTGAACTTGTAGCGGTCACCGCGGTAGACCGAGCGCACCCACTCCACCGGCTCGCCGGCCGCGTCGAAGGAGTGGCGCGAGAGCAGCAGCATCGGCAGGCCGACGTCGGTGCCCAGTACGCCCGCCTCACGCGGGGTGGCCAGGGAGGTCTCGATGGTCTCCTCGGCCTCGGCCACGTGCACGCCGTAGACCTCGCCCAGGGCCGTGTACAGCGAGTTGTACTTGACCAGGTTCCGCCGCAGCGCCGGGAAGCGCTTCGCGCTCAGGTGGGCCGTCTCGATCGCCATCGGGTCGCCGCTGGCGAGGCGGAGCCGCTCGACCCGCAGCACCCGTCCGCCCGGACGGATGTCCAGCAGTTCGGCGAGCCGGTCGTCGGCGGTGACGTAGCCGACCTCCAGCAGCCGCGACGCGGGCTCCAGGCCCTGCGCGCGCATGTCCTCCGTGTAGGAGGTGAGTTGCAGCGCCTGCGACACCTTGGGCTTGGCCACGAAGGTGCCCTTGCCCTGGATGCGCTCCAGTCGTCCCTCGACCACCAGCTCCTGCAGCGCCTGGCGCACGGTCGTGCGCGAGGTCTCGAACTCCAGCGCCAGCGTCCGCTCCGGCGGGACCGGGGTGCCCGGCGCCTGGGTCTGGGTGATCTGCAGCAGGTGGCGCTTCAGGCGGTAGTACTTCGGGACGCGCGCGGTGGACGCACCTGCCGAAGTCTCCTCCGCCGGCACGGTCCCGGGACCCCCATCGGTCGTCATCACCGCTCCTGTTTCCTGTCCCTGATCGTCGCCGTCGGCAGCACGCCGTTCGGCCCTTATGGTGGCACGTCCGCGTGCGCGAAAGCATGCTCAGTACGAGACGCCGGACCGAGTTTCCTCCGTTGAGACTGACCGGCGGAAGGGATTGGTCCAGGCCAGGCGTACCACATGGTCTAGACCTTGAAGCCCCGGCTTGGCAAGACCCCCCTTTCGCATGCGTGCGACCGGTCCAGGTCAAGAGGTGTACCACCGGATCACGCCCCGGCGCTGGCCCGGTGTCGGGTTGATAACGGCTCCGAGTCTTTGGCGTGCAACCCGTTGACACTCGCATTTGGTCTAGGCCAAGCTCCAGGCACTGGTCTAAACCACATCGACCACTACAACTCCCCGACCCATCACTGGGACGGCGGCCTCCGCACACTGCTCGTCGCGAGAGGCCGCAACCGGAACAGATGGGGGGAATCCGGGCATCCCAGGAGGATGGCGTGAACCGTCGACTTATCGCCGCTATCGGCAGCACCGCGATGCTGTTCAGCATCGCCGCTTGTAGCTCCAGCTCCACGACCGACAAGTCCAAGCCCGCTGCCGACCCGGCGAAGATCACGGTCTGGCTCGCGGTCGACGCGCAGCAGAACTGGCCGGGCGCGGTCTCCGCCGCCACCGCCACGTTCACCAAGGCGCACCCGAACACCAAGGTCGACGTCCAGTACTACTCCTGGGGCGACAAGAACACGAAGTTCGACGCCGCGCTGGCGACCCCGAACGTCCCCGACGTCATCGAGATGGGCAACACCGAGACCCTCTCCTACATGATCAAGGGCGCCTTCGCGCCGCTGGACGCCACCAAGTTCACCGGTTCCTCCGACTGGCTGCCCGCCCTCCAGTCCACCGCCACCTACCAGGGCAAGCTCTTCGGTGTCCCCTACTACGCCGGTGTGAAGACCGCCGCCTGGCGCAAGGACGTCAACGCGGCCGCGGGTGTCACCAACAACACCCCGACCAGCTGGGCCGAGCTGACCGGCGACCTGGACAAGGTGCAGGCCAAGCAGGGCTCCGGCTTCTCCGCCTGGTACCAGCCCACCCGTGACTGGTACGCGGCCATGTCCTTCGTCTACGACAACGGCGGCCAGATCGCCAAGGCGGACGGCTCCGGCAAGTTCACCGCCACCCTCGAGGACCCGGCCGCGCAGGCGGGTCTGGCCAGCTGGAAGGCCATCGAGGACAAGTACATGCACGGCGACAAGACCAAGGACGAGTCGGACCGCTACATCGTCTACGGCCAGGGCAAGTCCGACCTGATCTTCGGCGCCGGCTGGGAGGCCCCCTCCGCCGCCGACCCGAAGTTCGACAAGACCGGCGGCAAGCTGAAGGACAACATCGTTCCCTTCGCCCTGCCGGGCGTGAAGAACGCGACCATGCCGTCCTTCATCGGCGGTTCGGACCTGGTCGTCCCGGTCAAGTCGCCGAACGTCGCGCTCGCCTCCGAGTGGATCAACGACTTCACCAACCCGACCGCGCAGCAGGCCCTGGTCACCGCCGGCAACCTGCCCAACAACAAGACCATGATGGCCGCCCTGGGCAGCGACCCGAAGCTCGGCTACATGGCCAAGGTCGCCCTCAACACCTGGTTCGTGCCGACCGCGCCGGGCTGGCTGACCGTCGAGAAGAACGCGATCCTGCAGAACATGCTCCAGGACATCGCGACGGGCAAGGCCTCCATCGCTGACGCCACCAAGAACGCCGACACGCAGATCAACGCCGTCATCAACGGCTGATCAATCTGAGCGGGCCGGATCGGGATCCCCGATCCGGCCCGCTCTGCCCCAGGCACGGTCCGCCTTGGCTCAGCACCACCCTTGGCACAGCACGATCTGTTGGCACAGCACGACCGCGTGAAGAGGAAAACTGAGGAGCACAGTGATGAGTGCCGCCGAAACCCGACCACGAGCGCCGAGGCGGAGGGGCGCGTCCCCGCTCGCGCCCTGGCTGCTCCTCGCCCCCGCGCTGCTGTTGCTGCTGCTGGTCCTGGGCTACCCGCTGTTCCACCTGATCCAGATCTCGTTCCAGAACTACGGGCAGAGCCAGCTCTGGGGCTTCATCCCGCCGAGCTGGGTCGGCTTCGCGAACTACTCGAAGGTGCTGGGCGACAGCTTCTTCTGGCAGGTCGTGCTCCGCACCATCGGCTTCGCCGCCGGTGCCGTGGTGCTGACCCTGGTGCTCGGCATGCTGGTGGCGCTGCTGCTGCAGAAGGTCAGCCCCTTCGTCCGCACGCTGATCAACATCTCGCTGGTGGCCAGCTGGTCCATGCCGATCATCGTCGCGGTCACCGTCTTCAAGTGGATGACCGACGCCGACTACGGCGTGCTGAACTCGCTGCTCAGCAAGATCCCCGGGGTGCACATGCTCGGGCACGACTGGTTCGTCAACACCTGGGAGGGCTTCGCCGTCATCATGGCGCTGGTCGTCTGGGGAGCCGTGCCCTTCGTCGCGATCACCCTCTACGCCGGCCTGACCCAGGTGCCCGGTGAGCTCGAGGAGGCCGCCAGGCTCGACGGCGCCGGCGCCTTCAAGGTCTTCCGCCACGTCAAGCTGCCGCTGCTCAAGCCGATCCTGGTGATGCTCGGCACCCTCTCGGTGATCTGGGACATGGGCGTCTTCGCACAGGTCTACCTGATGCGCGGCGGCCACCCCGAGCCGCAGTACCAGCTGCTCAGCACCTACTCGTTCAACCAGGGCTTCGTCACCGGCAACTACGCCGCCGGCGCGGCCATCGCGGTGATCACCGTGCTGCTGCTGCTCGGTGTGATCGCCGTCTACATGCGCCAGATGCTGAAGATCGGAGAGGTGGAGTGACGATGACCGACACCGCAGCCGGAACCGCCAGGGCCGTGCACTCGACGCCGGCCTCGATCGCCCGCCCCGCGCTCCGCCGCCGCAACTGGGGCCGCACGGCCGGCAAGAGCGTCTGGAACCTGATCGGCGTCGTGGTCTTCGTCGTGGCCGGGTTCCCCGTCTACTGGATGCTGAACACCGCGTTCAAGCCGGCCAAGGACGCGATCGACGCGAACCCGAAGCTCTTCCCGACCAGCGTCACGCTGGACAACTTCAGCCGGGCCCTGAACATCTCCGACTTCTGGGGCCCGGTCACCCGCAGCCTGATCGTCTCGCTCTCCACCGTCGCCATCGGCATGGTGGTCGGCCTGCTGGCGGCGCTCGCGATCTCGCGCTTCGCCTTCCGCGGCCGCAAGGTCGTCATCATCGGCATCCTCACCGTGCAGATGATCCCGCTGGTCGCCATGGTGATCCCGGTCTTCCTGCTGCTGAACGACTTCCAGCAGACCAACAAGATCACCGGCCTGATCATCACCTACCTCACCTTCGTGCTGCCCTTCACGGTCTGGACCCTGCGCGGGTTCATCGTGAACATCCCGAAGGAGCTGGAGGAGTCGGCTCAGGTCGACGGCTGCACCCGGACCGGCGCCTTCCTGCGCGTGGTCTTCCCGCTGCTGGCCCCCGGCATCGTGGCGACCTCGATCTACGGCTTCATCCAGGCCTGGAACGAGTACCTCTACGCCCTGGTCCTCATGGACCAGCACAACACCACCGCCACCGTCTGGCTGGGCAACTTCACCACCCAGCACGGCACCGAGTTCGCCCCGATGATGGCCGGCTCCACGATGATGTCCGTTCCCGTCGTCATCCTCTTCCTGCTCGTCCAGCGCAGGATCGCGTCCGGCCTCACGGCCGGTGCGGTGAAGGGCTGACGTGAACGTGAGCATCCTCGACCCGTCGTCAGCCAGGACCGCTCGGACGAGGGACCGGCTCCACCGCGACGCGCTCACGGTGCTGCAGCCCGGATTCGTCGGCACCACCCCGCCCGACTGGCTGCGCCGCCACCTCGGCGACGGCTTGGGCTCGGTGGCGCTCTTCGCCCGCAACGTCACCGACCCCGAGCAGCTGGCGGCGCTCACCGCCGAGCTGCGCGCGGAGAACCCGCACGTGCTGGTCGCCATCGACGAGGAGGGCGGGGACGTCACCCGGCTGGAGGCCGGCAGCGGCTCGTCCTGGCCGGGCAACCTCGCCCTCGGCGCGGTCGACGACCCGGGCCTGACCAGGGACGTCGCCCGCGAGCTCGGCCGGGCCCTGGCCGAGTGCGGCGTCAACTACAACTGGGCGCCCTCCGCCGACGTCAACTCCAACCCCGACAACCCGGTCATCGGGGTCCGCTCCTTCGGCGCCGACCCCGACCTCTGCGCGCGGCACACCGCCGCCTGGGTCGAGGGGCTGCAGTCGGTGGGCGTCGCCGCCTGCGCCAAGCACTTCCCCGGCCACGGCGACACCGCCGTCGACTCGCACCTGGGTCTGCCGGTGGTCGACATCGACGTGGACCTGCTGCGCTCGCGCGACCTGGTGCCGTTCAAGGCGGCGATCGCCGCCGGGGCCAAGGCCGTCATGACCGCCCACATCATGGTCCCGGCGCTGGACGGGGACCGGCCCGCGACGCTGAGCCGGGCCGTGCTGCAGCTGCTGCGCAACTCCCCGGCCGACGGCGGCCTCGGCTACCAGGGCCTGATCGTCACCGACGGCATCGAGATGGGCGCCATCGCGGACACCTACGGCGTCACCCGCGGCAGCGTGCTGGCCATCGGCGCGGGCGTGGACGCGATCTGCGTCGGCGGCGGTCTGGCCGACGAGGAGACGGTGCTGCTGCTGCGCGACGCGCTGGTCCAGGCGGTGCGCGACGGCGAGCTGAGCGAGGAACGGCTGGCCGAGGCCGCGGGCCGGGTCCGCGCGCTGGGTCAGTGGACCACCGAGCAGGTCGAGGCGAGCGGCAGGCTGGCCCCCGACCTCGCCATCGGGCTCCGGGCGGCGCGCCGTGCCCTGCGGGTCACCAGGACGCCGGGCTCCGGCTTCGTGCCGATCACCGAGCGCCCCTACGTGGTCTCCTTCAGCCCGATCGCGAACATCGCGGTCGGCGACGAGACGCCTTGGGGCGTGGCGGGGATGCTCGCCGCGCGCTTCCCCGGGACGCGCGCAGAGAGCGTCGGCCCTCGGGACGCCACGCCGGAGCTGCTGCCGGCGCTGGTCGAGCGGCTGCGCCGGGAGTCGGCCGGACGCCGCCTCGTCGTGGTCGTCCGGGACCTGCACCGGCACGAGTGGATCGCGCGGGCGCTGGACGGCCTGCTGGCCGGCCGCCCGGACGCCGCGGTGGTCGAGATGGGCGTGCCCCAGGCCGCCGCGCGGGGCGCGTTGCACATCGCCACGCACGGCGCGGCGCGGGTCTGCGGCCTGGCGGCTGTCGAGGTCCTGACAGGTCAGCCCACGGTTCAGCACTGAGCAGTACACCGAGCATCACGCGCCGGGACCGGCCGAGGTCCCAGTCGAGTAACGGATCCCCTCCCGTAGCACGGGCGCATTGACGGCCCCAATGGTCTGGACCAAACTTCCCGGAAATTGGTCGAGACCATTGGGGAGTGGTGCGGGCATGAGACATCGTCAGGCGGTTCTGGGGATCTGTTCGGCAGCGGTCGCGCTGAGCCTGAGCGGCTGCGGCCTCTCCGGGCTCGGGCAGGCCAAGAGCAGTCCGTCGCCCACCAGCTGGCAGGGGAAGACCCTCGTGGTCTGGCTCATGAAGGGCGACGACTCCGCCGCCTGGATGGACTCGGTCAAGAGCGCGTTCCTGCAGCAGTACGCCGGCGCGAAGATCGACTTCCAGGTCCAGGACTGGACCGGCATCCAGCAGAAGGTGACCGACGCCCTCGCCTCGCTCACCCCGCCCGACGTCATCGACATCGGGAACACGCAGACCCCGTACTACGCCGCCTCCGGCGGGCTCATGGACCTGACGCCGTATCTGGGCGGGCTCGGCGCCTCCACCTGGAACAGCTTCATGAACAAGTCGACGATCTACCAGAAGAAGCAGTACGCGGCCCCCTGGTACGCCGGCAACCGGGTCGTCATGTACAACAAGAAGCTCTGGAAGCGCGCCGGACTCGGGCCGACCCCCACGACCCAGGAGCAGTGGCTGAGCGACCTCGCCACACTGCAGCAGACCTCGGGCGTCAGCTCGGCCATGTGGCTGCCCGGACAGAACTGGTACGCCTTCGACGGCTTCCTCCAGGACGAGGGCGCCCAGCTGGTGCGCGAGGACTCGCCCGGGGTCTGGAGCGGGAACCTCGACAGCCCGCAGGCGCTGCGCGCCACCGCCTTCTTCAAGAAGCTCCGCAGCTTCGGCAAGGCCCCGGTCGACGTCAACGAGGCGAACCAGGCCGCGGAGTTCGCCAAGGGCAACGTCGGCTGCATGATCGCCATGGGCTACGAGGCCGCCACTGCGGTGAGCAAGAACGTGAGCGCCGACGACATCGGCTGGTTCCCCATCCCCGGCAAGACCGCGAACCGTCCCGCCAGGACCTTCCTGGGCGGCTCGAACCTCACCGTCTCGCTCAACACCCAGAACAAGGACCTCGCGCTCGGCTTTCTCAAGATCGCCCTCAATGACGTCAACGAGTCGCTGATGGCCAAGACCTCCGGGTTCCTGCCGAACCGCACCAGCCTCTACGGCGCGCTGGCCGGCAACACCTACGCGCAGGCGGCGGCGAAGTCCGCGCCCGACGCCGGCTACACCCCGCTGCTGCCCACCTGGGGCAATGTGGAGACCTCGCCGAACCCGGTGATCACGCTCTACCTCGGCCCGATCCTCCAGGGTCACGACGCCTCGGCCGCCGCGCAGGCGGCCGACACGGAGATGACGACCAGGCTGGCCTGGAACTGACCGGACGACGAGCGGGCCGGGCCGGCGCGGGGGGAGCGCCGGGCCCGGCCCGCTCGCGGCTTCGGCCGCCGGGGCGCAACGGACGCAGGACGCACGAAAGGCCGCGAGCGCCGGACGGGACCCTCAACCCGTTCGGCACCGCGGCCTCCGGCCTCGTCGGAGAAGGAAGCCGTCGCAGCGTGGCGGGTGTGCGGGCCCGGGACGCGCGGCAGGTTCGGCCGACGGTGGGAGCGGCGGCCGCGCGGTCAGGGCAGATAGCGCGGACTGTGTCGCTCCTTGGTGCTGCTTCGATTGTGGACTAGACCATTCGACGTTGTCCAGACCAATGGCGAGGAAATCCGCCCACGTCCCACGGACTCCCGCGTCCCCGCCCGGCGACCGCGCCCACCTGCGCGTGCTCCGGCTAGGCTCGCTGCATGCCTTCCCTGAACGAGCTGGTGCGCCACCACACCTCGCTGGAACCCGCCGACGTGGAGTGGATCCACCTGCTGATCTCCGAGTGGCAGCTGCTCTCGGACCTCTCGTTCGCGGATCTGGTGCTCTGGGTGCCGACCAGGGACGGCACCCGCTACGTCTCGCTGGCCCAGATGCGTCCCAACACCGGCCCCACCTCCTACCAGGACGACATGGTCGGCCATCTCGTCCCGCGGGGCCGCAGGCCGCTGCTCGACATGGCTCTCGACGAGGGCCGCATCGTCCGTGAGGGTGACCCCGAGTGGCGCGAGGACGTACCCGTTCGAGTGGAATCCATCCCGGTCCGCCGGGAGGGCAGGGTGCTCGGCGTGATCGCCCGCAACACCAACCTGCTCACCGTCCGTACCCCCAGCCGGCTGGAGCTGACCTACCTCCAGAGCGCCTCCGACCTGGCCCAGATGATCGCCAACGGGACGTTTCCCTTCCCCGGCGAGCAGGTCGACATGGACGCCTCGCCGCGGGCCGGCGACGGCCTGATCCGGCTCGACGCCGACGGCGTGGTCACGTACGCCAGCCCCAACGCGCTCTCCGCCTACCACCGGCTCGGCCTCAGCTCCGACCTGGTCGGCCTGCATCTGGGCAAGACCACGGCCGACCTGATCCCGCCCACCCGCGGCGCGGTCGACGAGGCGCTGATCAAGCTGGCCAGCGGCTGGGCGCCGCGGCAGACCGAGATCGAGCACCCCGAGGCCGTGGTCCAGCTGCGCGCCATCCCGCTCAAGCCCAAGGGCGAGCCCATCGGCTCGCTGGTGCTGCTCCGCGACGTCACCGAGCTGCGCCGCCGTGAGCGCGAGCTGATGACCAAGGACGCGACGATCCGCGAGATCCACCACCGGGTCAAGAACAACCTGCAGACGGTCGCCGCGCTGCTGCGCCTCCAGTCCCGCCGGATGGACTCGGAGGCGGCGCGCGGCGCCCTGGACGAGGCGGTGCGCAGGGTCGGCTCGATCGCCATCGTGCACGAGACCCTGTCCATGGCCCTGGACGAGCAGGTCGCCTTCGACGAGATCGCCGACCGGGTGCTGGCGATGGTCATGGAGCTCTCCCAGGACGGCCGGGTGACCGCCCGCCGCAAGGGCAGCTTCGGCATCCTCTCGGCCGAGGTGGCCACCCCTCTCAGCATGATCCTCACGGAGATCCTGCAGAACGCCCTGGAGCACGCCTACGGGCCGAAGGCCGGCGGAACCGTCGAGGTGGCCGCCCGGCGCTCCGAGGGTGTGCTGCACATCACCGTCACCGACGACGGATCGGGTCTGCCCGAGGGCTTCGACCCGCAGACCGCGGGAAATCTCGGGCTGCAGATCGTCCGTACACTGGCGGCAGGCGAGTTGGGCGGGCAGTTCGACATGACACCCGTGCCCGACGGCGGCACCAGGGTCGCGTTGGCCATCCCCTGCGAATGACACCTTTGGTGGGTGGCGGCCCGTTTGACTGACTGTTGGGCGTTTTTTACCCGTTACTCACCATTAGGCCGCCAACCACGGTGGATGCTGATTCGTCTACAGTCCCAGGCGCCACACGCATCCCTCGCAGGCGCCGTGCTGGACTTTCACCCGACGCCTGGCGAGAGCACACGTGGAACAACAGAACTTCATCGCGCCTGCCCGCCCCCCGGGGCAGGCCGGCACCGCCACGGCGCCGGCCTGGCAGACCGGAGCGGTCTGGCCGGTGGCCGACCCGGCACCGGCCAGGACCCTGCTCGACATCCTGGACGAGACCGCGTGGCGGTACCCCGACGCGCCCGCCCTCGACGCCGACGGCGCCGTCCTGACCTACCGCGCGCTGCTGCACGCCGTGGGCGGGCTGGCCGCCGAGCTGGCCGGATACGGCATCGGCCCCGGCGACCGCGTCGGCGTCCGCGTGCCCAGCGGCACCGCCGACCTCTACCTCGCCATCCTCGGCGTGCTCCGGGCGGGCGCGGCCTACGTACCCGTCGACGTGGACGACCCGGACGAGCGCGCCGAGATGATCTGGACCGACGCCGGCGTCTGCGCCGTCATCGGCGCGGGCCTGCAGGTCCTGGCCGGCCCCAGTCCGACCGGGGGCGACCCCGGCACGGCCGGCATCGGCGACGACGCCTGGATCATCTTCACCTCCGGCACCACCGGCCGCCCCAAGGGCGTCGCGGTCACCCACCGCAGCGCCGCCGCCTTCGTCGACGCGGAGGCCAGGCTCTTCCTGCGGCGGGCGCCGATGGGCCCGGGGGACCGGGTGCTGGCCGGGCTCTCGGTGGCCTTCGACGCCTCGTGCGAGGAGATGTGGCTGGCCTGGCGGCACGGCGCCTGCCTGGTCCCCGCGCCTCGCGCGCTCGTCAAGGCCGGGACGGACCTCGGCCCCTGGCTGGTCGAGCGCGGCATCACCGTGGTCTCCACCGTGCCCACCCTGGTCGCGCTCTGGCCCGAGGAGGCGCTCGCCGCGGTCCGGCTGCTGATCGTCGGCGGCGAGGCCTGCCCGGCCGAGCTGGTCGACCGACTGGACGTGCCCGGCCGCGAGTTCTGGAACACCTACGGCCCGACCGAGGCCACCGTCGTCGCCTGCGCCTCCCTGATGCGCGCCGGACAGCCCGTCAGAATCGGGGCCCCGCTCGACGGCTGGGAGCTCGCCGTGGTCGGGGCCGACAACCGCCCGGTCGCCTGGGGCGAGACCGGCGAACTCGTCATCGGCGGCGTCGGCACCGCCCGCTACCTCGACCCGGCCAAGGACGCAGAGAAGTTCGGCGCGCCCCCGTGGCACGGCCGCCCCGAACGCGTCTACCGCAGCGGCGACCTGGTCCGGGCCGACCCGCAGGGTCTGGTGTTCGTCGGCCGCGCCGACGAACAGGTCAAGCTCGGCGGACGCCGCATCGAACTCGGCGAGGTCGACGCCGCGCTGCAGGCGCTGCCGGGCATCCGCGCCGCCGCCGCGGCGGTCAAGGAGACCCCGGCCGGCGGCCAGCTCCTGGTCGGCTACCTGGTCGCCGACGGCTGGGACGAGCCCGACCTCGCCGCGCTCCGCACCCAACTGCTGGACCGGCTGCCGCAGGCCCTCGTGCCCGTGCTCGCCCTCGTGCCCGAACTGCCCACCCGCACCTCGGGCAAGGTCGACCGCAAGGCGCTGCCGTGGCCGCTGTCCGGCGTCGGGGCCGACCCCGGTGCGGTGGCGGGCGGGCCGCTGCACGGGACCGCCGCATGGCTGGGCGAGCAGTGGCAGGCCGTCCTCGGCGTGCCGGTCGGCCCGGACAGCGACTTCTTCGCCCTGGGCGGCACCAGCCTGGCCGCGGCCAAGCTCGTCTCCCTGCTGCGGCAGCGCTTCCCCGGCGCGTCCGTCGCCGACCTGTACCAGCAGCCGCGGCTCGAGTCGCTGGCCGACCACCTCGACGCCGGCGACGCGGAGACGCAGGAGGTCCGCCAGGTCCGGCCGGTGCCGCGGTACGTCGGCCTCTACCAGGCCGTGGTGCTGGCCGTCCTCTACACCGTCACCGGCCTGCGCTGGGTGCTCGCCCTGGCCGCCGTCGACAACCTCATAGGGCCGCTGCCCTGGGCCCCGCACACCTCCTGGGCGCTGATCGTCGGCGGCTGGGTGCTGCTCTCCAGCGCCGTCGGCCGCTCGCTGATCGGCGCGCTCGGCGCCCGCCTGCTCACGGCGGGCCTCAGGCCCGGCAGCCACCCGCGCGGCGGCGCGGCCCATCTGCGGCTGTGGACGGCGGAGCGCCTGGTCGGCATGTTCAACGTGGCCGCCGTCATCGGCACCCCGCTCGCCCGCCGCTACGCCCGGCTGCTCGGGTGCTCCGTCGGGCGCGACGTCGAACTGCACAGCATGCCGCCGGTCACCGGCATGGCCGTCTACGGCGACGGCTGCGCGGTGGAGACCGAGGTCGACACGGCCGGCTGGTGGCTCGACGGCGACGTGCTGCACCTGGGCACGGTCCGCATCGGCAAGGGCGCCAGGGTGGGCACCCGCACCATGCTGATGCCCGGCGCGGAGATCGGCTACGACGCCGAGGTGCTGCCCGGCAGCTGCGTCGTCGGCCGCGTCCCCGCGCACGCCCGGGTCCACGGCAGCCCCGCCGTCGCGGACGAGAACCCGGTGCTCCCCGCCGAGCTGTGGCCCGCGCCGGCCCACCGAAATGCGCGCGCCTGGAACCTGGCCTTCGCGCTGGCGCTGCCCGGCTTCCAGCTGCTGCCGTTGCTCTCCGCGCTGCCGGCCGTCGTGGTCGTCTGGACCCTGATCGGGCACGACCCCTCCTACCTCGGGGTCTTCGACTCGATCCTGGCCGCCTCCGTCCCGCTGGCGCTGCTCACCATGGGCCTGTACGCGCTGGCCGTGGTGGTGACGGTCCGGCTGCTGTCGATCCCGATCAAGCCGGGTCTGCACCCGGCCCACGGCAGGGTCGGATTCTGCGTCTGGGCCGTCCACAACCTGATGGCCTCCTCGCGGGTCGCCCTGTTCCCCTTCTACGCCAGCCTGATGACGCCGCTGTGGCTGCGGGCGCTCGGGGCGCGGATCGGCCGAAGGGTCGAGGCCTCGACCGCGATCGGCCTGCCGGGCCTGATGCGGGTGGACGACCACGCCTTCCTGGCCGACGACACCATGGTCGGCTCCTTCGCCCTCCGCGGCGGGTGGCTGCGCCTGGGCGTCTCCTCGGTCGGCAAGCGCTCCTTCGTCGGCAACTCCGGCATCGTCGCTCCGGGGCGGTCGCTGCCGGACGACTGCCTCGTCGGCGTCCTCTCCGACGCGCCGCCGGTCGCCGAGCCCGGCGGTTCCTGGCTGGGCCGTCCGGGCATGCGGGTGCAGCGGGTCGCCGAGGGCGGCGAGGACACCGCGCGCACCTACGACCCGCCGCGCCGACTCGTGCGTGCCCGCGCCGCGGTGGAGCTGTGCCGGATCGTCCCGGTCCTGATCGCCGTCCTGCTCGGCGACCTGGCGGCGACCGGCCTCCAGGCCCTGTTCGACTGGGACGGCCTGACGGCCGCCGCGGTCCTGGCCGGGGTGTTGCTGCTGGCGCTCGGGGTGACGGCGTGTCTGATCACCACGGCCGCCAAGTGGTTGCTGATGGGCCGCTTCCGTGCGGGCCAAAAGCCGCTGTGGAGTTCGTTCGTGTGGCGTAACGAGCTCTTCGACACCTTCGTCGAGGAGCTGGCCATGCCGTGGCTCGGCGGGACGCTGGTCGGCACGCCGTTCTTCACCGCGTGGTTGCGCAGCCTGGGCGCCAGGATCGGCCGCGGGGTCTGGTGCGAGTCGCACTGGTTCCCCGAGACCGACCTGATCAGCCTCGGCGACGGAGCCACCGTCAACCGCGGTGTGGTGGTGCAGACTCACCTCTTCCACGACCGGCTGATGCGGATGGACGCGATCGAGGTGGGGGTGGGCGCGACGGTCGGCCCGCACTCCATCGTGCTGCTCGGCTCGACGCTGGGGGAGGGGGCCGTGGTGGGCCCGTCCTCGCTGGTGATGCGCGGCGAGACGCTGCCGGCCGGCACCCGCTGGCTGGGCAACCCGGTCCGCCGCTGGGCCTGAGCCGTTCGGGTCCGCGAGAACCGCGAAGCCCCGGTCCCTGCCGCACACGCGGGAGGGACCGGGGCTTCGTCGTGGGTCGGCCGTCCCGGAAGGAAGCACCGGGAGAAGAAGCGAGACCCTGCCGAACGGGGGGGAGGTTCGGCAGGGCCTCTTGACCTGCTCCGGCCGTCGGGGGGAGTCGGCCGGAGCAGGGGCTCTGATGAGAGCGTAGCGCTCCGTGCACGGCACGGGCCACTGCCCTCGGCTCCGACGGTATCAAATCATCGGGGCCAGTGAGCAACGCACCGAGTGTGCGTTGCTTCGGAAAATGCTCAGAGCGTTGTCACGGAGCTGTGGGCCCCGGATACGCACGAGCACTCGATCACGTGTTGATCAGAAGTGGTGCGGGTGGTGCGACTACTCAGCGTGTCAGGCGGTGCGGGCGCGGTTGCGGGCGGCGCGACGCTTCATCGCACGACGCTCGTCCTCGCTCATGCCACCCCAGACGCCGGCGTCCTGACCGGTCTCGAGGGCCCACTGCAGGCAGCTCTCCATGACGGGGCA
Organism: Streptacidiphilus rugosus AM-16; assembly: GCF_000744655.1. NCBI lineage: Bacteria > Bacillati > Actinomycetota > Actinomycetes > Kitasatosporales > Streptomycetaceae > Streptacidiphilus > Streptacidiphilus rugosus. The sequence continues at coordinate 6,405,249 of NZ_JQMJ01000004.1, read as the reverse complement.
GCGACGGCAGACGGCCTTCGCCTCCTCGATCTGGAGCAGGGCAGGCCCGGTGTTGCCGATCGGGAAGAACAGCTCGGGGTCCTCTTCCCGGCAGACAGCGCGGTGGCGCCAGTCCATCTTGTCCAACTCCTCTAAAGGGCGGGGGATCCCCCACCTGCGTCAATGGCAGCTTGTGAATGTGAACGCTTTCACGAACCCGTTGGCAGGCACAGGGCCGACGGGTGGGTCGGCGTACGGATGCTCGCAGCGTTGCGTGGATTCGGGCGACTCAGGCGGGTTCCGGTAACGGACTGTCCCGATCGCCATGTAAAGGTTCGCAAACCTCGACCGGGGATACAACCCCCTTCGGGTAGGAAATTTTGAATCGTCGGTGTCGCTTGGGTCACACCCTGTACTTCGATGGAGTGAAGCGGGTCGCGCGTTCGAGAACAAGGCCGAATGGCCCATCCGTTCACACAATCACACGCAGTGCCCGAGATACGCCTGTGAAGCTGATGCTCTTACGCTCTCCAAGGTGGTCCCCATCGACCTGGAACGGCAGCGGTTCCTGCGAATGCAAGGTGAATTCCGGCAGATCGTGGTAAGCGACCACATGTTTGCCGTGGGGCCCGGCCCCCGTGGAGTCGAGCAACTGGGGAATCGTGCGCAGGGTCTGAACGAGTGACATCCGGGTCATGCCGAAGAGGTCCAGGTTCGTGTCGAAGCCGGCTTCCGGCGAGGCGTAGACCGGGCGATTGCCCAGATAGGTCCACGGAGAGGTGTTGGAGACTATCGACACCGCCAGACCGGTGACCGGTTCCCGGCCCTCGGCACTGAACGTGATCGGCCCGTTCCTGCGGTGGTGGCGCTCGCCGGCGAACTGCCGCAGCGCCTGTCCGACGTAGAGGGAGTGCGTCGACCGCCGGCCGCTGCGCCGCGCCTGCTCGACCCGTCCGACGACGCCGGCGTCGAACCCGAAGCCCGCCGTGAAGGTGAACCACCGGTCCGGCAGCCCCTCGCCGCCGGAGCGGCCCAGACTCACGGCGCGCTCCCGCGGGGCGCCGGGACCGCTGAGCGCGTCGAGCAGCTGGCCGGTCGCCTCGACCGGATCGTTCGGCAGCCCGAGCGCCCGGGCGAACACGTTGGTGCTCCCGCCCGGCACCACGGCCAGGCTGGGCAGGTGTTCGGCAGGCCCGTCGTGCAGCAGCCCGTTGACGACCTCGTTCACGGTCCCGTCGCCACCGAGCGCGACGACGAGATCGTGCGTCCCCCCGACCGCGGCCTCGCGCGCGAGATCGCGCGCGTGCCCCCGGTAACCGGTGGCGACGACGTCCAGCTTCAGATCGTTCGCGAGGGCGTGCGCGAGGACGTCCCGGGTCCGTCCACTGGTGGTGGTCGCTTTCGGATTGACGACCAGGAGCGCACGCATAGCCGACAGCCTACCTAGCGGTAGGCAGCACACGAGGCAGGCCAGCCAGTTGCACCACCTCAGGGGCGCGAGGAACTGCGCGACAAGCCACCGACGTCCGGATGGTCCTCATCGAGCAGGGCCATCCGCGCGGAGTGGTTGTTCGCGCAGTTCCTCGCGCCCCTGGGGCACTGCCTGGTTTCTCGCCTGGAGATGCACCGCGCCCCTGAGGTGAGTGCAACTGGCCCTGGGGAAGATCGCGATTCGGCTGGGGCTAGCCTGGAGAGGTGACCGTGAATGCCGCCGCGCCTGCCGCCGCCCCCGCTGCCGCCCGGCCCTGGACGCTGAGCGTCGGGGCGTGGTTCTCCGTCGCCCAGGGCGTCCTCATCGCCGCCTACGGCGTGTACGTCATGGCGTCCCCGCTGACGTCCGCCAGCAAGACCGGCGTCGGCATGGCCGAGTTCGCCGGCGCGCTGCTCCTGCTGATGGGCCTGCTGCCGCTCGTCGCGGGCCGTGCGCTGCTGCGCCTCAAGCGGTGGGGCCGCAGCCCCGCCGTGATGATAGACACGCTCTGCCTCGCCGTGGCGTGGTTCACCGTCCAGAACGGCGGAGCCCAGATCGCGGTCGGCGTGCTCGTCGGACTCGCCGGCGTCGCGGGCGTCGTGCTGCTCCTGCACCCGAGGACCACCGCCGCGCTGTGGCCCTCGGGTCAGTAGGAGCGACTCACTCCTCGATGAGGAGCTTCTCCCGGAGCTGGGCCAGTGTGCGGGCCAGCAGCCGGGAGACGTGCATCTGCGAGATGCCGACCTCCGCCGCGATCTGCGACTGCGTCATGTTCCTGAAGAACCGCAGCACCAGGATCCGCTGCTCGCGCTGCGGCAACTGCGCCAGCAGCGGCTTGAGCGACTCGCGGTACTCCACGCCCTCCAGCGCGTCGTCCTCCGCGCCCAGCGTGTCGGCGACGGCGGGGGACTCGTCGTCCGTGTCCGGCACGTCCAGGGAGAGCGTGCTGTAGGCGTTCGCGGACTCCAGGCCCTCCAGCACCTCCTCCTCGGAGATGCCCAGGTGCTCGGCCAGCTCGTGCACCGTGGGGGAGCGGCCGTGGCGCTGCGAGAGCTCGCTCGTCGCCGAGGTCAGCGACAGCCGCAGCTCCTGCAGCCGGCGCGGGACCCGCACCGCCCAGCCCTTGTCGCGGAAGTGCCGCTTGATCTCGCCGACGATGGTCGGCGTCGCGTACGTGGAGAACTCGACGCCGCGCTCCGGGTCGAACCGGTCCACCGACTTGATCAGGCCGATGGTGGCGACCTGCGTCAGGTCGTCCAGCGGCTCGCCGCGGTTGCGGAAGCGCCGGGCGAGGTGCTCGACCAGCGGGATGTGCATCCGCACCAGCTGGTTCCGCAGTTCCACCCGCTCGGGCGACCCGTCGGGCAACTGAGCGAGACGGACGAAAAGCGCACGGGCGGCCTCGCGGTCCGGCGCGCCGTGCCGCTGGGGCGTGGCCACGCGCATGCCGGGGCCCCACGGCTCGGCCGTGGTCCCGGGCTCGGCGACGTCCGGCTCCACCTCGAAGTCGACCGCCTCCTCCGCCTTCGCGCCGCCGTCCTCAGGCTGCTTCGCGTCGAAGGCCTGGTCCGCGTCGGCGCGTTCGGCATCGTCCGCGAACACCCTTGCCTCCGTCTGCTGCTGGTCGCTCGCGTCCGCCTGCGCGGGCACGACAGCCCGGTCCGCTCCGGGCCTGTGGTTCAGGTCTCTCACGGCGATCCCCCGCTCCCATCTCCTTGCGTCACTGCTGGCCGGGGCCGGCACCGCGCTTCTTGTGCAGGCTGATGGTCACCGTCTTGTCCGCCTCGACCGTGGACTCGACCTCGCCGGCGAGGGCGGAGAGGACCGTCCAGGCGAAGGTGTCGCGCTCGGGGGCGCGGCCGTCCGTGGTCGGGGCCGAGACGGTCACCCGAAGCGAGTCGCCGACCAGGCGGAACACGCAGCTGAGGATGGAGCCTGGTACGGCCTGCTGGAGCAGGATCGCGCAGGCCTCGTCCACCGCGATGCGCAGGTCCTCGATCTCGTCCAGCGTGAAGTCCAACCGCGCCGCGAGACCGGCCGTCGCGGTTCGCAGAACCGAGAGGTAGGCACCCGCCGCGGGAAGTCGGACCTCGACGAAGTCCTGTGCGCCGGGCTCGCCGTCGATCTGGGACACCCTCACCTCCGTGCTGTGCTGTTGGGTGGTGCTGTGCTGTCGGGTGGAGCAGCCGGACGTCTCGTCCGTGCCGGTGACGCTATCGCGATCCCGTGTGTGATGTCGCCCATCCCGATGGCCGGGCCACCTCGGTGACTCATAGTAGGTCGCCATATACGCACCGTGGCAATGGGCGTGGCGAAATCCGCGCAGGGAGAGCAGGGATCACGCGGCCGGGGCCGGTGGGGTCCGCGGGTCAGGACGTGCCGAGCGCGGCGAGGGGATCACCGGCGAGCCGGTAGACCGTCCACTCGTCCATCGGGACCGCGCCGAGCGAGCGGTAGAAGGCGATGGAGGGCTCGTTCCAGTTCAGCACCGACCACTCCAGGCGCCCGTAGCCGCGCTCCACGCAGATCCTGGCGAGCTCGGTCAGCAGCGCCTTGCCGTGGCCGCCGCCGCGCGACTCCGGACGGACGTAGAGGTCCTCCAGGTAGATGCCGTGGGTGCCGGTCCACGTCGAGAAGTTGCGGAACCATAGCGCGAAGCCGACGGTGCGGCCCCGCTCGTCCTCGGCCATGTGCGCGAACGCCGCCGGGTGGTCGGCGAAGAGCGCGTCGTGCAACTGCTGCTCGGTGGCCTTGGCGTCGCTCAGTGACTTCTCGTAGTCGGCCAGCTCCCGCACCATCGCGTGGATCTCGGGAACGTCGGCAGGGGTGGCAGGTCGGATCATGACTGAAGCCTAGAACGTCGCAGACCGGTTCAGACGAGCCTTTGGTCCTCGAAGCACCAGCGCCAGCTCTCGCCCGGCTCGAAACTGCGCATCACCGCGTGGCCGGTCTGCCGGTGGTGCTCGGTGGCCCAGCGGCCCGGCGTCGAGTCGCAGCAGCCGACGTGCCCGCAGTGCAGGCACTTGCGCAGGGCGACGGGACGCTGGCCGAGCTTCAGGCAGTGCTCGCAGGTGGGGGTGAGCTCCCCCGGCTCCTCGGCGGAGAGCCGGTCCAGGTGCGGGCAGGGTCGTGAGGGGGACATGGGCCCCAGGGTAAGGCGCGTGGTCCGGTGTGTGTGGTTCTGTGTCGCCATGAGCGGAATGAGCGGCCGATGAGCAGCCCGAGCGCACTCCTCCTGCTGGTCGCGGGCAGCGCGGCGGTGGCCGGGGTGGCGCGCCGGTACCGGCTCTCCGCGCCCCTGCTGCTGGTCCTCGCGGGGCTCGGTGCGGCGTACCTGCCGGGGCTGCCGGACTACTCGCTGGACCCGGAGATCGTGCTGCCGCTGGTCCTGCCGCCGCTGCTGTACACCGCCGCCCAGGACGCGTCCTACCGCAGCCTGCGGAGGAACGTGCGACCGGTCGCGCTGCTCTCCATCGGCTACGTGCTCTTCTGCACGCTGACCATGGGTCTCGTCGCGCACGCGCTGATCCCCTCGCTGCCGCTGCCGGCGGCCTTCGTCCTCGGCGCGGTCATCGCCCCGCCGGACGCCGTGGCGGCGACCGCGATCGCCCGACGGGTCGGCCTGCCGAGCCAACTGGTCTCGATCCTCCAGGGCGAGAGCCTGGTCAACGACGCGACGGCGATCACCGCCTACCGGGTCGCCGTCGCGGCGGCGGTGGGGGAGGGCTTCTCCTTCGGCAGCGCGCTCGGCGAGTTCCTGCTGGCGGCGCTCGGCGGCACGGCGGTGGGCCTGGCGGTCATGTGGCCCCTGCAGTGGCTGCGCTCGCGGCTGCGCGACCCCCTGCTGCTGAACACCTTCTCGCTGCTGGTGCCGTTCGCCGCGTACGCGGCGGCCGAGGCCTTCGACGCGTCCGGGGTGATCGCGGTGGTCGTGGTCGGGCTCTACCTCGGCCACTACGCGAACTGCGTCGACTTCGAACTGCGGTTGCAGGAGGAGGCGGTCTGGAAGATGGTCGCCTTCGTGCTGGAGTCGGCCGTCTTCGCCCTGATCGGCCTGCAGTTGCCAGTGGTGGTACGGCAGTTGAAGGGCTACACGGCGGGGCAGCTGACCGTGTGGGTGGCGGTGCTGCTGGTGGCGCTGATCGGGCTGCGCTTCGTCTGGTCCTGGCCCGCGACGTACCTGCCGAGTCTGCTGAGCCGCAGGGTCAGGGAGCGGGAGGGCAGACCGCCGTGGACCCGGCCGTTCATCGTCTCCTGGGCCGGGATGCGCGGGGTGGTCTCGCTGGCGGTGGCCTTCTCGATCCCGGTGACGACGCACGACGGTTCGCCGTTCCCTGACCGGGACCTGCTGCTGTTCCTGGTCTTCGCGCTGGTCATCGGCACCCTGCTGGTGCAGGGCCTGACCCTGCCCGGTCTGGTCCGACGGCTGCGGCTGCCGCGTCCCGACCCCCAGGCGGAGACCCTGCGGGAGGCCCAGGCCCAGTACGAGGCCTCGGCCCAGGCCGAGGCCCGGCTCGACGCCCTGCTGGAGGACCCGCGCAACCGCCTGCCCGAAGCGCTGGAAGCGCGGTTGCGGCGGCTGCTGGACCGCCGCCGCAACTCCGTCTGGGAACGGATGGGCGCGCCCGTCCACGAGTCGACGGGCGAGTCCGTCGACAGCGCGTACCGCCGCCTCACCCGCGAGACGCTCGCGGCCGAACGCCAGGCCCTGGTCGCCCTGCGCGCGGAGGACCGCCTCGACGACGAGATGCTGCGCCGCCTCGTCCGCCGCCTGGACTTCGAAGAAGCCCTGATGGTCCACACCGAGGAATGAGTTGCACTCACCTCAGGGGCGCGGGGAACTGCGCGGCTCCACCGCGCGGGCGGGGCACTTCTCAGCAAGGGGTCCGTTGCACTCTCCAGGGGCGCGAGGAACTGCGTGACAAGCCACGGGCGTGCGGATGGTCCTCGCCGAGCAGGGCCGTCCTCCCCGGTGGGTTTCTCGCGCAGTTCCTCGCGCCCCTGAGGTGAGTGCAACTTCCCCGCCGTCCGAGGGGGCGGTGCGGGGGCGGTGCGCGTGCGGTCAGGGCGGGGTCAGGGGTGGGGGCGAGTCTCTTTCCCGTGAGCGCGGCAGACCGCAGCGCGAGAGACTCCGAGGTGGGAACCATGAACAGCAAGCGCGTCCTGATCTCCGGCGCCAGCATCGCCGGCCCCTCCCTCGCCCTGTGGCTGGGCCGTGCCGGTTTCGACGTCACCGTCGTCGAGCGGGCCACCTCGTTCCGGGAGGGCGGCGGCGCGGTCGACTACCGGGGGTCCGTGCACCGGACGGTGCTCTCGCGGATGGGCGTCCTGGAGACCCTGCGCGGTCTGGACACCGCGATGGGCGAGCAGGTCGTCCTCGACCAGTCCGGCCGTGAGGCCGTCCGGCTGCCGGCGTCCTTCATGAGCGGGGAGCTGGAGGTCACCCGCGGTGACCTCGCCCGGACCATCTACGAGGCCGGTCTGGCCCAAGCCCGCTACGTCTTCGGCGACTCCGTCCGGACCCTGACCGAGCACGCCGACGGCGTCACCGTCGAGTTCGAGCAGGGTGGCACCGAGGAGTTCGACCTCGTGGTCGGCGCCGACGGCATGCACTCGGTGACCCGGCGGCTCGCCTTCGGCGACGAGAGCCGGTTCCGGCGCGACTCCGGCTACTTCTTCGCGACCTTCTCGACCGAGGCTCCGGCGAGCCTCGGCCTGCGCGACAGCGGCGTGCTGTGGAACGTGCCGGGCCGGATGGTCGGCCTCTCCAACACGCTCGGCGAGGACGGCGCGATGCTCGTCTTCCACGACCCCGAACTGCGCTACGACCACCGGGACGTGGCCGGACAGCGGGCCATCGTGCAGGAGCACTTCGCCGACGCCGGGTGGGAGGTGCCGGGTGTGCTGCGGACGATGTGGTCGGCGTCGGACTTCTACTTCGACTCGCTGAGCCAGATCGTGATGGACCGCTGGTCCAGCGGCCGGGTGGTGCTGCTCGGCGACGCCGCCTGGGCGCCGGCGCCGGGTGGCATGGGCAACGGGCTCGCGGTCGTCGGCGCGTACGTGCTGGCGGGCGAGCTGGCCACGGCGCCCGACCACGCCACCGCCTTCGCCCGTTACGAGGAGCGCATGCGCCCCTATGTGGCGAAGTGCCAGAAGCAGGGCAAGGGGGCGGGCCCGTTCCTGGCGCCGCCCACCGCGAAGAAGCTGAAGCAGCGCAACCGGGTCTACAGGATGCTCTGCAGCAGGCTGCTGCGCTCCTTCTTCGACAAGCTCACCACCGGCGCCGCCGAGGCGATCCAGCTGCCGGACTACCCGTTGGAGTCACGGAAGGGTTCGTCTGCGACGGTCGGTCTCCTCCCGCAGTCGTAGACGAACCCTCGGCTCGGGTCGGCTCGCGTCGGGTCAGCGGTAGGCGATCACGCTCTCCGCCCGGCTGCCGTCCGGCTGCTGCCAGTTGGCGACGACGGTTCCGCGGGAGCCGTCGTCGGCCGGCTGGGGGAGCAGGCGGTGGATCACGAGCTCGCGTTCCTCGACATCGGTCACCCGCACGCGGACGGTGGGGTCGGGGGTGTCGCTCTCGCTCTGGGCCTGCGCGACGGCCTCGCCCCTGAGCAGAGCGGCGAGCTGCGCGAGCAACACCGGGTCGTGCGTGCCGTCGTAGATCCACCGGGTGCCGAGCACGCCGTGCTCGGAGGTCCCGATCAGCGCCCGCTCCGCGCCGTCGAGCGGGGCTCCACGGTAGGTGAGCGGCAGCAGGTAGGCCTCCGTCGGATCGGGTTGGGCGTCCGCGCCGGAAACCGTGACGATCATGAACTCGATGCCCACCTCGCCGGCCGGGTCGTCGAGCCGGAAGCCGCCCGCCCTGGTGAGCTCGGCGCTCGGTGCGCCCCGGTACCAGGGCTGGCCGGGAAGCCAGTCGGTGAGCAGTTCCAGCTTGGTGGGGCTCATCGTGGTGTGGTGGACGACAGCCAAGGGGTCTCCTCGTTCGATCCGTCAGTTGAACGGCCGGGGCCGGGAATCGGCTCCGAGTGGACCCTATGCCGAGCAACGGTCGGGGGTGGCTTTGTCCGGAATTGGCTCTCGCTGTGACACGGCTGTTGCGACCGTGTAGCGGAGCGGAGAGTTCGGGCGATCCCCGCGGCGCTACGTTGTGGTCGTCCGGTCGGAGTCAGTCCCCGGAACTCACCGTTGACCTGGGGGATTCCCATGCGAGACACCGCACACCGTTCCGTCGTCGCCGCGGCCACGGCCGTCTCCGCCGTGCTTCTCCTGGGAGCGTGCAGCTCCAGCGGCACCGCAGGGGCGAGCGGTGCTCAGTCCCCGGCCGCCTCCGGGCCGGCGGCCGCCCCGCAGTCGCCGGGCGCCACGCCGACGGGTGGGTCGTCGACGGGCGGATCGACTTCGAGTGGGTCGACCTCGGGTGGGACCGCCGCGACCGGCGCCGCCGCCGGCTGCCAGAACCTGGTCGTCAGCGCGGACGTGAAGACGGCGGTCACCCAGGCCTTCACGAAGGAGAGCGGGCGCGGTCACCTCGTTCCCCGTCCCGGCGGGTTCCTCTACGGCGAGTGCGGCGGCACGAAGTACGCGGCGACCGCCTTCGACCCCACGAAGGGCTCCACCTACAACGAGCAGGTGTCCGCCCAGGACGATGGCAGCGTGCGCAAGTACTTCACCATGACCGCCTCCGGCGCCTGGACCTACGTGGCCTCCGCCGACTTCCCCGACATGTCCGGCTGCGTCAAGCAGATCCCGGACGCCCTCGCCAAGCTCTGGGGCGGATGCCACCCGGTGGGTTGACCGGTGGTGACGCGAGGAGGGCCCGACCAGAGATCTGGTCGGGCCCTCCTCGAGTACGGCCGGAAGATCAGGCCTTCTTGGTCTCCCAGAAGATCTTGTCGATCTCCGCGATCAGGTCGAGAGCCTTCTGGCCCGTCGCCGGGTCGGTGGAGGCCTTGGCCGCGGAGAGCGCCTTGAGGGTGTCGTTCACCAGCTGGTGCAGCTGCGGGTACTTCTCGAAGTGGGGCGCCTTGAAGTAGTCGCTCCACAGCACGGAGACGTGGTGCTTGGCCATCTCCGCGCGCTCTTCCTTGATCACGATCGCGCGAGCGCGGAAGTGCGGGTCCTCGTTGGCCTGGTACTTCTCCTGGGTGGCCTTGACGGACTCAGCCTCGATACGAGCCTGGGCCGGGTCGTAGACGCCGCAGGGGAGGTCGCAGTGAGCGTGGACGGTGACCCGCGGTGCAAAGAGCCGAGAGAACATGGGAGTCCTTCCTGTGATCGTCTTCCCAGGAGGAGGTTACCGCCGAAAGCGCGCAGACTCGCGTCCACCCCGAGTGCTTAGGACAAAGGTCGTAGAAGAGGTGGACTTGCCTCCGCTGCTTGCGAAGATGGAAGCGGGACGAAGCCGGAGCGTTGGGCGAGGTTGAACGGATGGCCGAGCGAATGGGTGAAGCCGGAGGACAGGCGCGCGTGCAGGATCCGCAGGACCCGCAGGAACCGCCGGAGGGCGGAGTCGTGACAGGGCGGTTCGGCGTGCTCGTGGTCGACGGGCCGTCCATGGTGCCGACGCTCACGCACGGCGACCGCCTCCTCTGCCACTACGGGGCGCGGGTGCGCCCCGGCTCGGTGGTCGTGGCCCAGCACCCGCTCCGGCAGGATCTGCTGGTGGTGAAACGCGCGGTGGAGCGCCGCGCGGACGGCTGGTGGCTGCTGTCCGACAACAGTCAGGTGGAGAGCGACAGCCGCGACTACGGCGCGGTCCCCGACGACCTCATCCTCGGCCGTGTGCTGCTGCGCTACTCGCCCGGACTCTCCTGGCTCGCCCCCTCCGCCTGGTGGCACCCGGTCCTCCGGGCCCTCCCCTACCCCTTCGCCCGCCGCCTCGGCGACTTCCGCCGCCTCGCGGACTGATGTGCGCCTTCGGCGCGTGGGGCTCTGCTTGATCAACTGCGTGCGCGGAAGTCACCCGCGCAGGTGGAGCCCCGATCGCGCAGGGCCATCCGCACAGGTGGTTGCTCGCGCAGTTCCGCGCGCCCCTGGGGAGCGCTTACGCGCTCGCCGCTTCGCGCTTGCGGGCGCGGTAGGCGGCGACGTTGGCGCGGGTGGCGCAGCGGTCGCTGCAGTAGCGGCGGCTCCGGTTGGTGGAGGTGTCCAGGTAGGCGTTGCGGCACGGCGACGCCTGGCAGATGCCCAGCCGGTCCACCCCGTGCGCGGTGAGGTGCATGGCCAGGCCCATGCTCGCCAGCGCCGCGTACAGCGCGGTGGCGGTGGGCGCGTTCTCCGCCAGGTGCATGTGCCACTGCGGCCGGCCCGCGTCGTCCAGGTAGCCGTGGCCCGAGATGACCGGGCTGACCGGGTACTCGATCAGGAGTTCGTTGAGCAGATCCACAGCGCGTCCCTGCTCGTCCTCCGCCGCGGACTCGAAGACGCCGCGCAGTCGCGCGCGGACCCCGCGCAGCCGGGCGATGTCGGCCTCCTCGGCCAGCTTCGCGCCGCGACCGCCGGGACTGAACAGCCTGCGGATCTCTTCGACGCTGGTCAGGGCGTCTTTTCCGCGCTCGGGCTCCTCGGTGTTGACCAGCCTGACGGCGTAGTCCGCGTAGGTGGTGAGTTCCATGAGTCGGCGTCCTCGGAGCAGTAATGACTCTTCTGCTGAGCAGGGTATTACGAATCGCGGTTGCATGACATGGGCGGTCGGCGGGTCCCAGAAGTATGGCGCTTCGGGTCGTCTGTGATGAACCCGACCGATTCTCGAGGGCACCCGGCTGCCCAGAACCAGCTGGGCTGTGTCAAAATCGGCACACGGGTGACCCCCGTCAGTCGAGCAGGCCTACCGGATCGGGACCGATCCGGGTGGTGCACAGGACCGGAAGCCAGGACAGCGCTCCGGAGCCGAGGCACCGTCCGTACCTCCGGCCTCTCGCCGTTAGGCATTCGTTACCGTTTGTCCACTTATGTGTGTTTGTGTCCCCGTCTGTGCGGGCGGATCTCACGACACGGCAGGGTCGGAAGACCGATCCTGGGGGACGAACAGACGAAGCTGCGGCGGCATTGTCCCGACTAGTGTCGAGATCGGCATCGAACCGGACGCGTAACCAGCTCAACCCACCCTCACAGAACGACGACGAAGAGGTCCTCGTGGCAGCCGAGATCATCAGTCCCCGTCCCCTCGACGACCAGGAGCCGATCGACCCCGCTTTCGCTCTCCACCGCGGCGGCAAGATGGAGATCCACGCGACGGTCCCGGTCCGTGACGCGGACGACCTTTCCCTTGCCTACACCCCCGGTGTCGCGCGGGTCTGCACGGCCATCGCCGAGCAGCCGGAGCTCGTCAACGACTACACCTGGAAGTCCAACGTGGTCGCCGTGGTCACCGACGGCACCGCCGTGCTCGGACTCGGCGACATCGGCCCCGAGGCCTCCCTGCCCGTGATGGAGGGCAAGGCGATCCTCTTCAAGCAGTTCGGCGGCGTCGACGCCGTGCCGATCGCGCTGGCGACCAAGGACACCGACGAGATCATCGAGACCGTCGTGCGGCTCGCGCCGTCCTTCGGTGGAGTGAACCTCGAAGACATCTCGGCACCGCGTTGCTTCGAGATCGAGCGCCGTCTCCAGGAGGCCCTCGACATCCCGATCTTCCACGACGACCAGCACGGCACCGCTGTCGTCACGCTCGCGGCGCTGCGGAACGCCGCTCGACTGACCGGCCGCACGCTGGCCGACCTCCGCGCCGTCATCTCCGGCGCGGGCGCGGCCGGCATCGCGATCGCCAAGATCCTGGTCGGCGCGGGCATCGGCGACGTCTCGCTCTGCGACCGCCAGGGCGTCGTGCACGTCGGCCGCACCGACCTGACCGACGTCAAGCGCGAGATCGCCGAGCTCACCAACCGCGGCGGCCTGACCGGCTCGCTCGCGGACGTGCTGGTCGGCGCGGACGTCTTCATCGGCGTCTCCGGCGGCAACGTGCCGGAGGAGGCGGTGGCGGCGATGGCCAAAGACTGCCTGATCTTCGCCATGGCCAACCCGACCCCCGAGGTGCACCCCGACATCGCGCACAAGTACGCGGCGGTCGTGGCCACGGGCCGCTCGGACTACCCGAACCAGATCAACAACGTGCTGGCCTTTCCCGGCATCTTCGCCGGTGCGCTCCAGGTGCGGGCCTCCCGCATCACCGAGGGCATGAAGATCGCCGCGGCCGACGCGCTGGCCGGGCTGGTCGGCGACGACCTCTCCGCGGAGAAGGTCATCCCGAGCCCGTTCGACGAGCGGGTCGCCCCGGCCGTCACCAAGGCCGTCGCCGAAGCCGCCCGCGCCGAGGGCGTCGCCCGCGCGTAAGCGGCGCGGCGTCAAGCCCGCCGCGGAGCCGTGGATCGCATCGTGGCGCCGCCACGGGCCTGCCGCGGAGCCGTAGATCACATCGTGGCGCGGTTCCGCGGCGGGCGCGCGCGGCCCTAGGGTCGAGGCATGTTCGCTGCCTATGCCGCACGTATCACGCCGGACGACCCGCTGAGCGGCCTGGAGCTCGGGGAGCGTCCCGAGCCCGAGGCTCGGCCCGGTTGGAGCGTCGTCACCGTCAAGGCCGCCTCGCTCAACCATCACGACCTGTGGTCCCTGCGCGGCGTCGGCCTCTCCGGCGACAAGCTGCCGATGATCCTGGGCTGTGACGCGGCGGGCGTCGACGAGGACGGCAACGAGGTCGTCCTCCATTCCGTCGTCGGCCAGAGCGGTCACGGAGTCGGCCCTCGCGAGCCGCGGACCATCCTGACGGAGAAGTACCAGGGCAGCTTCGCGGAGAAGGTCGCGGTGCCGACCTGGAACCTGCTGCCGAAGCCGGCCGAGCTCTCCTTCGAGGAGGCCGCCTGCCTGCCGACGGCCTGGCTGACGGCCTACCGGATGCTCTTCACCAACGCCGACGTGAAGCCCGGCGACACCGTCCTGGTCCAGGGCGCGGGCGGCGGCGTCGCCACGGCGCTGATCGTCCTCGGTAAGGCTGCCGGCCTCCGGGTCTGGACGACCAGCCGCGACGAGGCGAAGGGTGTGCGGGCGGTCGAGCTGGGCGCCGACGCCTGGTTCCCCAGCGGCGCGCGGCTGCCCGACCGGGTGGACGCGGTGATGGAGACCGTCGGCGCGGCGACCTGGTCCCACTCCATCAAGTCGCTCAAGCCGGGCGGCACGCTCGTCATCTCGGGCGCGACCAGCGGCCCGAACCCGCCTGCGGCCGAGCTGACCCGGATCTTCTTCCTGGAGCTCAAGGTCGTGGGCTCGACCATGGGCACGAAGGACGAGCTGGCCGGCCTGCTCAACCTCTGCGCGACGGCGGGCGTCCGCCCGGTCATCGACTCCGTGCTGCCCCTCGCCGACGCCCGCGAGGGCTTCGCCCGCATCGCCAAGGGCGACGTCTTCGGCAAGATCGTCCTTCAGCCCTAGCGACAACAGTGCCGTGCCCCGGTGAGCAACTGCTCACCGGGGCACGGTCGCGTTCAGGATCGCGCTCAGCGCAGGCGCTTGGCCGCCTCGGCCAGCACGGCGCGGGCGCGCTGGAGGCTTGCCGGCGTGACGCCCGCGTCGCGGGCGCCGTCGCGGACCTCGTCGCGGAAGCGGTCCAGCAGGGCGCTGAGTTCGCGCAGCGGCTCGCCCTCGGTGTCGACTCGGGTCCAGCTCGGGAGATCCTCGGGTGCCGTCGCCTTCTCGAAGCCGACCTTCTCCTCGGCGGAGGTGGTGCCGTCCGCCGGAGGCGTCCAACGGGACGGGTCGGCCAGGCCGCTCAGGGTGCGGGTGAGCTCGGAGAGGCTCTCGGAGAGGCCCGTCGGCCAGTCGCCGCTCTTGACGTGCGACTTGATCTGCTCGCCGATGCGCGTCGCCTCGCGCCGCGCCTGCTCGCGGACCGCGCGGGCCTGCTCCTTGGCCTCGTGGGCCTCCTGCTTGGCGGAGCGGGCCTGCTCCTTGGCCTCGCGGGCCTGTTCGCGGGCCTGCTCCTTGGCGACGCGCCACTCCTCCTTGGCGCGCTGCCAGGAGTCGTGGTCGGCACGCCAGGCGTCGTCCCCGAAGCGGACCTGACGGCGCGACTCCTTCGCGGCCGCCCGCATCTCCTCACGCAGCACCTGCGCGGAGTCGCGGACGTCCTCGCGGATCTGGTCGGCGAGCTGGGAGACGGAGTCGTGGATCTCTGCCTCCAGGTCGGCCAGCTCCGCACCGCGCGCGGTCAGCTCGGCCCGGCCGGCCTCGGTGATCCGGTAGACCTTGCGGCCGCCCTCGACCGAGTGCTCGACCAGGCCCTCCTGCTCCAGCTTGGCCAGACGGGGATAGACCGTCCCGGCGGAGGGGGCGTAGAGCCCGTGGAAGCGTTCCTCCAGCAGGCGTATCACCTCGTAGCCGTGGCGCGGCGCCTCGTCGAGCAGCTTGAGCAGGTAGAGACGCAGGCGGCCATGGGCGAAGACAGGACGGCTCATGCCTCGTCAGCCCCCTTCTGGAAGTCGATCGCGAGCGGTGCGGCGTCGGAGGGGGCGTCCTCCTCGTCGGGCCGGCGCAGGACGGCGACCGAGCCGGAGACCGTGGTGATCTTCACACGGCTGGTGCCCGCGCCGAGCGTACCCGTGATCCGCTTGGCTCCCCACATGCCGCTGACCTGTAGCTGGTCGAAGGAGGAGGAGATGGCGCCGCTGGTGGTGTCGGCGCGGACCTGGGCATCCGCCGGGGCGGGGATGCGAACGGCCACCTCACCGGAGACATTGGTCAGCTCCACGTCGGCGGCCGCCGGACGGTCGAGGTCGACCGTCATCGCGCCGCTGACGGAGTTGGCCTTCAGCGCGCCGCTGGTACCGGCGAAGACGGTGAGCGCGCCGGACACGGTATTGATCTTAAGCCCTCCGGACGTCTCGTGGGCCTCCACGGCGCCGGAAACCGTGTTGGCGTCCACCGGGCCGCTGACCCGAACCAGCGTCAGACCGCCGCTGGCGGAGTTGGCGTGGACCCGGCCGGTGATGCCGGAGACGATCGCGTCGGAGGAGGCCGAGCCGATCTCGACGTCGACGTCGGCGGGGACGACGAGGGAGACCACCGCGCGGCGCTTCTGCCGCAGGCCCTCGAACCAGCGGCCCAGCGCCTTCCACTGGAAGTCCTTCCAGTGCAGATCCTCGTAGGTGATCTCCAGCTCGCCGCCGTTCAGCGTGATCTGGAGCGGCGGGCCCTCGACCTCCGACACCTCGAGCCGCGCCGGGCTGTCGCCCGCGACGACGTTCACGGCGCCCGCCATGGTGCGCACCTTCACGCGCCGCACCGGCTCGCCGAAGGTGAGCTTCTGCGGCTCGCTGACGGTCCACTGCTCGGACATATCGGACTCCCCGATGGGTCTGGCCGCGCCACCTGAGGCGCGCCCTCTGGTATTCACGATATATCGCGCCGGACGAGAGTCAAGCTATATCGCGAAAGTCAGGGTCCGCCTCAGGGACGCGTCAGGGTCGCCTCGCCCTCCGGTACCAACCGCCGCCGGCCGCCGCTACTCCTCGTCCTCGTCGTCGAGCCGCGCCAGCCAGGTGGCGAGACGCTCGATGGGCACCTCGAACTCGGGGTTCAGGTCGACGAACTCCTGCAGCCGGTCGGCCAGCCAGTCGAAGCCGACCTCCTCCTCGCCACGGCGGCTCTGCAGTTCCTCGATGCCACGGTCGGTGAAGTACATCCATGTCTCCCAAGCAGAAGGGCCCGGTCCCGCGCGAACGCGGGACCGGGCCCGTCGGTACTGCCCTCACACTACGTCAGGGCCGCCGGTCAGGACCGGCGAGTCAGAGCGAGAACACCTCGTCGACCAGGCCCTGCTGCTCCTGCGCGTGCCGCTTCGCCGAGCCGACCGCCGGGGCGGACGAGGCCTGGCGCGCGACCCGGCGCAGCCGGCCGCGGTTGGCGGAGGGGCCGACCACGACGTCGATGTGGTCCACCAGGTTGAGCGCGATGAACGGCCACGCGCCCTGGTTCGAAGGCTCCTCCTGCGCCCACACGTACTGCACGTCGGCGCCGTAGCGCTTGAGCTCCTCCTGGAGCTCCGCCACCGGCAGCGGGTACAGCCGCTCGACGCGGACGATCGCCGTGTCGGTGATGCCGCGCTCGGTGCGGGCGGCCTCCAGGTCGTAGTAGAACTTGCCGGCCGTGATCACGACCTTGCGCACGTTCGCCGGGTCGACCGTGGAGTCGCCGATGACCGGGCGGAAGCCGCCCGAGGTGAACTCGTCCGCCTTCGACGCCGCCGCCTTCAGACGCAGCATCGACTTCGGGGTGAAGACGATCAGCGGCTTGTGGTGCGGGTTGTGGACCTGCCAGCGCAGCAGGTGGAAGTAGTTCGACGGGAGCGTCGGCATCGCGACCGTCATGTTGTTCTCCGCGCACATCTGCAGGAAGCGCTCGGGACGCGCGGACGAGTGGTCCGGCCCCTGGCCCTCGTAGCCGTGCGGGAGCAGCAGCGTGACGCCCGAGTTCTGGCCCCACTTGGTCTCGGCGGAGGTGATGAACTCGTCCACCACCGTCGAGGCGCCGTTCACGAAGTCGCCGAACTGCGCCTCCCACATCACCAGCGCGTCCGGACGGGCCAGCGAGTAGCCGTACTCGAAGCCCATCGCCGCGTACTCGGAGAGCAGCGAGTCGTAGACGGTGTAGCGGGCCTGGTCCTCCGTCAGGTAGAGGAGCGGGGTGTAGTCCTCGCCGGTCTTGTTGTCGACCAGCACCGCGTGCCGCTGGCCGAAGGTGCCGCGGCGGCTGTCCTGGCCGGCCAGACGGACCGGGTGGCCCTCCATCAGCAGCGAGCCGATGGCGAGGGTCTCGCCCATGGCCCAGTCGATGGTGCCGTCCTCGATCATGGCGGCGCGGCGCTGCAGCTGCGGCAGCAGACGCGGGTGCACCGTCAGCCAGTCGGGCAGCGCGACCTGGGACTCGGCGATGCGCTTGACCATCTCCTGGGAGATGCCGGTGCCCACCGCGACCGGGAAGGTCGCCTGCGGACGCTCGGACACGGCGGGGACCGGCGTCACGTTGGCCTCGCGGACCTCCGCGAAGACCTTCTCCAGCTGGTCCTGGTAGTCCTTGAGCGCCTGCTCGGCCTCTTCCAGGGTGATGTCGCCGCGACCGATCAGGCCCTCGGTGTAGAGCTTGCGCACCGAGCGCTTCTTGTCGATCAGGTCGTACATCAGCGGCTGGGTGAAGCTCGGGTTGTCGGCCTCGTTGTGACCGCGGCGGCGGTAGCAGATGAGGTCGATGACGACGTCCTTGTGGAACGCCTGGCGGAACTCGAAGGCCAGCCGCGCGACGCGGACCACGGCCTCGGGGTCGTCGCCGTTCACGTGGAAGATCGGGGCCTCGATCATGCGCGCCACGTCGGTGCAGTACATCGAGGAGCGCGAGGCGGCCGGGGCGGCGGTGAAGCCGACCTGGTTGTTGATCACCACGTGCACGGTGCCGCCGGTGCGGTAGCCGCGCAGCTGCGACATGTTCAGCGTCTCGGCCACCACGCCCTGGCCCGCGAAGGCCGCGTCGCCGTGGATCTGGATCGGCAGCACGTCGAAGGAGTCGCCGGCCTTGTCCAGGATGTCCTGCTTGGCGCGGGCGATGCCCTCGACGATCGGGTCGACCGCCTCCAGGTGGGACGGGTTGGCGGCGAGCGAGACCTTGATCGTCTCGCCGTCCAGGCCGGTGAAGGTGCCCTGGGAGCCCAGGTGGTACTTCACGTCGCCGGAGCCGTGCATCGACTTCGGGTCGAGGTTGCCCTCGAACTCGCGGAAGATCTGCGCGTAGGACTTGCCGACGATGTTGGCCAGCACGTTCAGGCGGCCGCGGTGGGCCATGCCGATGACGGACTCGTCCAGGCGGGCCTCGGCGGCCGAGTCGAGCACCGCGTCCAGCAGCGGGATGACGGACTCGCCGCCCTCCAGCGAGAAGCGCTTCTGGCCGACGTACTTGGTCTGCAGGAAGGTCTCGAAGGCCTCCGCCGCGTTCAGGCGGCGCAGGATGCGCAGCTGCTCCTCGCGCTCCGGGCGGTCGTGGCCGCGCTCGACGCGGGCCTGGATCCAGCGGCGCTGCTTCGGGTCCTGGATGTGCATGTACTCGATGCCGACGGTGCGGCAGTACGAGTCGCGCAGCACGCCGAGGATGTCGCGGAGCTTCATCATCGTGTGGCCGGCGAAGCCGCCGACGGCGAACTCGCGCTCCAGGTCCCACAGGGTGAGCTCGTGCGCCTGGACATCGAGGTCCGGGTGCTTGCGCTGCTTGTACTCCAGCGGGTCGGTGTCGGCCATGAGGTGGCCGCGCACGCGGAAGGAGTGGATCAGCTCCATCACGCGGGCGGTCTTGTTGACCTCGTTGTCGTGGCCGCGGGCCACGTCGGTGGCCCAGCGGACCGGCTCGTACGGGATGCGCAGCGACTCGAAGATCTTGTCGTAGAACTCGCCCTGGCCCAGCAGCAGCTGGTGCATGGTGCGCAGGAACTCGCCGGACTGCGCGCCCTGGATGACCCGGTGGTCGTAGGTGGACGTCAGCGTCATCACCTTGGAGACGCCCATCCGCGCCAGCGTCTCCTCGGCGGAGCCCTGGAACTCGGCCGGGTACTCCATCGAGCCGACGCCGAGGATGGTGCCCTGGCCGGGCATCAGGCGCGGCACGGAGTGGACGGTGCCGATGCCGCCGGGGTTGGTCAGCGAGCAGGTCACGCCGGAGAAGTCGTCGACGGTGAGCTTGTTCTGCCGGGCGCGGCGGACGATGTCCTCGTAGGCCTGCCAGAAGCCGAAGAAGTCGAGCGTCTCGGCCTTCTTGATCGCGGCCACGACCAGCTGCCGGTCGCCGTTCGGCTTGGTCAGGTCGATCGCCAGGCCGAGGTTGATGTGGTCCGGCTTGACCAGGAAGGGCTTGCCGTCCTTCTCCGTGAAGCCGTGGTTCATCGCCGGCATCGACTTGATCGCCTGGACCATGGCGTAGCCGATGATGTGCGTGAAGGACACCTTGCCGCCGCGGGCGCGCTTGAGGTGGTTGTTGATCACGATGCGGTTGTCGATCAGCAGCTTCGCCGGGATGGCGCGCACGCTGGTCGCGGTGGGCATCGAGAGCGAGGCGTCCATGTTCGTCACGATGCGGGCCGCGGGGCCCTTCAGTGCGACGAGCTCAGGGCCTGACGGTGCCTCGGCGGCGGCGGTCACGTTGGTGCTGTCCTTCACGGTGTCGGCAGGTTGGGCCGGAGTGGCCGGAACGCGCTGGGTCGGCGCGGAGGGCGCAGCCGGCTTCTGGGTGAGAGGCGCGGCCGCGGCAGCCGGAGCGGCTGCGGGGGACGGTGCGGGGACGGCGGCCGGAGGGGCAGCCGGTGCGGGGACGGCTGCCGCTGCCGGGGCCGTCGGCGCTGCGGACGCCCCGGTCACGACGACGGCGGTGGCACCCGCGTTCTGGGCCGTGCCGGCGGTGGCGGAGCCTGCCTTCGCAGCGCTCGCCTTGTAGTCGGCGAAGAAATCCCACCAGGCCCGGTCGACCGAGTTCGGGTCCTGGAGGTACTGCTGGTAGATCTCGTCCACGAGCCACTCGTTCGGTCCGAAGGCGGCACCGGGGCCGGCCTCGACCGTTGTGGCAGGTGAGCTGTTCGAGTTATGGGGGGACTGTGACGACACGGCGGCAACCGCCCTCTTCCGCTTCCGTGTGGATGGTGGACAGCGGGTAGTAAGGCTACGCCTCCGCCGCACGTCCGCGCAGGTCCCGCAGAGCAAGCGTCGCCCAGATCACAGTCCGGCCGCAAACATTGGCCGAAAAACAAGGTTAGATCTTGGACGTGATGGGGGAGAACGAGTGGCTGTTCGTGCGGTGGGGGGAGCCTGATTCGGGCGTTCTTGCGGTTCAGGACTGCCCGTGCGGCAGGATCGTCTGCGGGCGGCGGGGTCCCGGCAGGCTGACCCGGATCAGACAGCCCGCGGGGGCGTCGGCCACCGCGATGGTGCCCTCGTGCAGCTCGACCGCCCAGCGGGCGATCGCCAGACCGAGGCCGGTGCCGCCGTCGGCCCCCGGACCCTGGGCCGTGGCCACGCTGCCGCGCCCGAAGCGTTCGAACACCCGGGCCCGGTCCTCGGGGGAGATGCCGGGGCCCTCGTCCGCGACGTCCACCTGGAGGCCGCCGTCCTCGGCGCGCCGGGCGCGGACCGTGACGGTGCCGTCCTTGGGGCTGTGCCGGCAGGCGTTGTCGACCAGGTTGGCGACGACCTGGTGCAGCCGCTCCGGGTCGGCGGTGGCGGTGAGCCTGGCGGAGACGTCCAGGCGCAGCGAGACGTCCGTGCGTCTCCTGCTGGCCCCGCCGGAGACCGAGCCGTCCACGGTGAGCCCGCGCACGACGCCCGCGAGGAAGGGCTCCACCTCGAAGTCGCGCAGCTCCAGCGAGGCGACCCCGTCCGCCAGCTTGGAGAGGTCCAGCAGGTGGGCGACCAGGCGGCCGAGCCGCTCGGTCTGCTCCAGGGCGGCGGCCATGGTGGCCGGCTTCGGCTCCACCACGCCGTCCACGACGTTCTCCAGCACGGCGCGCAGCGCGGCTATGGGGGTGCGCAGCTCGTGCGAGACGTTGGCGATCAGCTCGCGCCGCTGCTGGTCCGCGGCGGCGAGGTCGTCGGCCATGGTGTTGAAGGCCACGGCCAGCTCGCCGACCTCGTCGAGCGAGCGGGTGTGCACGCGGCGGGTGTAGTCGCCGGCGGCCATGGCGCGCGCGGCGGCGGTCATCTCGCGCAGCCCCGCGGTCATGCCGTGCGCCAGCAGCTGGGTGATCAGCAGCGAGGCGATCACCGAGAAGACCATGACCACCCGGATCTGGGTGGAGGAGTTCAGCGCCAGGACGACCATCAGCGTGGAGATGCAGACCGAGGTCAGCACGAGCACGTTCAGCCTGGCCTTGACCGAGCGCAGCGGGTCCAGGGGGCGCATCCCGGCCCAGAACCGCTCGGCCCGGCCCGGGCGCGGCTCGGAGCGCGACGCCCGGGGCGGCGTCGCGGTGGTGCGTGGGTGTGGGGCCTTCCTGCTCACCAGGTCCTCACAGGTCGGGGGCTTTCGGGTCGAGCCTCCCGGCTCGGGGCCTCCGGTCGGGGGCCGACGGGCCGGGGAGGCTCACGGGTTCGGCGACTCCAGCGCGTAGCCGACGCCGTGGACGGTCCGGATCCAGTTCGCGCCGATCTTCCGGCGCAGTGCCTTCACGTGGCTGTCCACGGTGCGGGTGCCCGAGGCGTCGGTCCAGTCCCAGACCTCGGCGAGCAGTTGCTCCCTGGTCAGCACCGCGCGCGGCTGCTGCGCCAGGCAGGCCAGCAGGTCGAACTCGGTGGGGGTCAGGTGGACGTCGTCACCGGAGACCCTGACCCGGCGCTGGATGTGGTCGATCTCAAGATCGCCCAGGCGCAGCGTGCCGCCCATCGGGGTGCGTGCGGCCAGCTGGGCCCGCTCGATCCGGCGGAGCAGCACGTTGACCCGTGCGGCCAGCTCTCGCATCGAGAAGGGCTTGGTCATGTAGTCGTCCGCACCGACGCCGAGGCCGACCAGCAGGTCCGTCTCGTCGTCACGCGCGGTGAGCATCAGCACCGGCACGGGGCGCTGTGCCTGGATCCTGCGGCATACCTCCAGGCCGTCGAAGCCGGGCAGCATCACGTCGAGCACGACCAGATCGGGCTGCCAGGTCTGGAAGCAGTCCACGGCCGTCGGGCCGTCGTGGGAGACGGCGACGCGGAAGCCCTCTGCGCCCAGCCGGGCGGCGATCGACTCGGCGATCGTCGGTTCGTCCTCGACCACCAGCACTCTGCGCTGGTTGCCCAGGCCATTGTTCGTCTGCTGCTGTACATCCGTCACGGTCACGCCACCGCCCCCAGGGCCTCGCGTTCTCGGGTCCGGGCTGAATCGGACCCTCCGGTTCGTACGGTTCGTACGGTGCCCCCACCGAGCCGCTGCCATTCACTCGCAATCGCAGCGTACGGACCGGAGGCCCGCTGTGGCAGGCCGTCGTGGGATAAACCGACCCTTCGGGGGGTGGGCACGGTCCGAGACCATACCGTGCGTCACCTAGACGCGCGAGGACAGGTACACGACATCGGGAGCGCCGCGCTCCACATGGACCGGCACCTCGATCACTTCGATCCGGGCGAAACGGGCGCGCAGCCGTGACTCGAACTCCCTCGAGTGCGCCGCGCTCCACACCGCCAGCACCCCCTCGTCGGAGAGCGTCCGGTCGAGCAGGTCCAGGCCTGCCTCGCTGTACAGGGAGTCGTTGGACTCGGTCACGGTCCAGTCGGGGCCGTTGTCGATGTCGAGGCAGAGCGCGTCGTAGCGGACCTCGGTGGTGCGCAGGTGCTCCAGCAGGTCCGCGTGGACGATCTCGGTGCGCGGGTCCGCGTGCCCGGTACCGGCGAACGGGGCCAACGGGGCGTCACCCTCCGTATGCCATTCGATGATCGCGGCCTCCCGCTCGACGACGGTGATCCGTCCGGGGCGCCGGTCCTGCGAGGCCTCGGCGAGCGAGAAGCCCACGCCGAGCCCCCCGATCAGCAGGTGCGCCCCGCGCGGGGAATCCAGCGCGTCCAGCGCGGCGCTGATGAGCATGCGCTCCGACCGGCCGTCGGAGGTGTCCATCAGGAAGGTCCCGTTGGCGATGATCTCGAAGTGCGCGCCGCGGCGCCGCAGCGCGACCTCGCCGAAGGGGCCTTCGCGCCGGTCGAGCAGTTCGGGGGTGGCGTCGGCGTCGGTGTCGCGAGCGCCCTCGTGGTGGGTGGACATGGGCACTATCGTGCCCGACGCCGCTGATCGCTCAGAGCGAACAGCCCCCGGGGAACAATGCGAGGGTCATGAACCTTTAGTGCAGGTAACTCAACTTGCATGCCAGGGGAGAGATCATGGCTTCGACTTCCGCAACGCTCACCCTGCCGGTGCTGCCGCTCGACGACGACGCGGTACTCCCCGGCATGGTCGTTCCGCTCGACCTTTCCGACCAGGACGTCCGTGCCGCTGTGGAGGCCGCGCAGGCGGCGGTCCGGGAGACGGGGGCGCACGCCCCCGGCATCAGGACGGTGGCCAACGCCCGCAAGGCGCGCGTGCTGCTCGTCCCGCGGGTCGACGGCGCCTACGGCGCGATCGGCACGCTGGCCACGATCGAGCAGGTCGGCCGTCTCGCCGACGGCGACCCTGCCGCGCTGGTGCGCGGCGTGCGCCGGGTCAGGATCGGGGCGGGCACGACGGGCCCCG
Organism: Streptacidiphilus rugosus AM-16; assembly: GCF_000744655.1. Taxonomy (NCBI): domain Bacteria; kingdom Bacillati; phylum Actinomycetota; class Actinomycetes; order Kitasatosporales; family Streptomycetaceae; genus Streptacidiphilus; species Streptacidiphilus rugosus. The sequence continues at coordinate 6,381,584 of NZ_JQMJ01000004.1, read as the reverse complement.
GCGCGGCCCTCTGGGTCGAGGCCGTCGCGGTCGAGGAGACCCCGGTCCCCTCGCCGCTGCCCGGCTCCGTCGCCGAGACCGTCCGCGAGTACAAGGCGCTGACCACCACCTGGCTGCAGAAGCGCGGCGCGTGGCAGGTCGTCGACCGGGTCGCCCAGATGGAGGGCGTCTCCGAGCTCGCCGACAACATCGGGTACGCCCCCTTCCTGACCGTGGCCCAGAAGGTCCAGGTGCTGGAGGAGCTCGACCCGATCACCCGGCTCAAGGTCTCGCTGCAGCTGCTGAAGGACCACCTGGCCGAGGCGGAGGTCCAGGAGACCATCCGCAAGGACGTCCAGGAGGGCATGGAGAAGCAGCAGAAGGAGTTCCTGCTCCGCCGCCAGCTCGACGCGGTGAAGAAGGAGCTGGCCGACCTCAACGGCGAGCCGGACTCCGAGGAGGAGGACTACCGCGCCCGCGTCGAGGCCGCCGACCTGCCCGAGAAGGTCAAGGAGGCCGCCCTCAAGGAGGTCGACAAGCTGGAGCGCTCCTCGGACGCGTCCCCCGAGGGCAGCTGGATCCGCACCTGGCTGGACACGGTCCTGGAGCTCCCCTGGAACACGCGGACCGAGGACGCCTACGACATCGCCGGCGCGCGGGCCGTGCTGGACGCGGACCACTTCGGTCTGGACGACGTCAAGGAGCGGATCGTCGAGTACCTCGCGGTCAGGAAGCGCCGGGCCGACCGCGGTCTCGGCCTGGTCGGCGGCCGCCGCGGCGGTGCGGTGCTCGCCCTGGTCGGTCCGCCCGGGGTCGGAAAGACCAGCTTGGGCGAGAGTGTCGCGCGGGCCATGGGACGTGAGTTCGTCCGCGTCGCCCTCGGCGGCGTCCGCGACGAGGCGGAGATCCGGGGCCACCGGCGCACCTACGTCGGCGCGCTGCCCGGCCGCATCGTGCGGGCGATCAAGGAGGCCGGTTCGATGAACCCGGTCGTGCTGCTCGACGAGATCGACAAGGTCGGCTCCGACTACCGCGGCGACCCGGCGGCGGCGCTGCTGGAGGTCCTGGACCCGGCCCAGAACCACACCTTCCGCGACCACTACCTGGAGGTCGAGCTCGACCTCTCCGACGTGGTCTTCCTCGCCACGGCCAACGTGCTGGAGGCCATCCCCGAGCCGCTGCTCGACCGGATGGAGCTGGTGCGCCTGGACGGCTACACCGAGGACGAGAAGGTCGTCATCGCCCGCGACCACCTGCTCCCGCGCCAGCTGGAGCGGGCCGGCCTGGGCAGCGACGAGGTCGTGGTCGAGGAGGACGCACTGCGCAAGCTCGCGGCCGAGTACACCCGCGAGGCGGGCGTCCGCACGCTGGAGCGCGCGGTCGCGCGGATCCTGCGCAAGGTCGCGGCCCAGCAGGAGCTCGGCGAGGAGGGCGCGGAGCTGCCGCGCACCGTCGCCGAGTCCGACCTGCGCGGCCTGATCGGCCGGCCCCGGTTCACCCCGGAGCACGCGCAGGAGCCGGAGGAGCGGCGGACCGCGGTGCCGGGCGTCGCGACGGGCCTGGCGGTCACCGGCGCGGGCGGCGACGTCCTCTTCGTCGAGGCCTCGCTGAACGACCCGGAGACGGGCGGCAGCGGCCTGCAGTTGACCGGTCAGCTGGGTGAGGTCATGAAGGAGTCGGCGCAGATCGCGCTCAGCTTCCTGCGGTCGCACGGGGCGGAGCTCGAACTGCCGGTGACCTCGCTGCGCGAGCGCGGCGTCCACCTCCACGTCCCGGCGGGCGCGGTCCCGAAGGACGGCCCGAGCGCGGGCGTCACGATGACGACGGCCCTGGCCTCCCTGCTGTCCGGCCGGAAGGTGCGGCCGGATGTCGCGATGACGGGCGAGGTCTCGCTGACCGGCAGGGTGCTGCCGATCGGCGGCGTCAAGCAGAAGCTGCTGGCGGCGGACCGGGCCGGGATCACCACCGTCCTGATCCCCTCCCGCAACGAGGCCGACCTGGACGACGTCCCGGCCGAGGTCCTCTCCCGCCTCACCGTCCACGCGGTCTCCGACGTCCGCCAGGTCCTCGACCTGGCCCTGGAGCCGGCGGTCCAGCTCCGTAAGGAGACGATCGCCGCGTAGCGTGCACCACCCCAGGGGCGCGAGGAACTGCGCGCCCCTGGCGCGCGGCCGGGTCGCCTCACGGTGAACAGGCAGCTGCACTTCCCAGGGGCGCGAGGAACTGCGCGACAAGCCACCGGCATGCGGATGGTCCTCAACGGGCAGGGCCATCCGCCTCGGGTGGTTTCTCGCGCAGTTCCTCGCGCCCCTGAAGGTGCAACTACTTCAGGGCGCCCGTGTGCGGGTCGCGGGCGGTGAGGCAGTAGACGCCGCCGGAGGGGTCGCGCATCACGGTCCAGTGGGAGAACGCGGCGACGAACGTCGCTCCCCGCTTCTCGTGGGCCGCGCGGGCGGCCTCGCGATCCTCGCAGGCGAAGTCCAGGTGGGCGCCGGTGGCCCGCGGCGCGTCCAGGCGCTGCAGCAGGATCCGGACCGGCAGGTCCGCCGGCGGCTTGACCACCCGGAACTCCGAGCGGGAGCCGGTCAGCACCGGCCAGCCGGTCAGCGTGCCCCAGAAGGTCGACTCCTCCTCGAACGCCTCCGGTGCGATGTCGACGCAGACCTGGTCCAGGCGGGTGCCGTCGAACACCTCCGGCCTGACCTTCTCGCCCGCCCACGCCCCCACGCAGAACTGCTGGCCCGACGGTGAGGCCAGCACCGCCCAGCGACCGTGGTCCGCGACCACCCGCGCGCCCGCCGCCTCCGCGTGGTCGACCCAGGCCCGGACGTCGTCGACGTGGAAGTCGAGGTGCGCGCCGTGGCCGCCACCGCCCTGCAGCTTCACGCACGCGTCCGCGCCCCCGCCGGGCAGCAGCGTCGCGAACTCGCCGTCCTCCCCGCGGCGCGGACTCAGCGCGGTGTCCGTGACGGCGGTCCAGAACTCCGCGGCCCGCTCGAAGCTCTCCCGCGGCCGGTCGACGAAGGCGTACACCCAGCGGATCATCCCAGCTCCCTCCCCATGCCCAGGGCCCCGAGCGTAGCTTGCGTCACAGAGCGGCAACGGCCAGAACCGGAGCGCTCGCAGGTGCGTTCCCCAGGGGGACAGGGGACCTGCGAGAATGCGACGGTTCTCAGAGCGTCGGCGAAGTGTTGGGTGGGTGCAGAAGATGGGCGCACGTGGCTCGCGGAGTGCAGCCGTGGACGTGGCACCGGGGGCGAAGCGGAAGCGGAACCTGGAGCTGTTCCTGCTGCTGTTCGCGATCATCGTGTGCGTGTTCGCGGACGTGAACGCGGAGCTGGGCCTGAACGGCAAGCTCCCCAGCGGTTTCGTCCTGCAGGTGGTCGGGCTCTCGCTGATGGCCGTGGTCTCGCACCTGATCGTGCGGCGCTGGGCGCCGTACGCGGATCCGCTGATCCTGCCGCTCGCGGTGGTCCTGACCGGTCTCGGCCTGGTGATGATCCACCGGCTCGACATCTCCTACGCCAAGGTCTACAACTCGACCCCGGCGGTTCCGAACCAGGTGATGTGGACCGGCATAGCCATCGTGATCTTCGGTGGGATGATCGTCCTCATCAAGCACCACCGGCAGCTGTCCCGGTACACCTACCTGCTGATGGCCGTCTCGCTGATCGCGCTGGTCGCCCCGGCCTTCTTCGGCGGCGACGTCTACGGCGCGCGCCGCTGGATCAGGCTCGGCCCGCTCTCGTTCCAGCCGGGTGAGTTCACCAAGCTCGCGATCATCGTCTTCTTCGCCAGCTACCTGATGGCCAACCGCGACGCGCTCGCACTGGTCGGCCGCAAGTTCATGGGCATCGCGCTGCCGCGCGGCCGCAACATGGGCCCGATCCTCGTGGTCTGGGCCGTCAGCCTCGTCGTCCTCGTCTTCGAGTCCGACCTGGGCACCTCGCTGATCTTCTTCGGCGCGTTCATCATCATGCTGTACGTCGCCACCGAGCGCACCGGATGGGTCGTCCTCGGTGCGGTCATGGCCGTCGGCGGCGCGGTGGCGGCCGGCACGCTGGTCACGCACGTCACCTACCGCGTGAACAACTGGCTCGACCCGATGGCCGCGTACACGACCAATCCGGTCACCGGCAAGCCGCCGCTCGGCTCCTCCCCGCAGCTCGCCGAGTCGCTGTTCAGCCTGGCGCACGGCGGTCTTCTCGGGACCGGCCTCGGCCGTGGCGACTCCTGGCTGATCGGCTTCGCCGGGCGCAGCGACTGGATCCTCGCCACCGTCGGCGAGGAGCTCGGCACCGCAGGGATCATGGTCGTGCTGGTGCTCTACCTGGTCATGGCCCAGCGTGGACTGCGCACCGCCGTCCGGCTCACCGACCCCTTCGGCAAGCTGCTGGCGGCGGGCCTCGCGGCCGCGCTCGTGCTGCAGGTCTTCGTCGTCACCGGCGGCGTCATCGGACTGATCCCGCAGACCGGAAAGGCGCTGCCGTTCCTCGCCCAGGGTGGTTCCTCCACCGTCGCGAACTGGGTGATGGTCGCGCTGCTGATCAAGCTCAGTGACGCCTCGGGCCGCGCCGAGCTCGAACCCAAGCCCGACCCGGCCGAGACCCTGACCATTTCCGCCGAGGAGATCGCCCGCGCCCGCGCCGAGCTGGAGCAGTCCGGCTGACCTGCTGACCGGCTCTGTGCCTCAGCGGAAGACGCCGGTGTGCCCGAGCGAGTAGCGGCCGGGCTGCGGGTAGACGCAGAGACCGTGCGGGCCGTCGCCGACCGGGATCTTGGCGAGCAGCTTGCCGTCGGCCGTCGACATCGCGTAGACGACGCTGTTGTAGCGGCCGGTGAGCCAGAGCACCTTGCCGTCCGCGGAGACGCCGCCCATGTCCGGGCTGCCGCCGCCGGGGATCCACCACTTGTGGACGAGCTGCCCGGTCGCGAAGTCCAGGACCGAGACGGAGCCCTCGCCGCGGTTGGAGATGTACAGGTCCTTCGAGTCACGGCTGACGTAGAGGCCGTGCGCGCCGGCGCCGGTCGGCAGCAGCTGCGGCTTCGAGAAGGTGTCGCCGTTCAGTTCCCAGACGCCGTTGGCCACCATGTCGGCGACGTACCAGACCTTGCCGTTCGGGGAGATCTTGACGTCCTGCGGCATCGAGCCGTTCATCGGGATCTTCTGCTTCGCGACGATCTCCATCTTCGCGGTGTCGACCTTGAGCAGGTCGCCGGAGAACTCGCAGGAGACGATGAAGTACTTGCCGTCGGGCGAGAAGTCCGCGTGGTTGACGCCGGCGCACTGGGACGGGATCGCCTTCACGACCTTCATGGTGTGCGCGTCGCGGAAGACCAGCTGGTGGTCGGCGGAGGCCATCACCACGGCGTACTTGCCGTCCGGCGTGAAGTAGAGGTTGTACGGGTCGTGCACGTCGACCGTCGCGCCCGCCTTGCCGGTGGCCGGGTCGATCGGGGTGAGGGTGTTGCCGAGGTCGTTGTTGACCCAGAGCGTCTTCAGGTCCCAGGAGGGCACCACGTGCTGCGGCTGGTCGCCGACCGGAATGGTGTCGATCACCTTGTAGGTGGCGGGGTCGATGACGGTGACCGTGTTGCTGAGCGTGTTCGGCACGTAGACCCGGGAGGGGAAGCTCTTCACCACCGGCGACAGCTCGTTCGGCCGGTCGGCGGCGTAGACGTCGGTGGGGGAGAGCGGCGGCGGCATACCCGGCAGATACGCGTCCCCGCTCTTGGCCTGCTCGGCGGCGCCCGCCGCCGCCGAGCCCGCGGCCGGTTTTGCGGCGGGCTTTCCCACGGCGTTCCCGGTCGACGCCCCGCCGGTGGAGCAGGCGGTGCTGACCAGCAGCGCGGTGGCGCTCAGGGCAGCGGCGGTGGCAAGGCGGTGAGTGCGCATCAGCTCAGCAGCTCCGAGGTCGTGACAGCGCGGAGTCCGCGCCGGTGCAGGCCGTCAAGGATTCCGGGCAGTGCCGCCACGGTGCCGGCGTGCCCGAAGTGCAGGGAGACCACGGACCCGGCCCGGGCCTGGTCGAGCACCGTCCGGGTGACGGCGGCGGCGCCGGGGTCCTGGTAGTCGAGCGAGTCCACGTCGTAGGAGAGACAGTGCGCGTACCCGGCGCGGCGCGCCTGGGCGGCGACGGCGGGGGTGCAGTCCTGCGCCTGGGAGGGCCGGAACCAGGTGCCGATGCTGCCGGTCAGCTCGCGCAGCCGCTGCGCGCACCGGGCGATCTCGGCGTACGCCTGGTCGGCTGGCAGGTCGGAGATGGCGCGGTGGTTCTGCGTGTGGTTGCCGAGCTCGTGTCCGCCGTCGAGGACGCGCTTCGCCAGCTCGGGGTAGGCGTCCAGCCAGCTGCCCACGGCCATCACGGTGACCCTGGCGTCGGCCCGCTCGGCCTCGGCCAGCAGGCTGCGGGCGACGGCGGGGTCGCCCTGGCCGTGGAAGGTGAGCGCGAGCCGCTGCGTGGTGGTCGGCCCACTGCGGATCTCGAAGGGGAGCCCGGCGGAGAGCGCCGGAGCGGCTGACGGGGAGCCGGCGGCCGGGCTCCCACCGGCGGTGGTCGCCGCACCGGCGCTGCGGCTCGGGCCGGGGTTCGCGTGCGGCGTCGCGCCGCTCGCGCAGGCGCCGAGCAGCGAGGCGGCGGCGCCGAGGGTGGCGCCGCGCAGCACGGTTCGTCGGTCCAGGGAGCTCACTGTCCCGACGATATGCAGAACGTCACATATCCGCGCGCCGAGCATCTGACGGACGATCGGAGTGCGGCAGTCCGACCGATCGAGGAGAACAGGTGCTCACAAGCGACCGCAAGGAGCTCGACTACGGCGTTCCCGGCCTCCGGCTCGGCCTGGGCGAGGACGGTGTCGCGGTGCTCACCCTCGACCGGCCCGAGAAGCGCAACGCGCTGACCCGGGCGCAGTGGGCCGCGCTGCCGCCGCTGCTGACCCGGCTGGCCGAGGAGCCCGGTGTCCGGGTCCTGCTGCTGACGGGCTCCGGCGGGGCGTTCAGCGCCGGAGCGGACATCGCTGAGCTGGCCGACGTCTACGCGAGCCCGGAGGCGGCCGACGAGTACCACGCGACCAACGTCGCGGCGGAGACCGCGCTCGCGGACTTCCCGCATCCGACCCTGGCGGTCGTGGACGGTCCCTGCGTGGGCGGCGGCTGCCAGCTGGCGGTGGCCTGCGACCTGCGCTTCGCCGCGCGGGGCGCGAGGTTCGGGATCACCCCGGCCCGGCTGGGCATCGTCTACCCGGCGGTCCCCACGGCGCGGCTGGCCCGCCTGCTGGGTCCGGCGCGGGCGAAGTACCTGCTGTATTCGGCCGAACTGGTGACGGCGGAGCAGGCGCTGACCTTCGGCCTGGTCGACGAGGTGACGGCGGACGCGCCCACGCTGCACGCCCGCGCGCTGACCTTCGCCCGGACACTCGCCGCCCGCTCCGCCCAGACCCAGGGCGCGGCCAAGGCCGTCGTCGACGCGACGGTCACCGACGCGGACCCCCAGGCGGCGGTTGCCCCCTGGGAACGCGCCTCCCGCGTCACCCCCGACGTCCGCGAGGGCCTCGCCGCCTTCCTGGAAGGCCGCGCTCCCCGCTTCTGAGAGCCACCGGCGCTCGGACATGTGGTTGCACCTCAGGGGCGCGAGGCTCTGCTCGCGCACGCAGTTGATCAAGCAGAGCCTCGCGCCCCTTGGGCGCGTCAGTGGGCGATCGGGCAGCCGGCGGTGAGCTTGGACAGGAAGGCGTTGGGGTCGTAGAAGTGCTCGACCTCCAGCAGCTTCACGTCCTCGCTCACCTTGGCGATGCTGACGCCGAACATCTCGATCACGCTGCCGTCCGGCTTGTGCCCCGCGTACTCGCCCTCGAACGTGCCCCAGTGGCGCCACTTGAAGGTCACCACCGGCGGCGGGGTGAGGACCTCCAGCACCTCCCAGAAGAAGCCCTTCGGGAACGCGCTGTGGAAGATCTCGTGCGAGCCGTCGAAGTCCAGCCGGGGATAGAACGCGCTGTCGCCGACCAGGATGTTGTAGCTGCCGGTGTCCGCGATGTCCTGCGCGGACGCCCACGCGCCGCCGTTCACGCGGGTGCGGAACTTCTCGGTGACCATCGAGAGCCAGGTGGCCGGGTCCTTCTTGTGCGAGACCTCCATCTCGAAGACCTGCACGAGGCTCTCCACGACCGACTCCAGCGAACCGGCGTCGAAACTGGTCGTGCGCTGTGCGGGCATGACCTCGTGCGAGAAGTGGTAGTCCGGCGCTTCCGCGCGCCACACCTCGGGGGAGGCGGCGGCGATGACTGCCTCGCGGCCCTGGAGCCAGAGGGGCGTCTCGGTCACTCTGCACAACCTTTCCGGAATTAGCGCAAGTTGACGCTGTTTCAGTTCGCTTTTGACCGGGACGGATCATTTCGCACGGACCTCCCGCCGCACAAGGGGCGTCTGCAAACGATCGGCGCGCCTCCGCCTGTGACGATGTTCCGAAATGTAATGTTCTGTCCGTTTCATGCCTCAAGGACGAACGGACGACCCGATGGCCAGTGGACTGAGCGGAAACAGGGAGCCGGGCGGGAGGCGCGGCTTCGGCGCCGAACTGAAGGACGCCGTCAACGGTCGGACGGCCCTGCTGGTCGTGGCGGTGCTCCTGCTCCAACTCGGCTTCATCGTGTCCTACATCGGCGCGCTGCACCGCCCCTACCCCGACCGCGCGTCCATCGGCGTCGTCGCCCCGCCGCAGGTCGCCGCGCAGACGGTGGCGGGCCTGAACGCGCTGCCCGACCAGGTGCTCGACGCCAGGCCGCTCCCGGACGAGGCCACCGCGATCGGGCAGATCAAGGACCAGAAGCTCTACTCCGCGCTGGTCGTCAACCCGGCCGGAACCCAGGACAGGCTGCTCGTCGCCAACGCCTCGGGCCCCGCGCTGGCCACCGCGATCATCCGGATCGTCACCGGCGTCGAGCAGCAGCAGCACCGCACCCTCGCCGTCACCGACGTGGTGCCGCTCGCGGCCGGGGACGCGGAGGGCCTGTCCGGCTTCTACCTGGCGATCGGCTGGTGCGTCGGCGGCTACCTGGTCGCCTCGCTGCTCGGCATCAGCGCGGGCACCCGGCCGGCCAACCTGAAGCGGGCCGTCATCCGGCTCGGCACGCTCCTGCTCTACTCGATCGCGGCCGGCATCGGCGGCGCGCTCGTCGCCGGACCGATCCTGCACGCGCTGCCGGGCAGCCTGATGGCCCTGTGGGGCGTCGGCACGCTGGTGGTCTTCGGCGTCGGCGCGGTCACGATGGCGCTGGAGTGCTTCTTCGACGTCGTCGGCATCGGCATCGCGGTGCTGCTCTTCGTGATCCTCGGGAACCCGAGCTCGGGCGGGGTCTTCCCGCCGCCGCTGATGCCGCCCTTCTGGCGCGCCATCGGCCCGTGGCTGCCGAACGGCGCGGGCACCAGCCTGAACCGCTCGATCGCCTACTTCGAGGGGACCGCGATCACCAAGCCGCTGCTGGTGCTGATCGCCTGGGTCGTCGTCGGCGTCGCCGCGACGCTGGTCGCGACCGCGATGAAGCCGCGCGGCGGCCGTCCGGACCTCGACCGGGCCGATCCGCCTGCCGCCGCCTCCGGAGCGCAGCAGTCGACCGGAGCCACCTCCTTCTGAGCCCGGCGCACGTTCTTCCGGTACCGGCCGGGAGACGCGACGGGGCCCGCGGCTCCGCCGTTCCACCACCGGGTGGAGCGACGGGCCCGCGGGCCCCGTGCGTACGAGCGATCAGGCCGTCACTTCTGCGCGATCATGTAGAAGCCGTAGCCGACCGCCGCCGCGCAGGCGGCGAAGCAGATCACGGCCGCGCCCAGCGAGGCGGTCGCCGCGCCGCCGGAGACGCGCTCCTTGCGGCTCAGCGCCATGATGCCGGCGCAGAACGCGCCGACCACGGCCAGCGTGATCAGCAGACTCACGCCGAAGGTGTTGCCCAGGGCAGCCCAGTCGATCTTCATCTCGGGTGTCCTCCTCAGGCCGCGACGGGGGCGGTGGTGGGGGTGGTCGGCTGGAGCTCGGCCGCGACCGTGATCTCCTCGGCGACGACGTTGCCGGCGTCGACCTTCTGCCGGCGCGAGACCAGGTAGATCCAGGCGGAGAAGCCCGCGCCGAGCACGGCCAGCGCGATCTCGCCCCAGGCGCCCTGGTCGGCCAGCAGCACGCCGAGCGCGCCGACGGCGCCCGCGGCGGGCAGGGTCAGGCCCCAGGCGTAGGCCATCCGGCGCGCGGTCGACCAGTGCACGACGCCGTCGGCGCGGCCCTTGCCGGCGCCCATGATGCCGCCGGAGCAGACGTGCGTGGTGGACAGGCCGAAGCCCATGTGCGAGGAGGTCAGGATGACCGTCGCGGCCGCGGTCTGCGCGGTGAAGCCCTGGGCGGGCTCGATCTCGGTGATGCCCTTGCCCATGGTGCGGATGATGCGCCAGCCGCCGATGTAGGTGCCGGCCGCGATCGCCACGCCGGAGGCCAGGATGACCCAGAGCGGCGGGCTGGAGTGCGGGGCCAGGGAACCGGCGGTGATCAGGGTCAGCGTGATGACGCCCATGGTCTTCTGCGCGTCGTTGGTGCCGTGCGCGACGGAGACCAGCATGGACGAGGCGATCTGGCCCGCCTTGAAGCCCTTGGCGCTGGTCGCGCCGTCGCTCCTGCGGGTCGCCCGGTAGGCCAGCTTGGTCGCGCCCCAGGCGGCGATGCCCGCGACGACGGGCGACGCGATCGCCGGGATCAGGATCTTGGTGGCGACGACGTCGAAGTGGACGCCCTTGGTGCCGACCGCCGCGAGCGTCGCGCCGAGCAGGCCGCCGTACAGCGCGTGGGACGAGCTGGACGGGATGCCGCGCAGCCAGGTGACGAGGTTCCAGACGATGGCGCCGATCAGGGCGGCGAAGACGATCTGCGGCTTGAGGCCCGCCTTCTCGTCGAGGATTCCGCCGGAGATGGTCTTGGCGACGGCGACGGAGAGGAACGCTCCGCCGAGGTTCAGCGCCGCGGAGATCGCGACGGCGACCTTGGGCCGCAGAGCTCCAGTGGCGATCGAGGTGGCCATCGAGTTGGCCGTGTCGTGGAAGCCGTTGGTGAAGTCGAAGGCGAGAGCCGTGATCACTACGGCGGTCACCAGGAACGAGATGTGTTCCATGCCCAAACAATCGTCTCAGCGGATACGGCGGTCGCCGCGAGCGTGACCGTAGGGACCTTCGGTGAACGGAAGGTTAACTGACGCACTATTCGAGGTTGATGCAGCTGCGGAAACATGACAAACAGGGCATAGGTTGATCTTCCGTGGCATGCGGCACCCGTCCGGCGCCTGGGATCCAGCGTTCAACTCCCGTTGGGCGCGCGGGAAGGTGAGTCGTGCATCACATTCACGGGTCGATGGTCCGCTGGCAGGCAACGGTCCAGGTGTGAGAGCTCTCAGAATCCAGGACGTGCACTGCCCATGGCGATGCCGACATGGGAGGATCGCCCGGGTCGCTCATCACGAGCGGGCTCCCGGGGAGGGGCCGACCTGGCGAAGCGAGACGAAGGGCGGGGCGGAGTGCTGGGCAGCGGGGGTATGGGCCGACGTCCATGGCTGCGGGGTGTGCTGCGCTGCGGCCTGCTGCTCGCGGCGGTGTCGCTGGCGGTGCTGCCGGCGGGTACGGCGACCGCGGCCCCCACGGGCGGCAGCGGCGGGACGACGGCGACGGGCGGCACGGCCGCTCTGACCCAGGCCGAGCAGACCCTGCTGCCGATCCTGAACCGCCTGCACTCCCTGTACCAGCAGATGGAGACGGCGACCCAGAAGTACGACGCCATGTCCGAGCAGCTGACCCAGGCGCAGACCGACGTGCTGGAGCTCCAGGTCCAGGTCCAGAACGCGCAGACGCAGCTCGACGCCGGGACCGAGCTGGCCGGCGCGCTCGCCTCGCAGCAGTACCGGGACGGCGACATCTCCGACCTCACCCGGCTGCTCTTCGCGGACAACCCGCAGGCCCTGATGAGCAACAAGGAACTGCTCGACGCCGCCGCCCACTCACAGGCTCAGCTGATCACCCAGCTCGCCGACGACCGGGCCGCCCTGGTCGGCGCGCAGAGCGCGGCCGTCGACGCACAGCAGCGCGTCGCGCAACTGGTCACGGCCCAGGGCAAGGTCAAGGACGGCATCAACAAGGAGCTCACCGGGGTCGAGCAGCTGGTCTCCAACCTGACCGGCGCACAGCGCTCGGAGCTGTCGCAGCTGGAGCAGCAGCAGGCGAGCGCGGCCCAGCTCGCGCTGCTGGCCTCGGGCGTGCTGGGCAAGGACGGCGCGAAGCCCTCCGCGGCGGGCGCGGCGGCGGTCGCCTACGCCTTCGCCCAGCTCGGCAAGCCCTACGTGTGGGGCGGCTCGGGGCCGACGGTCTTCGACTGCTCCGGGCTGACCTCCCAGGCCTGGCTGCACGCCGGGGTGCCGATCCCGCGCACCAGCGAGGAGCAGTGGGCCCAGCTGACCCACGTCCCGCTGAACCAGCTGCGTCCCGGCGACCTGATCCTCTACTTCACCGGCGCCAGCCACGTCGCGATCTACATCGGCGGCGGCCTGGTGATCCAGTCCCCGCACCCCGGCGCCTTCGTGGACATCGCGCCGATCGCCCAGAACCCGATCCTCGGCGCGGTCCGCCCGGACCCGCAGAATCCCTCGCTCGGCAGCTACACGCCGCCGACCGCGCCCGCGGGCGCGTCCAACCCGCAGCCGATCGGCCCCGTCGCCCCGCCGGCCCCGACTCCCAAGCCGGTCCCGACGCCGACCCCGAAGCCGACGGGAGCGCCGACCGGGTCGCCGACCCCGAAGCCCACGCCGACCCCGACCGGGACGCCCACCGGCGCGCCGAGCGGCAGCCCCAGCGGGACGCCCTCGCCCAGCCCCAGCGACTCCACCTCGGTCTCCGCCTCGCCCTCGGCGAGCGTCTCCGCCTCCTCCCGCTCCTCGGCCGCCGCCTCCCCGTCGGCCAAGGGGGAGCCGTCGGGAACGCCTGCGGCCTCGGCCTCCGGTTCGGCCGCCGCGGGGCGGTAGCGGCCCACGACGACAGAAACGGCGGGCGGCACCCAGAGGGTGCCGCCCGCCGTCGCGTCGTCCCGCTCCCTACTCCGCGCCGGGCTGCGAGTCGGGCTCCAGCCTGATCACGACCGACTTGGAGGTCGGGGTGTTGCTGGTGGCGGCCGTGCTGTCCAGCGGGACCAGCACGTTCGTCTCCGGGTAGTACGCCGCCGCGCAGCCGCGGGTGGTCGGGTAGTGCACGACCCGGAAGTGCGGCGCACGCCGCTCCACGCCGTCGGTCCACTCGCTGACCAGGTCCACGTAGGCGCCTTCGGCGACCCCGTGCGCCGCGGCGTCCTCCGGGTGCAGCAGGACGACCCTGCGGCCGCCGGTGATGCCGCGGTAGCGGTCGTCGAGGCCGTAGATCGTGGTGTTGTACTGGTCGTGCGAGCGCAGCGTCTGCAGCAGCAGCCGGCCCTCGGGGACGACCGGCGCGGTCATCGTGTTCACCGTGAAGTTGGCCTTGCCCGTCGTGGTGGGGAAGGCCCGCTTGTCGCGCGGGGCGTGCGGGAGGGCGAAGCCGCCGGGCGACTGGATCTTGGTGTTGTAGTTCTCGAAGCCGGGGACCACCCGCGCGATGCGGTCGCGGATGTTGCTGTAGGAGGCGTTGAAGTCCTCCCACGGCACGGTGTTCTTCGGGCCGAGGGTGCGGCGGGCCAGCCGGCAGACGATGGCGACCTCGGAGTGCAGCTCGGGCGCGGGCGGCCGGAGCGCGCCGCGGGAGGCGTGCACCATGCCCATCGAGTCCTCGACGGTGACCTGCTGCGGCCCCGAGGCCTGCCGGTCCAGGTCGGTGCGGCCGAGCGTCGGCAGGATCAGCGCGCGCGAGCCGGTGACCACGTGGGAGCGGTTCAGCTTCGTGGACACGTGCACGGTCAGCCGGCAGCCGCGCATGGCCGCCTCGGTGACCTCGGTGTCGGGGGAGGCCGCGACGAAGTTGCCGCCCATGGCGAAGAAGACCTTGACCTTGCCGTCGCGCATGCCCCGGATCGTGTCCACCACGTCCAGGCCGTGCTCGCGCGGCGGCTCGAAGTGGAACTCCTTGCCGAGCGCGTCCAGGAAGGCGGTGCTGGGCCGCTCGAAGATGCCCATGGTCCGGTCGCCCTGTACGTTGCTGTGCCCGCGCACCGGGCAGACCCCGGCCCCGGGACGGCCCACGTTGCCGCGCAGCAGCAGGAAGTTGACGACCTCGCGGATCGTGGGCACCGAGTGCTGGTGCTGCGTCAGGCCCATGGCCCAGCAGACGATGACCTTCTCGGACTTCAGCACCAGCTCGGCCAGCTCAAGGATCTGGCTGTCCGGCAGCCCGGTGGCCGCGTGCACCTCGTCCCAGTCGGTCGCGCGGGCCTCGGCGGCGAACTCCTCGAACCCGGCGCAGTGCTCCTCGATGAAGGCCCGGTCCAGGACCGTGCCGGGGTCCTTGTCCTCGGCCTCCAGCAGCAGCAGGTTCAGTGCACGGAAGAGCGCCAGGTCGCCGCCGAGCCGGATCTGCAGGAACAGGTCGGTCAGCTTGGTGCCGCCGCCGACCAGGCCGCGCGCGTTCTGCGGGTTCTTGAACCGCTCCAGACCGGCCTCGGGCAGCGGGTTCACGCTGACGATCGTCGCGCCCGCGCGCTTGGCGCGCTCCAGGGCGGAGAGCATCCGCGGGTGGTTGGTGCCGGGGTTCTGCCCGGCGACGATGATCAGATCCGCCTGGTAGAGGTCCTTCAGGCTGACGCTGCCCTTGCCGACGCCGAGCGTCTCGGTGAGCGCCGAGCCGGAGGACTCGTGGCACATGTTCGAGCAGTCCGGCAGGTTGTTGGTGCCGAGCTGGCGGGCGAAGAGCTGGTAGACGAAGGCGGCCTCGTTGGAGGTGCGGCCCGAGGTGTAGAACGCGGCCTCGTCGGCGGAGTCCAGCGCCTGCAGCTCGTCCGCGACCAGCTGCAGCGCGTCCTCCCAGGAGACCGGCGTGTAGTGGGTGGCCCCCTCGTCCAGCAGCATCGGCGTGGTGAGACGCCCCTGCTGGCCCAGCCAGTAGCCGCTGCGCTCGGCGAGCTGCGCCACCGGGTGCTCGGCGAAGAACGCCGGCCCGACCGTGCGCAGCGTCGCCTCCTCGGCGACGGCCTTCGCGCCGTTCTCGCAGAACTCGGCGACGTGGGTGTGGTCCGGCTCGGGCCAGGCGCAGCCGGGGCAGTCGAAGCCGTCCGGCTGGTTCAGCTTGAGCAGCGTCTTGACCGCGCGGGGCAGGCCCATCTGCGCGGCGGCGATCTGTGTGGTGTGCCGCAGTGCGGGAAGGCCGGCCGCGGCGTGCTGCGGCATGCCGGTCGAGGGCGCGTCCTGCGCCGGGTCCGTCGCGGGAGCCTTGCGGGCCATGCGCCTCACCTTTCACCTGTGCGGTCTTCTGTGCGGTCGTCTTGTCGCCGACGTCCGGACCATCCTGTCATCTCCGGCCGGAGCAGTGAATGGGCCCATTCAGTTTTTGCCGTCCCGTTGGTTACCCGTCCGTATGCCGGGCTGCCCCTCGGTGCGTACAGAACCCTTTGATAGAAACGGATCTCTTATCTCCAAGCGACGGTGGGCGACCGGACCGTCCCGATCGCAAGGTGGGTGATCGCAGGTGCGTTTCCTGCGTATAGGACCGGCGGGCGCCGAGCGGCCCGCGCTGCTCGCCGCGGACGCGGCGAGCGCCTTCGACCTGTCCGGGCTCACGCCGGACATCGACGGCACGTTTCTCGCCTCGCTCACGGCCGAGCGCCGCGCGGAGATCGCCGCGCGCGCGGAGGCGGGCGAGTTCCCGCTGGTGCCGCTGGCCGGCCGGCGCGTCGGCGCGCCGGTGGCGCGCCCGGGCAAGGTCGTCTGCATCGGCCTCAACTACAGCGACCACGCCGCCGAGACCGGCGCGGCGATCCCGGCGGAGCCGGTCGTCTTCATGAAGGCCCCCGACACCGTCGTCGGCCCCGACGACGAGGTCCTGGTCCCACGCGGCAGCGAGAAGACGGACTACGAGATCGAGCTCGCCGTCGTCATCGGCGCGGAGGCCCGTTACCTGGCTTCGCCGGAGGACGCGGCCGCGGTGATCGCCGGTTACACGATCACCAACGACGTCTCCGAGCGCGAGTGGCAGCTGGAGCGCGGCGGCACCTGGGACAAGGGCAAGTCCTGCGAGACCTTCAACCCGATGGGGCCCTGGCTGGTCACCTCGGACGAGGTCGCCGACCCCCAGGCCCTGGGGTTGCGCCTCCGCGTCAACGGCGAGCTCCGGCAGAACGGCTCGACGGCGAACATGATCTTCGGCGTCCACCACGTGGTCTGGTACCTCAGCCAGTTCATGGTCCTCCACCCGGGCGACGTGGTGAACACGGGCACCCCGGCGGGCGTCGCCATGGGCACCCCGGGCCAGCCGTGGCTCCGCCCGGGCGACGTCATGCACCTCGAAATCGACGGCCTCGGCGCCCAACGCCAACCCCTCGGCAAGGCGTAGTCCCTCCGCGCCTCCGGCGCGCGGTCGCGGGCTCTCGGGCGGAGGGTGAGTCGCACTGTCCAGGGGCGCGGGGAGCTGCGCGACAAGCCACCGGCATGCGGGTGGTCCTCAATGCGCAGGGCCATCCGCACGGGGTGGTTGCTCGCGCGGTTCCTCGCGCCCCCTTGCGTGCTGCAACCGCCGGTAGGCGTGGAGCCCTACGCCTCCGGCAGGAGGAGGCCGCCGAGGCCTTCGATGAGCTGGGCGCCCGGGCCCGCGCCGTCGTAGTGGGCGAGGAGGCGGCGCAGGACGGTCGCGCTCTGGGGGTCGTGGAGGGCCGTCACCGCGAACATCGCCACGAACTCGTCCACCAGCCAGTCGCGCAGCGACTCGATGCTGCCGACGTCGCCCTCGTCCAGCCAGGTCAGCGCCGCCGCCTCGACGACCGCCACCCACGAGCGGATCAGCAGGCCGAGCCGCGGTCCCGGTGCGTCGACCTCAAGATGCTCCACGATGCTCGCGAACGCGGCCCTGCGGACCTCGTCCACCATCGCCGTCGTCCGCTGCGTCTCCACCGCGGAGCCCCCGCGCAGCAGCGCGCCGTACCCTGCCGCGTGCTCGCTGACGAAGGAGAAGTAGCGGTCCAGCACGTGCGCCAGGCGTTCGGTGGGCGTGCCCTCCGACGGCTCTATGAAGCGGCTGCTCAGCTCGTCCGCCGCGGTGCGCAGCGCGGCCTCGTACAACTGCTGCTTCCCGCCGGGAAAGTAGCGGTAGACCAGCGGGCGCGACGCGCCCGCCGCCGCGGCGACCTCGTCCAGCGAGACCTCCTCCGGCGCGTGCCGGCTGAAGAGTTCGAGCGCCACCGCGATCAACTGCTCGCGGCGCTGCTCCACCGGCAGCCGCCGGTACGGTCCGCGGCGGGCGCGCGGCGCGGTCGCGGGAGTCTCGTCGGCGGTCGCTCGGGTCACCCACCCACCCTACGGCCTGCGGCCTGCCTTCAAGCCCGCACGCGCGAGGTCACAGCAGGCCCGACTGTCGCCACCGCGCCCGCGCCGCGCGGCCGCGGATCACCCCGATCTCCTCCAGGAACTCCACCAGCTTCTCGGCGGACCAGCGCAGCGTCTCCCGCCGGTGCTCGCTCCCGCGTGCCTGCCGCAGCGCCTCGCCGATGTCCAGGCCGACCGCCCCGTAGACCTTCGGGTGGATCAACGAGCGCGAGACCACCACCGCCGACTCGCCCGAGGTCAGCCGGGTGTACGCGCGCTCCCAGGCCGGGGCCGCCGCCATCTGCCGGCGCAGCTCCTCGCGGGCGTAGCGGACGTGGCGGGACTCCTCGACCACGTGGATCCGGGTGACCCCGCGCAGCAGCGGCTGCACGGTCTCGTCGGGGAAGGTGACCCGCTGGGTGCGGTCGAGGATCTCCTCCGCCAGCAGCGTGGCCATGAACGCGGCCGGGGTCGGGGCCGTCGTCTTCATGATCCGGCCGAGGAACCGCGTCGTGCCGCTCGGTCCGTACCAGGGGGTGTCCAGCTTGGTGATCAGCCTGGCGAACATCTTCGAGTGCCGGCACTCGTCCGCGACCTCGGTCAGGGCGTAGCGGACGTGACCGGTGCGCGGGTCCATGGCGTAGATGTGACGGGCGAGGAGCTGCATCAGGATGATCTCGAACCAGATGCCGGCCGAGGCGATGCTCGCGGACTCGTGGCGCGAGAGCTCGATCCGCTGCTCCTCGCTCATCCGCTCCCAGAGCGGGGTGCCGTAGAGGGAGACCAGGTGGGCGGGCATGAACCAGAGCCCGGGGACGAGCGGCGCGTCCCAGTCCAGCTCGGTGTCGGGATCGAAGGAGTGCCGGGCGGAGGCAGCCAGCAGGCGCTCGGCGACCTGCTCGCGGTCGCTGAGCGGGGAGCCTCCTGCGCTCGGTGAGGTCGTCGTCGCCATGCTGTTATGAGACTGCTTGTCAGCAACGCTGTCAATGGGCGGCGCGTCATCATCTCCGGCGCGCCATCCGGGCATCAGCGGACACACAGGTCATCTGTGCAGAATGGCCCCATGATCCGTGCCGCCCACCGGGCCTGGTCCTACGTCCGCGCCGCGCCCGGCACGTACCTGTGGCTGCTGGTGCTCGGTCTCAACACGATCGCGCTGACCCAGATGTCACCCCGCTACCGGCACTGGTACCTGCGCACGCACAGCACCAACCTGGCCGGGCTCAGCCACCACCCCGTCAAAGTGCTGGTCAGCAGCGCGTTCTGGACCCAGACGCCCAGCTTCTTCTTCTGGTTCTTGATGTTCAACCTCTTCCTGGTGCCCGCCGAGCGCTGGCTCGGCACCCTCCGCTGGCTGCTCGTCGTGGTGCTCGCCCATGTGGGCGCCACGCTGATCAGCGAGGGCACGGTGCGGCTGCTCATCGATGCGCACATGCTTCCGCGCCGGGAGGAGTTCGTCGTCGACATCGGCGTCAGCTACGGACTGTCGGGCGGCGTCGGCGTACTGGTCTGGGCCCTGGCCCGGCCGTGGCGGTGGTGGTACCTCGGTGCGGCCACGGCCTTCTACGGCGTGCTGCTCGGCGTGAGCACCAACTTCACCAACCTGGGCCATCTCTGCGCCTACCTGATCGGTGTCGCCTGCTACCCCCTGACCCGCCGCCGGCCTGGCGGTTCGTGGACCCCGGACCTGCTGCGGCGGACGTTCGGGCGCGCACGCCGGAGCGCGCCCGTCGAGGAGCGCGCATCCTTCCGCCGGGCGGAACCGTGAATGGCAGGTGTGGCACCCCTCTCCGTGGTGCAGGATGACGGGCATGGCTGCAGATTCCCTCACCACGTCCCCGCAGGCCGCGTCCGGGGACCGTCCGGCGACGCCGCGACAGATCGCAGACGCCTATGTCGACGCGATGGTCACCCTGAACCCGATCGTGGCCGCGGAGCTCGGCGTCAACCCGACCGACCCGCGTCAACCCGACCTCACCCCGGCCGGCTTCGAGGCCGCCGCCGAGCTCGCCCGCGAGGCCCTGGCGCGTCTTGACGAGCTGCCGGCCGAGGCGTCCGCCGCACCTGCGGAGTCCGCCTGCGCCCGGTTGCTGCGCGAGCGGCTGACCGCCGAGCTCGCCGTCCATGACGCCGGCGACCACCTGCGTTCGCTGAACAACATCGCCTCGCCGGTCCACTGGCCCCGCGAGATCTTCTCCTCGACGCCGAGCGAGACCGAGGCGGACTGGGCCGTCCACGTCAGCCGGATGGCCAACATCGCCGAGTCGCTCCGCGGCTACCAGGAGACCCTGGCCGAGGGCCTCCGCCGCGACCTGGTGAGCGGGCCGCGTCAGGTGGAGACCGTCCTGGGCCAGCTCGGCACCTGGTTCGAGGACGAGAACAACTGGTACGCCTCCTTCGCCCAGGACTGCCCCGCCGCGCACCGCGCCGCCCTCGACACCGCCGCCGAGTCGGCGGCCGCCGCGGTCGCGGAGTTCCGCGCCTGGCTGCGCGGCACCTACGCGCCGGTCGCCGCGAACCGCCCCGACACCGCGGGACGTGACCTCTACCTCCGCTCCGCCCGCTTCCACACCGGCGCGGACCTGGACCTCGACGAGGCCTACAGCTGGGCGTGGACCGAGTTCCACCGCCTCAACGCCGAGATACAGGCCGAGGCCGCGAAGGTGAAGCCCGGTGCGACGCCGATGGAGGCCGTCGAGTACCTGGAGACCGCGGGCCACGCCATCGAGGGCGTGGAGGAGATCCGCGCCTGGCTGCAGAACATCATGGACGAGGCCATCGAGGCCCTGGACGGCACGCACTTCGACATCCAGGGACGGATCCGCCGCGTCGAGTCCCGCATCGCCCCCGCGGGCAGCGCGGCGGCGCCCTACTACTCGCAGCCGAGCCTGGACTTCTCCCGCCCCGGCCGCACCTGGCTGCCGACGCTGGACCGGGAGTCCTTCCCGACCTGGCAGCTCGTCAGCACCTGGTACCACGAGGGCGTTCCCGGCCACCACCTGCAGCTGGCCTCCTGGGTGGCGGCGGCGGACTCGCTCTCCACCTACCAGGTCACCCTCGGCGCGGTGAGCGCGAACCTGGAGGGCTGGGCGCTGTACGCGGAGCGCCTGATGGACGAGCTCGGCTTCTTCGAGGACCCGGCGCGCCGCCTCGGCTTCCTCGACGAGCAGATGCTGCGCACGATCCGCGTGATCATGGACATCGGCATGCACCTCGGCATGGTCATCCCGGCCGACGCGCCGTTCCGCCCGGGCGAGACCTGGACGCCGGAGCTGGCCGCGGAGTTCTTCGCCGCGTACAGCGGCAGTCCCGCGGAGATGCGGGAGAGCGAGATCGTCCGCTACCTGGGCTGGCCGGGCCAGGCCATCGGCTACAAGCTCGGCGAGCGCGCGTGGCGCGCGGGCCGTGCCGCCGCGCAGGCCGCGGCGGAGGCCCGCGGCGAGACCTTCGACCTGAAGGCCTGGCACATGCGCGCTCTCGCGCAGGGCTCCTTCGGCCTCGACGACCTGGTGGCGGAGCTGACTGCGCTGTAGCGGCACCCACCTCGGGGCGCGACCGCTCATCGCTTCGGGGCAGTGGCAACTCCCCATGGGCGCGGGGCTCTGCTCGATGGACTGCGTGCGCGACAAGCCACCCTGTGTGGCGAGTCGCCGCACGCGCAGGGCCATCCGCACAGGGTGGTTCCTCGCGAACGCAGTTCATCAAGCAGAGCCCCGCGCCCCCGATGGGTGCAACGGGCCCGTCGGCGCGACGGGTTCCGGCCTGCTCGCGCCGCAGGCCGGCTCTGCCGGGTGCGCGCGACGCTTTCGGGCTTTTCGTGCGCACTTCGGGAGGGGATCCCTCGTTGGGGTTACCGTGAAGGCCACGGTTACCGGAGGGGGTCAGGTGGAGCGCGAAGTGGTTGGGGAGTCGCGGTTGGACTCCGTCACCGTCCATGCTGTCGGCGCGGTCTGTCGCCGACGCCTCGTCTTCGCGCCCACCGGGCGCGTCACGCGGATCCGGGTGGCCGGGCTCCCGATCGCGATGGACACGCAGTCGCTCCGGGCGCGGCTCCTCGGCGGGCCCGCCGCCCTCCGGGTGACCGACGCACGCCGGGAGATCCGGGCGGAGGTCGTCGAGGAGGAGCGGCTCGCGACCCTGCAGCGGGACGTCGACGCCGCCGAGGAGGCCTACGACGCCGCCCGTGCGCGGCGGGACCGGATCGCCGCACACGTCGACGCCACCGCGGCGTTCCGCGCCGTCCCGCCGACACCCCGCCGCGGCGACCCGCCGCGCTCCGCACCGCTCGACGCGGTGATCGAGCTCGCCGCGTTCGTCGACGAACGCCTCGCCTCCCTGCACACGCGGCTGCTCGCCGCCGAGGACGCGCTGACCCTCGCCGAGCACGAGCACGAGGCCGCCTCCCAGCGCCTGGCCGAGGCCTCCGACGCGCTGACGACCGAGTCCACCCGGACCACCGTCGACGCCGTCGTCACCGTCACCCGCACGCAGGACGAGGACGCCGCGGACGCCGCGGACGACTCCGACGACTCCGACGACGCGCGGGAGTTCGAGCTGGAGTTGGAGTACATCGTCCCCGGCGCCACCTGGTTCCCCGCCTACCAGCTCAGCCTCGCCCAGGAGACCGGCGTCGGCGGGCTCGCGCTGCGGGCGAACGTCGCCCAGCGGACCGGTGAGGACTGGACCGGGGTCCGGCTCAGCCTCTCCACCGCGGACCTGCAGCGTCGGACCACCCTGCCCGAGCTGCGCTCGATCCGCATCGGGCGACGTCAGGACGAGGCGGTCGTCCCGATATGGCGCGAACCCCCGGCCGGGCTGTCCGAGCTCTTCGCCGGTTACGAGAGCAGCACTCCGCCCGTACGGCATGCGGGCTTCGGCGTCGGCGCGATCGCCGTGGCCGGTGGCGCAGGCGCGGGTGCAGGTGGCGTCGTGCGCTCGGCGCGCAAGGCCATGGTCGCGCCCGCCGCGGCCGTGGGGTACGCGCCGCCTCCGCCCATGGTTCGGGGCCCGATGCCCGCGGCGCCCGGTGGACCGCCGCCCATGGCCTTCGGGGCGGCTCCCCAGGCGTCCATGCCGATGCCGGCGGCCGCACCGCCCCCGCCGCCTCCGCCCGTGCTCGACGCGGCACTCGGCGACTACGCCGACCTGGTGCTGCTCGGCCCCACCGCCGACCCCGGGACCCGCGGCACGCTCGTGCCCGATCCCGGCGCTGCCGACGGGAGTTCGCCGGTCCGGGCCGAGTACCGGCGCCGGGCCCAGGCCGTGGGTTCGCTCGCCGCGCCGCGGCATGCGGTGCCGGTCAACCGCCTGCAGGCGTCCTTCGCCTACCGGTTCGAGGCCGCCGCGCCGGTCGACGTGCCCTCGGACGGGGCCTGGCACAGCGTGCCCGTCGACGACTTCCCGGTCGGACTGACCCAGCAGCACCTCTGCGTGCCCGCGCTGGACCCGCAGGTCTACGCCGCCGTCGAGGTGGCCAACACCAGCCGCCACCCGCTGCTCGCCGGCCCCGTCGACGTGCTGGTCGACGGTCAGTACACCGCCACCGTGCAGTTGCCTCCGCTCGCCCCCGGCCAGAGCCGGCGGATCGGGATCGGCGTCGAGGAGGGCGTGCGCGTCGCCCGCCGCACCCGTACCGAGGAGTCGACCACCGGTCTGCGCGGCGGCACCAGCGTGGTCGCCCGCGCGGTGGAGATCGACGTCGTCAACCGTCTCGGCCGCGCGATCTCGCTGGAGATCCTCGAACGGGTCCCGGTCAGCGACGACAGGGACGTGAGGATCGAGGACGCCGTGGCCGCACCGCCCTGGACCGTCGTTCCGCCGGAGGAGGACCCGGAGCGGCGCCGCGGGCTGCGCCGCTGGCGGGTCGCCGTCCCGCCAGGAGGCACCACCGCCCTGCGGGGCGGCTACGAGCTCCGCCTTCCGGCCGACAAGGCCGTTCTCGGCGGCAACCGGAGGGACGCATGACCGAGTCGCACCCGCCCCGGACCACGCCGACCGGGCGGACGCCGCAGGCCGTTCCGACCGCCGACGCCGCCCCGCTCCCGCTTCCGGTCACCGCCGCGACGCTGCTGGAGGACCGCGCCGAGCTCACCCGCACCGCCCTGCTGGGCGCCCTGCCGCCGGGCGTCCACCGGCTGCGGCTCGGCCCGGTCACGCCGCTCACCGTGGACCGCTCGCTGCGTGGCGAGTTGAGCGTGGTCCCGGTCGCCGCTCGGGACGGACGCGAGCCCGGTCGCGTGCTCGAACTGCGCGTGGTCCGGCGCTGGTCGGCCGAGCCGCCCGCCTCCGCCGTCGGCGGCCCGGCGGCGGACGCCCCGGAGGTGGAACGCCGCGTCCACGAGCTCTCCGAGCAACTGCGCGTGGCCGAGTTGGACCTGGCGCGCAACGAGAGCCGGGCGGCGGTGCTGGACCAGCTGCTGCCCGAGCTGCGACGGGAGATCACCGAGGGCGCGGGGGCGGGGGAGACCCGGCCGGAGGCCTGGGCCGAGCGTCTGGACCGCGCCGAGGCCGCCCAGGACGCCCAGGCGGAGGCGGTGCGCGCCGCACGCTTCCGCCTCACCAAGCTCAAGCAGAAGCTGATCGAGGCCCAAGTGGCCTGGGAGCAGGCCGAGGACCGACCGATGGTGCTGACCGCGCACCTGGAGGCCACGATCGAGATCGGCGGCGGGACGCCGCCTCCCGCGGACACCGCCGTCGAGCTGACGGTCCACCACCTCGTGCCCTGCGCGCTGTGGCGTCCCGCCTACCGCGCCACGCTCGACGAGGGCGACACCGGGCGACTCCAGCTGGAGCGCGACGCGTTCCTCTGGCAGCGCACGGGTGAGCCGTGGACCGATGTCACGGTCACCCTCTCCACCGCCCGCCCCGCCCGTGCCGCAGCGCCGCCCCACCTGCCGCAGGACCTGCTCACGCTGCGCGACCGCAGCGCGGAGGAACGCCGGACCATCGAGGTCGACCTGCGGGAGGTCGAGATCCCCGACCTCGGCCCCGAGGGCCCGGACAGCCCGGAGAGCATGGGGGAGGGAGCGGGGCCCGTCCCGGCCGTGCTCTCCACCCTCCCGGGCGTCGACGACGGCGGGGAGGCCCGACGCCTCGTCGTGGCGCAGCCGGTGACGCTGCCCAGCGACGGGCGCGCCCACCGCGTCCCGCTCGGCCGGTCGGAGTCGGCCGCGACGCTGGAACTGAGCTGCGCGCCCGAGCTCTCGCCGCTGGTGTTCCGGACCGCGCGCTTCCGTAACACCAGCGGCCAGGTGCTGCTCTCCGGGCCGGTCGACCTCGTCCGCGGCAGCGGCTTCGTCGGCCGCGGCGAGCTGCGTTTCACCGCCGCAGACGCGCCCGCCGAGCTGTGCTTCGGCAGCGAGGACACCTTCAGGGTGGTGCGCACCGTCACCGAGGCGCGCGGTTCGGGCACCCTCACCGGGGCGCTCACCGGCCGGTCGGTGCGCAGCCGGGAGGTCGGCGTCTCGCTCTCGCGTTTCGCGCCCCCCGGTGCGGGCGAGGCCCGCGTGGTGCTGCGCGAGCGGATCCCGGTCTCGGAGGTCGCGGCAGTGGAGGTCCGCGTCGACAAGGAGCGGACGGCCCCGCCGCCCGACGCCGTCGACGCGGACGGCATCGTGCGCTGGGAGCTCACGCTCGCCCCCGACGAGCGCCGTTCGCTGCTGCTGCGCTACGACCTCGTCGCCGCGCGCAGCGTCGCCATGCCCGACTGAGCGGCCGGAACGGGCCGAGGGGCCCGCGAGCCGCCGGGCCGGTGTCGGCCCTTCGGCCCGCCGGCCCGGCGGCGGGCCCGATGGTCGGTCCGCGGGCGCTACAGCCAGTCGTTCTTCTTGAACATCCGCCAGAGTCCCGCACAGACCGCGACCATCGCGACCATCACCGTCGGATAGCCCCAGCGCCAGTGCAGCTCGGGCATGTTGGTGAAGTTCATGCCGTAGACGCCGCAGACCATGGTGGGCACCGCGAGGATCGCCGCCCAAGCGGTGATCTTCCGCATGTCCTCGTTCTGGGTCACCGAGACCTGCGCCAGGTTGGCCTGCAGGATCGAGTTGAGCAGTTCGTCGAAGCCGGCCACCCGCTCGTTGACCCTGGCGAGGTGGTCCGCCACGTCGCGGAAGTACGGACGCACCTCCGGCGAGACCGGTCCCGCGTCGGCCTCGGCCGTCTGCGCGGCGACCCCCGTGCCCAGGCCGATGCCCGCGAGCCGTGCCAGCGGCCGCTCCATCGGCACACAGGCCCGCTTGAACTCCAGGACCTCGCGCTTGAGTTGGTAGATCCGGCCGGCGTCGGAGCTGCGGCGGCTGGAGAAGACGCTCTCCTCGATCTCGTCGACGTCGGTCTGCAGCCGCTCGATGACGTCGAGGTAGTCGTCCACCACGTGGTCGGCCAGCGCGTGCAGCACCGCCGAGGGGCCCTTGGCCAGCTGCGTCGGGTTCTGCTCCAGCTCCCGCCGCAGCGGACTCAGCCCGCCGTGCCGGCCGTGGCGCACCGTGATGACGAAGTCGGTGCCGAGGAAGGCCATCACCTCGCCGGTGTCGACCACGTCGCTCGTCGGCGTCAGGTGGTCGTGTTCGACGTAGCGGATGGTCTTGAACACCGTGAACAGCACGTCGCCGTAGCGCTCCAGCTTGGGCCGCTGGTGGGCGTTGACCGCGTCCTCGACGGCGAGCGGGTGCAGCCCGAAGAGCTCGGCGATGCCGGCGAACTCCTGCTGCGTGGGTTCGAACAGGCCTATCCAGACGAAGCCCTTGCCGCCCCGCTCGTCCCTGCCGCGCCATCGTCCGCCGCGCAGCCGCTCGGCCGCCTCGGCGACGGCGTCCCGGCCGACGCAGGCGCTCTCCACCCGCTTGCCGTCGCGGTAGAGCGCGCAGTCGACGAGCGCCTCCCCGGAGCGTGCGGGCTGCGCGCCCGGCCCCTTCTCGGCGCCCCGGCGGGGCAGGACGGCGGCACGAAGATCACGGAGATCACGGAACATCCCAGCACAGTAACAGCCGCCCGATGAGCGGACTTCGTCGTACTTTGCCGAAAACGAGCACGTCGGAACCGACCCTGCGCAAGGATGACCCCACAGCGACCGCCTGCGCCGAGCGTCACCGGGCCGGCAGCCCCGCAGGTCCGGGCAGAACGGAGCGCCGCCATGTCCGATGCCGTCCCCGCACCCGCCACCGACACCGCCGCCCTGTCCGGGGTCGCGGGGGAGACCGCCGACGTACCGGAGGCCCAGGCGCAGACCGCTGCGGACACCGCCGACGCCGACACCGCCGACGCCGACACCGCCGACGCCGCCGGCCCCGACGACGGGGACACCGCCGTCGCGGAGCAGGCGGGGCGGTGGCTGCGCGTCTTCCCGCGCCCCGACGCCGAGACGCTCGGGGTGCTGCGCGCGGACGCACTCCCGCTCGCTCTGGGCGCGGCTCTCGCCGTCGCCGCGCTCGTCCTGCACGACGGCTGGTCCCTGCGGCTCCCGGCGCACGTCGCCTTCGCGCTGGTCGCCGTCGCGCTCACGGCGCTGGACGCCCGCCTCCGCCGTCTGCCGGACGCGCTCACGTATCCGGCGTACCCGCTGTTGCTGCTCCTGCTCTGCCTCCCCGGCGCGGGCGGTCCGCTGCTCGGAGCCGTCCTCGCCTCGCTCGTGCTCGCGTTCGTTTACTACCTGCTGGCCCTCTTCGGTGGTGCGGGGCTCGGCGACGTGAAGGCGTCGGCCCTGGTCGGCCTGGTGCTGGGTTACCTGGGCTGGCGCTCGGTGCTGGCGGGCACGGTCTACGCCATGCTGCTGGCCGGCGTCTGGGCCGTCGCCCTGCTCGTCGCCCGCAGGGTCGGCCGCCGCAGCCAGCTCGCCTTCGGACCCTTCCTGATGACCGGCGCCCTGCTGGCCCTGCTGGTCTGACCTCGGTGGGGACGCCCTCGCCGCGGGGGTGCCGTCGCCCGCCGCGTCCGCCGGGTGGGCGTGCGAGGACGCGCACACGCGTTCACCCCGGGCGTCGGTCAGAGCGGCTGCCGGGCGCGGGCCGGGGCGCGTGGTAATCAGGAGGGTATGACTGACTCCGCTGGACGCGCCCAGTGGCTCGCTCCGCTGCCCTGGGCGCTCATCGCGGCCAGCGTGACCCTGGAACTCACGACGCCCTCGGCGCTCTCCTACCTGTCGCTGCTCAGCGCGGCCACGCCGCTCGCAGCGCTGTACTACAGCATCCGCTGGGTCGTCGCGGTCGCCGTGACCGGCGCCCTGGGCATGATCGCCCTCCAGGTGGACCAGGGGCGGGAGTACAGCAACCACTTCCTCGTCGACTTCGCGGCGAACGCGCTGATCGCCGGGGTCGCGATCTTCTTCACGGTCAGCACCCAGCGTTCGTCCCAGCGGCTCGAACGGGTCCAGGCCCTCGCCGAGGCCGCGCAGCGGGCGCTGCTGCGTCCGCTGCCGCGCCGGGTGGGCGTCGTCGCGCTGGCCGGCTTCTACCGCGCGGCCGACTCCGAGGCCCTGGTCGGCGGCGACCTGTACGGCGTCCGGCAGTCGCCCTGGGGGACCCGAATGATCCTGGGTGACGTGCGGGGCAAGGGCAACGGCGCGGTCGCCACCGTCTCCACCGCCCTGGCCACCTTCCGGGAGGCGGCCGCCGTGCAGGAGACCCTGACCGACGTCGCGGAACGGATCGAGCACGCCCTCGCGCTCGACTCGGCCGACGCGCACGACGACGAACTCTTCGTGACGGCGGTGCTGCTGGAGTTCCCCACCGACGAACCCGTCGTCCGGCTGCTCAACCGCGGCCACCCCCCGGTACTGATCATGGACGCCGAAGGGGTCCGCCCGCTCGACGTGCCCTTCGCGCTCCCGCTGGGCCTCGGGTCGATGCTCGGCAGCCCGGCGCAGCACGAGGTCACCCACCGGCTCGCCGAGGGCGACCTGCTCGTCGCCTACTCCGACGGCATCACCGAGGCGCGGGATGCGGAGGACAACTTCTACCCCCTCAGCGGCCGCCTGGGCGCGGCCTTCACCGGGCGGTCGGCGCAGCGCCGCACGCCGGCCCGCATCGCGGAGTTCATCGAGCACGACGTGGCCGTCTGGGCGGAACACCTCAAGGACGACGCCGTGGTCCTCGTGCTGGAACGCACCGAGTGATCGGGCCTTCCGCCGGGTTCCCTTCGTGCCCATCCCGAACCGCGCACAGTTCGTTACCGAACGACGGTTGCGCAGGGAGCCGTTCGCGCCGCTGAATGGTGCGACACGCTCACGCCGCCTCCGCCGTTCTCCCACAGGACCTCCATGCGCACCGACGCCGTCCCGTTGCCCATACCGCCGGCCCGGACCCCGGCCGACCTTCCGGCCGAGACCCCGGCCCGGACCCCGGCCCGGACCCCGGCCGACCTTCCGGCCGAGACCCCGGCCCGGACCCCGGCCCGGACCCCGGCCGACCTTCCGGCCGAGACCCCGGCCCGGACCCCGGCCGGCGCTCCGGTCGGCGCGCAGGCGGCCGCCCCGGCCGCCCCGGCCGGGCAGGCCCGCGTGCTCACGCTCACCGGAGACGCGCTCACCCCCGCCGACGTCGCCGCCCTCGCCCGCCGCACCCTGCGTCCCGCCGTCGACGCCACGGCTCGGGACCGGGTCGCCGGCGCCCGCGACGCCGCACTCCGCGCCACCGCGCGCAAGCGGGTCTACGGGCACACCACCGGCGTCGGCGCCAACCGGACCACCGATGTGCCCGCCTCCGCCGCCGACGCGTTCGGCATGAACCTGCTGCGCAGCCACAGCGGCGGCATCGGCCCGGTGGTGCCGGACGAGCAGGCGCGCGCCATGCTCGCCGTCCGGCTCAACCAGCTGCTCGGCGCGGGATCCGCCCTCGGCCTCGACGTCGTCGACCGGATCGCCGACGCCCTCGCCTCCGGCCACGTCCCGACCCTGCACGCCTACGGAGCCGTGGGCACCGCCGACCTCTCCGCGCTCGGGGAGCTGGGCCTCACTCTCGCCGGCGAACTGCCCTGGTCGGGCGGCGACCCGTGGACGCCGCCGCCCGCACCCGTCGTGCTGACCCACTGGGACGCGCTCCCGCTGATGTCCAGCAGCGCCCTGACGATCGGCCAGACCGCGCTCGCCGCCACCGATCTGGCACGGCTGCTGGACCGGCTGCCGCTCGTGGCCGCGCTGACCCTGACCGCCGTCCGCGGCTCCGCGGAGTCGTACGCCGCCCAGGTCCACGCCCGACGCCCGCACCCGGGCGCCACCCGTCTCGCCGCCCGGATGCGCACGCTGCTCGCGGACGCGGACTGGGAGGCCCCGCTCGTCCAGGACCCCTTCGGCCTGCGCTGCCTGCCCCAGGTCCACGGCGCGGCGCTGGAGGCGGCCGAGGCGCTCGACCGCATCCTCGGCGTCGAGCTCAACGCCGCCGCCGAGAACCCGCTGCTCGACGCCGACGGGCTGGACTACCACCACCACGGCGGCTTCCACCAGGCCGGACTCGCCCTGGCCGGCGACCAGTTCAGGCTCGCCCTGCTGGGCACCGCCCAGCTGTCGACGGCTCGCCTCGGCGTCCTGGTCGAGCCGGCGTTCACCGGCCTCGCCCCCTACCTCGCCGCCGACGTCCACGGCAGCAGCGGCATCATGATCACCGAGTATGCGGCCCAGTCCGCCCTGGCCGAGCTCCGCGCCTTCGCCCAGCCGGTCACCCTCGGCCACGCGGTCCTCTCCCGCGGCGTCGAGGAGCACGCGAGCTTCGCCTCCACGGGCGCCCGGCGGCTGCTCGACTCCGTCGAACCCTTCCGGCTCGTGCTGGCCTGCGAACTCCTCGCCGCGGTCCGCGCCCTCCGCCTCCGCGGCCTCGCCCCCTCCGGCGACGGCGAACTCCGGGCGTTCTACGACCACGCCGACTCGGTGCTCGACCCCACCGTCGCCGACCGCAACCTCACCGGCGCGGTCACCGCGGCGGCGGACCTGCTGACCGCCTGAGGCCGGAGACGGCCTCGCCCCGTGCCCGGCAGCCCTGTGCCGAGCGGCCCGGTGCTCAGCAGCCCTGCGACGGCTGCGCGGCCGGGGGCGCGGTCGCCTGCAGCATCCAGTCGGGCGGAGAGTCGCCCGGTCCGTGGGTCAGCTGCGCCGAGGCCATGCCGCCACCGGGCAGCGACTTGTGCCAGGACCCGCCGGGGCCGACAGGGCCTTCGTCGGCCTCCCAGCCCAGGTTCTGCATGGCCGTCCGCACGTGGTCGGCGACCTGGTCCGCCGAACCTCCGCCCCCGAAGGTGACGAGGACCGTGACCGGATCCCAGCCGTAGGTCGACTCGACCCCGTCGCACGAGTCCCAGTACGGCTCGACGCTCTGCTTCATCGCCACCTGCGCGCCGGGCGGCACCACGGACAGCACCGGCTGTACCGCCGCGAGCAGCCGATGGCCCGGATCCGGATCCCCGACCGGCTCGGGCCCGGAACGCGCTGCGCACCCGCTCAGGCCCGCGACGCCCATCGCGACGACGGCCGCGACCGCGGCGATCCCCGTGCCACCGCCCCGGCGATGGCCGAATCCCTGCCGCCGTCGCATTCCCGCACCCCCGCCCTTCGATCTCTTGCGGAAGGGTGACGCAGACCCGGCCGCCACGGTTCCACGCGACGGCAGCCCACAGCCGGGCCGCTGAGGCTCACCGCGGCCCGCGGCCCCCCTGCGCCACGATGCCGAGCGCCTCCGCGAGTGCCGCCCGCTGATCCGGCGTCAGGTCCGCGAGCAGCTCGTCGTCCAGGGTGTGCGCGAGCGCTTCGCAGCGCGCCAGCAGCGCGTGTCCCGTCTCGGTCAGGGTGAGCACCTGCCGCCGGCGGTCGTTCGGGTCCCGCGTCCGCCGCACCGCGCCGAGCGCTTCGAGCTGGTCCGCCAGGCTCACCACGAGGCTCGGCGCCACACCCAGCCGCGCCGCCAGCTCCTGCTGCGACTCCGCGGCGACCGCGGCCAGCGCCGTCATCAACCCGGCGTGCTTGGGCTTGAGCCCCAACTCCTCGACGGCGCGGGCGAATCGAGCTTCCGCGACGGCACCGAGCGTGCCGAGCTGGAAGACGGCGGTGGACGGCAGCCCGGTTCCCTTGACATCAGTCACATCGAGAACGATACATTGAAAATATCGTTCACAGCTCGAATGATTTGAAGAGAGAAGTGAGAGTCGCCATGCTCTGGACCGCCGTCAAGGACGCCAACCTGCTCCTCGCCCTGCTGCTCGAACTCGCCGTCTACGCCTCGGCCGCCTGGTGCGCGTGGACCCGCACCGGCCGCCGCCGGCTCAAACCGCTCACCGCGCTCGCGGCGGTCACCCTCCTCGCCACCGTCTGGGGCACCTTCTGCGCCCCGGCCGCCGCCCACCCCCTCCACGGCCCCGCCCGCGCCGCGGTCGAGCTCGCCTGGTACGCCGCCGGCCTCGCGGCCCTCTTCGCCGCGGCCCCGCCGGCGCGCCGCCGCACACTGGCTGCCGCCTTCGCCGGTGCGCTCGCGCTCAGCACGGCCATCGGGCACATCTGACCCTGCTGACCCTCGCGTGCTCTACGATCCCGTCCTGCCGCCAGCGAGCAGCAGACGCGATGACCCGGAGGTCCTCATCAACGAGACTGCGCCGAAGGCCGACAAACGAGTCCTGGCCTTCGCCCTGAAGCGGCCGCTGCTGGCCTTCTCCGTCTGGCTTGTGACGTTCACCGGAGTGGTCACGTCCGCGGTGTGGCTGCCGCGTGACGGCGCGTGGGCGCTGATCGCCGTACTTGCGACGGCCTGCGTCACCGGCGCGGCGGTCAGGTGGCGTCGCCGCCGCAGAGCGCGCAGCGCGGGCGTCTAACGGCTCAGCTCGGCGAAGCGTGTGTAGACGTCCAGGGGCAGCGGGTGCGCCAGTCGCAGGCTGATCCGCATCGGGCGGTCGTTCACATGGCCCTCGTACGTGGCCGGCCCGAGGTAGAGGAACGGCGGTGCCCCCAGCTTGCCGTCGGCCTTCTTCGTCTCCCGCACGAACAGGTGCAGGCTCGACCCACGCTCCTCGTGATGGATGTAGCGCTGGCCCTCCGGCGAGGAGGCGGACGTCCGCCCCTGGGTCTCCCACTGGAACAAGGTCGGTGTCACCACTCGGTCCTCATAGCGCGTGGACTCCGAGAAGTGGTGCTCCGACTTCACCAGAGTCACGAAGAAGGCATCAGCCTTGGCGTCGGGGAACCACTCCACACCGGTCGGCTGACCGCGGTACCGGCCACCGAAGGCCGCCACCGCCTCGGCGCGGCTGTAGTGGGCGTGAACGTGCAGCGGGACGGGGCCGCCCGGCTGCACCGGGCGGGTCAACCTGTGCATCCGGCGGCGGAGCACCGGAACCAACTCCCGCAGCTCCGAGACGCGCCGCTGCTCCGCGACCAGCAGTCGCAGCGCGTGCTCCAGCGGAGTGTCGCCGGAAAACGGGTCGTCCCACAGCATGGTGTTGGCCATCGCCAGGAGCCGGAGGGTCCGCGGATCACCGGGGTCGGAACGCGGAGCGCCGTTCTCGGCCAGAGCGCCCAAAAGGTCGAGCCGTTCGAGGTCGTCGGTGTGCAGCATGCGGCGGAGAGCGCCGTCCAGCCTGCCGTCCATGGGGCCCGCTTCGGGCAGGCTGAACGCGGCGGCCCGACGCAGGCCGGTCCACGTTCCGTCCTTGGGCCGGTACACGTCCTCCAAGGGGATCGCGGTCTCCTCGAGAAACCGCTCAAGCGTCCAGTCTTCGTGTCCGCGCAGTTCCGCGACCGTCCTCGCCCAGCGCGGGTTGACACTCGCCCTGAGGTTGTCGAGGACCACGCGACGGGCAACCGGGTCGAGTTGTACGGCGCATCCCGAGGGCAGTGACGGGAAGTCCTCCTGAACGGCTCTAAGCGCGTGAGCCCTGCTGCCGGCCGACAGGGCGCGAAACTTCGGTTCGAAGCGGAATTCCGCGTGCTGGGCGCCGATGAAGTCGAGCACGGTCAGCGCCTCCTTGTGGGGTGCGCGGCGCAGACCGCGGCCGAGCTGCTGCAGGAAGACGGTCGAGCTCTCCGTCGGGCGCAGAAACAGGACGGTGTCCACGGTCGGCACGTCGACACCCTCGTTGAACAGGTCGACGGTGAACAGGATGTTCACGTCACCGTCCTTCAGCGCGGACAGCGCGCCCTCTCGTTCGCCGTCGACGGACCTGGAGGTGATGGCGCGGGCCGGGATGCCTGCGGCATCGAAGCGCGCAGCCATGAACTCTGCGTGCTCGATCGACACGCAGAATCCGATGGCCCGCATCTGCCGGGCGTCGAGCACGTGCCGTTCCACAGCGGCCAGGACCAACCGCACCCTCGCGTCGTCGCCGGTGTAGAGGGAGGTGAGCGCCGCGGTGTCGTAACCGCCGCGCCGGGAGAAGCGCAGCCTGGCGAGGTCCGTCTCGTCGTTGATGCCGAAGTAGTGGAAGGGCACCAGCAGCCCGCGCTCGATCGCCTCCCACAGCCGCAGGTCCACGGCGGTGCGTCCGCCGAACCAGCGCGTGATGTCGGCCTGGTCGGTCCGCTCGGGTGTCGCCGTCAACCCGAGTAGTTCGCCGGGCTGGATGTGGTCCAGCAGCCGGGCGTAGGTGGTGGCGGTGGCGTGATGGAACTCGTCGACGATGACCATGTCGAACTGCTCGGGGTGCAGGTCGTCCAGGTCGACGGTGGCGAGCGACTGGACCGAGGCGAAGACATGACGCCAGCGCTCGGGACGTTGTCCTCCCACGTACTGCTCGCCGAAGGCGGGGTCTTTCAGCACATGCCGGAAGATGGACCGACTCTGGTCGAGGATCTCCTTGCGGTGTGCCACGAACAGCAGGCTGTCCACCTTGCCCTCGGCGCGAAGACGGCGGTAGTCGAGTGCGGCGACCACTGTTTTGCCGGTGCCCGTCGCCATGACGACGAGGTTCCGGTGGTGGCCGTGCAGATCCCGTTCTGCGCTCAGCTCGTCCAGCACCTGCTGTTGGTGCGGATGCGCAGTGATGTCGAACAGTGCCAGGTCGAGCGGAAGCCGGCTGGGCCCTCTCCGCTCCAGCTTCAGAGCCTCGCCCAGCCGGTGCTGCAGCTCCGGACTCTCGGGGTCGTAGCGCTCGAACTCCGGATCCTCCCAGTAGGACTCGAACGTGTCCGTGAAGGCGGGCATCAGATTCGAGGACTCGATCTCGGAGAACCGGACGTTCCACTCGATGCCGTCGGTCAAGGCAGGGCGCGACATGTTGGAGGAGCCCACGTAGGCGGTGGAGGTGCCCGACGCACGGTGGAAGTGCCAGGCCTTCGCGTGCAGCCGGGTGGCCTGGGTTTCGTAGGAGATCTTGACGTCCGCGCCGAGCCGGGTGAGTTCGTCGATGGCCCGCTGATCGGAGGCGCCCATGTACGTCGTCGTGATGACGCGCAGACGCCCCCCGCGAGCCGTGAGTTCGGCCAAGGGCTCGCGCAGCAGCCGCAGTCCGGACCACTTGATGAAGGCGCAGATCAGATCGATCCGGTCGGCCGAGCGGATCTCCCGTTCGAGCGCGTGCCCGATCCGCTCGCGGCCCCGGTTGGCGAACAGCGCGCTCGTGGCGAGCGACACGGTGGGTCGCGGAGGAAAGACGGTCTCGCCGGGCAGGCCCGCCTTCGCCGAGACGGCGAGCAGCAGTTCCTGGGCTGCCGCGATCATGGCTCCGCCGCCCGCCTGATCAGGGGCCAGATCTCCGAGAAGATGGACGATGCGATTCACCGTGGCCACCTGGCGGGCCAGTGCATCGCTGCGGTTTCCTTCGGCCTTGCTGTGCGCCCGCAGCGCCTGCCGAACCAGGGCGCCGACGTATCGACCGAATATCTCCGGCGCGTCCTCCGGGTCGAGCGGCTCCCGCAACACACGCCCCTGCTCCGTCGGCTCCTTCAGGAGTCGAGCCAGGGCCTCGGTCACGACGTGTTCGTACAGGCCGGCGGAGAGTGGTTGGGTCACGCCGGTACGATACCCGCCGGCGATACGCCGTGATCCGTTTCGGGTTGGCGGGACCGCAGCCGGGTGCGAACTGACTGCCCGTCAATGCCCATGCGCAGCCCGCAGCATCCGAGCGAGCGGGACGACTGCCGGCTACCCCTCCGGGGCGACGCGTCGAGCGGTGATCTCGGTGAGGTCGAGATCCAGCGGGTAGGGCACCGACGTCTTCAGGCGGTCACGGAAGATGCCCGTCGGCGCGTAGGTCCGGCTGACGGGCTCGAGCTCGAAGACGTAGACCACGGCGCGACCCTCGTCGTTCTCGACCCGCCAGTAGTGCCGGATCCCGGCCCGCGCGTACTTCACGGGCTTTGTCTCCCGGTCGCGGGACCTGGACTCGGGGGAGACGACCTCAAGGGCCAGCTTCACCGCTTCCGCCGGGAGACGGGTCTGCCCCGGCCCGGCGATCGCGTCGCCGAGGACGATCACGACGTCGGGTTCCGGGCGGTTCTGCGGATCGATGTCGATCGAGAACTCCCGCAGCACCTCGAGATGCGGCGGGGCGGCTGCGTCCAGGTGCCGTTCGAAGAAGCTCAGCGCCCGCGTGTGGAAGACGGTCTGCGGACTCGCGAAGACGAGACTCCCGTCGATCAGCTCCGTGTGGGGAGGCAGTCGGGGGATTCGATCCAGGTCGTCGGCCGTCCATCCGCCGGCCGGCGGGATGGGCCAGTGGTGGTCGGACGCCTCGGGTCGGACGCTCATCGAAGCTCCCATGGGACGGAGTCTCGCCGTTGACCTCAGGCTAGCGCCGGGACTTCGTCGGTGATCCCGCCAAGGTGTGAGCGGCCGCGCTTCGTGTTGACCGCGTGTCAGACATGACAAAGGCCCAGCTGTGCGGGAGACCGCCGAGCTGAGCCTTGAGTGTGCGCTTCCTGCGAAGTGCACCGACCTGCGCAAATGCGGCCTTGGAGGCTCTCAGGGCTGGGTTCCGAAGGTCCCCGCGATTCCCCGTGCTGTATCGGCCGTACTGGCACGGTTGTGGCACGCCGACGTAACAGCTTGGATGCGCGTGTGAGGGAGCCAGAGGCCGACGGAGAACTGATCCGTGTCGTGCAGCGGATCATGGACGGCGACTACGCGGACGATGCCGAGGCGTACGAGCTGTGTTTGCAGGTAGCTCGGGTAGCGAGCTGTACACCCGGATATGTCTCGGATCTGGTCTTTTGGTCGAAAGATCCCCAACCTACGGCGCGGCAGGTAGTCGAGCGGGCGCGCGCGTACCAACCGATCGCGCTTTGATCAGCTGAACAAGTTCTGACCGGCCGGTCCTTCGGCCTGCGACGCGGACGCCGACCATGGTCCCTGACCTGCGGAGACGTGGTCGGCCTTGTTATTGTCGAGTACTGCTGGTTGATGTCGGACGGCCCAGAGACGGCCCAACCGAACCGCCCCGAGTGCCGGTGGCGCTGCGCTACACGGGTGTGCCCCACGGCCTGCCTGGCCATATCCGAAACACGCCGCGCCAGGCCGCCTCAGCCTGCGTCACCATGTCGCCCGCATCGCCTTTCTCGCTCGACCGCTCCCCGTCCCACACGGCGACGAGCCCGCTGGCACGCTCCAGCAGGAGCCGGTTCGCGTCCCCGTACGCCTCGCGGCTGACGGTGGCGTGCGGCAGTGTGACGACCTCGACGGCACTGGCGACCAGCCGGTCAAACGTCTCGGCGTGGCCGGGCTCCACCGTGGTCTCGCGGTAGTCCTCGGAAGGCATGACGATGTGCAGGCGACCGCCGGCAGCGAGCAACTCCTCGGCGAAGATGCTGCCGACGCCCTCCGCGATGCAGCACCAGCCGTCGAGCGGGTCATCGACGGCCAGGGCGGCCAGCAGGCTCGCGAACTCGGCGCGGACGAAGGGCTCGGACGAGGGGTCCACATGTCCGGTCACCGCGAGGACATTCAAGGTTGCTCTCCTGTGGGCTCGGGCGGGGCCAGCAGGCCGCGGGTTCTATCAGGCCTTGTGGACCCTAGGGTCTGTCTGGGGGTGGCCCGAGAGTCAGGCGGGGACCTAACCGACGACCAGGCTTCGCCGATGGCCAAGAGTGCAGCCTGTCTGTGCCGGCCGCGCGCTGACCCTCTCGATGCGAACTACCGGCAGTTCGATCGCTGTGGTCTCCTGTCCCGTTCAACGAGGCTCCTGCGGTCGGCTGCGATCAGCCAAGAGCGACGCGGTTGCGGTACTTCCGTGCTGTACGCCGACGGCTTCAAAGCCCTCTGCTCCTTGGAGCGGCAGTACAGTACAGGCCCCCGCCGACGCAATTTGATCACGATGCAAATGCGACGCGGCCTCAGTTTCATCTCAGAGCCGGAGCGAACTCATTTTGATCGCTAGCCTGCCCGGGCTCATTCCCGCCCGCCGTGGCTGACCTGCGAGGAACCAGTGACAACAACCCCCACATACCAAGACTCCACCTACCCCGCACCCCCGCAGGCTCCCGCGCCGCAGCCGCCCAAGAAGTTCGCCATCTTCGCCAAGAAGTTGATGATTCGTCTCGGTATCGGGCTGATTCTTCTCGTGGGTTGGTTGGTCTACGACAAGGTGACCGGCGCGCCGGCCTCGGCCAGCGTCGGTGACTGCGTCCAGGTCAGCGGCACGGACACGAATCCCGATGTCCACGTCATCGGTTGCACGAACCCCAAGGCCGCGTACAAGGTCCTGAAGGAGGACTCCGGCAGCAGCGACGAGTGCAAGAACGTTCCTGGCGTGGTGGCCTGGTACACCGAGACTGGGGGCACGAACGTGGTGCTCTGCCTCGGCAAGAACCAGTAGGCAGTCTCAGGGTGAAGGTTGCAGGGCGCAGACTGCTGGGCCTCCGCCCTGCCGAAGCGCGCGTGTCACAGCCTCCTTTCGATCGAGCAGCCTGTGACAGGCTGTAAATCTGTCGCGCAAGCTACGCAGGTTCGAACCCTGCACCCGCCACGTGGAAGTCGGAAGGCCCTGTGACCAGCAAGAACGGTCCAGGGCCTTCCGCATGTCAGTAGCCCGCCCGTCGCCGCCAGTGCCTCTGATTCCCCGCTCCTTCTGGCACGGTTGTGGCACGGCGACTCTTCGGCTTGGATGCCTGACGTGTCGAACGAGAGCGAACGGCCTGTCTTCGGGGTGGCTGCGGATCTCGCCCTCTTCGAGGGCTGGACAGATCTGCACCTGGACAACTTCCTGGGCCACGTGTGCCACCGAATTCGGAGCGCGCGAACGGAGGGCGTCCCGTGCCCGAGAAGCTGCTCGAACGGCTGGCTCCGATGATCGCAGCGCGCGGATGGGGTAATCACGTATTGGAGGCTTGGCCAGCTCCTGAGGCCCGCTGAGGCAAGTTGCTGAGCGGCTTTACAGTCGGCTCGGCATGTGACCTGCCCCGGACCTCTGACCTGCGACAGAGGCAGTCCCGCGTGCCGGGTTCCAAGCGCTGGTCCGTCACTGGTCCGGATCTTGCTCGATCAGACGGAATTGCGCCGGTAGGTCTGCGGGAGAGGCTGCACTCGTGGCTGTCAGTCGTGCTCGATACCGTCCAGGTGCGCGGTCGGCAACGAGGCATCCAGCTCTGAAGTGCAGCTGCATCCCTGGTTCTGTCCGGGGGCGGCCCGATAGTCAGGCTCGGGACCTAACCGACGACCAGGCTTCGCCGATGGCCAAGAGTGCAGCCTGTCTGTGCCGGCCGCGCACTCTGACCCCCTCGATGCGAAAGCCTACGGCGGTCGGTTGCCCTCCTGGTGCTGGCAGCACCGTATCGCGCGTCGCCGAAGCCCCAGACGAATTTAGCCGCCGACACAAGCACTGCCGGTGCGGCAGGCGTATCCGGTGCCCTGCGACGGTGCCGCTGGCGCCGATGTGCTCGGGACCGGTGCCGTGTAGTACCGGCTGTTGAGCTCAACGCCAATGATGTAGCGGTTCCCGCCACCGGCCTTCTGGGTCAGGCTGGCGATGGAGACGGACTGGTGCTCGCGGTCGAATGTGCTCGGCCCGTTCAGCGGGGTCTCGGCAGGAAGGGTGGCCGTGGGGCGAACCTGGGGGATGTCACTGAACGGCATGCCTGGAAGTTGCGTCACCTCGATGTTCAGGACCTGACCGCCGTTCGAGTAGGACCCGTAGGCGTAGGCCAGCCGTGGTCGGCCGGGGGTTGGGGAGGCGGTCGCCGCATGGGCCTGATCGATCTGGAAGAGCTGGTCCATAGGGGTGCCCTGAGGCATCCAGCCGGCCTTGCTCAGCGCCTGGTTGATCCGAGCTAGTTGTTGAGGAAGGTCACCGTCGAAGGCCCCGAACCACGCTGTGGTGCGGATGCAGCTGACGGGAGACCACTTCGGCTTCTCGCCGATGAAGGCGATGTTGTCACTGGTGGAGCAGACGTCGTCAGCGCTTCGGCCGACGGCGGCGATCCACGGGATGGTGGTGTGGACCTCGGCCAAGGTGTTGTTGAGCTGGACGGTAGCCGTCTGGTCAGCTCCCGCGACATCCGCCGACGTGGCAATCTTGTGGACGTCAGGCGGCGGCGGGTTGATCCAGTTCTGAACGCTGACGTAGGCCCAGACCATGAGCAGGACGGCGGCCAGGGCGACAGCGGCAACGGAGATCGCGCAGCCGCTGCCTTTTCGCTTGGGGTCTGGTGGGGACGACAGTGCCACTATGCGCTCCTCCACTTACGTCAGCGCCGGAGTCTTGCTCATGAGGGCCCGCTTTCGCCTGAGTACGCATACTCATCTCCGCTGGCCGGTGCAACGTAGAGCCGCCCGCTGTGGGGTTTTTGCCGAATTGGCTGGCACACATCCGCGCCGTCGTCCCCGGGCCGTCGCGAATGGGGAGACTCTGCCGGCTGCCCAGCGGCCCGGAGTCGTTCTGATCCGGCGGCACTTTCGCCAGGCTGCGGGCCTGAGTGGGGTGGTACCTCCTCGATCGGGCAGCTCTGCCGAGCCAGGGTTCTCCAGGAGCCGCCAAGGCTCACCGCGTGACGCTTGCGCTTGGCCTTGGCGGTTCCACCGTGAGCGCTACGAGGGCGTGATCCGGATGCACATCCAGCCGACCTTCGGCGCGGGGCCCGTGGCAGCGCTCAGCCCGGCTCGGGTCCGGGCGTGGCGTTCGCGGCTGCTCGCGGAGGGCGTGGGTGAGGCGACGGTGGCCAAGGCGTACCGCGTGCTCCGGGCCATCCTGAACACGGCCCTGGACGACGGGCTGATCCAACGCAACCCGTGCCGGATCAAGGGTGAGGGAGAGGAGAACTCCCCGGAGCGTCCTGTGCTGACGGTGGAAGAGGTCTACGCCGTGGCGGGGGCCATCCAGCCCCGGTACCGGGCCATGGTGCTCCTGGCGGCCTTCGCCAGCCTCCGGTTCGGGGAGCTGGCCGGGCTGCGTCGGGCGGACATCGACCTGGAGCACAGGATCATCCGGATCCGTCAGGCCCAAGCGGAGCTCGCGACCGGAGACCTGCGGGTAAAGCTGCCCAAGAGTGCGGCCGGCGTCCGGCCGGTGGCCTTCCCCGAGCCCATCGCCCGAGACGTGGAGACGCATCTGCGCTGGTTCGCCGAGGACGGTCCGGACGGCCGCGTGTTCGTGGGTCCGCGTTCCGGCCTGCTGCGACGGAGCAACTTCCACCACCTGTGGACAGCCGCGCTGGTCAAGGCCGAGGTGCGCAAGGTGCGCTTCCACGACCTGCGGCACTTCGGCAACGCCATGGCGGCCGACGCCGGGGCGAGCACCCGTGAGCTGATGCACCGGATGGGCCACTCGACCATGGACGCGGCCCTGCGCTACCAGCACATGCGGGGGGAACGGGACCGGCTGATCGCTGACGGCATCGGCGACGCGATCACCAAGGCGCTCGCCCCGAAGCGGCGCAAGCCGGGTCAGAAGGGCACCCCGCCCGACGAGTTGGGCACGCAAGGGGCACGGGCCTGATCGGGCCTCAGAAACGACGAAAGCCCAGGCGGACCGGATATCCCGGTTGACCTGGGCTTTTGTTGCGTTTCCTGCGAAGTGCCCCCGGTAGGATTCGAACCTACGCACCCGCCTCCGGAGGGCGGTGCTCTATCCCCTGAGCTACGGGGGCGCACTGTCTTGCGACGTGCAGAACACTACCAGTCCCCACCCCCTGCTCGTGCACAGGGTTTTCGGAAGGGCGCGTCACCGGTTCCGGCGGAAGTTCCGAAAACGGGGACGGAGGGTGGACGGTGCGCATACCCTCAGTGATGTGTCAGGCGAGTCGGGGCGGGTGCTCGTTGTCGATGACAGCGCGGTGATCCGTCAGCTGATCAGGGTCAATCTGGAGCTCGAGGGCTTTCAGGTGGTGACCGCCGCGGACGGGGCCGAGTGTTTGGACGTGGTGCATGCGGTGCGGCCGGATGTGATCACGTTGGACGTGGTGATGCCCCGGCTGGACGGGCTGCGGACGGCGGCGCGGTTGAGGGCCGATCCGCGGACGAGCCATCTCCGGATAGCGATCGTCAGCGCCTGCACTCAGCTGGATCTTGAGCGCGGGGAGTCCGTCGGGGTGGACGGGTACCTCGCCAAGCCGTTCGAGCCGATGGATCTTGTCGCCCTGGTGCGGCGGCTCGCGGAGGAGCGCCGCAGTGAGGACCACCGCCGCGAGGGTCACCGTACGGCGGAGCGGGCGGACGCGGAGTCGGCGCCGGCCGAGCGCGCGGAGCATCCGGACATGGGCGTCGCCCCGGCGCACGCGGTCGGCGAAGGGCGGCACAGTGTTCGCTCTCGGCGAACGCTGTGAGGGTGGGGCGGCGGCATCCGCGGTCGGGATGCCGTGTCTCACTCGGCAGAACTGATGCCAGGGATTTCGCCCCTCTCGCCTAGGCTTGCCCCGTGACACCCGCAGAGCTTTCCCAGGCAGTCCAGGACGCCGTTCGCGCCGCCGTCGAGGCGGGCGAGCTGACCGTCGACATCCCCGAGACGGTGAACGTCGAGCGTCCCAAGAACCGCGACCACGGCGACTACGCCGTCAACGTCGCGCTCCAGCTGGCCAAGGCCGCCGGCAAGCCGCCGCGACAGGTGGCCGAGCTGGTCGCCGCACGCCTGCGAGAGCTGCCCGGGATCGCGAAGATCGACATCGCCGGACCGGGCTTCCTGAACATCACCCTCGACACCGCGACGCAGGGCGAGCTCGCCCGGACCATCGTCGCCGAGGGCGCCCACTACGGGCACGGCGACGCCTTCGCCGGGTTGAAGATCAACCTGGAGTTCGTCTCCGCCAACCCGACCGGCCCGATCCACATCGGCGGCGTCCGCTGGGCCGCCGTCGGCGACTCGCTCGCCCGCATCCTGCGCGCCTGCGGGGCCGACGTCACCACCGAGTACTACATCAACGACGCCGGCGTGCAGATCTCCAAGTTCGGCAGCTCGCTCCTCGCCGCCGCCAACGGCCGCCCGGTGCCCGAGGACGGCTACGTCGGCGAGTACATCACCGACATCGCCGCCGAGATCGTCAAGCAGAACCCGGGCATCCTCGACCTCGACGACGAGGCGCAGCTGGAGCGGTTCCGCACCGAGGGCCTGCGCCTCATGGTCGCGGAGATCCAGCGCTCCATGGCCGAGTTCGGCGCGCACTTCGA
The DNA here is from genome assembly GCF_000744655.1 of Streptacidiphilus rugosus AM-16. Taxonomy (NCBI): domain Bacteria; kingdom Bacillati; phylum Actinomycetota; class Actinomycetes; order Kitasatosporales; family Streptomycetaceae; genus Streptacidiphilus; species Streptacidiphilus rugosus. The sequence goes on along the minus strand of NZ_JQMJ01000004.1, from coordinate 6,338,622 downwards.
CGTCTGGTTCTCCGAGAAGTCGCTGCACGACTCCGGCGCCGTGGAGAAGGCCGTCGAGCGGCTGCGCGAGCAGGGCCACGTCTTCGACAAGGACGGCGCGGTCTGGCTGCGCACGACCGACTTCGGCGACGACAAGGACCGCGTCCTGATCAAGGCCGACGGCGACACCACCTACTTCGCCTCGGACGCCGCGTACTACCTGAACAAGCGCGACCGCGGCAACGACGTCAACGTCTACATGCTGGGCGCCGACCACCACGGCTACGTGGGCCGCCTCAAGGCGATCGTCGCCTGCGCCGGCGACGACCCGACGCACAACATCGAGGTGCTGATCGGGCAGTTCGTGAAGATGCTCAAGGACGGCGAAGAGGTTCGCATGTCCAAGCGCGCCGGCAACATCATCACGATCGACGACGTCGTCGACTGGGTCGGCGTCGACGCCGCCCGGTACTCTCTCGCCCGCGTCCCCACCGACTCGACGCTGACGCTGGACATCGACGTGCTCACCAGGCAGTCGAGGGACAACCCGGTCTACTACGTCCAGTACGCCCACGCCCGCATGGCCTCCATCGCCCGCAACGCGGCAGATCTGGGCATCGACAAGGGCACGGCGGAGCAGTTCAAACCCGAGCTCCTGGCCACCGAGTGGGAGAACCAGCTCCTGGGCCGTCTGGGTGAGTTCCCCGGCGAGCTGGCCGAGGCCGGCCAGTTCCGCGCGCCGCACCGGGTCGCCCGGTACCTGGAGGAGCTGGCCGGGGACTACCACCGCTTCTACGACAACTGCCGGATCCTGCCGCGCGGCGACGAAGAGGTCACCGACCTGATGCGGGCCAGGCTCTGGCTGCTCGAGGCCACCCGAACGGTCATCGCCAACGGGCTCGACCTGTTGGGTGTGTCCGCCCCCGAACGCATGTAGTCGGCGTGAGGGGCCCGAAACCGTCAACGAGTCGACGGTTTCGGGCCCTTTGTGCAAGCACTGACAGACGAGAGAGTCAGACATGAGCCGCTCCGCCCACCCCGCCGGGCCGCGCCACGGTGACGTGCTGCCCGAGGGGCACTACGCCGCCCCGCCCGCCGATCTCAACCTGCTCGACCCGAAGGTGTGGTCGCAGACCGTCACCCGCGACGAGGCGACCGGCGCGGTGACCGTCGCCGGGCTGGACGTCCGGGAGCTGGCGCAGCGGTTCGGCACCCCCGCGTACATCCTCGACGAGGAGGACTTCCGCACCCGCTGCCGCGCCTGGCAGCAGGCGTTCTCGCACGTCGACGCGGACGTCTACTACGCGGGCAAGGCCTTCATCTCGCGTGCGGTCGTCCGCTGGCTGCACGAGGAGGGCCTGAACGTCGACGTCTGCAGCGGCGGCGAGCTGACCGTCGCGCTCAGCGCGGGCATGCCGCCGGAGCGGATCGCGTTCCACGGCAACAACAAGACCGTCGCCGAGCTGGAGTACGCCGTCAAGGCCGGCATCGGGCACGTCGTGGTGGACTCCTTCGAGGAGCTCGTCAGGCTGGCCTGGGCCGCCGACCAGCAGGGCGTGCGGCAGAAGATCCTGCTCCGGGTCACCGTCGGCGTCGAGGCCCACACGCACGAGTTCATCGCCACCGCGCACGAGGACCAGAAGTTCGGCTTCTCGCTGACCGGCGGCCAGGCCGCCGAGGCGGTGCGCCGGGCGCTGACGCTCGACGGAGTGGAGCTGGTCGGCATCCACTCGCACATCGGTTCACAGATCTTCGACATGGCCGGCTTCGAGGTCGCCGCCCGCCGCGTCGTCGGGCTCCTCGCCGAGATCAAGGCCGAGCACGGGGTCGAACTGCCGGAGATCGACCTCGGCGGCGGCCTGGGCATCGCCTACACGAGCGACGACGACCCGCGTGAGCCGCAGGAGATCGCCACCGCGCTCACCGGGATCGTGCGGCGCGAGTGCGCGGCCGAGGGCCTGGCCGTTCCGCGTCTCTCGGTGGAGCCGGGCCGCGCGATCGTCGGCCCGACCGCGTTCACGCTCTACGAGGTCGGCACCATCAAGCCGCTCGAAGGCCTGCGCACCTACGTCAGCGTCGACGGCGGCATGTCGGACAACATCCGCACCGCGCTCTACGACGCCGAGTACAGCGTCGCGCTGGTCTCCCGGACCTCGGACGCCGAGCCGATGCTGAGCCGCGTCGTCGGCAAGCACTGCGAGTCCGGCGACATCGTCGTCCGCGACGCCTTCCTTCCCGAGGACCTCGCCCCGGGCGACCTGCTCGCCGTCCCTGCCACGGGCGCGTACTGCCGCTCGATGGCCAGCAACTACAACCATGCGCTCAAGCCCCCGGTCGTCGCGGTGCGCGACGGCCAGGCGCGCGTGATCATGCGCCGCGAGACGGAGGAGGACCTGCTGCGCCTGGACGTGGGCTGAGCGGGGCGTGGGACGCAGGACGCGGGACCCGTGGACACCCGGGCGGCCGACGGATCCAGCAGGATTTCCGGTCGCCCGGTATCGGTCAGCGGAATTTGCGTCTCAATCCGTGGAACAGCCGCAGATTCGGCGGCCGAGTCACGGAGACTTGGGACAGCAGGAACTGAATCAGTCAGCAGGCCAAGCAAGCTAACCCGTGCAGGACGGAGTCGGATGATGCGTACGCTCAAGGTGGCGCTCCTCGGTTGTGGAGTAGTGGGCTCCGAGGTGGCACGCATCATGACGACGCACGCGGCCGACCTGGAGGCGCGGATCGGCGCGCCGGTCGAGCTCGCCGGGGTGGCCGTGCGCCGGGCCGGACGCCCGCGCCCGGGCGTGCCCGAGCATCTGGTCACCACCGACGCCGAGGCGCTGGCGAAGCGCGAGGACATCGACGTCGTGATCGAGGTGATCGGCGGGATCGAGCCCGCCCGATCGCTCATCCTCTCCGCCTTCGAGAGCGGGGCCTCGGTCGTCTCCGCCAACAAGGCGCTGCTCGCCGCCGACGGGGCCGCGCTGCACGCCGCCGCGTCCAAGGCCGGGGCGGACCTCTACTACGAGGCCGCCGTCGCCGGGGCGATCCCGCTGGTCCGCCCGCTGCGCGAGTCCCTGGCGGGTGACAAGGTCAACCGGGTGCTCGGCATCGTCAACGGCACGACCAACTTCATCCTCGACAAGATGGACTCCACCGGCGCGGGTTACTCCGAGGCACTGGAGGAGGCCACCGCGCTCGGTTACGCCGAGGCCGACCCGACCGCCGACGTCGAGGGCTTCGACGCCGCCGCCAAGGCCGCCATCCTGGCCGGCATCGCGTTCCACACCCGGGTGACCGCCGACGACGTCTTCCGCGAGGGCATCACCGAGGTCACCGCCGCGGACATCGCCTCCGCCAAGGCCATGGGCTGCGTGGTGAAACTCCTGGCGATCTGCGAGCGCTCCAGGGACGAGAACGGCGAGGAGTCCGTCACCGCCCGCGTCCACCCGGCGATGATCCCGCTCAGCCACCCGCTGGCCAGCGTCCGCGGCGCGTACAACGCCGTCTTCGTGGAGGCCGACGCGGCCGGCCAGCTGATGTTCTACGGCCCCGGCGCAGGCGGCAGCCCGACCGCGTCCGCGGTCCTCGGCGACCTGGTCGCGGTGTGCCGCAACAAGGTGGCCGGTGCGACCGGTCCGGGCGAGAGCGCGTACGCTCAGCTCACCGTCAATCCCATGGACGACGTGGTCACCCGCTACCACGTGAGTCTGGACGTCGCCGACAAGGCAGGTGTCCTCGCCCAGGTCGCCACGGTCTTCGCCGAGCACGGGGTGTCCATCGACACCGTCCGCCAGCAGGGCCGGGACGGCGACGCCTCACTTGTCGTCGTGACGCACCGCGCCACCGACGCCGCGCTGTCCGCCACCGTTGCCGAACTGCGCACTCTCGACCACGTCCGTGGCGTGGCCAGCATCATGCGTGTCGAAGGGGAGTAACCCGATATGAGCACCACCCTCCAGCACACCCACCAGTGGCGCGGCCTCATCGAGGAGTACCGCGACCGACTCCCGGTCACCGCCGAGACGCCCGTGGTGACCCTGCTCGAGGGCGGCACGCCGCTCGTCCCGGCCCAGCTGCTGTCCGAGCGCACGGGCTGCGACGTCTACCTGAAGGTCGAGGGCGCCAACCCGACCGGGTCCTTCAAGGACCGCGGCATGACGATGGCCATCTCCAAGGCGAAGGAGGCGGGCGCGCAGGCGGTCATCTGCGCGTCCACCGGCAACACCTCCGCCTCGGCGGCGGCGTACGCGGTGCGGGCCGGGATGGTCTGCGCGGTGCTGGTGCCGCAGGGCAAGATCGCACTGGGCAAGATGGGTCAGGCGCTGATCCACGGCGCGAAGATCCTCCAGGTCGACGGCAACTTCGACGACTGCCTGACGCTGGCGCGGGACCTCTCCGACAAGTTCCCGGTTGCCCTGGTCAACTCGGTGAACCCGGTCCGCATCGAGGGACAGAAGACGGCCGCGTTCGAGATCGTGGACGCGCTGGGCGACGCCCCCGACATCCACGTGCTGCCGGTGGGCAACGCGGGCAACATCACCGCCTACTGGAAGGGTTACCGCGAATACGCGGCGGACGGCCTGTCGACGAGGACCCCGCGCATGTTCGGGTACCAGGCCTCCGGCTCGGCCCCGATCGTGGACGGCGCGCCGGTGCTGAAGCCGCAGACGATCGCCACGGCGATCCGGATCGGCAACCCGGCCTCCTGGGACTACGCGCTGGCCGCGCGGGACGAGTCCGGCGGGCTCATCGACAAGGTGACCGACCGTCAGATCCTGGCCGCGTACCGGCTGCTGGCCTCTCGCGAGGGCGTCTTCGTGGAGCCGGCGTCGGCGGCGTCGGTCGCCGGGCTGCTGCAGGCGCACGAGCAGGGTCTGATCGACCCGGGCCAGCGGATCGTCTGCACGGTCACCGGCAACGGCCTCAAGGACCCGGACTGGGCGGTCGCGGGCGCGCCGCAGCCGACGGTGGTCCCGATCGACGCCACCGCCGCGGCCGAACGCCTCGGCCTGGCGTAAGTTGCAGCCGCCCTGAGGGACGCGGGGCTTCTGCAGGCGAGGTGCCATGCACCTCCAGGGGCGCGGGGCTCTGCTGATATGCGGCTCCGCCGCGCGGGCGCGAGAAACCACCCTGGGCGGATGGCCCTGTGCGATGAGGACCATCCGCATGCCGGTGGCTTGTCGCGCAGTTCCCCGCGCCCCTGATGGTGCAACGGGCCCTCTGCTGTCAGGTGCCGCACCCGCGCGCCGGAGGCGCGCAGTTCCTCGCGCCCCTGAGGCGTGCAAGTGTCCCCTCGGTGGGAAAGTCCGACGACACCCGTCGCCGGGGTGTACCGCTGAGCAGCCCCTTTTCGCTACGCTGGCGTCATACCCCAGGCGCATGTTCCCCTTTGTACGTCGCGCCTGAATGTCGCGCCCTTCTCGCAGGAGTGTCCACGCAATGGCAGGTCCCGCCTTCCGCGCCGCCGCCGTACGGGTGCGGGTGCCCGCGACCAGTGCCAACCTCGGGGCCGGCTTCGACTCCTTCGGCCTCGCCCTCGGCCTCTACGACGACCTCGTCGTCCGCGTCGCCGACGCGGGCCTGCACGTGGACATCGCCGGAGAGGGCGCGGACACGCTCGCGCGCGACGAGCGGCATCTGGTCGTGCGCGCCATGCGGGCCACCTTCGAGCGGCTCGGCGGCCAGCCCCGCGGACTCGAGGTCGTCTGCGCCAACCGCATTCCGCACGGCCGCGGCCTCGGCTCCTCCTCCGCCGCCATCTGCGCCGGGATCATGGCCGCCCGCGCCGTGACCGTCGGCGGCACCGAGCAGCTCGACCAGGCCGGCGCCCTCGCGCTGGCGTCCGAGATCGAGGGCCACCCCGACAACGTCGCCGCCTGTCTGCTCGGCGGCTTCACCATCGCCTGGACCGACGGCCTGGCCGGACTGGACGGTGAGAGCGTCGCGCCCGGCGCCGGGGCCCACGCCGTCACCCTCGCGCCGAGCGCCGACGTCGTCCCCGTCGTCTTCGTCCCCGCGGACCCTGTGCTCACCGAGGTCGCCCGCGGCCTGCTGCCCGCGACCGTCCCGCACGCCGACGCCGCCGCGAACGTCGGCCGGGCCGCGCTGCTGGTGGAGGCGCTGACCAGGCGCCCCGAGCTGCTGCTGCCGGCGACCGAGGACCGGCTGCACCAGGACTACCGCACTCCGGCGATGCCGCAGAGCGCCGCGCTGGTCGGCGCGCTGCGCGCGGAGGGCGTCGCCGCCGTGATCTCCGGCGCCGGACCGACGGTGCTGGCCCTGACCGACGAGAGCACCGCGGAGAAGGTGCTCGGATTCGCCGGGGAGGGCTGGGCCGCGCACCGGCTGGCGCTGGACACCCGAGGAGCTGTGGTTCTGCCTCTGGCGCAGTAGGCGGGGGATTCCGGGGTCACGACTTCTGCAAGAAGTGGGAACACGATTGACACTCGCAGAGTGGGGGAATGTTTGTTGGGTCCAGTAGTGTTAATCTCATGGCTGCACCAGGCGCCCTTCGGGGTCCGGTGCGCAGCGTCCCCACCATTGGGACAGCAATTCTCCGGGAGCCCGCCACATCGCGTACGCAGCCTGCCTGCGCCATTGTGACCGCATCCCGACGCCGTGTCGGCGAAGACCGCCTCCGAGCCGTTGCCGTACACGTGCATGGGGGCCCGGACGCGTTCGTGCGCAGCGCCATCGGACACAACGCACGTCCGCACTCGGGTTGCCTCGTTCAACCGCTACACATCGCAGCCACGCCCTGCCAAAAGACCACAGGGCGGACAGCACGACCGGTCGCCGAGCCAGAAAGGCCGACGTCCGCTCCAGGGAAGGACCCTTCGTGAGCGACACCACCGATCTGATGGGCGCGCGCCCGGACGCAGACGCGTCGGACGCCACGGCCACCGCGCCGAAGCGCCGTCGGACCACGGGCACCGGGCTGAACAGCATGGTGCTCGCCGAGCTGCAGCAGCTCGCCTCCGGCCTCGGCATCAGCGGCACGGGCCGGATGCGCAAGAGCCAGCTCATCGACGCCATCAAGGAGAAGAGCGGCGGGGACCCGCTGCTCGCCGCCTCCGCCCCGGCGGCCCGGCCGCCAAGCGCGCGCCGCGCGCCGCCGCCGCGTCGGCCGCGGCCGAGACCGCTCCGGCCGCCGCCGCCGAGAGCGCGCCCGCCGCGTCCGAGGCCCCGGCCCGCCGCACCGCGCGTTCCCGCGCGGCCGCTGCCGCCCCGGCCGAGCAGCAGATCGAGATTCCGGTGCAGACCAGCACCGACAGCGCCGCGGCTCCCGCCGCGGAGCGCCCCGCGCGCCGCAGCCGCCGGGCCACCGCTCCGGCCGGCTCCCCGGACGGCACCGCTCCCGCGGTCGCTGCCGAGGCCGCGCAGGCGTCCGCCCAGGCCGCTCCGGCCCAGGCGCAGGCCGCCGAGCAGCAGGCCACCGCCGGTGTCGCCACCGAGACCCGCGAGCGGGGCGAGCGCACGGAGCGCGGCGAGGGCCGCGAGGGCCGTCGCGAGCGTCGCAGCCGCCGTGACCGTCGCGAGCAGCAGGGCGAGGGCGGCCAGGGCGGCGGCCAGCCGCAGCAGGGCCAGGGCGGTCGTCAGGACGGCGGGCGTCAGGACGGCGGCCGTCAGGGCGGTCGGCAGAACCAGAACCAGAACCAGGGCAACCAAGGGCCGGACTTCGACGACGACGAGTTCGGCGGCCGTCGCCGCGGCCGTTACCGCGACCGCAACCGTCGCGGCCGCGGCGAGCGCTTCGAGGGCCCGGCCGAGCCGCAGGTCAGCGACGACGACGTGCTGATCCCCGTCGCGGGCATCCTGGACATCCTGGACAACTACGCCTTCGTGCGGACGTCCGGCTACCTGGCCGGCCCGAACGACGTCTACGTCTCGCTGGCCCAGGTCCGCAAGAACGGCCTGCGCAAGGGTGACGCGATCACCGGTGCGGTGCGCCAGCCCAAGGACGGCGAGCGTCGCGAGAAGTTCAACGCGCTGGTCCGCCTCGACTCGGTCAACGGCATGGACCCGGAGTCCGGCCGCAACCGCCCCGAGTTCAACAAGCTGACCCCCCTGTACCCGCAGGACCGGCTCCGCCTGGAGACCGACCCGGGCGTGCTGACCACCCGCATCATCGACCTGGTCGCCCCGATCGGTAAGGGCCAGCGTGGTCTGATCGTCGCCCCGCCGAAGACCGGCAAGACGATGATCATGCAGGCGATCGCCAACGCGATCACCCACAACAACCCCGAGACCCACCTGATGGTCGTCCTCGTCGACGAGCGTCCGGAGGAGGTCACCGACATGCAGCGCTCGGTCAAGGGCGAGGTCATCTCCTCGACCTTCGACCGTCCCGCCGAGGACCACACCACGGTCGCCGAGCTCGCCATCGAGCGTGCGAAGCGTCTGGTGGAGCTGGGCCACGACGTGGTCGTGCTGCTGGACTCCATCACCCGCCTGGGCCGCGCCTACAACCTGGCGGCGCCCGCCTCCGGCCGCATCCTGTCCGGTGGTGTCGACTCGACCGCGCTCTACCCGCCGAAGAAGTTCTTCGGCGCCGCGCGCAACATCGAGAACGGCGGCTCGCTGACCATCCTTGCCACCGCGCTGGTCGAGACCGGCTCGCGGATGGACGAGGTGATCTTCGAGGAGTTCAAGGGCACCGGCAACATGGAGCTCAAGCTCGACCGGAAGCTCGCCGACAAGCGCATCTTCCCCGCGGTGGACGTCGACCCGTCCGGCACCCGCAAGGAAGAGATCCTCATGTCGCCGGAGGAGCTGAAGATCGTCTGGAAGCTGCGCCGGGTGCTGCACGCGCTCGACTCGCAGCAGGCGATCGAGCTGCTCCTGGACAAGATGAAGCAGACCAAGAGCAACGGCGAATTCCTGATGCAGATCGCGAAGACGACTCCGGGTCAGGATGACTGATCTCACAGTCGTGACCGGCGCACGCCGGAATCGCGCCTGAGTCACCACGCAGCCCCGGGTAATTCGCCCGGGGCTGCGGCATTTCCTGAAACGGCTGGTAAGCCGCATCACGTACGTTCGCGGCCATGTCCGACAACCGGACGAAATCCCGCGGGGCCGCACGCAGGCGGCGCACGGGCAGAGCCGCGCGCCCCCCGGGAGGGGCGACCTCAGGCCCTGGAATACCTGCGGGGGGTTCTCGGTTTGGGTGAATGACGCCGGTCCTGGCAGACTGGTACGTCGGTCCCGGTTCACGAACGGCAGCCCGCCGTCCGACCCGGTGCCCTCCCAGAACATAGGAGCATCCCTTGAAGCCCGAGATCCACCCCACGTACGTCGTCACCCAGGTCACCTGCACCTGTGGCAACGAGTTCACCACCCGCAGCACCGAGCCGTCCGGCGTGATCCGCGCCGAGATCTGCTCCAACTGCCACCCCTTCTACACCGGTAAGCAGAAGCTCATGGACACCGGTGGCCGCGTGGCCCGCTTCGAGGCTCGCTTCGGCAAGAAGCACGCTGCCAAGGTGCAGTAGCGCGCTTTCGGCGCCGGCCGGGCGTACCCGTGGTCTTTCACGGGTGCTGCCTGGTCGGCGCCGTTCGCGTTGACCCACGCCATCAAGATCTCTGCGGAAGAAGGCCCAGCTCCCATGTTCGAGGCAGTCGAGGAGCTCCTCAACGAGCACGCGATGCTGGAGGAGCGCCTGGCCGATCCGGCCGTCCACGCCGACCCGGCGGCCGCACGCCAGCTCTCCAAGCGGTACGCCGAGCTGACCCCGATCACCGCCGCCTACCGCGCCTGGCGTCAGGCGGGCGAGGACATCGAGACCGCCCGCGAGCTCGCCGACGACGACCCGGACTTCTACGCCGAGATCAAGCAGCTCGAGGCCCAGCGCGAGGAGTACACCGAGCGCCTGCGGCTGCTGCTGGTCCCGCGTGACCCGAGCGACGACAAGGACGTGCTGCTGGAGGTCAAGGCGGGGGAGGGCGGCGAGGAGTCCGCGCTCTTCGCCGGCGACCTGCTGCGCATGTACCTGCGGTACGCGGAGAAGATGGGCTGGAAGACCGAGATCATCGACGCCAACGAGTCCGACCTCGGTGGCTACAAGGACGTCCAGGTCTCCGTGAAGCTCCGGGGCTCCGCCCCCGCCGAGCCCGGCCAGGGCGTCTGGGCGCGGCTGAAGTACGAGGGCGGCGTCCACCGCGTGCAGCGCGTGCCGGCCACCGAGTCGCAGGGCCGCATCCACACCTCCGCCGCGGGCGTGCTGGTCACCCCGGAGGCCGAGGAGGTCGAGGTCGAGGTCAACGCCAACGACCTGCGCATCGACGTCTACCGCTCGTCGGGCCCCGGCGGCCAGTCGGTCAACACCACCGACTCCGCGGTCCGGATCACCCACCTCCCGACCGGCATCGTCGCCTCCTGCCAGAACGAGAAGAGCCAGCTCCAGAACAAGGAGCAGGCCATGCGCATCCTCCGCTCCCGCCTGCTGGCGGCCGCGCAGGAGGAGGCCGACCGTGAGGCCAGCGACGCGCGCCGCAGCCAGGTCCGCTCGGTGGACCGCTCGGAGCGGATCCGCACCTACAACTTCCCGGAGAACCGCATCTCCGACCACCGCACCGGTTACAAGGCCTACAACCTGGACCAGGTGCTCGGCGGCGAGCTCGACCCGGTGATCCAGTCGGCGGTCGACGCGGACGCCGCGGCCAGGCTCGCCGAAGCCACCTGAGCCGAGCGGCCGGCCACCCGATCGGCCGGCCGGCCGAGTCCGACCCGCACAGGCCCGTTCAGAGAGGCGCGCACGTGAACCTCCTCCTCGCCGAGGTGGCCCAGGCCACCCAGCGGCTCGCCGCCGCCGGTGTGCCCTCGCCGCGCTTCGACGCGGAGGAGCTCGCGGCCTACGTCCACGACGTCAAGCGCGGCGAGCTGCACACCGTCGCCGACGCGGACTTCGACGCCCGCTACTGGGAGGCCGTCTCGCGCCGCGAGGCCCGCGAGCCGCTGCAGCACATCACCGGCCGGGCCTTCTTCCGCTACCTGGAGCTCCAGGTGGGCCCCGGCGTCTTCGTGCCGCGCCCGGAGACGGAGTCGGTGGTCGGCTGGGCCATAGACGCCCTGCGGGACATGGACGTCGCCGAGCCGCTGGTCGTCGACCTGTGCACCGGGTCCGGCGCGATCGCGCTGGCGCTGGCGCAGGAGGTGCCGCGCAGCCGGGTGCACGCGGTCGAGCTCTCCGACGACGCCTACGCCTGGGCCCGCCGCAACGTGGACGCCAGTCCGGACGCCTCCAGGATCGAGCTGATCCAGGGCGACGCGACCCGCGCCTTCGCCGACCGGCCCGAGCTGACCGGCCAGTTCGACCTGGTCATCAGCAATCCGCCGTACATCCCGCTGACCGAATGGGAGTACGTCGCTCCGGAGGCTCGCGACCACGACCCGGAGCTGGCACTCTTCTCGGGCGAGGACGGCCTCGACACCATCCGCGGCATCGAGCGCGTCGCCGCGCGCCTGCTGCGGCCCGGCGGCGTGGTCGTCGTCGAGCACGCGGACACCCAGGGCGGGCTGGTGCCCTGGATCTTCCGCGAGGAGGCGGGCTGGACCGACGCCGCCGACCACCGCGACCTGAACAACCGCCCCCGCTTCGCCACCGCACGCCGCGCCGTCCTGTAGGGAAGGGAACACCACCGATGAGTCGTCGCTACGACTGCGCCGATGCGACCGAGCGTGCCGCCGGTCTGCGCGAGTCCGCCTCCGCGATCCGCCGGGGCGAGCTGGTGGTCGTCCCCACCGACACCGTCTACGGCCTGGCCGCGGACGCGTTCTCCGCGGAGGCGGTGGCCGGCCTGCTCGCGGCCAAGGGCCGCGGCCGCAACATGCCGACCCCTGTGCTGGTCGGCTCGCCGACGACACTGCACGGCCTGGTGACCGACTTCTCCGAGTCCGCGTGGGAGCTGGTCGACGCGTTCTGGCCGGGCGGCCTGACCCTGGTGACCCGTCACCAGCCGTCGCTGCGTTGGGACCTGGGCGACACCCGCGGCACCGTCGCGGTCCGGATGCCGCTGCACCCGGTCGCCATCGAGCTGCTGAACACCACCGGCCCGCTGGCCGTCTCCAGCGCGAACCTGACCGGCGGCCCGTCCCCGGCCACCTGCGACGAGGCCGAGGAGCAGCTCGGCCAGAGCGTCTCGGTCTACCTCGACGGCGGCCGGGCGGACCACGCGGTGCCGTCGTCCATCGTCGACGTCACCGGCAAGATCCCGGTTCTGCTGCGCGAGGGCGCGGTCTCCCTGGCCCAGCTGAGGGAGGTCGTACCCGACCTGGAGGCCGGCAGTTGACCGGTCGTGTCCGGCCGATACGCCCGGTCCCGCGCCCGTACTCCTACGGGGCGGAGCGGCGCGTCGGGACGTTCCGGATCCTCTACGTCTGCACGGGCGGCGTCTGCCGCTCGCCCATCGCCGAGCGGCTGACGCGCCATGAGCTGTCGCTGCGCCTCGGCCTGCGCGCGGGCGCGGAGATATCGGTCGAGAGCGCGGGCACGTGGGGGCACGAGGGCGCGCCGATGGAGACCAACGCGGCGGAGATCCTGGGGGAGTTCGGCGCGGACTCCTCCGGCTTCGTGGGCCGCGAGCTGCTCGACGACCACGTGATCGACGCGGACCTGGTGCTGACCGCGACGCGGGACCACCGGGCCCAGGTCATCTCCATGGGCCACGACGCGGGTCTGCGGACCTTCACCCTGAAGGAGTTCACCCGCCTCGTCCGCGCGATCGACCCGACGACGCTGCCGGAGGACTCCGACGAGCCCGGCGCTCTCGCCGAGCGGGCCCGTGTCCTCGTCCGCGCGGCGGCGGCGCTCCGCGGCTGGCTCCTCGCGGCCTCCCCCGAGGCGGACGAGGTGGACGACCCCTACGGCGCGCCGCTGGGCATGTTCCGCAACTGCGGCGAAGAGATCTTCGACGCCCTCGACCCCATCGTCACCGCCCTCACCGGCGTCGACCGCGTCCGCGTCTGACCCCTGGGGGCGAGGAACCGCGCGCCTCCGGCGCGACACCTCTCAGCAAAGGGCGAGTTGCACCACCCCAGGGGCGCGGGAAACTGCGCGACACGCCACCCACGACGTGAGTCCCGAACGCGCAGGGCCCTCCGCACAGGGTGGTTCTCGCGCAGTTCCCCGCGCCCCTGCTGTGGCCGGCCTTCGCGCGCAGGTCTCCCCGGTGCCCCTGATGGTGCAACCGGGCCGCCCTCGGGAGGCACGGCCTACTGCAACCGGGTCGTTCCGGGGCCGCCGGCGCGCCGCCAGGCGTGCTGCGGCGTACCGTGGCCAGCGGAGGTGCACGCGGCCATGGCGACGCTGGTGACGAGCGAGAATTCCGCGCGGGTGGCCATGATCGACGAGCCCGATCCCGCCCTCGACGAACTGCTGGAGCGGGAGGCGATCCGCCGGCGCAGCCAGATCCATCTGCTCGCGGGGGAGAACTTCACCTCTCCGCAGGTGCGCGCCCTGCTGGCCAGTGACTTCGCGGACAAGTACGCCGAGGGCTACCCCGCCCGGCGGCACCACACCGGCTGCGGCCCCGCGGACGCGGTCGAGGCCCTGGCCGTCGCGCGGGCGCAGTCGCTCTTCGGCGCCGAGCACGCCAACGTGCAGCCGTACTCCGGCTCCATCGCCGTGCTCGCCGCCGCCGCGGCGCTCCTGCGGCCGGGGGACTCGGTGCTGGCCATGTCGCTGGCCCACGGCGGGCACCTCACCCACGGCTCGTCGGCGAACTTCTCCGGGCGGTGGTTCTCCGTCTCCGGCTACGGCGTGCGGCCCGGTGACGGGCTGATCGACCTGGAGCAGGTGCGCGACCAGGCGCGGGCGCTGCGGCCGAAGGTGATCGTCGCCGGGACCATCTCCTACCCCCGGGCCATCGACTGGGAGGCGTTCCGGGCCGTCGCCGACGAGGTCGGCGCCTACTTCGTGGCGGACGCCTCGCAGACGCTCGGCTTGGCCGCGGCGGGAACGGTGACGTCCCCCGTGCCGTACGCCGATGTCGTCTGCGGCGCCACCCACAAGGTGCTGGGCGGGCCGCGCGGCGGGCTGCTGCTGTGCACGGCGGAGCTGGCCGAGCGGATCGATCGGGCGGTGTTCCCCTTCATCCAGGGCGGGCCCATGGTCAACCAGCTCGCCGCCAAGGCGTACGCGCTGGGCCGGGCCGCGACGCCGGGCTTCGCCGACTACACCCGGCGCTGCGTCGCCAACGCGCGGGCGCTCGCCGCCGCGCTGGACGGGTACGGGCTGCGGCCGCTGACCGGCGGCACCGACACCCACCTCGTCACCGTGGACGCCCGTTCCCTGGGACTGACCGGGCGGGAGATCGAGCAGCGCTGCGAGCGGGCCGGGCTGTTGCTCGGGCACTGCGCCGTCCCCTTCGAGGAGGCTCCGCCGGCCGCCGCCTCCGGAGTGCGGCTCGGGACGCTCTGCGTGACCACCCAGGGGATGGCCGAGCCGGAGATGGCCGAGATCGCCGGGCTGATCCATTCCGCCGCCGCAGAACCGGATAATCCGGCCGTCACGGAACGCATCCGTTCGCTCGCGGAGAGATTTCCCACCCTGTCGACAAAACCTCAATGCGGTGACTCTGCGTCTCCCTGAATAGGGTGTGCCCTGTGACGCACCTCCATTACCGCATCGACCCCGTGGCGTGGCGGCTATGCTCTGCCGGTACCACGGGGGTGTCCAGCGCAGCACAGGAGGACTCTGGTGCGTGAGTTCCTGCTGACGCTCTGCGTGACCGCAGCGGTGACCTATCTGCTGACCGGTCCGGCACGGAAGTTCGCCATCATCGCGGGCGCCATGCCGGCGGTCAGGGACCGCGACGTGCACAAGGAGCCGACGCCACGACTCGGCGGCATCGCCATGTTCGGCGGGCTCTGCGCCGGCCTGCTCACGGCTGACCACCTGGAGGCGCTCCACCACGTCTTCCAGGGCACCGGCGACGTTCCCGCCCTGCTCTCCGGCGCCACCATCATGTGGGTGCTCGGCGTGCTGGACGACAAGTGGGGCGTGGACGCCCTGGTGAAGCTGGGCGGCCAGATGGTCGCCGCGGGCGTCATGGTCTACCAGGGCCTCACCGTCCTGTGGCTGCCCATCCCCGGCGTCGGCACGGTCGCGCTGCCGGAGATGTGGGGCACCTTCATCACGGTCGCGCTGGTCGTCATAAGCGTGAACGCGGTGAACTTCATCGACGGCCTGGACGGTCTGGCCGCGGGCATGGTGTGCATCGCCGCCCTCGCCTTCTTCGTCTACGCCTACCGGCTCTGGTACGGGTTCTCCGTGCCCGACGCGGCACCGGCCGCGCTGTTCAGCGTGATCCTGGTCGGCATGGTGATCGGCTTCCTGCCGCACAACTTCCATCCCGCGCGGATCTTCATGGGCGACTCGGGCGCCCTGCTGATCGGCCTGGTGCTCTCGGTCTGCATGATCTCGATCACCGGCCGTGTCGACCCCGACGTGCTGGCCTCGCAGATCGCCAGCCAGGCGGGCAGCGCCCACGCGGTGAACCAGACCGGCGCGGTCCACGCGATGGTGCCCGTCTATGTCGTGCTGCTGCTGCCGCTGACCGTTATCGCCATTCCGCTGACGGACCTGATCCTCGCGGTGGTTCGCCGGACCTGGGCGGGAAAGTCCCCCTTTGCCGCGGACAAGCAGCATCTGCACCACCGGCTGCTGCAACTCGGCCATTCCCACAGCCGCGCAGTTCTGATCATGTATTTCTGGGCGGCGCTCTTCGCCTTCGGCACCGTCGCCTTCTCGGTCAACCGGACCGAGGCACGGGCCGCCTACGTGGCCATGGCGCTGTGCATGCTCGGCATCATGATGCTGCTCTTCCCCCGGTTCCGGCCGCACGCGCCACGGGTCGCGCAGCGCCTGCTGCCGCCCAGGTACCGGCGCACGGCAAAGGTAAGTGAGGTTCTTACCGATGACTTGGTAAAGGAGATCGCGGAGCAGCCGATTTCCCCCGGTTCCGAGCACGCCGTCGCAGATGGGACCCTGTTGGACAAGATCGGAACGGGCGCTCACGCCCTCGGTCGCCATTCGGGCACATCGGGACGATCCGGCAGTGGTGCAGCCCGTGTGTCAAGGAGCACACCAAGAAAGTAAAGACTGCACCAAATAGCTTGTGATACCGTTCACGACATCAGGAGAGCTGCCGAAGGACCTTATGGGAGAAGGTCGTTCAGCCCCCGCTCCCTGAAGGAATAGTCTGCTCGACCCTCACCGCCCGGAGTCCTGACAATGCTGTCCAACGACGCCCGGATCCTGCGTGGCTGCGCCCTTGTGGCGGCGCCGGTGGGCATCCTCGCCGTGGTGCTCAGCACGGTTTTCGCCGGCTCCAAGGGCCTGATCGGCGCGCTGGTCGCGCTGGCCGTGGTCGTGGTGGTGTTCGGTCTCGGATTCTGGGCGCTGATGCGGCTCACCCGGGACCGGCCGCAGCTGGTTCTGATGGCCGGACTCCTGGTCTACGCGGTGCAGATGCTGATGGCCGGCGTCTTCATCGTGGTGTTCAAGAACACGACGCTCTTCAACGGCAAGGCCTTCGGCTTCTCCCTGCTGGCCACCCTGCTGGCATGGGTCGGCGGCCAGGTGTACTTCACGCTCAAGAGCAAAACCCTCTACGTGGATCCCAGCCTCGGCGGGTCCGACGGCAAGGCCGACGGGCCCAGCAAGGGGAAGTAAGGCCCGCGTAAAGGTATGACCAAGACATCTGCTATCGTCCGGAATCCGGAGCCCCCTTCACGACCGCGTGCGTCGAGAGGACCGCGTGGCTCCGGTCAACCCGATCACGGTGCCGAACTGCGGCATACCCGCCGCGCCGACACACAAGGTTGCAGTTCTGATGCTTCACGACGAAGGAGTCAAGGGTGAGTAGCCCCTCCACGACGCTCATTGCGAGCGGGTGTCACATCACCCCCTCCGGTTGCGGTTTCCCGGCCCCGGGGCTCAACTCCTTCATCTTCAAGCCGATCTTCAGCATCGGCAGCTTCCACTTCACGAAGCCGATGCTGCTGGCCCTGCTCTGCATGGTCCTGGTCATCGGCTTCTTCTGGGCCGCCTTCGCCAAGCCGAAGCTGGTCCCCGGCAAGCTGCAGCTGGTCGGCGAGATCGGCTACACCTTCATCGCCCGCGGCATCGCCCGAGAGGTGATCGGCAAGAAGGGCGACAAGTACGTCCCCTTCCTCGCCTCGATCTTCTTCTTCGTCTGGCTGATGAACATCATGTCCATCATCCCGCTGGCCCAGTTCCCGGTGGCGTCGCGCTTCGCGTACCCGGTGGCTCTCGCCCTGCTGGTGTGGATCACGTACATGTACCTCACCTTCAAGACGCACGGCTTCGCCGGCGGCTGGAAGCACCTGACGTACATGGAGGGCCTTCCCAAGCCTCTGGTGCCGCTGATCATCTTCCTGGAGTTCCTCCAGAACGTGATCACGCGTCCGTTCACCCTCGCGGTGCGACTGTGGGCCAACATGTTCGCCGGCCACATGCTGATCGTCATGTTCAGCGCCGCGACCTGGTACCTGCTGACGCCCTCGATCATGTCGCTCTTCTCGGGCGCGTCCTTCGTGCTCGCGGTCGGCATGACCGCCTTCGAGGTTCTGATCCAGTTCCTGCAGGCCTACATCTTCACGCTGCTCGCCTCGCTCTACATCAGCGGAGCGCTCGAAGAGGGTCACTGACCCACCCCGCCTGCCACGAACCCATCCAGACTTCCGCCGGGAAGCCCCCCAGCGGATCGCATCACAAGAAGGAAGACAACATGTCTGCCGCTTCCACCTTCCTGGCCGCCGGTGGCGCCACTGTCGCCGGCCGCATGGGCGCCATCGCCTACGGTCTCGCCGCCATCGGCCCGGGTGTCGGTATCGGTCTGGTCTTCGGCCACTCGATCGAGGCCATGGCGCGTCAGCCCGAGGCCATGCCGATCATCCGCCAGAACATGTTCCTGGGCTTCGCCCTCTGTGAGGTTCTGGCCCTCCTCGGCCTGGTCGTCCCCTTCATCTTCTCTTCCTGAGTCGGCGTACACACCAGTAGCCACGCTCGACGAAAGGTTCAGACATGCTGAGCACATTCCTGGCTGAGGAGGGGCCTCAGAACCCCCTGATCCCCGCCCTGCCGGAACTGATCATCGGCCTGATCGCCTTCTTCATCGTCTTCGGCGTCCTCGGCAAGAAGCTCCTGCCCAACATCCAGAAGACTCTGGACGAGCGGCGCGATGCGATCGAGGGTGGCCTGGAGCGGGCGGCCGCGGCGCAGGCCGAGGCCACCCGGACGCTGGAGGAGTACAAGGCCCAGCTGGCGGAGGCTCGCCACGAGGCCGCTCGGATCACCGAGCACGCCCGTGAGCAGGGTTCCATGATCGTCGCCGAGGCCCGCGAGGAGGCGCAGCGTCAGGCTGCGATCACCGTCGCGCACGCCCAGGCGGAGATCGAGCGCACCCGTGGTCAGGTGACCACCGCGCTCCGCCACGACATCGGTCGTATCTCGCTCGACCTGGCCGGCAAGGTCGTCGGCGAGTCCCTCGAGGACTCCGCCCGCCAGAGCCGCACCATCGACCGCTTCCTTGACGAGCTTGAGGCCAAGGCTGCGGAGTCGGCGGGTGCCAAGTGAGCAGCGCCACCCGACAGTCGACCGCGGCCGCCCGCGAGCGTCTTGAGGCGCTGACGGACAACGCGTCCGTCGACCTCGACGCGCTCAGCGGCGACCTGCTGGACGTCACCCGGGTGCTGGACCGCGAGGTCTCGCTGCGCCGGATCCTGACGGACCCGGCCGCCCCCGGGCAGGCCAAGGCCGACCTGGTCGGCAACCTGCTGCAGGGCAAGGTCGGCGCGGACGCGCAGGACCTGGTCTCCGGCATGGTCCGCTCCCGCTGGGCCGCCGGTCGCGACCTCGCGGACGCGACCGAGCAGCTGGCCGCGCTGTCGCTGATCATCAGCGCGGACAAGGCGAACGAGCTGGACGAGGTCGAGGACGAGCTGTTCCGCTTCGGCCGCGTGGTCGCGAGCAACGTCGAGCTCCGCTCGGCGCTGACCGACCAGGCCGCGGGCAGCGGCGCGAAGGCGCAGCTGGTCCAGAACCTGCTCGGCGGCAAGGCCAAGGCCGCGACCGTCGCGCTGGTCACCGCTCTGGTGACGCAGCCGCGTGGACGTAGCCTGGAGAGCGGGCTGGAGGAGTACTCCCGGCTCGCGGCCGGCCGTCGTGGCCGTGTGGTCGCCCTGGTGACCACCGCGGTGCCGATGTCCGACGCGCAGAAGGACCGACTCGCCGTCTCCCTGGCGTCCCTCGTGGGCCGTCAGGTGCACCTGAACCTCGACGTGGACCCCTCGGTCCTCGGCGGTGTCCGGGTCGAGATCGGTGACGAGATCATTGAGGGCACGATCGCGAGTCGTCTCGACTCCGCGCAGCGTGGCCTGGCGGGCTGACGCCCACCCCCGTCAAGGGGAGCAGCATCCGACCCTCGGTCGGTTTCAACAGAGGACGGTCAGAGCCTCACCGCAGGACCTGACCGAGAGTCGAATACTTGCGGCCCTCCACGGGCGGGCCGAGGATCGCAACTAGGAGAGCAGGGAACCCAGATGGCGGAGCTCACGATCCGGCCGGAGGAGATCCGGAACGCTCTGGACAACTTCGTCCAGTCGTACCAGCCGGACGCCGCCTCGCGTGAAGAGGTCGGCACCGTCACCTACACGGCTGACGGCATCGCCAAGGTCGAGGGTCTTCCCTCGGTCATGGCCAACGAGCTGCTGAAGTTCGAAGACGGAACTCTCGGCCTCGCGCTGAACCTCGACACCCGCGAGATCGGTGTCGTCGTCCTCGGTGAGTTCGGTGCGATCGAGGAGGGCCAGACGGTCCGCCGCACCGGCGAGGTCCTGTCCGTGCCCGTCGGCGAGGGTTACCTCGGCCGCGTGGTGGACCCCCTCGGCCAGCCGATCGACGGCCTGGGCGACATCGAGTCCACCGGTCGCCGCGCCCTCGAGCTGCAGGCCCCGGGCGTCATGGTCCGCAAGTCGGTGCACGAGCCGATGCAGACCGGCATCAAGGCCATCGACGCGATGACCCCGATCGGCCGTGGCCAGCGTCAGCTGATCATCGGCGACCGCCAGACCGGCAAGACCGCGGTGGCGATCGACACGATCATCAACCAGCGCGACAACTGGCGCTCGGGCGACCCGAAGAAGCAGGTCCGCTGCATCTACGTCGCCATCGGCCAGAAGGGCTCCACCATCGCCTCCGTCCGCGGAGCGCTGGAGGAGGCCGGTGCGCTGGAGTACACGACCATCGTCGCCGCCCCGGCGTCGGACCCGGCGGGTTTCAAGTACCTGGCCCCCTACACCGGCTCCGCCATCGGCCAGGAGTGGATGTACGACGGCAAGCACGTCCTGATCATCTTCGACGACCTGTCGAAGCAGGCCGAGGCCTACCGCGCCGTTTCCCTGCTGCTGCGCCGTCCGCCGGGCCGCGAGGCCTACCCGGGTGACGTCTTCTACCTGCACTCCCGCCTGCTGGAGCGTTGCGCGAAGCTCTCCGACGAGCTGGGCGCGGGTTCGATGACCGGTCTGCCGATCATCGAGACCAAGGCCAACGACGTCTCGGCGTACATCCCGACCAACGTCATCTCCATCACCGACGGCCAGTGCTTCCTGGAGTCCGACCTGTTCAACGCCGGCGTCCGCCCGGCCGTGAACGTCGGTATCTCGGTCTCCCGCGTCGGTGGCTCCGCCCAGATCAAGGCGATGAAGTCGGTCGCCGGTCGTCTGCGTCTGGACCTGGCCCAGTACCGCGAGCTGGAGGCGTTCGCCGCCTTCTCCTCCGACCTGGACTCGGCCTCCAAGGCCCAGCTGGAGCGCGGCGCCCGCCTGGTCGAGCTGCTGAAGCAGGGCCAGTACCAGCCCTTCCCGGTCGAGGAGCAGGTCGTCTCGATCTGGGCCGGCACCACCGGTCAGCTGGACGAGGTCCCGGTCGCGGACATCCGCAAGTTCGAGCGTGAGTTCCTGGACTACCTGCGCCGCGAGCACAAGGGCGTCCTGACCACCATCGTCGAGACGAGCAAGCTCGAGGACGGCACGATCGAGTCGCTCACCGACGCGATCACCGCCTTCAAGCGCGAGTTCACCACGCACACCGGTGCGCTGCTCGGCGAAGACGCCTGACGAGACGGAAAGGACGTAACGACCCATGGGAGCACAGCTTCGGGTCTACAAGCGCCGGATCCGCTCTGTCACCGCGACGAAGAAGATCACTAAGGCGATGGAGATGATCTCCGCGTCGCGCATCATGAAGGCGCAGCGCGCGGTGGCCGCCTCCTCCCCGTACGCGAACGAGCTCACCCGTGCGGTGACCGCGGTCGCGACGCGATCGAACGCCAAGCACCCGCTGACCGACGAGCCCGTCGGCGCCACCCGCGCCGCCGTGCTCGTGATCACCGCGGACCGCGGCCTGGCCGGCGGTTACTCCAGCAACGCGATCAAGCAGGCGCTGGACCTGACCAAGCGGCTGGAGGCGGACGGCAAGGCCGTCGAGACCTACATCATCGGCCGCAAGGGCGTCAGCTACTACGGGTTCCGCAACCTCGCGGTCGCGGGCTCGTGGGTCGGGTTCTCCGACAAGCCGACGTACCAGGACGCCAAGGAGGCCTCCGCGGCGCTGATCGACGCCTTCGTGACGGAGACGTCGGCCGGCGGCGTGGACGAGCTGCACATCGTCTCCACGGAGTTCATCTCGATGCTCACCCAGAACCCGGTGGAGGCCCGCCTCCTGCCGCTGTCGCTGGCCGAGACCGAGGCGAACGCCGAGGAGCAGGGACCGTTCCCGCTCTACGACTTCGAGCCGTCGGCGGAGGGCGTCCTGGACGCCCTGCTGCCGCGGTACGTGGAGAGCAGGATCTACAACGCACTGCTGCAGTCGGCCGCCTCCGAGCACGCCGCCCGCCGTCGTGCGATGAAGAGCGCGACGGACAACGCCGGCGAGCTCATCAAGTCGCTCTCGCGGCTTGCCAACTCGGCCCGACAGGCCGAGATCACCCAGGAAATCAGCGAGATCGTCGGTGGCGCGAGCGCCCTGGCCGATGCGAACGCGGGGAGTGACTGAAATGACTGCCACTGTAGAGACGGCCACGGCGACGGGCCGCGTCGCGCGGGTCATCGGCCCGGTCGTCGACGTGGAGTTCCCCGTCGACGCCATGCCGGACATGTTCAACGCGCTGCACGTCGAGGTGGACTCGCCCGACGGCACCGGCAAGAAGACGCTGACCCTCGAGGTCTCCCAGCACCTGGGTGACGGCGTGGTCCGCGCGATCTCCATGCAGCCCACCGACGGCCTGACCCGTGGCGCGGGTGTCACCGACACCGGCTCCGCGATCTCCGTCCCGGTCGGCGACATCACCAAGGGCAAGGTCTTCAACGCCCTCGGCGAGGTCCTGAACACGGACAAGGCCGAGTTCGAGGCCCAGGTCACCACGCGCTGGCCGATCCACCGCAAGGCCCCGAACTTCGACCAGCTCGAGTCCAAGACCGAGATGTTCGAGACGGGCATCAAGGTCATCGACCTGCTCACCCCGTACGTCCAGGGTGGAAAGATCGGTCTGTTCGGTGGCGCCGGTGTCGGCAAGACCGTTCTGATCCAGGAGATGATCTACCGCGTCGCCGAGAACTTCGGTGGTGTCTCCGTGTTCGCCGGCGTCGGCGAGCGCACCCGTGAGGGCAACGACCTGATCCACGAGATGGTCGACTCGGGCGTTCTGGACAAGACCGCGCTGGTCTTCGGCCAGATGGACGAGCCGCCGGGCACCCGTCTCCGCGTCGCCCTGTCCGCGCTGACCATGGCGGAGTACTTCCGCGATGTGCAGCAGCAGGACGTGCTCCTCTTCATCGACAACATCTTCCGGTTCACCCAGGCCGGTTCCGAGGTGTCGACCCTGCTCGGCCGTATGCCCTCCGCGGTGGGTTACCAGCCGAACCTGGCCGACGAGATGGGCCAGCTCCAGGAGCGCATCACCTCGACCCGCGGTCACTCGATCACCTCGATGCAGGCGATCTACGTCCCCGCGGACGACCTGACCGACCCGGCCCCGGCCACCACCTTCGCCCACCTCGACGCGACGACGGTTCTCTCCCGTCCGATCTCGGAGAAGGGCATCTACCCGGCCGTGGACCCGCTGGACTCCTCGTCCCGCATCCTCGACCCGCGGTACATCTCGGCCAACCACTACGAGACCGCTGTGCGCGTCAAGGGGATCCTCCAGAAGTACAAGGACCTCCAGGACATCATCGCGATCCTCGGTATGGACGAGCTGTCCGAGGAGGACAAGGTCACCGTCAACCGGGCGCGCCGCATCGAGCGCTTCCTGTCGCAGAACACCTACGTCGCCAAGCAGTTCACCGGCGTCGAGGGCTCGACCGTGCCGCTGTCCGAGACGATCGACGCGTTCAACGCGATCGCCGACGGCAAGTACGACGGGGTCCCGGAGCAGGCGTTCTTCATGTGCGGTGGCATCGACGACCTGGAGCGCAACGCCGCTGAGCTGGCGAAGAAGTAATTCTTCCCGGTTCGGTTCGCCGAGCGTCCTAGAGGTTCGCAGTGAACGGGGCGGGCCCTTGAGTGGGACCGCCCCTTTCGCACCCGTTATTCTTTCCCCACCCCCGTCTTCCGGCGGGGGGCAGAGACCGAGGAGCCCCTGTGGCTGAGCTGCACGTCGAGCTGGTCGCGGCCGACCGAAAGGTCTGGTCGGGCGAGGCCACGATCGTCCTTGCCCGTACCAAGTCCGGTGACATCGGCATCCAGCCGGGGCACACCCCGGTCCTGGGCGCGATGGACACCCAGCCGGTGACCATCCGCCAGGCGGACGGCACCACGGTGATCGCCGCGGTGCACGGCGGCTTCCTGTCCTTCGCGGACAACAAGCTGTCGATCCTCGCCGAGGTCGCGGAGCTGGCCGACGAGATCGACGTCGACCGCGCCGAGCGGGCGCTGGCCGGCGCGAAGGCCGAGAGCGAGGCAGCGGCCCAGCGCCGCGCCGAGGTCCGGCTCGTCGCCGCGACCGGCCGCTGACCGAGGCGGAGTAGCTTCACCGGCAGTCCCGGGGCGCCCAGTGGGTGACCCCGGGACTGCTGTATCAGTTGTGAAGGCAGCTGCGTTTTCGAGGCGTGGCGCGCACGTCGGCTCAGGGGCGGCCGACGAGGAGGGAGCCGGGCATGGTGCTCGCGGTGGTCGTGGTGATCGCGGTGCTGCTGGTCTGCCTGCTCGGGCTGGGGGCCTTCGCAGTACGCCGACGGCTGATCCAGCGTCCGGGGGGGGACGTTCGACTGTTCGGCGCGCCTGAGCGTGCCGGCCTCCTCCGCCGAGGCGGAGGGCAAGGGGTGGATCTTCGGGATCGCCCGGTACAACCACGACGCGGTGGAGTGGTTCCGCGTCTTCAGCTACGCGCCGCGTCCGCGGCGGGTGCTGCAGCGCTCGCTGATCGAGGTGCTGGACCGCCGCACGCCCGAGGGCCAGGAGGAGCTGGCGCTCCTCTCCGGCGCGGTCGTCCTCAACTGCAGCCACGCGGGCGAGCCGCTGGAGCTTGCCATGAGCGAGGACGCTCTGACGGGCTTCCTGGCCTGGCTCGAAGCGGCGCCCCCCGGCCAGCGGGTCAACGTGGCGTGAGCGCCGGCGCTCCGCGCACGGCCCGGTTGCACCTCCAGGGGCGCGGGGAACTGCGCGGGCAACCACCCTGTGCGGACGGCCCTGCGCGTTCGGGGCCCTACCTGCCTGGGTGGCTTGTCGCGCAGTTCCCCCCGACCCTGAGGAGGCTGCGTGGCTGAGCTCCGGCTGGAGGAGCTGGTCGAGGACGAAGGCGTCGTCCTCTGGGGCCTGCTGGGCAATGTGTACCGGGTGATCAACGAGCGGCTGCGGCACGACATCCACGAGGCCACCGGCCTCGACGGCTCCGAGTTCGAGTTCCTGCTCCGGCTTGCCCGCTTTCCCGACGCGCGGGGGATGGCCACGCGGGTCG
Source organism: Streptacidiphilus rugosus AM-16 (assembly GCF_000744655.1). Classification (NCBI taxonomy): domain Bacteria; kingdom Bacillati; phylum Actinomycetota; class Actinomycetes; order Kitasatosporales; family Streptomycetaceae; genus Streptacidiphilus; species Streptacidiphilus rugosus. The sequence goes on along the minus strand of NZ_JQMJ01000004.1, from coordinate 6,313,671 downwards.
GTGAGCAGATGGGCTTCACCTCGGCCGGGACGACGAAGTTGGTCGCGCGGCTGGTGCGCAAGGGACTCGTCGTCCGCAGTCCGGATCCTGAGGACGGGCGGGCGTATCTCGTCGAGCTCACGGGCGAGGGCCGACGGCTGCTGCGGGCCGGCATCGAGGCCCACACCCCGCGCCTGGACGACGAGGTGCTCGGCCCTCTCACCCCCGCGCAGCGGCGTCAGCTCCACGCCCTGCTGACCCGCGTCGATCCCACCCTTCGTGGTGAGCGTTAGGCTCCGGGCATGGTCAACCTCACCCGCATCTACACCCGTACCGGCGACGACGGCACCACCGCGCTGGGCGACATGAGCCGCACCCGGAAGACGGACACCCGACTCGCCGCCTACGCCGACAGCAACGAGGCCAACGCCGCCATCGGCGTGGCCCTCGCCTGCGGCGGCCTGGACGCCGAGATCGCGGCCGTGCTGACCCGGGTCCAGAACGACCTCTTCGACGTCGGCGCCGACCTGGCCACCCCCGTCGTCGAGGACCCGAAGTACCCGCCGCTGCGCGTGCTGGAGAGCTACGTCGACCGCCTGGAGGCGGACTGCGACCGGTTCAACGAGGAGTTGGAGAAGCTGCGCAGCTTCATCCTGCCGGGCGGCACGCCGGGCGCGGCGTACCTGCACGTCGCCTGCACCGTCGTGCGGCGCGCCGAGCGCAGCACCTGGGCCGCGATCGAGGAGTACGGCGACGGGATCAACCCGCTGACGGCGAAGTACCTGAACCGGCTGTCCGACCTGCTCTTCATCCTGGCCCGCTCGGCCAACAAGGCCGTCGGCGACGTGCTCTGGGTGCCGGGGGAGAACCGCTAGACCCTCACGCGGACGGGCTCAGCACGGAGGTTCGCCGGTCACCTCGACGTCGTCGAACAGCTCCAGCATCCGGCTGAGCACGCGGACGCACGTGGCGACGTCGGCCTCCGTCAGCTCGCCGCCGACCTGCCGCAGCAGCGCGTGCTCGCGGGCGGTCACCGCCGTGATCGCCGCGACGCCCTCGCCGGTCAGCCGGATCAGCGAGGAGCGCTGGTGCGCGGGGTTGGGGATGCTCTCGACCAGGTTCCGCGCCGCGGCGTCGTTGACCATGCGCTGGACGAACTGGCGGCTGAGCGACTGCGCGCGGCCCATCTGCGGGACGGTCATCGGGCCGTGCTCGCGCAGCAGGTCGAGGACGGCGCGGACGCCGACGGAGAGGCCCTGGGCGGCGTCCAGCTCGATCCGGCGCTGCACGCGCCGGTACAGCGGGCCCACGAGGCCGAAGACGTCCATCAGTCGCTGCGGCAGTTCGTCGGGGGAGAGGGGGGTGCCCGGGTCGGTCATGACACCATGATGACACCTCGGTTGCCAAAGTTGCAGCACTATGACACCTTGGTTGTCATGACTGCGAACTCCAGCTCCGACGTGTTCAGCTTCGAATCCGAGGACGGTTCCCTCGTCTACCGCGACGCCGGCACCGGCCGTCCTGTCGTCCTCCTGCACAGCGTCTTCGTCGACCACACCATGTTCGACGCCCAGTTCGCCGACCTCGCCCAGCGCTACCGCGTGATCGCTCCGGACGCCCGGGGCCACGGCGGCTCGGCCAACGCGAGCAGGCCCTTCCGGCAGACGGACGACCTCGCCGCCCTGCTGCGCCATCTGGAGCTGGAACCGGCCGTCCTGGTCGGCACCTCGATGGGCGCGCTGATCGCCGTCGACACGGCGCTCGAGCACCCCGAGCTGGTGCGCGGCCTGGTTGTGGTCGGCCGGGGCACCGGGAACCCTGACCTGACGGACCCGTGGGCGCAGTCCGTCCACGACGCCCAGAACCGGGCGATGGCCGCGGGCGACATCCAGGGCTGGATCGACGCCTGGGTGCTCTGGGCGGCGGGGCCGCACCGGGCCATCGACGAGGTCGGCCCGGCGATCGTGGCCCGCCTGCGGGAGATGGTGATCCGGACGCTCTCCAAGCACACCCCGGACGAGACCGACCACACGGTGGCCGTCGAGAACGTCTGCACCCGGGCGAAGGAGATCGCCGTCCCGGTGCTCGGCCTCTACGGCGACCTGGACGCCCCCGGTCTGATCGAGACCGTGGAGCGCCTGATGAGCGCCGTCCCCGACGGCGACACCGTCGCGATGCGGGGCACGGCGCACTACCCGACCATGGAGCGGCCCGAGGAGTTCAACCGGCTGGTGGAGGACTTCCTGGCCGAGGTCTACTCCTCCTGAGCCGAATCGCCGCCTGGCCCGGTCGCTCCGGTGGCGTGACACTCCAGGTGCGCCACGTACCATGCCTGACCATGGAACGGTTCCGGGTGGTCGGTGGCGCGCGGCTCGCGGGGCGGGTGCGGGTGCCCGGCGCGAAGAACAGCGCGCTGAAGCTGATGGCGGCGACGTTGCTCGCGGAAGGCGAGTTCAGGATCGGCAACCTGCCGAGGATCCTCGACGTCGAGATCATGGCCGAGCTGCTCCGGCGGATGGGTTGCGAGGTCCGCCTCGAATGGGAGGACGCCTACGTCGGCGCGGCGGTCGTCGCCGTGCCGGGGGAGATCGGCCACGAGGCCGACTACGACCTGGTGCGCCGCTTCCGCGCCTCCATCGCCGTGCTCGGGCCGCTGCTCGCCCGCTGCGGGCGGGTGCGGGTCGCCCGGCCGGGCGGTGACGCGATCGGCTCGCGCGGCCTGGACATGCACATCGACGGACTGACCCGGCTCGGCGCGCGGATCACCACCGAGCACGGGTTCCTGGTCGCCGAAGCGCTCTCGGGCCGGCTGATCGGCGCCGGCGTCGAGCTGGACTTCCCGAGCGTCGGCGCGACCGAGAACATCCTGATGGCCGCCGTGCTGGCCAAGGGCGACACCGTCATCGACAACGCCGCGCGCGAGCCGGAGATCGTCGACCTCTGCGAGATGCTGCAGGCGATGGGCGCCAAGATCGGCGGGGCGGGCTCCTCCACCATCGAGGTGCAGGGCGTGGACCGGCTCTACCCGGTCGCCTTCGACACGCTGCCCGACCGCATCGTCGCGGGCACCTTCGGAGTGGCGGCGGCGATGACGATGGGCGACGTGCGGGTGGACGGGGCCCGCCCCGAGCATCTGCGCATCGCCCTGGACAAGATCGCGGCGGCGGGCGCCGAGGTCAGCGCGGACCCGGAGGGCTTCCGGGTCGCGATGGAGCGCCGTCCGCGCTCGGTCGACGTGGTGACCCTGCCCTACCCGGGCTTCGCGACGGACCTGCAGCCGCAGTTCGCCGCGATGAACGCGGTGGCGGAGGGGACGTCGATGATCACGGAGAACATCTTCGAGGCCCGTTTCGTCTTCCTCCAGGAGCTGGCCCGCCTCGGCGCCGACGTCCGCACCGACGGCCACCACGCCGTGCTGCGCGGCGTCCAGCGGCTCTCCGGCGCGCCCGTGGTGGCCTCCGACGTGCGCGCGGGCGCGGGCCTGGTGCTGGCGGGCCTGGTGGCCGACGGCGACACCCTGGTCTCGGAGATCCACCACATCGACCGCGGCTACGCCGGCTTCGCCGACCAGCTGACCTCGCTGGGGGCCCGCATCACCCGCGAGTCGGAGCTGGTCAGGGGCTGACGGGCCGGCGCCTACTCGGCAAGGCGGTACGCACCGGCGGCGATGTCCTCCAGGAGCGTCGGGCCGGTCGGGGTCCAGTCGAGCAGCTCGCGGGTGCGGGTGTTCGTCGCCGTGACGTCCATGCCGAAGAAGCGCGCGATCCAGCCGAAGTGCGCCGCGGCGTCGTCGGGCGCGACCGAGACCGTCGGCAGGCCCAGACTCCGGCCGATGGCGGCGGCGATGTCGCGGGAGGGGATGCCCGTCTCGGCCACGGCGTGCATCCGCGAGCCCGCCGGGGCCTTCTCCAGAGCGAGCCTGACCATCCGGGCCGCGTCCGAGCGGTGCACGGCGGCCCACCGGGTCGAGCCGTCGCCGATGTAGCCGGCCGCGCCGTGCTCCTTGGCGATCCGTGTCAGCCATGCGGTGAAGCCGTGGTCGCCCATGCCGTGCACGGTGGGGGAGAAGCGCAGGGCCACCGGGCGGACCCCCTGGTCCGCGTACGACAGGGCGAGATTCTCGCTGCCCCCGCGCATCGAGTCCACGCCGTGGTGCGGCGACGGGTCGTCCTCGGTCAGCGGCCTGCCGGCGACGTCGGAGGCCAGTCCGGAGGCGAGCAGGAACGGCCGGTCGCCGCCCGCGAGTGCGTCGAGCATCCCGCGGACCGCCGCGTGCTCGGTACGCCCGGCACCGGCGTAGTCGGAGAAGTCGTGGTTGAACGCGAGGTGGATCACGCCGTCGGCGGCCGCGGCGGCTGCGGCGAGGCCGTCGGGGTCGTCCAGGCCGCCGCGGTGGACGGTGGCGCCCTTGGCGTCCAGGGCGGCCGCCGCGGCGTCCGAGCGGGCGAGACCGACGACCTTGTGGCCGTGGGCGAGGAGTTCGTCGGTGACGGCGGAGCCGATCCAGCCGGAGGCACCGGTGACGAAGACGCGCATGACGGGTCCCCTTCCTGGGGTGGATGAGAATGTCAGTGACTGACATCAACGCTAGCACTCATGTCAGCGACTGTCATCGACTAGACTCCCGGCATGGGTCGCTGGAAGCCGGACGCGCGGGGGCGGATGCTCGTCGCGGCCATGGAGCTGTTCTCGGAACGCGGCTTCGAACAGACCACCGCGGGCGACATCGCCGAGCGGGCCGGCGTCACCGAGCGCACGTTCTTCCGGCACTTCGCGGACAAGCGCGAGGTCCTCTTCGACGGCTCGGGCACGATGCAGGCGCTGGCGCGCGACGCGATCCTGGCCGCGGACCCCGACCTCACCCCGCTGGACGCCGCGCTGGTCGGCATGGTCGCGGGCGGGAGGCTGCTGGAGGAACGGCGGGAGTACGCGGCGCGCCGGGCCGGCGTGGTCGCGGCGAACCCGGCCCTGCGGGAACGCGAGCTGCTGAAGCTGGCGTCCATGGTCGACACCACGGCGGACGCGCTGCGGACGCGCGGCGTCCCCGAACCGACCGCGAGCCTGGCCGCGCACAGCGCGGTGACGGTCTTCCACGTGGCCTTCGCCCGCTGGATCTCCGCGGACGCGGCGATCGACTTCGCCACCGCCATGCACGAAACGGCGGCAGCGCTGCGCGCGCTCCGCTAGCAGCGAGAGCGAGTCGCACTGCCCAGGGGCGCGAGGAACTGCCTGGTTGCTCGCCTACCGCAACGCGGCTCTCGCGCGGACCGCGTCGTCCTCCCAGACCATGACGCGGGGGCCTGACGTGGTGTCCACGACGGTGTAGCGGATGCCCGCCTCGTCCAGGCGCGCGCCCAGCGCCAGCGCCTCCGCGGCGTCGGCGGGCGCGGCGACGGGGATCAGGAGGCCGTACTCGCCCGGGTCGCCGGAGCGCGCCGAGCGGGGGGCGACGTTGTGGCGACCGCGGCTGAAGGTCCAGCGCAGCAGCAGGACCAGGACCGCTACGACGAGGAACGGAGCCAGTATCCGCAGGGTGAGCGCGATCACGCTCCCATTCTGCTTCCGCGGGCCCCGAAGTGTGTAGATTCCTGCGAGGCACGACGCCGTGCGCGGGCGATCCTCGTCGTGCGGTACCCAACCCAGCGGAGGACACCACCGTGAGCAGCAGCATCGCCGTCGTCGGAGCCGGGCTGATGGGCTCCGGAATCGCGCAGGTCTCGGCCGCCGCCGGACATGACGTGGTGCTCCGCGACGTGACCGACGCTGCGATCGCCCGGGGGCTGGCCGGCATCCGTGACAGCTACGCCCGCTTCGTCGCCAAGGGGAAGATGACCGAGGAGGCGATGGACGCCGCCCTCGCGCGGATCACCACGACCACCGACCTCGGCGCGGTCGGCTCCGCGGACATCGTCGTGGAGGCGGTGTTCGAGCAGCTGGAGGTCAAGGAGGGCGTCTTCCGCGAGCTCGACAAGATCGCCAAGCCCGGCGCGGTGCTGGCGACCAACACCTCCGCGATTCCGATCACCCGCATCGCCGCCGTGACGGAGCGTCCGGAGGACGTCGTCGGGGTGCACTTCTTCTCGCCCGTGCCGATGATGCAGCTGGTGGAGCTGGTCCGCGGCTACAAGACCAGCGATGCCGCGCTCGCCACCGCCCGCGACTTCGCCGAGAGCGTCGGCAAGACCTGCGTCGTCGTCAACCGGGACGTCGCGGGTTTTGTGACGACCCGCCTGATCACCGCGCTGGCCGTCGAGGCCGCCAAGCTCTACGAGTCGGGCGTCGCCTCCGCCGAGGACATCGACACCGCCTGCCGGCTCGGCTTCGGGCACGCGATGGGACCGCTGGCGACGATCGACCTGACCGGCGTCGACATCCTCCTCCACGCCGCGAACAACATCTACGAAGAGACCAGGGACGCGAAGTTCGCCGCGCCGGAGATCATGGCCCGAATGGTGACCGCGGGGGATCTCGGCCGTAAGAGCGGTCAGGGTTTCTACACCTACGGCGAGCGTTAGCCGGGGGTCCGATGTGACGCGGGCCCCAGGTGAGCTGGCTCACCCGGGCCCCACCTCGGCCTGGGATTCCCCGATAATCAAACGACCATCCGAAAGTCAGGGACGTGATCTGATTTCGCGCACCCGAACGGGTGATTTCCATTCAGATCTCGCCGTGGCCAGCAACTTGCTCGCCTGTCGTTGCGTCAGATGAGAGAAGTAACGAGAGCGAGGGGAGCCCGCATGTTCATCCGCGGTGACCACCGTCACCTCGCCGTCGAGGGCGAGCTCGACGTCCGCTCGGCGGCGGACGCGCGCACCGCGCTGCACCGGGCCGTCGACGACGGCGTCGGCGACCTCGTGCTCGACCTGAGCGGGCTGGCCTCCTGGGACGCCACCGGACTGGGCGTGATCATGGGCACCCACCGCCGCGCCGGACGCAGCGGCCGGCGCCTGGTGCTGCGGGGCGTGCCGCTGCAGCTGCAGCGCCTGCTGGTGGCCACCAAGCTGCACCGGATCCTCGCGATCGAGAGCTACCACCCCGAGGCAAGCCCCCTGCCGGTGTCCATCCCATAACAGTCTGCCTGCACCACTCCCCATGGTTCACTTCCGTATCGCAGAATGACCCCCGCACCGCGCCCCGCCCAGGCGCGGAGGGGCCGGAAGAGGATCATGAGCGAAGCAGCAGGCCACCACCCCGCACGCATATCCGGCGGCGGCGAGCTGGTGCTCCGAAACCCGGGCGGCGGCGTCCTTGCGAGCAGCAACGCGTCCGACCACCACCTCCCCGGCGAGCCACGCCCTGACGGCCGCTCCCGCACCGGCGAGGTCGTCGTCGGCAACCTGCTGCTGACCGTCAACGCCCCCGAGGGCTCGACGGTCCAGCAGCTCCCCCCGCACCGCCGACCGCAGCCGCCGGTGCCCCGCCCGGCCGTGCAGGGACCGGTCCGCTACGCCCTCGCCGGGCTCATCGAGCGCGAGGAGCAGTCCGCGCGGTTGCGGGAGCTCCTGGGCCAGGGCCGCTCGGTCCGGCTCACCGGGCCGCACGGGTCCGGCCGCAGTGCCGTGCTGGAGGCCGTCGCCACCTCGTGCACCGGGCTGCTGCCGGGCGGCGTCGTCCGGCTCAACGCCAGGAACTGCTCCTTCGGCGACCTGCTCCAGGATCTCTACGCCGCGCTGGGCGGAGCCGCCGGGCACCGCCCGGACCGCCGTGAACTTCCCGACCTGCTGGCCGGGATCCGAGCCATCGTGCTCGTCGACGACGTCGACTTCGGCGGTGAGGCACTGGACGACCTGCTCGCCGCCGCGCCCGACTGCGCCTTCCTGATCGCCGCCACCCCCGAGGCGCCCACCCCGGCCGCCGGCGCCAGGATCGAGGAGTCCAGGATCGCCGGCCTCAGCCGGGCGGGCAGCCTCGCGTTGCTGGCGAAGCTCGCCGGACGTTCGCTCGACGACAGCGAGCGCGCCTGGGCCGTGGACCTCTGGTTCGAGTCCGAGGGCCTGCCGCTGCGCTTCGTCCAGGCGGCGGCGCTGCTCCGGCACCGCGAGGTCGCGATCGACGCGCTCGCCGGGGGACTGGTGGATCCGGAGGAGGACCCGGTCCCGCTGCCCTCGGTCGCCGAGAGCGCCGCGCCCGCCGAGCGGATCGCCCGCGGCATGGCCGCGCCGGCCCGCGCCACGCTCAAGCTCGCCACCGCGCTCGGCGGCGCGATCCCCACCCCGCCGCACCTGCCCGCGCTGATCGACGTCGGCCACGGCGAGGCGGCACTGGAGGAACTGGTCGAGTGCGGCCTGGCCGAGTCCGTGCCGGGGCCGTCCCTGCGGCCCGAGGCCGGGGGCGGCACGCACCGCCTGGTGGAGGGCACCGCCGAACTGCTCGCGGCGGAGTGGCCGGAGACCGGACTGCAGGACGCCGCCCAGCACTTCGCCTGGTGGACCGGCCACGCCTCGGTGACCGAGGCGCAGATCGTCGCCGAGGCTGAGGTCCTGCTCGCCGTCATGGGCACGGACCAGAAGGCCGGCCGGCATGCGCAGGTCGTCCTGCTGGCGCGCGCCTGCGCGCCTTCCTTCGCCCTCACGCTGCGCTGGGGCGCGTGGGAGCGGGCGCTGCGCTTCGGCCTGGAGTCCGCGCGGGCGACCGCCGCGGTCGCCGAGGAGGCCTGGTTCCACCACGAGCTGGGCGTACTGACCTTCTGCGCGGGCGCGTTCGACCGCTCCCGCGCCGAACTCGAGGCTTCCGTCGCCCTGCGCGGCGCGCTCGCCGACGCCCGCGGTACCGCCAACGGCCGCCAGGTGCTGGAACTGCTGGACCAGGCCGTGGTGTTGGCCGGGGCCACGGCGGTGGGCGCTGGCCGGGTCCGCGAGGAGGGCCTGCGCCGCTTCGCCCCCCTGGTGGTCCGCCGGGTCGTCGGCCGCCACGCCGCCCAGGAGGGCGAGCCGCCCGCGACGCGTCGTCAGATCCTGCTGGCCGCCGCCACCGTGGTGCTGATGGGCACGCTGGGCGCGGGTGTCGCCTTCGGTGTGAACGCGTGGAACGGCGACGGCACGCCCAAGCCCGCCGGCGTCACCGTGGCACCCCCCGGCGCGGGCTCGGACCCGTCGTTCTCGTCCGGCTCGGACGGCACGGACTCGGCTTCCGCGTCCGCCTCGGCCGGCGGCACGCCGTCCGCCTCCACGACGGCGAAGACGCCGACGGCGGGCGTCACCGCCCCGGCCGGTCAGCCGCACGACACCTCCGGCCCGACCGCAGGCTCAGGCACCGGCCCGACGAAGCCGCCGAGCCACTCGAGCACGCCCACGGCGACGGCGACCAACACGGCCACGGCCACGGCGACCGCGACCGACACGGCGACCGCGACGGCGACCGCGACCGACACGGCGACCGCGACGGCGACGGCGACCGACACGACGACACCCACGACGCAGGTGGCCACCCCCTCAGGGCCGACCACCCAGGCCGTTCCGGTGACGCCGTCCGGCAGTGCCTCGCCGACCCCGAGCGCCGGCGCGAGCGCCGGCACCCCTTCCGCCGGCGCCGACAGTGGCTCGGCCTCGCCGACGGGCTGAGGACCGCCTCAGAACAGCTTGAGCTTGTCGTCCTCGATGCCGCGCAGCCCGTCGTAGTCCAGCACCACGCAGTCGATGCCGCGGTCGGCGGCGAGCACGCGCGCCTGGGGCTTGATCTGCTGGGCGGCGAAGACGCCGCGCACGGGGGCCAGCAACGGGTCGCGGTTGAGCAGCTCCAGATAGCGGGTCAGCTGCTCGACGCCGTCGATCTCGCCGCGGCGCTTGATCTCCACCGCGACCGTGGCGCCCTTGTCGTCGCGGCCGAGGATGTCGACCGGGCCGATGGCGGTCATGTACTCGCGGCGGATCAGGCTCCAGCCCTCGCCGAGGACCTCCATCCGGTCCGCGAGCAGTTCCTGGAGGTGTGCTTCCACACCGTCCTTGATCAGGCCGGGATCCACGCCCAGCTCGTGCGAGGAATCCAGCATCACCTCTTCCAAGGTGATGATCAGCTTTTCGCCGGCCTTGTTCTCGACCGTCCATCGCCCGTCCTCCTCCTTGAGGGAGCAGGGGGGCGACATCCAGTTGAGCGGCTTGTAGGCGCGGTCGTCGGAGTGCACGGCGACACTTCCGTCCGACTTGACCAGGATGAGCCGAGGGGCCGACGGCAGGTGGGCGGTGAGCCGGCCTGCGTAGTCGACGGAGCAGCGGGCAATGACGAGACGCACGGCCGACCACGCTAGCCCACCGAGGCCATTCGAAGCGATTCCACGCGAAATCCGCCTGGGCGAAACCGACCGCGTGCGCGGGCGCGTTGTCTGTCGTACGGAGCGCCGACTACGGAGAGCACGCGCCGTGTGACGCACGGGTCACCACAAGTCTGGCTTGATCCGAACGTCGCACTCTGGTGTCGCTGCGTACGGGGCATTACGGTGAGTCACGGCCACTCAGGGTAGGGGGATTGCCACATTCCGCTGCCTGTTCGGCCGTTCCCTGGGACGCTGGTAGATACGCCTTCCCACCCGATCGCGGGATCGCGGGTGCCACCGTCCGCTCTGCACCACACCCCCGCGGGAGTCCGCCCGCGGAGGCCCTGCGAGAGGAGAACCCATGTCGCTCGACGTCTCACCGGCCCTGCTCGAAAAGGCCGAGCGAGGCGAGGTCGACGAGAGGGAGTTCGTCGACTGCGTCCGTACCTCCCTGCCCTACGCCTGGGATCTGATCAGTTCGCTGGTCGTCCAGCAGCAGGTCGACGGCAGCGAGTTCGCTGACAACCAGGTTCCCCCGCCGTCCGAGCAGGCCCGCGGCCAGCTGCTGCGTGCCATGGCGAGCGACGCGATCAGGGGATCGCTCGAGCGGCACTTCGGTGTCCGACTCGCCTTCCAGAACTGCCACCGCGTCGCCGTCTTCCCGCCGGGGCCCGAGTCGGACGCCCGTTTCGCCCGATTCACCTCGATCCGGGCGCAGCTGCTGAACCAGTCCGAGGAACTGCGCGACTGCTGACAGACGGTTGATCTTCGGTCATTCCTGCGGAAGCTGGGGGAGGACCTCCGCGCCCAGGCGGGCGATGTTGTCCACCGTTCCGGCCCGGTCCCCGGAGCCCTCCACCAGCAGGGCGAAGCGGCGAATGCCCGTACGCTCCGCCGTCGCCGTCAGGCGGTCCACGCAGTGCTTCGGCGTGCCGACCGCGTGCAGGTCGCACAGGAGCTCGGTGTACTGCTCGGGGTCGCGCATCCGGCGCTCGCGGCCGTCCACCGTGCGGTGCGCGCCCAGGCCGTACTGGAAGAACCCCGGCATGCTGCGCAGCAGCTCCGACCGGGCCTCGGCCGTCGTGTCGGCGATCTGGGCCACGCCGGCGGCGACGTGTTCGGCCTCGATCCTGGCCACCTGCTCCGGGCTCCGGCCGGCCTCCAGTGCGGCCGCGCGGTAGGTGGCCACCATCTCCATCTTGTCCTCGTCGCCCGAGTGCATGCCCAGCAGCATCGGCAGGCCGCGTTGCGCGGCCAGCCGCACCGAGTTCGGCGAGGTGCAGGCGACCACCACGGGCGGCCCCCCGGCCGTCCGTGATCCCGCCGGGGCGGCGACCGGGGCGTCCCCGTAGGCGTGCTGACGACCCGTCCGGTGCGGCTGCAGCGGCTGCTCGGTGGCCCTGGGGACCACCGCGACCTCGGGGAAGGAGTAGCGCGGCCCCGAGGCGCCCACCCTGGAGGAGCGCAGCCAGCGCAGCAGCAGGTCGAGGGACTCGGGGAAGCCCTGCTCGTAGGCCTCGGCCCCACCGCCGAAGACCGCGAGATCCACCCAGGGCCCGCCCCGGCCCACCCCGAGCGTGAACCGCCCGCCCGAGGTGAGGTGCAGCAGGGCGGCCTGCTCGCCCAGCTTCACCGGGTGATGCGTCGGCAGCACGCTGACCGCCGTCCCGATCCGCACCCGGCGGGTGCGTCCCAGCAGCAGGGCTGCCAGCGTCGCGGCGTCCGGGCAGACGCCGTAAGGGACGAAGTGGTGCTCGGCCAGCCAGACGCTGTCCAGCCCCGCCTGCTCCGCCGCGATGGCGGCGGACACGGTGCGGTCCAGCGCCTCCGCGTGGCCCTGGCCCGGGAACTGCGCCGACAGCAGGAACGCCCCGGTGCTCAGCCGACCCGGTGCGCTCCACGCGGACCGCTGCCTCGGCAGCCGGTACGGCGCGAGTGTCGGAGCGGCGCTGGCGTGGACGGCGGACATGGAATCAACTCCTTGGCCCCGCGGGGAACTTCGACCCCGCGTCTACCACTGGAGTAACTCATGTCATGTGCCATGGGCACAGCGGAACCTTCCACTCACCCTGATTAAGGGTGGAATTACCGTCGCCCTCTGGTGCGATCGACGCCGCCTGTGGTAAAAGCCCTCGTCCTCCGTCGGGCTCCCGTTCCACTACCCTTGGAGGACCAGCATCCCGCCCTCCAAGGGGGAATCGTGTCTCCTCGCCGAAGTCGCCCCCGTGGGGACGAACCCAGGAACGCGCGTCCGGTTTCCGGCGCGAACTGGATCGAGCAGACCGAGTCCTACGGCGGGGAGGAGTGGCAGGTCCGCTCGGTGGCCGGCGACAGCGGCAAGCGCTACCGCTGCCCCGGCTGCGACCAGGAGATCCCGCCCGGCGTCGGCCACGTCGTCGCCTGGCCGGCCTCCTCCATCAGCGGCGCCGGCGGGGTCGACGACCGCCGCCACTGGCACCGCGCCTGCTGGTCGGCACGCGAACGGCGCGCCGCGAACCTGCTGCGAGGCCGCGGCGCGCCGAGGTACTGACGGGGCTATGCGTCCCTGCGCCTGAGCAGCAGCAGGCCCACGCCGAGCGCGACCACGACCCAGGCCAGGCAGATGAAGAATCCGGCGAGCGGACCGTAGGGGATGTTCGACGTCTCGTGGACGTAGACGAGACGACTGCCGGCCTGGTCGGGGAAGTAGTGCGCGATGTTCTTCACCTTCGGCACCGCGTTCAGGATCGGTGAGATCAGGAAGAAGAACGGCATCAGCAGGCCCAGCGACAGCACCGGCTTGCGCAGGATGAAGCCGATGCCCAGCGAGAACAGCGCGATCAGCGTCATGTAGACCGCCATGCCGAAGACCGCCCGCAGCACGCCGGGGTCCCCGAGCTGTGCCTTGTGGCTGCCGAGCAGCGCCTGCCCGATGAAGAACGACGCGAAGCTGGTCACCAGGGCGACCGGCAGCACCAGGGCCAGTACGGTCAGAGCCTTGGCCGACAGCAGCGTGACCCGCTGCGGCACGGCGGCCAGCGTCGCCCGGATCATGCCGGTGCTGTACTCGTTGCCGACCACCAGGACCGCGAAGACGATCAGCGCCAGCTGCCCCAGGTAGACCCCGGAGAAGCTGGTAGCCGTGGGGTCGAAGGTCAGACGCTCACTGGCGCTCATGTTCTTGAAATTGCTGTTCGTGAAGAAGCTGATCACTGCGCCGAGCCCGACCGTCACCACCACGGTCGTGATCAGCGTGACGAAGGTGGAGCGGACCGTTTTGACCTTGGTCCACTCGGAGAGCAGCACCGGAACCATCGTCAGCTCTCCTTCTTCTTGTTCCAGTCCGCGCCCCACTGCGGAGCGGCCGCCGCGACCGGCGTCGGTCCGGTGTGGTACTCGACGGAGTCCGCCGTCATCCGCATGAACGCCTCCTCCAGCGAGGCGCGCTGGGGGCTGAGCTCGTGCAGGGTCACGCCGTGCGCGGCCGCGAGATCGCCGATGCGGGCGGGGTCGGCGTCGATCACCTCCCAGGCGCCCTCCGCGTCCGCGGTGGCGGTCATGCCGTTCTTCGACAGCATGTCCAGCAGCTGCTCGGGCTGCGGGGACCGCAGCCGGACGAAGCTGTGCGAGTTCTGGTCGATGAACTCGTTCATCGACAGGTCGGCCAGCAGTCGGCCCTGTCCGATGACGATCAGGTGGTCGGCGGTCAGCGCCATCTCGCTCATCAGGTGGGAGCTGACGAAGACCGTCCGCCCCTCGGAGGCGAGACCCTTCATCAGGTTGCGGACCCAGAGGATGCCCTCCGGGTCCAGCCCGTTGACCGGCTCGTCGAACATGAGGATCTTCGGGTCGCCGAGCAGCGCCGCGGCGATGCCGAGGCGCTGGCCCATGCCGAGCGAGAATCCGCCGGACCGTTTCTTCGCTACGGCCGTCAGCCCGACCAGGTCGAGGACCTGGTCGACCCTGTGGGTCGGGATGCTGTTGCTCTGGGCCAGCCAGAGCAGGTGGTTGTAGGCGCTGCGGCCGGGGTGCATGGCCTTCGCCTCCAGCAACGCCCCGATGTACTTGAGCGGTTCGCGGAGTTGGCCGTAGTGCTTGCCGTCGATCCTGACCGAGCCGGAGGTCGGCCGGTCGAGGTCGAGCATCATCCGCATGGTGGTCGACTTGCCGGCGCCGTTGGGGCCCAGAAAGCCGGTCACCACCCCCGTGGGGATGGCGAAACTGAGATGGTCGACGGCGAGTTTGTCGCCGTAGCGTTTGGTCAGTTCCTGGACCTCGATCATAGGTTCACACTAGATCAGGGATGCCTCTCCTGCCCCGGAACTGCGCCGAGCGGCGCATAGTCTGTGCGCATGACCGAACGACTCTCCGTCCGCGAGGCGGGCTCGGGCACTCCGCTGGTCCTGCTGCACGCCTTCCCGCTCTCCTCCCGCATGTGGCAGGCCCAGCTCGACGAGCTTCCCGGCGCGGAAGGCGCGGACGCCCGCGTCCTGGCGGTGGACCTGCGCGGCTTCGGCGGGACGGAGCTGGGCGCCGACGAGCCGTCACTGGATCTGCTGGCGGACGACATCGCGCTGCTGCTGGACCGCGCCGGCATCGACCGGGCGGTGGTCGGCGGGCTCTCCATGGGCGGCTACGTGGCGATGGCCTTCGCCCGCCGCCACGGCGACCGGCTCAGCGGTCTGCTGCTCGCGGACACGAAGGGAACCGCGGACACGGACACGGCCCGCGCGAACCGCGAACGCGTCGCGGCGGCGGTCCTGGCCCGCGACAGCGTCCGCCTCCTGGTGGACGAACAACTGCCGGCGCCGCTGCTGGGCGCGACGACGGCGACGCGCGATCCGAAGCTGACCGAGCACGTGGCCTCGATGATCCTGGAGTCAGCGCCGGCCTCGGTCGCCTGGGCGCAGCGGGCGATGGCGGCCCGCCCGGACTCCCTGGCGTCCCTGCGCGGCGCCGACGTTCCCGCGCTGGTGCTCGTCGGCGCGGAGGACACCCTCACCCCACCCTCCGACGCCGAGGCGCTGGCCGCCGCCCTCCCGCAGGCCGACCTCACGATCCTCCCCGGCACGGGCCACCTCTCGGCACTCGAGGTGCCGGAGGCCTTCAACGCGGCGGTCCGCGGACTGCTCGCGCGCATCGACTAGCCCCACCAGGGGCGCTGCGCGCGGCGATCAGCCACAACAGGGGGCGGGGAACCCGTGCGCGATGAGCAGCCACAACAGGGGCGCGGGGAACTGCGCGAGAACCACCCTGTGCGGATGGCCCTGCGCGTTGAGGACCATCCGCCTGCCGGTGGCTTGTCGCGCAGTTCCCCGCGCCCCTGAGGTAGTGCAACTGACTCGCGTCAGCGAGTCAGCGGCTCTGCTGGGCGGGGACGCCGCGGCCCATGACGTCGTCGTCGGGGGCCGCCGCCGCGGCGACCGCCGCGCCCGTGAGGGTGGCGAGCATCTCGCGGACGTTGGTGAGCTGGGCGTTGATGCTGTCGCGACGGTTCGTCAGCGCGGCGAGCTCGCGCTCGCTCTCGCTGCGGACGCGGTCCGCCTTCGCGTTCGCGTCGGCGACGATGTCCTCGGCCTGGCGCTGAGCCGTCTCGACGGTCTGGCGGGCGCGGCGCTCGGCGTCCGTGCGCAGCTTCTCCGCCTCCAGACGGAGCTGCTCGGCGCGGTGCTCGATCTCGGCCAGGCGCTTCTCCGCCTTGGCCTGACGGGCGGCCAGATCCCGCTCGGACTGCTCGCGGCGCTTGGCCAGGTTCGTCTCGAAGTCCGCGGCGGCCTGCGCGGCCTTCGCGCGGGTCTCCTCGAAGAGGGCGTCCGCCTCCTCGCGCTTGTTCTGCGCGTCCTTCGTCGCCTCGGCGCGGAGCTGCGTGGAGTCGCTCTTCGCCTTCTCGACGATGCGAGCGCCCTCCTCCTCGCTCTTCGCCTTGCGGTCCTTGGCGTAGCCCTCGGCCTCGCTGCGCACCTGCTGAGCGGCCGCCTCGGCCAGCTCGCGGTGCTGCTCCGCGGCGCGGCGGGCCTCGTCACGCAGGTCCTTGGCCTCCTCCTCCGCGAGGCGGAGGATCTTCTCGACCCGGGCGCCCAGGCCCGCGTAGGACGGCTCGGCGTCGGTGATCTGCGCCTGCGCGCTCTGGGTCTCGAGGTGCAGTTCCTCGATGCGCTTCTCCAGCGCGCCGATCCGGTTGAGGGCGCCGTCCCGGTCCGAGACCAGCTTGCTGATGCGCTCGTCGACCTGAGCCTTCTCGTACCCGCGGCGCACAACGTCGAAGCCGTGCGGAGAGTGTGTATCGCTCATGGGGGTGGAGTTCCTGTCGTATGCCCGGAGAGTCGGTTGGTTGAGGTGAGGTGATAGGGCGAATCCTGACACGGATTCGGAGTGTCATCGGTGTAAAGCCGATGAAGAGTGGAGAATGACCGCTCAATCGGGTGGTTGCGTGCCACCGCGTTTGCCACCCGGACGGGTTGCACCCGCGCCGACGCCTGCCGTGGCGCCTCCGCGACCGCCGCCCGATCTGCTGTTGCTGTCCCTGCTGTCCCCGTTCGCCCTGCTTGAACCGTTGGCGGAGCCGCTGCCGGCACCCGCCGTTCCCCCGTTGGGCGTTCCCGCGCCGGCCGGAGCCTGGAACGACTCCAGCGCCTGCAGGACGTCCTGCACGCGGGCGATCTCGGTGTTGATGTCCTTGCGCCGGCTGACCAGCTCGTCGAGTTCCCTGCGGCCCTCGTCGGTGATCCGCTTGGCCTCGGCCCGTGCTTCCTCGATGGTCTGCTCGGCCTCGGCCCTGGCCCGCGCCAGCTCCGACTCGCCCGCCTCGACGGCGTCCTGACGGGTCTTCTCCGCCGCGGTAGCCGCCGCCGCGCGCAGCTCCTCGGACTCGGCCGCCGCGGCCTCGGCCGACGCGTCGGCGTCCGCCTTGCGCGCCTCCGCCTCCTTGAGCAGCCCCTCCGCCTTGCGGACGGCGGCGATGCGCACCTTGCTGGCCTCGGCGGACGCCTCGGTCTGGAGCTCGGCGGCCTTCTCCTGCGCGTCGGCGAGTGCCTTGGCGGCCTCCGCCTTCGAGGCGTCGAGCTGCTCGGAGGTCTCCGAGATCAGCTTGTCGACGCGCTCGCCCGCGGCGCGCAGCGCCTCCGCGGACTCCTTGCGGGCCCGCTCGTGCAGCGCCTCGACGTCGGCGTGGGTGCGCTCGCGCAGCTCCTCGGCGCGCTCGCGGATCTGCGCGGCGTCGCCCCGGGCCTCGACCAGGATCTGGTCGGAGTCCCTGCGGGCCTGCTCGACCAGGGTGCTGCCCTCGGCGGCGCCCTCCGCCGCGATCCGCTCCGCCTCCTTGCGGGCGGCCGACACCATCGCGTCGGCCTGCTCCTCGGCGGCGGCCGTGGTGGCGAGCGCGGCGGTCTCGGCGTCGGCGGTGACCGCCTCGGCCAGCTCCTGGGCCTCGGCCAGCGCCCGCGTGCTCTCCTCGGCGGCCTCGGCGCGCAGCTCCTCGGCCTCGGCACGCAGTCGCTGGGCGTCCTGTTCGGCCTGCTCGCGGGCCTGTTCGGCCTCGGCGCGGACCCTGGCCGCCTCGGCGGTGGCCAGCTCGCGGATCTGCGCGGCCTCGCGCTCGGCGTCGGCGCGCAGCTGGGTGGTCTGCGCCTCCGCCGCCTCGTACATGCCGGCCACGCCCTGACGGATCTCTGCGGCCTCGTCCTCGGCGGCCGCGATCCTGGCGGCGGCCTCCCGCTCGCCCTCGGCCCGCTCGGCCTCGATCTTCGCGCGCTCCTCGGCGAAGGCCTCGGCGGCCTCCGCGCGCAGCCCGGCCAGTTCGGCGGTGACCCGGTCGCGGTCGGACGCGGCCTCCGCGCGGACCCTGGCGGCCTCGGTGGTGGCCAGCTGACGGACCTGTCCGGCCTCGCGCTCGGCGGCCTCCCGGGTCTCGGCGGCGGCGAGGTCGGCCTCGGTGCGCAGCCGGGTCAGCTCGGCCTGGAGCGTCTCACGGTCGGCGGCGGTCTGCTGCTCGGCGTCCGCGAGGACCTTGGCGGCCTCCTCGCGCAGCTCGGCGACGGCCGTCTCGGTCTCGGTCAGCGCCTTGGCGGCGGCCTCGCGGGAGGCCTTGGCATCGTCCAGGTCCACCGACGCGGCCTGCCGCGCCTCGGCGCGGACCTGGTCGGCCTCGCCGTGCGCCTCGGCCAGCACCGCGTCGCGGCGGTCGGCCAGCTCGCGCTCGGTCTCCGCGCGCAGCGCGGCCAGGTCGGCCGCGTGCTCGGCGGCGGACTGCTCGGCCTGCGCGACGACCTCGGCGGCGCGGGCGTCGGCCTGGGCGCGCTGCTCGACCATCGCCTCGTGCTCGGCAGCCATCGCCGCGTCGGCCTCGGCACGTAGCCTGGCCAGCTCGGCGGCGGCCTCCTCCTGCTCGCGGCGGGCCTGGTCGCGGATCTCCTCGGCCTCGGCGACCGCGGCCTCGCGGGTCTCCTCGGCGGCGGCCTGGGCCTCGATCAGCGTCTGGGCGGTCGCTTCGCGGGAGGCCTTGGCCTCGGCGAGATCCTGTGCGGCGGCCTCGCGGGCCTCCGCGCGGACCTGGTCGCCGTCGGCGTGGGCCTGGTTCAGCACGGTCTGCCGCTGGTCGGCGTGCTCCTGCTCGGCCTCGGCGCGCAGCGCGGCCAGCTCGGCGGCGTGCTGCGTCGCGGCCTGCTCCGCCTGCTCGGCGGTGAGCCTGGCCTGCTCGACCAGCTGCTCGGAGTCGGCCTGGGCGGTCGCCAGCAGCGCCTCGCGCCGGGCGGCGTCCTCCGCGGCCTGGCGGATCCGCTCCTGCTCCGCCTGTTCGGCGGCCTCCCTGGCCTTGGCCCGCACCGACTCGGCGTCGGCCTGCGCGGTGGCCAGCAGCACCACCCGGCGCTCGGCGATCTCGCTCTCCTGCGCGGCGGCCGCGGCACGGACCCGCTCGGCCTCCGCCTCGGCCTCGGCGACTGCGGCCTCGGCCCGCTCGCGGGCGGCCTTCGCCTCCGCCAGGTCGACCTCGGCACGCTCGCCGGCCTCGGTGCGGATGCGTTCGGCATCGCTGCCGGCCGCCTCGCGCTGGGCCCGGGCCTCGGCGAGATCCGCGTCGGCGGCCTCCCTGGCCGCGGCCCTGATCTGCTCGGCGTCCGACTCGGCGGACTCGTGCTTCGCCTTCGCCTCCGCCAGGTCGGCGGCGGCCGCCTCGCGGGCCTCGGCGCGCAGCCGCTCGATCTCGCTGTCCAGGTCCGCCCGCATCAGCGCCAGCTCGGCCTCGGCCTGCGCCCGCGACTCGGCGACCTCGACGGCGGTGCGCTCGCGCAGCTCGGCGGCGGCGTTCGCGTCGGCGACGGCCCGCTCGCCCGCCGCATGCGCCTCCTCGGCGCGCTCGGCGGCGAGCCGCTCGGCGGCGTCCAGGATCTCGGCGCGCTCCTGACGCGCTTCCGCCTGCACCCGCTCGGCCTCGGCGGCGGCGTTCGTCCGCAGTTCCTCGGCGGCCGCCACGGCGGCCTGGTGCTGCTGCTCGGCGGCGGCCGCGGCCTCGGCGCGCAGCTCCTCCGCCTTGGCGACGCCCTTGGCGGCCTCGGCGTCGCGGACACCCTCGGCCTCGCCGCGGATCCGCTCGGCCTCGGCCCGGGCGCGGGTCAGCACCGCCTCGGCGCGGGCCTGGACCTCGCGGGCCTCCTCGGCGGCGCGGGCCTTCGCCCCGGCGACCTCCTCGGCGGCCCCTCCGCGCAGCTCGTCGGCGTCCGCCTTGGCCTTGACCAGCAGTTCCTCGGCGGTGTGGGCCGACTCCTCGATCTGCGTTATGGCCTGGCGGCGCGCCTCGCCGCGGATCCGCTCGGCCTCGACGGCGGAGTCGGCCCGCAGCTGCTCGGCCTCGGCGCGCAGCTGGGCGGCGGCGTCCTGGTGCGCCGCGATCTCGTCCATCGCCATGCCCTGGGCCTGGCTGGTGGCGGCCTTGGCCTGCTCGCGCAGCAGCTGCGCCTCGGCCTTGGCCTCGGCGCGCAGACGCTCGGCCTCCTCGGCGGCGGCGGCCCGGACGGCCTCGGCCTCGGTGGTGGCGCGCGAGACGACGTCCTCGGCGGTCCTGGCGGCCTTGGCCAGGTGGACCGTGGCGCTGGCGGCGCCCTCGGTGCGGGCGGATTCCAGCGCCTCGTTGCGGAGCCGCTCGATCTCCTCGCGCGCCTCCTCCAGCAGACGCTGGGCCTCGGCCTTGACCTCGTCGGCCTCCTTGGTCGCGGCGGCGACCATGCGGGCGACCTCGGCCTTGGCGGTGCTGGCGCGCTGCTCGCCGGCGACCTCGGCGTTGGCCAGGCGCTGCTCGGCCTCGGCCCGCAGGCCCTCGGCCTCGCCGCGCAGGCGGTGGATCTCGGCCTGGGCGGCGGTCAGCTGTTCGTCGGCCTCGCTGGTGGCGTCGAGGCGGACCCGCTCGGCCCGCTCGGTGGCGTCCTGGGCCTGTGCGGCGGCGGCGTTGAGCAGCCGCTCGGCCTCGGTGCGGGCGCGCTGCAGGACGGCGTCGGCCTCGGCACGGGTGGACTCGACGTCGGCGGCGACCTGGGAGGTCGCGGACTCGGAGACGGCCATCGCCTCGGCGCGGGCGCCGGCCAGCATCTGCTCGGCCTCGGCACGGGCCTGGTCCAGCACCTGCCGCGCCTGCGCCTCGGTGCCGGCCCGGGTCTGCTCGGCCCAGTTGACGTTCTCGTTGACCCGCATCTCGGCGCTGCGGCGCAGCTCGGCGAGCTCGTTCTCGAGATGGCGACGGCGGGCCTCGGCCTCGGCCTGCCATTCGGCCTGGAGCCTGGCGCTGCGGTCGGCCGCCTCCTGCATCAGCCGGGCGGTGGCGTTCTGCGCCTCCATCCGGGTGCGCTCGGCCTCCTGGCGCAGCTGCTCGGCCTGGGCCTCGGCGTTGCGCAGGATCTGTTCGGCCTGGCCGGCGACGGAGTCGAACGCGCGCGGCTGAGCCAGCTGCCGACGCGATTCGTGCAGCTTGGCTCGGAGGACTTCGACCTGGTAGGCGAGGTCCTCGGCATGTGTGACGGCCTTCTCGCGCTCCTTGCGAAGCCGATCCATCTCGGCCTCGAATTTGGCGAGGTGATCGTCAACCTCGTAGCCGTCGTTGCCCCGCACTCCGCGGTCCCATCCGTCTCCTGATCACGTCGCCACCGGTCGGCGGTTCGGGTGTATCCCGCTCCGCCGTCCGGGTGAGCTCCTTGATGAACACTGTGCCTTACGGAGAATGGTGGCAGATCGTGAGGAAGAGTGGGCCACGCGGTCCCCGCGCACCCCTCCCGCACCCCCCGCCCGCCGGGCCGTGGCACCGGCGCATTTTCTCACGTCATCGAGGGTGAGTGCAGGGGGGTCGGCCGCTTTTTCTCGTCGGCTGGGACGGATTCCGGGCCCGTTCGGGCCTGATTCCGCTGTTACTCGTGAGTTGGCCGGGACGCGGAGGTCACCAGCTCGGTCAGCACGCCGTGGCAGTCCTTGGGGTGCAGGAAGGTGATCCGGGAGCCCATCGAGCCGATACGCGGCTCGTCGTAGAGAACCCGCACACCCTTGCCGCGAATGTCCGCTGCGTCGCCGTCGACGTCGGCGGTGCCGAAGGCGATGTGGTGCACGCCCTCGCCGTTCTTGGCGAGCCACTTGCCGACGGCGCTGTCCTCGCGGGTGGGCTCCAGCAGCTGCAGGTAGCTCGCGCCGCCGTCGTCGGTCTCGTTGATCTTGAGCATGGCCTCGCGGACGCCCTGCTCCTCGTTGACCTCGCTGTGGAACACCTCGAAGCCGTAGGTCGCGCGGTAGAACTCGACCGTCTTGTCGAGGTCGAAGCAGGCGATGCCGATGTGGTCGATGCGCGTCAGCACGGGGAGGTCCTCCTGAGGGAGTGAGGGAATGGGCCGCGACGGCCTTACGCTCCAATAGAGCGCAACTCGCGCGGGGGCGAAACCCGTGCCGACCGTGCCCGTGATCACACTGTTCGCCGGATGACGCCCTGTCGACCGGTCGATACATTGAGCGGAAACCTCCCGACTGGCACGCGGTGCCGTGGCACACCGCGCGGCCAGTTCCTGTCGCAGCAAAGGGGCTCGACCACCATGAGCAACACGGCAAGCAGCGCCACCACGTCCGTGATCGTCGCGGGCGCCCGCACCCCGATGGGCCGCCTGCTCGGCTCGCTCAAGGGCTTCTCGGGCGCCGACCTCGGCGGCTTCGCGATCAAGGCCGCGATGGAGCGGTCCGGGATCACCGGCGAGCAGGTCCAGTACGTGATCATGGGCCAGGTGCTCCAGGCCGGCGCGGGCCAGATCCCCGCCCGCCAGGCGGCCGTCAAGGCCGGCATCCCGATGAACGTCCCGGCGCTGACCATCAACAAGGTCTGCCTCTCCGGCCTGGACGCGATCGCGCTGGCCGACCAGCTGATCCGCGCGGGCGAGTTCGACATCGTCGTGGCCGGCGGCCAGGAGTCGATGACGAACGCGCCGCACCTGCTGCCCAAGTCCCGCGAGGGCTTCAAGTACGGCGCGGTCGAGATGCTCGACGCGATGGCGTACGACGGCCTGACCGACGCCTTCGACAACATCCCCATGGGTGAGTCGACGGAGACCCACAACACCCGCCTCGGCATCGGCCGCGAGGAGCAGGACGCGGTCGCCGCGCGCTCGCACCAGCTGGCCGCCGCCGCGCAGAAGAACGGCGTCTTCGAGGCCGAGATCGTTCCGGTCGAGATCCCGCAGCGCAAGGGCGAGCCGGTCGTCTTCTCCGTGGACGAGGGCGTCCGCGCGGACACGACGGTCGAGTCGCTGGCGAAGCTGCGCCCGGCCTTCAAGAAGGACGGCACCATCACCGCGGGCACCTCCTCGCAGATCTCCGACGGCGCTGCCGCGGTGGTCGTGATGAGCAAGGCCAAGGCCGAGGAGCTGGGCCTGACCTGGATCGCCGAGATCGGCGCGCACGGCAACGTCGCGGGCCCGGACAACTCGCTGCAGTCGCAGCCGTCCAACGCGATCAAGCACGCGCTGTCCAAGGAGGGCATCGGCGTCGAGGAGCTCGACCTGGTCGAGATCAACGAGGCGTTCGCGGCGGTCGCGGTGCAGTCGGTGAAGGACCTGGGGATTTCGCTCGACAAGGTGAACGTCAACGGCGGAGCGATCGCCCTGGGTCACCCGATCGGGATGTCCGGCGCGCGCGTGGTCCTGCACCTGGCGCTGGAGCTGCAGCGCCGCGGCGGCGGCGTCGGCGCGGCCGCGCTCTGCGGTGGCGGCGGCCAGGGCGACGCCCTGATCGTCCGCGTCCCGAAGGCGTAAGCCTTCAAGGGCCCGCAGGGCCCTTGAAGGGGCGCGAGGAACTGCGCGAGCAACCACCCTGTCGGGATGGCCCTGCGGGTTGAGGACCATCCGGACGTCAGCGGCTTGTCGCGCGGTTCCTCGCGCCCCTGGAAGGTGCATCCGAGCCTCTGACCATTTCTGACCGTTCGTTCCCAGGCTGGAGTTCCGCACGATGATCGACGTTCCCTCGCTGGTCGAGCAGGCCCGAGAGGGGCGGCCGCGCGCGGTCGCTCGGCTGATCTCGCTGGTGGAGGGCGCGTCCCCGCAGCTGCGCGAGGTGATGGCCACGCTGGCGCCGCTGACCGGGCGTGCCTACGTCGTCGGGCTGACCGGATCGCCCGGGGTCGGCAAGTCGACCTCGACGTCCGCGCTGGTGTCGGCGTACCGCCGACTCGGCAAGCGGGTCGGGGTGCTCGCCGTGGACCCGTCCTCGCCGTTCTCCGGCGGTGCGCTGCTGGGCGACCGGGTGCGGATGCAGGAGCACGCCACCGACCCCGAGGTCTTCATCCGTTCCATGGCCACCCGTGGCCACCTCGGCGGTCTGGCCTGGTCCGCGCCGCAGGCGATCCGGGTGCTGGACGCGGCGGGCTGCGACGTGATCCTCGTCGAGACGGTCGGCGTCGGGCAGTCCGAGGTGGAGATCGCGGCCCAGGCGGACACCACCATCGTGCTGCTCGCGCCCGGCATGGGCGACGGCATCCAGGCCGCCAAGGCGGGCATCCTGGAGATCGGCGACCTCTACGTCGTCAACAAGGCCGACCGGGACGGCGCGGACGCGACCGCCCGTGAGCTCAACCACATGCTCGGCCTCGGCGAGGCCCGCGCCGCGGGGGACTGGCGTCCCCCGATCGTGAAGACCGTCGCCGCCAAGCAGGAGGGCGTCACCGAGGTCGTCGAGGCCCTGGAGAAGCACCTCGCCTGGATGACCGGAAGCGGCACGCTGGCCACCCGCCGCGTCGCCCGCGCCGCCGCCGAGATCGAGGCGATCGCCGTCACCGCGCTGCGCGAGCGCTTCGGCAGCCTGCACGGCGACCGGCACCTCGACGCCCTGGCGGGCAAGGTCGCCGCCGGCGAGCTGGACTCCTACACCGCCGCCGACGACCTGATCGCCTCGATCACGACGTGACCCGCAGCTCGTCGGCGCGCAGCTCGGCGACGAACTCCGCCGGAGCCTGGGCGGGCGAGCCGCAGGCGTACGGCGGGGTGGGGTCGTACTCGACGACCAGCTGGATCTTCTGCGCCACCCGGTCGCCCGCGAGCCGGCCGGCCAGGCTCAGCGCCAGGTCGATCCCGGCGGAGACGCCCGCCGCGGTGGCGTAGCGGCCGTCGAACACGACGCGTTCGGCGGTCGGCACGGCCCCGAACGCGGCCAGGTGCTCCATCGCGTTCCAGTGCGTGGTGGCGCGGCGGTCCTTGAGCAGTCCGGCGGCGGCCAGCAGCAGCGAGCCGGAGCAGACCGAGGTGGTCCACCGCGTCGTGGCGTCCACCCGGCGGATCCACTCCAAGGTCGCCGGGTCGCCCAGCGCCTCGCGAGTGCCCGGGCCGCCGGGGACGAGCAACAGGTCGGCCCCGGTCACCTCGTCGAAGGCCGCGTCCGCGGTCAGGCCCAGGCTGCCGAGGTCGGTGCGGATCTCGCCGCGCCGCGCGGCCGCGAAGACGATCTCGGCACCGGGCATCCGCCCGAGGATCTCGTAGGGGCCCACCGCGTCCAGCGCGGTCATGTCGGGGTAGAGCAGGACGGCGATCTTCATCGCACGGTCTCCTTCTGCGGGTCGTCGGGGGCGGAACGGGGAGCGGAACCGGGACGGAAACGCCTGCGGTACTCGCCCGGCGGCACCGCCAGCGTGCGGAGGAAGGCGCGGCGCATCGCCTCCGGTGTGCCGTAGCCGCAGCCGCGGGCGATGCTCTCGACGCTGTCCGCGCTCTCCTCCAGCCGCCGCCGGGCGGTCTCCAGGCGGACGTCGTCCACGTAGCGGCCGGGTGTGCGGCCCGTCTCGGCCGCGAAGGCGCGGGCGAACTGGCGCGGCGACAGGGCCGCCCGCCCGGCGAGCGTCTCCACCGAGAGGTCGGCCTCCGGATGCTCCGAGATCCACTGCTGCACCTCCCGCAGCGGCTGCCGCTCGGCCAGCTGCACCGTCAGCTGCGCGCTGAACTGGGCCTGGCCGCCGGGACGGCGCAGGAACATCACCAGGGCCTGGGCCGTCCGCAGGGCGACCTCCCCGCCCAGATCCTCCTCGACCAGGGCCAGTGCCAGGTCGAGGCCGGCGGTCACCCCGGCGGAGGTGGCCACCGGGCCGTCGCGGACGAAGATCGGCTCAGGATCGACCTCGATCCCGGGGAAGCGCGCGGCGAGCGTGCCGGCGTAGCCCCAGTGGGTGGTGGCCCGGCGGCCGGTCAGCAGCCCCGCCTCGGCGAGCAGGAACGCCCCGGTGCAGACCGAGGCGACCCGCTGGGCGTCCGGAGCCAGCGCCCGGAGCGCGGCGACGAGCGCCGGATCGGGATCGCGGGTGCCGTCCCCGCCGGGCACGACGAGGGTGTGCGGCGCCTCGCTGCGGGCCAGGTCCTGGTCGGGCGTCAGCCGCAGCCCGCTGCCGGTGGTCACCGGAACGCCGCCGAGTGACGCGGTCACCAGCCGGTACGCCCCTGGAGCGCCGTCGGCCGCCGCGATCCGTCCGGCCGCGTGGAAGACCTCCAGCGGACCGGTCAGGTCCAGGCTCTGGAGGCCGTCGTAGAGCACGAACAGGACGGTCCTGGCTGTCGTCATGCCTCCAGCCTGGCGTGGCGTCCGGATGGCAGCAATGACGAACTTCCCACCTTTTCTGCCATGCCTGCCAAGGATGTCAAAGAAAGCGTTGACATCTCGAAATGCCAAAGTACTCTTTGGGGCATGGAGATCAACGACCCAAGGGCGATCAGGGCGCTGGCGCATCCGCTCCGGCTCGACCTGATCGACCTGCTGACCACCGGCGGTCCGGCCACGGCCGCCCAGTGCGGGCGGGCGCTCGGGGCCTCGCAGGCCAGCTGCTCGTTCCATCTGCGGCAGCTGGGCAAGTACGGCTTCGTGGAGGAGGCGGCGCCCGGGCCGGACCGGCGCGAGCGGGTCTGGCAGATCCCGCGCGCGCAGCCCGAGCTGCGGATCACCGACGGCGGACCGGCCGGTGACCTGCTCCGCGGCCGACTCGAACGGCTGGTGGTCGAGCGCGGACTGCGCGAGGTCCTCGCCTGGATCGACCGCCGCGAGGACGAGAGCGCCGAGTGGCGCGCGGCCTCGGACGTGGTGGACGCGATCGCGGTGCTCACCGTCGAGCAGGCCGCCGAGCTCAAGGAGCAGATGTGGGAGCTGATCCGGCCCCACCTGGTGTCCGCCGGGGCGGATGCCCGCGCGCTGCGTCCCGGTGAGCGCGCCGTTCGTTACTTCATTGCGGCCACGCCGCTGCCGCAGGCCGACACGGCCGCGGAACTCGACGACAACGGGGGAACCGGAAAGTGATCAGCGCCATGAGCGTCAACGAGATCGACTTCACCGCCGCCGCACCGGTGGCCGGAACGCTGGACGTCGCCTGGATCCACGGCGCGCCCAGGCGGCTGCGGGCCGGGCAGCCGAAGATCCAGGTCCACCGCTACGACGAGCACACGGTGGTCCTGCGGCAGAGCAAGGCCGTGAACTACGAGGCCCCGTTCATGTTCCTGCTCTTCGGCAACGAGCGCGCGCTGCTGCTCGACACCGGCGCCACCGCCGACCCCGAGCGCTTCCCGCTCCGCGCCACGGTGGACGCGCTGATCGCCGAGTGGCTGGAGCGGAACCCGCGTGAGAACTACCGCCTGGTCGTCGCGCACACCCACGGCCACGGCGACCACGTCGCCGGCGACGTCCAGTTCGACGACCGGCCGGACACGGTGATCGTTCCCCGCGAGGCGGAGGCGGTCAGGGAGTTCTTCGGTTTCGGCGTGGACCGGCCGACCGGGAGGGTCGAGTTCGACCTGGGCGGGCGGGTGCTGACCCTGATCGGTTCGCCCGGCCATCACCGCGCCTCGGTCACCGCCTACGACCCGTGGACGGGCTTCCTGCTCACCGGCGACACGGTCCTGCCGGGCCGCCTCTACGCCGAGGACTACCCGGCCTTCCTGGCGACCCTGGACCGGCTGGTCGACTTCGCCGCGGCCCACCCGGTCACCCACGTCCTCGGCTGCCACGTCGAGATGGGGAGCGCGCCGGGCCACGAGTACCCGATCGGCACGCTGTACCAGCCGGACGAGCGCGCCCTGTCGTTCACGCACGCCGACCTGACCCGTGTCCGCGACGCGGCCCGCGCCGTCGCCGCCCGCCGCGGCGTGCACCGGTTCGACGACTTCGTCATCTACAACGAGCCGCGCAAGCGCGACATGCTCCGCCTGCTGCTCCGCGGCAACCTCGACCAGCTGCGCTACCGCCTGCTCGGCTAGTCAGCCGCGGCCGCGCAGTTCCCGCAGGTGTTCGGCGATCGGGGCCAGGGCCTCGTACATGGCGGCGACCTGGTCCTCGTCGAAGCGGTCGATGAAGTGCTCGCGCACGCTGCGGACGTGCTGCGGGGCGATGCGGCGCATGGTCTGCCAGCCCTGCTCGGTCAGCACCGCGAACAGGCCCCGGCGGTCGCCGGGGCAGCTGTCGCGGGTGACCAGACCGACCGCCTCCATGCGGGTGATCTGGTGCGAGAGGCGGCTCTTCGACTGGAGCGTGGCCACCGCGAGGTCCGTCATCCGCATCCGTCGCTGCGGGGCCTCCGAGAGCTCGACCAGGATCGTATAGTCGTTGTTCGAGAGCCCGTGCGGCTGGAGCTCGCGCTCCAGCTGGTACATGAGCAGCCGGCTCACCTCGAGGTGGGCCCGCCACAGGCGCTGCTCCTCGGCGGTGAGCCATGGGGCGTCGTCCTCGCGAGCGTCCTTGTCGGGCTCGGTGAGGGCAGTGGGGGTGGCGGTCGTCTCCATGCCCCGATGATACGCCGTTTTGTTGAAACTTGTACTATTCAACGATCCCCGAAGGCCCGGCCTCGGCCTCCGCCCGCGGCGGTGCCACCCTTTCGAGTGGCATGCTCTGGTGGACGTTGGCCGCCACCCCGGCCACATGGATCTCGCGGGCCCTCAGTGAGGCCTCGTGCGCCGCCGTCTCGACCTCCAGCAGTGAGGCGCCGTGCCGCTCCGCCTCGAAGGCCTTCGCCCCGCCGCGCAGGCCGAAGAGCCGCTTCGCCAGCAGGATGTAGAGGACGGCCAGCAGGTTCAGGGTGAGCGTCGCGATCTTGAAGGCGCTGACCTTGTGCGTCAGCTCCATGATCTCCAGCGGCAGGAAGGCCGCCGTCGCGACCACGGTCAGGTACTCGGCCCAGCGCTTCGCCGCCCAGAGGCCGAAGGCCTCGACGATCTCGATCAGCGCGTAGGCCAGCAGCGCCGCGGCGGTGATCAGCAGCGTGTTGTGCTTGTAGGCGAAGGTCTTCTGGATGGTGTCCACGACCGGGGAGTGGTCGAGGTCGTAGTGGAAGTGCTGGGCTATCGGCCGGAACAGGGTCAGGTTGTCGTTGAAGAGCTGCTGCACCGAGGTCTGGCTGTTGCTGAACTTCCACACCGCCCAGGCGACCAGGACGATGAAGACCCCGCGCACCAGCCGCTCCACCGCCAGGAAGCGCAGGATGAACAGGTCGCGCAGCGCCTTGCCGCGCGGGACGTAGGGCGCGTCCTCCGCCTTGCCGCTGCTGTGCGGCTCGCCGAGGGCGAAGTCGCCGCAGCGCAGGCAGCGCCACGCCTCGCCGACGGCCGTCTCCACCCGCAGTCGCTCGCGCAGCTCCGGCTCGGTCGGCGCGTAGGTGGTGTGGCCCTTGCGGGCGCAGTGGCGGTGGTCCCAGTCCCTCGTCATGGCCGGGAGAATAGCCAAGTGCGGGGACAAAAGGGCGGTCGGTCATACTGATGCGACGAGTCGTCGCGAGATTGCGACGCTTGAGACCGTTCCGTGAGGTAGCTGTGAAGACCACCGCCGTCCATCGTCTCCGCCTGGTGTCCATGCCGGAGGGCGTGTCCTTCCTGCTGCTGCTCACCTGCTCGGTGCTCAAGCGGACGACCACGTTCAACGCGGTGCCGGTGATGGGCATGCTGCACGGCATCCTCTTCGTCCTGTACGCGGTCTTCGCGCTGATCGCCTGGCGCGA
The DNA here is from genome assembly GCF_000744655.1 of Streptacidiphilus rugosus AM-16. NCBI lineage: Bacteria > Bacillati > Actinomycetota > Actinomycetes > Kitasatosporales > Streptomycetaceae > Streptacidiphilus > Streptacidiphilus rugosus. Next base: position 6,284,005 of record NZ_JQMJ01000004.1, on the reverse strand, counting down.
GCAGCGGTGGACCTTCGGCCGCTTCGCCTGGATCATGGTCCTCTCGGTGCTCCCGACCGGCGGTTTCTTCGCCGAGCGGATCCTCGGCCGCGAGGAGCGGGAGACCGCCCCGGCCATGGCGTGAGACGCCCGGTGATGGCGGACTGACCAGGCGGTAACGTGTCCCCGTGTCAAAGCCGCTGAGCCTCTCCTTCGATCCGATCGCCCGCGCCGACGAGCTGTGGGCCCGTCGTTGGGGCGCGGTCCCCTCGATGGCGGCGATCACCTCGGTGATGCGGGCGCACCAGATCCTGCTCGCCCAGGTCGACGCGGTGGTCAAGCCGTACAAGCTGACCTTCGCCCGCTACGAGGCGCTGGTGCTGCTCACCTTCAGCCAGGCCGGCGAGCTGCCGCTCTCCAAGATCGGCCAGCGGCTGATGGTCCACCCGACCAGCGTCACCAACACCGTCGACCGCCTGGAGGCCGCCGGACTGGTCACCCGTCGCCCCAATCCGCAGGACGGTCGCGGGGTGCTCGCAGCGATCACCCCGAAGGGCCGCGAGGTGGTGGAGCGGGCGACGCGCGACCTGATGGCGATGGACTTCGGCCTGGTCGGCTACGACGCCGAGGGCTGCAAGGAGCTCTTCGAGATGCTGCGGCCGCTGCGGATAGCGGCGGGCGACTTCGAGGAGGCCGAGGACGGCGCCCAGGCGGACGCCCCGGCCGGGGCGGTGTGAGAGATCCACTTTCGTGGGTCTACGCTCGTTGGCTATGAACAAGTCCAACCCCCTGCTCACGGCCTACCGTGCACTGGCGTACGTGACCGGCGTGGGCCTGGTCCTGCTCTGCGTCGCCTGCGTCGCCTACTACGGCTTCGGCGCGTCCAAGACGCCGGTGATGATCATCGGCACCCTTCACGGCTGGCTGTACATGGCCTACGTCGTGGTCGCCTTCACCCTCGGCAACAAGCTGAACTGGCCGATGGGCAAGATCGCCTGGACGGTGCTGGCCGGGACGATCCCGACCGCCGTCTTCTTCGTCGAGCGCCGCGTCGTCGCCGAGATCCGCGCCGAACTCGCGGCCAAGGAGTCCGAGAGCCTCGTCAGCGCCTGAGCGCCGCCCCGCGCGGACGCAGGGGGCGCCGGTGGGCGCATTCGAGCGACACCCCAGCGCGCCCTGGTCGAATCGGCCAGGGCGCGTTTGCTTGTCGACAGATACTCGGACGTCCTAGTAAATTGAAGTAGTAGGACGTCCGAATATTCTGCCGAAGGGCGAGGCCACCACCGATGGACGCACAGCAGACCGCAGCCGCCCAGGAGCGCTGGCAGCAGCGTTACGACCGCTCGCGCAAGCGGGACGCGGACTTCACCACGCTCTCCGGCGACGAGGTCGCTCCCGCCTACGGTCCCAGCGGCGACCACCCGGGCTTCGACCGGATCGGCTGGCCGGGCGAGTTCCCCTACACCCGTGGCCTCTACGCCACCGGTTACCGCGGCCGCGCCTGGACCATCCGCCAGTTCGCCGGCTTCGGCAACGCCGAGCAGACCAACGAGCGCTACCGGATGATCCTGGAAGCCGGCGGCGGCGGCCTCTCGGTCGCCTTCGACATGCCGACGCTGATGGGCCGCGACTCCGACGACCCGCGCTCGCTGGGCGAGGTCGGCCACTGCGGCGTGGCGATCGACTCCGCGGCCGACATGGAGGTGCTCTTCCGCGACCTCCCGCTGGCCGACGTCACCACCTCGATGACCATCTCTGGCCCGGCCGTCCCGGTCTTCTGCATGTACCTCGTCGCCGCGGAGCGCCAGGGCGTCGACCCCGGCGTGCTCAACGGCACGCTGCAGACGGACATCTTCAAGGAGTACATCGCGCAGAAGGAGTGGCTCTTCGCCCCCGAGCCGCACCTGCGCCTGATCGGCGACCTGATGGAGTACTGCGCCGCCAACATCCCGGCGTACAAGCCGCTCTCGGTCTCCGGGTACCACATCCGCGAGGCGGGCTCGACGGCCGCGCAGGAGCTGGCGTTCACCCTCGCCGACGGCTTCGCCTACGTGGAGCTGGGGCTCTCGCGCGGTCTGGACGTGGACGTCTTCGCGCCGGGTCTCTCCTTCTTCTTCGACGCGCACCTGGACTTCTTCGAGGAGATCGCCAAGTTCCGCGCCGCCCGCCGGATCTGGGCCAAGCGCCTGCGCGACGTCTACGGCGCGAAGACCGAGAAGGCGCAGTGGCTGCGCTTCCACACCCAGACGGCGGGCGTCTCGCTGACCGCGCAGCAGCCGTACAACAACGTGGTCCGCACGGCGGTCGAGGCCCTCTCGGCGGTCCTCGGCGGGACCAACTCGCTGCACACCAACGCCTTGGACGAGACGCTCGCGCTGCCGAGCGCCCAGGCGGCGGAGATCGCGCTGCGCACGCAGCAGGTGCTGATGGAGGAGACCGGCGTCGCCAACGTGGCCGACCCGCTGGGCGGCTCCTGGTACGTCGAGGCCCTGACCGACCGGATCGAGGCCCAGGCGGAGGAGATCTTCCAGAAGATCATCGACATGGGCACGGCGGCCGGCGGCGCGGAGCACCCGATCGGCCCGATGACCGCGGGCATCCTGCGCGGCATCGAGAACGGCTGGTTCACCGGGGAGATCGCCGAGGCGGCCTTCCAGTACCAGACGGCGCTGGAGAAGGGGGAGAAGCGGGTCGTGGGCGTCAACTGCCACACCGGCAGCGTCACCCCTCCGCTGGAGATTCTCCGCGTCAGCCACGAGGTCGAGCGCGAGCAGGTCCGCGTCCTCGCCGACCGCAAGTCCTCCCGCGACGAGGCCGCGGTCCAGGCCGGCCTCACCGCCATGCTGGACGCCGCCCGCTCCGGCGCCAACATGGTCCCCCCGATGCTCGACGCCGTCCGCGCGGAGGCCACCCTCGGCGAGATCTGCGACGCGCTCCGCGCCGAGTGGGGCGTCTACGTGGAGCCCGCCGGCTTCTGATTCGGCACCCGCGGCGCCTGCACTCACCTCAGGGGCGCGGGGAGCTGCGCGAGAAACCACCCGAGGCGGATGGCCCTGTCCATTGAGGGCCATCTGCACCGGGTGGCTGGTCGCGCAGTTCCCCGCGCCCCTTTCTGGCTGCGCCAGACCGCCGCAGCTCCCCGCGCCCCTGTCGGGCTACGCCGTGGCGAGGTCGGTGAGGGGGTGCAGCAGGAGGGTGGTGAAGCGGGTGATCCACTCCGGGGTGGCGGGCTCGCCGCTGACCAGCATGCGGTGGACGACCGTGCCCGCCACCGTGTCGAAGATGATGTCCACGTCCGCCTGAGCGGCGGCCTCGCACGCGTCCGCGGGGAGTTCGCCGCGGGCCTGCGCGGCGGCGCGCCCGGCCAGGACGAGACGTTTCTGCGGATCGATGATCGCCTCGCGGACCCGCTGACGCAGCAGCGGATCCCGGGTGGCCTCCGCGAAGAGCGCGAGCAGCGCCGCCTGCGTCTCCGGCGCGGACAGCAGGGCCGCGAACTGCGCCACCGCGTCCTCGATGTCCGCGCGCAGGCTCCCCAGGTCGGCCATCTCCAGGCCGTTCAGCTGTTCCGCCACCGCCGCGACGACCAGTTCGTTCTTCGAGGGCCAGCGCCGGTACAGCGTCGTCTTCGCGACGCCGGCCCGCACCGCCACGTCGCCCATCGTGAGCCCGCCCCAGCCCAGCTCCGCCAGTGCCTCACGGGTGGCCGCGAGTATCGCGTCGTCCGCGTCCGCGTTGCGCGGGCGGCCCTTGCGCGGGACGGCTGTGGTCACGGCGGGCTCCTTTGCGCAGGTCGGAATGTCAATCGCGGTCAACGCAGGTTACTCGCCGGTACCCGGCCCCGCAGAGAGTGGCGGACCGAAGAGTGGTACAGCTCACGCGCGCCCTGCTGCGCGGCCGTCCCCGGTGCATATACGCTACGACTCGTAGCGAAAGAGCGACAACCACGCTGCCGCGCGGATGGGGATCCGCGCACGACGACTTTGCGCGCGCCTCACCCTCGTACGTCCCGCAAACCAGCCGGACTGCGAGGGTCTTGGTGCGAAGCGACTCGCGGACGGGGGAGGATAGGCCCATGCAGCCACGGAACAACATGTCCCTGCGCGGCGCGGTCGACCTCGCCGCGGTCAAGGCGGCCGCCGACGCCGCCGCCAAGGCGGAGCAGATGCGCGCCGAGCGCGCCAGAAAGGCCGAGTCGGGCGAGGGGGACGCCGCGGCCGAGCCGCTGATCTTCTCCGTCACCGAGGCCGACTTCGAGGCCCAGGTCGTCCCGCTCTCCGCCGAGGTCCCGGTGCTGCTGCTGTTCTGGGCCGAGGGCTACGGCCCGGCCGAGCAGCAGGTCCCGGTCATGGAGGCGCTGGCCGAGGAGTACGACGGCCGGTTCGTGCTCGCCGAGGTCGACGTCCGCACCAACCAGCGCCTGGCCCAGCAGTTGCAGCTGCGCGACCTGCCGACCGTCCTGGTCGTGGTCGCGGGCCAGCTGATCCCGCTCTTCGAGGGCCCGGCCCTGGCCGAGGAGATCCGCCCGCTGCTGGACCAGCTGATCAAGGAGGCCGCCGAGCGCTTCGGCATCGCCGGTCAGCCCGGTCTGCGCAGCGGTCGCGGCGAGGCCGGCGGCGCGGACACCGCCGTCGAGCCCCCGCAGGACCCGGCGCTGGCCCTCGCCCACGAGGCGCTGGACCGCGGGGACCTGGGCGGCGCCATCCAGGCCTACCGCAACGTGCTGGCGGACCGCCCGGGCGACGAGGAGGCCAAGCTCGGTCTCGCCCAGGCGGAGCTGCTGCAGCGGATCGAGGGCGCCGACCCGGCCGCCGTGCGGGCCGCTGCGGCCGAGCGTCCCAGGGACGTGGCCGCGCAGATCGCCGCCGCGGACCTGGATCTGGTGGGCGGTCACGTCGACGACGCCTTCGGGCGCCTTGTCGACACCGTCGGCCGCACGGCCGGCGAGGAGCGCGACAAGGCGCGTACGCACCTGCTGAGTCTCTTCGAGGTCATCGGTGCGGAGGATCCGCGTGTGGTGAAGGCGCGCGGGGCGCTGGCACGCAAACTCTTCTGACGGGTGTCACGTCGGTGAGTGTGTTGTGGTGATCTGTCGACACTCCGATTGCGTTTATCAAATCTTGACACTTTGACGAGGCGGTCACCCTGGGTGGCCGCCTTCGTCTGTTACATCCGTGTTTCCAGCGGCTTGATGCAGGCGGGTCCGTGAAGACGGTCACGCTGAGTCAGGTGGGGGTGTCATGGGGGTCGGTTCGGGTTCACCCATTCCTTACTCATCGGTAATGAACTACTTGTGCAGCGGCTCCACATGGACCACGATCAGCACGCTCGGTTCATTACCCATACCCCCGGCAGCCGGTCGGGGACGGGAAGTGGAATCCCCACCGGGCGGGGTGTCGGTCCGCCGGCGCCCGGAGGGCAGGGGGGTCTTCGTCCACCCAGGCGGAGCCTGCTCTCACCGCAGTCGTGCCTGCCGGCGCGACCGAGTGGTTGTCGCTCGGGGGTGCACCTGCCTCCCGAGGACGTAGTTCTTCTCCCCATCTCCGGCCGGGGGCCCCAGCGGGGCGGGCCGGGAGGTGTACGTCCGAGAAGGAGGATCTCGACTCATGTCCCAGACCTTCGGTAAGACCCGCTGGAAGCGGTTCGCCGTCGTCATGGTCCCGACTCTGGCCGCCACGGCCGCCGTCGGCGTCAGCATCGCCCAGGGCGCGCTCGCGGCGTCCTTCGCCGTCTCCGGCGCGTCGTTCACCGTCACCGCCGATCACCTGCACGGCAACGGGTTCGTCCAGTACGGAACGGTCGACACGGTCGTCAAGACCGACCCGACGACCGGCAAGGACAGCCAGGGTCCGCTCCCTGTCGCCGTCTCCGGTTTCAAGGACGCGACGATCAACAACCTGTGCCAGTCGGTCAAGGTGCCGCTGCCCTTCGGCACGTACACCCTGACCATCACGGCCGGCAAGGACGCGGCGAACCCGGTCAAGGCCAGCAACCTCGTCATCGACATGACGGACCTGCAGGCCCAGAGCGCGGTCTTCAACAACATCAACATCGGTGTCGCCGGTGGCGCCATCACCAAGGGCAACGTCGACCCGACCTCGGCCAAGCAGCCGGGCTTCGGCAGCAGCTTCGCGCAGGAGGCCGACTCGGCCGACCTGTACGGGGTGAAGCAGACCGCGTGGGCGACCACCGCGGACACCTTCACGCTGAACGGCATGAGCCTGAACGTCGCCGCCGGCGACAACCCCTGCCACTGAGGCATCTGACGGTTCGGTGACGTTCCGTCGACCGGCGGGGAGGGCCACCCCCTCCCCGCTCCGTTCTTCCGAGACCCCGCAGTCTCCAGATCCCCGCACTTCCCAGGGAGCCGCCACGTGACCAGCGCGACTACGCCGGCGCAGCCCGTGCCGCCCAGCACCACCGCCAAGACCCGCAGCGCCTTCCGCACCTGGCGCCGGACCAGGCCGTTCTGGGGTGGGCTGCTGATCCTGCTCGCGGCGGGGCCGATCCTCTACTTCCCCTACGCGTCGCTGAGTCTCGGCGCGCTCCGGATCCAGATGGCCACCACGGCGGGCGCCGGTTCGGCCGTCATCGGCCTGCTGCTGATCGCCCTCGGCATCTCGTGCTGGTTCCAGCCGCTGATCCGGGTGTTCGCGGGCATCGCGACGATCGTGCTCAGCCTGGTCTCGCTGCCGGTGTCCAACTTCGGCGGCTTCGGCCTTGGCCTCATCTTCGGGATCCTCGGCGGCGCGCTCGTCTGCTCCTGGGCTCCCCTGAAGGAGGAGCCGCTGGAGACGGAGGAGCAGTTCGAGGCCGCCGCCGCGCAGGTGGCGCAGTCGGTCGCCACCCAGCCGGTCCCGGCCCACACGCCGGCCGCGCACGCGGACACCGACGTGGTTCTTCCGTCCCAGCAGGCCGCCGAGGCCGACACGGCGCAGCAGCCCTCAGCCGCGCCGGAGCCGCAGGAGGAGAGCAAGAGTGTCGAGTGAGAACGAGCAGCCGCTGCGCCGCACCGTCGGTCGCCACGCTGCTCCCCGTGACACGGTCCGCGGGCGCCTCTCGCGTCCCGTGGGCCGGGCCATCGCACTGACCGCCATGCCGACGGCCCTGCTGATGGGCACGCTCGCCCCGAAGCTGGCCTTCGCGGCGGACGCCAAGGCCAAGGTCGCCCCCAACTCGGTCCCCGACAAGTCCGGTCCGTCCGGCGAGGCCTGCACCAAGGGCGCGCCCGGCACCGGCACGGGCGCCACCACGGGCACGCCGACGACCGGCGCGAAGGGCGCCTCCGGCACCAAGGCGACGACCGGCAAGCCGGCCGCCGGCTCGGGCGTGTCCCACACCGTGACCGCGCCCAGCCCGCAGGGCGGCGGGTCGGTGCCGCAGCAGCGCACCACGCCCCCGGCGACGACGACCGGCAGCGGCAGCACCACCGGCTCGGGCGGCACCGCCAAGACGCCGACGCCCACGCCGACTCCGACCAGGTCGGCTCCGGCCAAGTCCGCTCCGACGGACCCGGTCACCACGATCCTGAACGGCCTCGGCGGCATTCTCGGCCTGACCAGCCAGCCGGTGACGACGGCCAAGACCGCGACCGCGGCGCCCGCGCCCTCGCCGTCCGCGACCGCTTCGTCCGCCGCGACCCACACGGCGGCGCACCGCGCGGCCGCCGCCGCGACGCCCTCGGCCCAGCCGACCGCGACTGCTGCGCCGACGAAGGCCGCCCCGACCCCGACGGCCAGTGCCACGCCGTCCGCGTCGAACCCGGCCGCGCCGACGACGGGCAAGCCCTCGGGCACGGGCGCCGGGGCCACCGGCTCGACGGCCGCCGCACCCAACACGGACCCGAGCAAGCCGTGCGACATCAGCCACCTGGCCGCGCCGCTGGACACCTCGATCACCTCGCAGCTCCCCGGCGGCACCATGCCGATCGAGCCGTGGACGCTGAAGTCGAACGACCTCAAGCTGATCAACACCGAGTTCCACGGCGTCGTCACCATCCAGCTGGCCGACGGCAGCACCGAGCGCGTCCTGAAGTTCACCGCCGAAGAGGTCAACATCGGCAACCTGGACATGTCCGCCAACCAGCGCGGCCAGGAGATCCACGTCAAGGGCGGCCCCAGCACCACCTCGACGATGCGCGGCGGCACCGTCACGATGTACGTCAAGGAGCTCAAGGGCACCCTGCTGGCGGCCGAGGGCATCCCGCTGAGCCTGCTCAACGTGAGCCTGGACCTGACGCCCGACACGCTGCCGCAGTGGCTCTACAACCTCATCGGCGCGATCCCGATCCCGCTGACGCTGGAGCTGGGTGACATGACGGCGGTTCAGGCCGGACAGTTCGGCGGCAACCTGACCATTCCGGGCATGCACCTGTACTACACCCCGCTCGGCCAGTAGCAGCGGCCCACGCGAACCGGAGACCCTCCCCTGTGCCCTCGACGGCCGGGGGAGGGTTTCCTTCTGTCCGGGCTCTCGTTGAACCCGCATGAGCCACGCGATATCCCGCCTCCTCGTACCCGCGTACTTCCACCCCGCCGTCGAGCCGGCCGCCTGGGACGCGCTGGTCGCCGCCGCGCCCCGGCTCGACGCCGTCGTGATCAACCCCGACAGCGGCGTCGGCCCCGCCCACGACCCCGCCTACGCGGCGGTCGCGGAACGCCTGCGGGCCGCAGGCGTACGGGTGCTGGGGTACGTCGACACCGACTACGCCCGCCGCCCGCACCACGCGGTGGTGGCCGAGATCGCGACCTACCGCGACCGGTACGCCGTCGACGGCGTCTTCTTCGACCAGACCCCCGCCTCCGCCGACGGCCTGCCCCACTACACCCGCCTCGCCGTCGCCGCCCGCGCCCTGGACGCCCTCTGCCTGGCCTTCAACCCCGGCCTGCCCCCCGACCCGGCCTACCACGCCCTCGCCGACCTCGTGGTCACCTTCGAGGGCCCCTGGTCCGCCTACGCCCACCGCACCCCCGACGCGGGCACCCACCTCGTCTACGCGGCCCCGCCGGACGCCGGCGTCCACGGCTACGCGACAGCCGGCGAACTGCCCAATCCCTGGGCCGTGCCGGGCCACCTGACGCTCTGACAGTTCGTCGCGGCGATCACCGTCGGCCAGAATGGCGGTGTGAAGGAAGCGAACCCCCTATGAGCGCGCCCGCGTCGGCTTCGGCCCATCCCTTGCTGCTCAAGCGAGTCGGCGCGGTGGAGGGGTTTCCGCTCCGCCGATCCGCCGACGAGCGCTTCGGTGTGTCTCCGGACGATCCGGTGCTCGGTCTGTCGCAAGACCTCGCGGACGACGTCCGCGCCTGGGCGGCGGGGAACGCCGACGGCACGGCGGAGCTGGCGGCTCGTCTGGCCGCCGAGCTCGGGCCGGAGTGGGTGCTGCGGTGTCATGACGAGCGGCACGACATCGTCCACGTGGTCTGCCGACAGTGCGGAGGATTCCACTGGCGAGCCGAGGTGCATCCGCCCTTCGAGCTCACGCGGGTGATCCAGGTCAGGGGCGAGTACGGATACTGGCCGTTGCGTTCCGGCGGCTTCGACTTCGCCCCGGACGACCCGGTCGTCGGCCTCGGCTTGTCCCAGGGCTTGGTGGATGGGCTCTACGCGTGGGACCGATCGGTGCGCGGCCTGGTGGTCGGCGGCGCGGACCGGGATGTGGTCGCGGCCACCGGCGCACGCCTCGCGGGGATGCTCGCCTCGGAGCTGGGGGCGTCCTGGCGGGTCGAGTACCGGGGCACGGAGCACTGATCGGAGGTGGGGACGATGAACACGAAGGAACTCCGAGCAGCCCTCGCCTCGGCCGGCGTCGATCCGGGCCGGCTCCGGATCGCGGGAGAGCGGCCGGAGCCCACGGTCCACGAGGAGTGGGCCGAGGACGTCCTGCTGCTCACCCACAGCGCGCGCACCGGACGTTGGCTGCTCAAGGGCGGTCAGGAGGCGGTGCCGGGCTGGCCGGGAGTACTCCGGGTGTTCGAGGAGGAAGGGGAGGCCTGTCGCTTCCTCCTCGACGAGCTGGCGCGGTCCGAGCGGCCGGCCCTGGCCGCCGAGCGCGGCGCCTGGGTGCTGCAGGCCGCCGGGCTGCGCGCCAGGGCCGAGGCGGAGCTGGCGATCACTCACCCGGGACGCGCGGAGCAGCGCCGGCGTCATGCCGCTGGTCGAACGCCGGACACCCGCGCGGGTCTGCGGGACGCCCTGTCCTCGTCCGGAGCGAAGGAGCCCTACTGGATCGACGAGGGACCTGCCGAGCCGGTGGATCTCTCCGCCTTCGATCCGGACGACGAGGAGACCTGGACGCTTCCCGACCCGCGCCCATGGCCGCCTGACGTCTTCGTGCTGGCGTGGGACCCCTTCGACGAGCTGTGGACCACCGGCAGCAGGAGGGCCGGGGCCCAGCCCGACATCCATCTGCGCTTCCGGAGCGAAGGCGAGGCCTGCGCCTACGTCTTCGAGCTGCTGACCCACCCCGCCTCCGTGCCTCCCCGGATCACGACGGAGCAGTGGCGGGCCCTGCGGAGTGCAGTCGTGGTCGGCGCCCCCTGACGGACTGGGCCCCTCGGCGCGCTGCACCGAGGGGCCCGGTCCGTCATCGGGACGGATGTCAGTCGTCGGCGCCCAGGTGGTGGACGCGCACCATGTTGGTGGTGCCGACGATGCCGGGCGGGGAGCCGGCGGTGACGATGATGGTGTCGCCCTTGCCGTACTTGCCCTGGGCCAGGATGGCCGTGTCGACCTGCTCGACCATGGCGTCGGTGTTCTCCGCCTGCGGCAGCACGAAGGTCTCCACGCCCCAGCTCAGGGCGAGCTGGTTGCGGGTCGAGACGTCCGGCGTGAAGGCCAGGACGGGGATCGGCGAGCGGTAGCGGGACAGGCGGCGGGCGGTGTCGCCGGACTTGGTGAAGGCCACCAGCGCCTTGGCGTTGAGGAAGTCGCCCAGCTCGCACGCCGCGCGGGCGATGGAGCCGCCCTGGGTGCGCGGCTTGCGGCCCGGGTTCAGCGGCTGCAGACCCTGCGAGAGCAGCTCCTGCTCGGCCGCCTCGACGATGCGGCTCATGGTCTGCACGGTCTCGATCGGATACTTGCCGACCGACGACTCCGCGGACAGCATGACCGCGTCCGCGCCGTCCAGGATGGCGTTGGCGACGTCGGAGGCCTCGGCGCGGGTCGGCCGGGAGGCCGTGATCATCGACTCCATCATCTGGGTGGCGACGATGACCGGCTTCGCGTTCCGGCGGCAGAGGGTGATCAGACGCTTCTGGACCAGCGGCACCCGCTCCAGCGGGTACTCGACGGCCAGGTCGCCACGGGCGACCATGACCGCGTCGAAGGCCATGACGATCTCTTCCATGGCGTCGACGGCCTGCGGCTTCTCGATCTTGGCGATGACCGGGACGCGGCGCCCGACTTCGTCCATGACCTTGTGCACGTCCTCGATGTCGGCGGCGTTGCGCACGAAGGAGAGTGCGACCATGTCGACGCCCATCTCCAGGGCGAAGCGCAGGTCCTCCTTGTCCTTCTCGGAGAGCGCGGGGACGTTGACCGCCGCGCCCGGAAGGTTGATGCCCTTGTTGTTGGAGAGGACTCCGCCCTCGACGACCCGGGTCACCACGCGGGGGCCGTCGACGCTGACGACCTCCAGGGCGACCACGCCGTCGTTGATCAGGACCGGGTCGCCCGGCTTGACGTCTCCCGGCAGACCCTTGTAGGTCGTGCCGCAGATGTTCTGGTCACCGGGGACGTCCTCGGTGGTGATGGTGAAGGTGTCACCGTTCTCGACGGTGACCGGACCGCTGGCGAAGGTGGCCAGACGGATCTTGGGGCCCTGCAGGTCAGCGAGGACGCCCACGGCGCGGCCGGCGGCGTCGGCGGCTGCGCGGACGTTGGCGTAACGCTGCTCGTGCTCGGCGTGGCTGCCGTGGCTCATATTCAGACGGGCGACGTTCATGCCGGCTTCGATCAGCGATTTCAGCTGTTCGAATCCGTCCGTCGCGGGACCCAGAGTACAAACGATCTTGGCTCGGCGCATATGGCTCATCTTATCGGCTCACCTTTCGAGCGCTTTCGGCGCATTCCACGCATTCCACGCTTTTCTTGCACATCAACCGGCGGTCCGACGCACCACTGCGAAGGTCTGCTGGGCGATTTCCAGTTCCTCGTCCGTGGGCACCACCGCGACGGCGACCCGCGAGGAATCCGCGGAGATCAGCCGCGGCGCGCTGCCGCGGACCGCGTTGCGCACCGGGTCCAGCTCGATGCCCAGCGCCTCCAGGCCCGTCACCGCGGCCTCGCGGACCTCCGCCGAGTTCTCGCCCACCCCGGCAGTGAACACGATGGCGTCCACCCGGCCCAGCACCGCGTAGTACGCGCCGACGTATTTGCGCAGCCGGTGGATGTAGACGTCGAACGCCAGCTTGGCCTCCGCGTCGCCCTCGCCGGTGCGGCGCCCGATTTCACGCATGTCGTTGTCCCCGCACAGCCCGAGCAGGCCGCTGCGGCGGTTCAGCAGGGTGTCGATCTCGTCCACGCTCATGCCGCCGACCCGGTGCAGGTGCAGCAGGATCGCCGGGTCGAGATCGCCCGATCGGGTCCCCATGACGAGACCTTCGAGCGGCGTCAGGCCCATCGAGGTGTCCACGCAGCGCCCGCCGGCGACGGCGGACGCGCTGGCGCCGTTGCCCAGGTGCAGCACGATCACGTTGACCGCCTCGGGCGACCTGCCGAGCAGCTGTGCGGTGCGGCGGGAGACGTACTGGTGCGAGGTGCCGTGGAAGCCGTAGCGGCGCACCTGGTACGCGTCGGCGGTCGCCCGGTCGATGGCGTAGCGGGCGGCGGACTCCGGCATGGTCGCGTGGAACGCCGTGTCGAAGACGGCCACCTGCGGCAGGTCCGGGCGCAGCTTGCGGGCGACCTCGATCCCGGTGATGTTCGCCGGGTTGTGCAGCGGGGCCAGCGGGATCAGCTCGCGCAGGGCCTCGACGACCTCGTCGGTCAGCAGCGTCGGCTCGGTGAAGCGGGTGCCGCCGTGGACCGCGCGGTGGCCGATCGCGGCGAGCCGGTCCGAGTCCAGGCCGAGGCCGTCCGCGGCGAGCTCGTCGGCGACCGCGCCGAGCGCGGCGGCGTGGTCGGGAAAGGCCTCGTAGCGCTCGCGCGGTGCGTGGTGGGCGGGCTCGTGCTTGATCCTGCCCTGGCTCTCCCCGATCCGCTCGACCAGCCCCGAGGCCGGCCGGGATCCGTCGGCCATGTCGATGAGCTGGTACTTCACCGACGAGGAGCCGGAGTTCAGCACCAGCACCCGGGTCGCGTCGCTCACTGGACCTGCTCCTTCTGCACTGCGGCGGCGGCGGACCGGGCGGCCTGGGCCGCCTGCTGGGCCTGGATGGCGGTGATCGCGACGGTGTTCACGATGTCCTGGACCAGCGCGCCCCGGGAGAGGTCGTTGACCGGCTTGCGCAGCCCCTGCAGGACGGGGCCGACCGCCACCGCGCCGGCGGAGCGCTGGACGGCCTTGTAGGTGTTGTTGCCGGTGTTCAGGTCCGGGAAGATCAGCACCGTCGCCTGGCCGGCCACCTCCGAGTCCGGCAGCTTGGTCGCCGCGACGGAGGGCTCCACCGCCGCGTCGTACTGGATCGGGCCCTCGACCAGGAGGTCCGGGCGCAGCGAGCGGACCAGCTCGGTGGCCTTGCGGACCTTGTCCACGTCCGCACCGCTGCCCGAGGTGCCGGTCGAGTAGGAGAGGAGCGCGACCCGCGGCGTGACGCCGAAGCGGGCGGCGGTCTCGGCCGACTGGATCGCGATGTCGGCCAGCTGTTCGGCGTCCGGGTCCGGGTTGACCGCGCAGTCGCCGTAGACCAGGACCCGGTCGGCCAGGCACATGAAGAAGACCGAGGAGACGATCTTCGCGTCCGGCGAGGTCTTGATGACCTCGAAGGCCGGCCGGATCGTGGCGGCGGTGGAGTGCACCGCGCCGCTGACCATGCCGTCCGCGAGGCCCTCCTGGACCATCAGGGTGCCGAAGTACGAGACGTCGGTGACCACGTCGCCCGCGACCTCGACGGTCATCCCCTTGTGCTTGCGGAACTCCGCGTAGACCTCGGCGAAGCGGTCCCGCAGCGGCGAGGTGACCGGGTCGATGATCCGCACCCGGGCCCGGCCCTCGGCGGGCTCGGCGTCCAGGGAGATGTTCAGGCCCAGCTCGGCGATCCTGCGACGGACCGCGTCCTCGCCGCCGAGCAGCGTCAGATGGCAGACGTTGCGGCGCAGCAGCACCTCGGCCGCGCGCAGCACCCGCTCCTCGACCCCTTCGGGCAGCACGATGTCACGCAGCGCGGCGCCGCGCGCCCGTTCGAGCAGCTCGTGCTCGAACATCATCGGGGTGACCCTCGCGGACCGGCTCAGCTCGATCCGGTCGGTCAACTCCGCGGAGTCGACGTGCAGTTCGAAGAGGCCCAGGGCGGTCTCCGCCTTGCGCGGGCTGGCCGCGGTGAGCCGGCCCTCCAGGGCGGAGAGGGCGAGGGCGGTCGAGTAGCTGTCCTCGGGGACGGAGAGCACCGGCGTGCCCGGCGCGAGCCTGGCGGCCAGGTTCATCACGTTCGCGCCGGGGGTCTCGCCCAGCGTCATCAGCACACCGGAGATCGGCGGCGCGCCGGCGGCGTGCGCGGCGAGGGCGCCGGTGAGCAGGTCGGCGCGGTCGCCCGGGGTGATCACCATGCAGCCCTCGGACAGCGCGTCCAGGAACAGCGGCAGCATGGCACCGCCGAAGACGAAGCTGCGCACGTCGCGGGCGAGACCCGCGGCGTCGCCGAGCAGCACCTCCGCCCCGGTCGCTTCGACCACCTGGGTGACCGTGGGGGCGGAGAGCGCGGGGTCGTCGGGTATCACGTAGCAGGGCACGTCGGGCTTGCTCGAGAGGCGGCGGGCGACCGCCTGCTTGTCGCTGCCCGCGACCCGGTTGGCGATCATGGCGATGATGTTGCAGCCCAGGTCGGTGAAGGACCGGTGGGCGTTGCGCACCTCGTTGACCACGGTGTCCGCGGTCTCGCGGTGTCCGCCGACGACCGCGAGCACGCCGGCGCCGAACTCGTTGGCGAGCCGGGCGTTGAGCGCGAGCTCGTCGGGGATGTTGGTGGACGCGTAGTCGGTCCCCAGCACGAGGACGGCCTCGCACTCCCGCTCCACCGCTCGGAAGCGGTCGACGAGCAGCCCGACGAGCTCGTCCTGGCCCCGCTCGGCCTGGAGCGCGGCGGCCTCGTCGTAGCCGAGCCCGTACATGTCCTGCGAGGGCAGCTCGACACGGTAGCGGCCGCGCAGCAGGTCGACGACGTGGTCGGTGGGCGGGTGCAGCAGCGGCCGGAAGATGCCGACCCGGTCGACGTGCCGGGTGAGGAGTTCCATCACACCCAGCTCGACGGCTTGTCGGCCGTCGCCCCTGCCGATCCCGGTCACATAGACACTGCGGGCCACCGGGGCCCTCCGTTCGAGTCGCTGATGGAAGTTCCGAACGGCTTCGAGACTACCTTCGCATTTCGGACACTGTCGTGCCCGCGTGAGAACTGATGACCATGGTCCCCACCCCCGGGGCCGTGCGGCCCTGGGGTGGTGCCACCGGCCCGCCGGCCGGGAGCGTCAGCCGCCGAGTTGGGTGCGCCAGTGTTGGAAGAGGGGCATGGGATCGCCGCAGTAGGCCCACGGGACGCGGGTGGGGCGGTCGCCGAGTTGGGCGAAGACCTCCTTCGCCTCGGTGAGGAGTCCGGCGAAGACCAGGCCGTGGAGGAGGAGGTTGAGGTCGGCGACGTCCTGCGCGTACTCGATGCCCGAGCGGTGGCCGATCCACTGCCGCATGGTCGTGCCCAGCGCCTGCACCGCGACCTCGTGGGTCCAGTGGTAGGTCAGGCCGACCGCGCTCTCGCCCTCCGCCTGCGTGCGCTGGCGGTAGTGCTCCGCGCGGGCGGCCTGCGTCAGCGCGGCCAGCGGCGAACCGGGCGGCACGAACGCCGCGCTGTCGCGGGCGAAGTTGTACATCTCGCCGTGGCTGCCGTGCCAGCGCGCGGACAGGTGACGCAGCACCTGGTGGTGGCCCTCGCGGTTGAACTGGTCCCTGGCCTGCAGCTCGCGCCACCAGTGCCAGACATGGGGATGACCCTGGCCGTAGAGACGGGCCAGGGTCATCAGGGACACCCACGGGACGGGGTCGGCCGGGTGCCGTTCGGACGCCTGCAGGCAGATCCGGGCGACGCGGTCCAACTCGCGGCGGTCGAAAGCGTCCTGCGTCGGCGGCGGGGTCCCGTTCTGGTTGTTGGACTCCGCGACGGCGGAGAAGACCCGCTGGACCTCGGTCTCGGCGCGCAGCACCAGGGCGTCGGGGTTGTTCGGCTCGGCCATCTGCCAGGTCTCGACGGTGCGGGCGGAGGCCGCCGTGTCGGCGAGGAGGCGCAGCCGGTGCGTGCGCCGGTCCCAGTCGCGGCCGGTGTCGCGCAGCAGGTCGCGCGCGCCCTGCCAGCGGCCGACGATCAGGTCCTGCCGCGCCGTGGCGAGCTCGCGGTCGCCGTAGGTGGGGTCGAACTGCGGTGCGGTCGTGCGACGTCGTGATGCTCTGGCCATGTCAGAGGCCCCCCTGGGCTCGGTGGCGGGAAAGCCGACAGACCGGCAGTCGGATGACTGCCGGTCGTCGTGCTCAGGAACTCAGTGAACTGTCGAACGTCGTGCCAAAGTTGCGGACCGTGGAAGCCCCGCGGGCTACAGGTCGGTCGCCATGCCGCCCGAGTTGCCGGAGGAGGCCTTCGCCAGGGTGGAGCCGCCGAACTCGGCGTCCACGGCCTCGGCGAGCGCCGCGTCCAGGCGGGCCGGCGGGTTGGTGTAGAACTCGCTGCCCTTGGCCCAGTAGATCGCCAGCGGAATGATCCCGATCGCCAGCGCGCCCAGGCCGATCAGCAGCACCTCGGTGTCCAGGGTCTTGCAGTTCTCGACGAACAGGAAGGCCATGAACAGCGCGCCCGCGCCGGGCCAGATGCCCACGAAGATTGCGTTGGAGACCGACTTGAAGACGACCTTGCGGTAGGCGACCACGACGGCGATGCCCGCCAGCGCGTAGTACACGCAGATCTGCAGACCGATCGCGAGCACCGCGTCCTGCAGGATGTTGTTCACCGAGCCGATCTGGCTGGCAGCCAGGAACAGGCCGAGCGAGATGGCGACGATGACGCCGATGGCGACGTACGGGGTCTGCCACTTCGGGTGCGTCTTGCCGAAGGCGGCGGGGAGCGTGTTGTCGCGGCCCATGGCGAAGAGCGAGCGGCTGATCTGGATCAGCGTCGTCTCCAGCGTGGCGACGGTGGAGAGCACCACGGCCAGCACCATGATCTTGCCGCCCGCGCCCGGCATGATGATCTCGCCGAGGTCGCTCAGGAAGGTGCCGCTGCTGATCTGCTTGTCCGTCACGTTCATGTTGAGCGCGATGGTGAAGATCTCGAAGATGGCGAAGACCACGGCCACGCCGAGCAGGCCGCCGAGGCCGGAGTTGCGCTTGGAGTCGGTGGTCTCCTCGCTCAGGTTGGCGGTGACGTCCCAGCCCCAGAAGTAGAAGCCGGCGACCAGCGCCGAGGTGGCGAAGCCCGCCATGCCGCCGAAGTGGCCGAAGCCCCAGAGGTAGGAGAGGTGGAAGCTCGCGCCCGGGCGGTGGTGGAACAGCGCCAGGATGCCGAAGATCGCCAGGATGGCGATCTCGACGCCGGTCATGATCCACTGCGCGTGCGCGGTGATCCGCGCGCCCAGCAGCACCAGCAGGGCCATCACCAGGAAGACGAAGGCGCCGACGCCCACGCAGGCCCAGGTGTTGGCGGCCAGGCTGTCGGAGAAGAGCGAGAGCGTGTACTGCCCGGCGGGCAGCGAGCCGGCGACCATGAAGATCAGCGCAGAGACGACGAGCGACCAGCCCGCCGCGAAGCCGAGCGAGGGATGCAGCGCGCGGCCGACCCAGGAGTAGCTGGCGCCGGCGTTGACGTCGAGACGCCCGAGGTAGTTGAAGGCCCAGGCGATGCCGAGCATCGGTATCGCACACCACAGCAGGGCGGCCGGGCTGAACAGGCCGGCCGCGGCGATGAGCGCGGCGGAGCTCGCGGCGAGCGAGTACGCGGGGGCGCTGCCGGCGATGGCCATGACGATGGTGTCGAACGTGCCGAGGACGTTGGCCTTGAGGCCGCCTCTGGTCTCCGTCGGGGTGTACTCGCTCAAGGGGGGCCTCTCCTGCGTGACCGGAGGTGCGCGTGGGGACATGGCCTCGGGTCACGGTGCATGGGAACGGTGGTGCGGCGTGCGCGCGGGGGGACGTGGACCGCACTCAAGCAGGTGGGAGCGCGAGCTGGGCAACAGCCGTGTGACGCTTGTGTTTCCGGAGGCGGGGTCACCGCTCGGACACCTCTGGTGCCTGCGCGTGCCACATGGTGCCGTTTGGCGGACGAGGCTGGCAATGCTTTGGCGGAATTCGTTTATGTTGCTTCCTGGATTACGGAATCAGTTGCGTGATCGCCGAAGTGGAACGGAAACCGTCGCACAGGAAAGACGACGGAACTGAACTCGCGGTTACGGAACGATCTCGTCCCCGTCCGCCGCACTCCGCGTCGCCGCCCTCGCCCCCGCGGGGCGGCAGCTACAGACCCCAGGTCGCCTTCAGCTCGGCGAGCGCCTCGTGGAACCGCGGGAAGGTCTTCTTCACGCAGCCGGGGTCGTCCAGGGTGATCCCGTCCGTGCGCAGGCCGGTGACGCTGAAGGACATCGCGATGCGGTGGTCGCCGTGACAGGCGATCAGGGTCGGGCCGGTCGGCTGCGCGGGCTGGATCTCGATCCAGTCCCGACCCGTCGTCACCGGCACGCCCAGGGCCTTGAGGTTCTGCTCGCAGGCGGCCAGACGGTCGCACTCCTTGATGCGCGTGTTGTAGACGTCCTCGATCCGCACCGGCCCGTCCGCGAAGGGCGCGATCGCCGCCAGGGTGGGGACCGTGTCGGAGATGTCCCGCATGTTGACCGTGACGCCGCGCAGCCGGCCGGTGCCGGTCACCGTGGTGGCCTCCGGGGTGATCGAGACGTCCGCGCCCATCGTCCGCAGCACCTCGGCGAAGCGCAGGTCGCCCTGGAGCGAGTCGCCGCCCAGACCGGGCACGGTCACGGTGTTGCCGGTCAGGGCCGCCGCCGCGAAGACGTAGCTGGCCGTCGAGGCGTCGGGCTCGATCAGGTAGTCCACCGCGCGGTAGGGCACCGGCGGCACCACGAAGGTGTCGCCCTCGCGCCGGGCCGGATTGCCGAAGCGGTTCATCATCGCCAGCGTGATCTCGACGTACGGCACCGAGACCAGGTCGGTGACGGTGATCTCCAGACCCTCCCTGGTGAGCGGGCCGGTCAGCAGCAGCGCCGTCAGGAACTGCGAGGAGAGCCCCGCGTCCAGGGTGATCGCGCCGCCCTTGATGCCGGCGGCCTCGATCCGCAGCGGGTGGTGGCCCTCCTGCTCCTCGTGCACCAGGTCCACGCCGAGCTCGCGCAGCGCCTGCGTCAGCGGGCCGAGCGGACGCCGCCGCATCTGCGCGGAGGCGTCGAAGCGGAAGCTGCCCTGCCCGGCGGCGGCCAGCGCGGGCAGGAACCGCGCGGTGGTCGCGCCGTCGCGGCAGAAGACGTCCGCCGAGGACACGCCGGGGCCGGACGGGCGGCCCGTGATCGTCCAGACCCCCGGTTGCCGGTCGACGGCGTAGCCAAGGCTGATCAGCCCCTCGGCGAAGCCCTCGGAGTCGTCGGAGAGCAGGGGTTGCCGAAGCGTGGTGACGCCCTCGGCGGCCGCCGCGAGGTAGAGCGCGCGGGCGGTGATCGACTTGGAACCGGGGATCTGGACGACGGTCATGCCCGCGAGGATACGGGCCCGCCCGCGCCTACGCCGGGCTCAACCAGATGGTGGAAAGCGGCGGCAGGACCAGCTCCGCGCTGGTGTCGCGGCCGTTCCACGGCAGCGGCTCGGCCTTGACCGGATCCGGGTTGCCGACGCCGCTCCCGCCGTAGACGAGGGTGTCGGTGTTGAGGATCTCCAGCCAGCGCGCGTCGCGCACGTCCGCCCGGACCGTCGGCAGCCCCACCCGGTAGTCGTGCCGCACCACAGGCGAGAGGTTGCTGACGCAGACCAGCGGGCGTCCCTGCCGGTCGAAGCGGACGAAGGAGAAGACGTTGTCCTCCGCCGCGCCGCCGTCCAGCCAGGCGAAGCCGGCCGGGACCGAGTCCTGCTGCCACAGCGCCGGGGTGTCCAGGTAGAGCCGGTTCAGGTCGCGGACCAGCTCGCGGACCCCCGCGTGCTCGGCGTGCGCGGGCCAGGACTCGTCCAGCACCCACCACTGCGGTCCGCTCTCGTGGTCCCACTCCGCGCCCTGGGCGAACTCCTGGCCCATGAAGAGCAGTTGCTTGCCCGGGTGGGCCCACATGAAGCCCAGGTAGGCGCGCTCGTCGGCGCGCTGCTGCCACCAGTCGCCGGGCATCTTGCTCACCAGCGCGCGCTTGCCGTGCACCACCTCGTCGTGCGAGATCGGCAGCACGTAGTTCTCGCTGTAGGCGTAGACCATCGAGAAGGTCATCTCGTTGTGGTGGTACTTGCGGTGCACCGGCTCGTGGCTCATGTACTGCAGCGAGTCGTGCATCCAGCCCATGTTCCACTTCAGGCCGAAGCCGAGGCCGCCGTGGTCGGTGGGGGCGGTGACGCCCGGCCAGGCGGTGGACTCCTCGGCGATGGTCACGATGCCGGGGCAGCGCCGGTAGACGGTGGCGTTCATCTCCTGCAGGAACCGGACGGCGTCCCAGTTCTCCCGCCCGCCGTGCTCGTTGGGCGCCCACTCGCCGTGCTCGCGGGAGTAGTCCAGATACAGCATCGAGGCCACCGCGTCCACGCGCAGGCCGTCGACGTGGAACTCCTCGCCCCAGAAGACCGCGTTTGCGACCAGGAAGTTGCGCACCTCGGTGCGGCCGTAGTCGAACTCCAGGGTGCCCCAGTCCGGGTGCTCGGCCCGGCGCGGGTCGGCCGGCTCGTACAGCGGCTCGCCGTCGAAGCGGGCCAGGCCGAAGTCGTCCTTGGGGAAGTGCGCGGGCACCCAGTCGACGATCACGCCGAGACCCGCCTGGTGCAGCGAGTCCACCAGGAAACGGAAGTCGTCAGGGGAACCCAGCCGGGAGGTCGGCGCGTAGAAGCCGGTGACCTGGTAGCCCCAGGAGCCGCCGAAGGGGTGCTCCATCACCGGCATCAGCTCGACGTGGGTGAAGCCGAGGTCGCGGACGTAGGCGGGCAGCTCCTCCGCCAGCTGCCGGTACGTCAGCCCCGGCCGCCAGGAGGCCAGATGTACCTCGTAGATGCTGAGCGGCGCCTCGTGGTGGGGGAGCCGGCCGCGCGTGGACATCCACTCCGCGTCGTTCCAGCGGTGGTGGGACGCGTGCACGACGGAGGCGGTGGACGGGGGGACCTCGGTGGCGCGGGCCAGCGGGTCGGCCTTCTGCACCATCCGGCCGTCGCGGGTGGCGATCTCGTACTTGTAGCGGGCGCCCTCGCCGATCCCCGGCACGAACAGCTCCCAGACGCCGCTCGCGCCCAGCGAGCGCATCGGGTGGGCCGCGCCGTTCCAGCCGTTGAAGTCGCCGACCAGCCGGACGCCGGACGCGTTCGGGGCCCAGAGCGCGAAGGAGGTGCCGGTGGTGCCCCGGATCACGCGCGGGTGCGAGCCGAGCGCCCGCCACAGCTGCTCGTGCCGCCCCTCGCCGATCAGGTGCAGGTCGGTCTCCTCGAGCGTGGGCAGGAAGCGGTAGCCGTCCTCCTGCTCGTACCAGTCGCCCGCGTAGCGGACCTGGAGCAGGTAGCCCTCGGTGACCGAGCCCATGGGGAGCAGGCCGGTGAAGAGCCCGTCCTGCTGGTGCGTCAGCTCGTGGCGCTCCACCCCGGTGTCGACGACCACCCGCTCGGCCAGCGGCCGCAGCACCCGGACCGCGGTGCCTTCCACCGTGTCGTGGGCGCCGAGCAGGCCGTGCGGATCGTGGTGCCAGCCGCCGACCAGACGCTCCACCTCCCCGGGGGCGAGCGGCGCCTCCGGAGTGGGCAGCGGCGTGCCCTCGGGCTCGCGCTCCGTCCCGGCGACGGCGGTCGGGTCGACGGCGGTCGGGTCGAGAAGGGTGTCGGGTTCGTGGAACGTGGTCACGATCTATGCCTCCCGTGGGGTCGTGGGTGCCGCGGACCGGTGGCCTGCGGACGGGGGTGCCACGTATGAGGGGTTCGCCGGAGGGACGGCGGGGACAGCGGGGACGGCGGGCGCGGCGGCGGCCGTCGCGGCGGGGGTGAGGGGCGTCGTTGCGAGGCGGGCGCAGGCGCTCAGCGGGATGCCGACCCAGTCCGGACGGTGACGTGCCTCGTAGACGACCTCGTAGACCGCCTTGTCGGTCTCGAAGGCGCGCAGCAGCACCGGGTCCAGGGTCGGGTCGGGCGCGCCGGTGGCGGCATAGCCGGCGGTGAACGCCTCGCGGTTGCGGGCCACCCAGGCGGCGGTGGTGACCGGGTCGGCGAGACGGGCGTGGGCGGCGGCGTAGTCGAAGGAGCGCAGTATGGCCGCCACGTCCCGCACCGCGGGCTGCGGACGGCGACGCTCCTCCAGCGACTTGGCCGGCTCTCCCTCGAAGTCGAGCAGGACCCAGCCCCTGGCACTGCGCATGACCTGGCCCAGGTGCAGGTCCCCGTGGACCCGCTGGGCCCGCAGCCGCAGCCCGCCGCGCGCGGAGGCGGCCAGGTCGCGGAAGATCTGCCGCAGTGCCGCCCGGTGCTGCCCGAGCGCGGGGACGGCGAGGCAGGCGGCGTCCAGGCGCAGCGCCATCTGCTCGGCCATCGTCTCGATCTCGCCGCGCCGCAGCACCGTGACCGGCAGGCTGCGGGCCAGTGCCAGGTGGACGTCGGCGGTGGCCCGGCCGAGCAGAAACGACTCTGCGGCGAAGTTGCCCACCCGGGAGGGGTCGGCGTCGAGCTGCTGCATCTGACGCAGGGCCAGCTCCCAGCCGTCCTCGGCGTCGCGCAGGAAGTGCTGCAGCATGCCCAGGGTGGCCGGGGCCCGGTCGGGCGCGTCCGGCAGCTCGGCCTCGAACCAGGCCAGCGGCGCGGGGATTCGGCTGCTGCCCGCCCGGCCCAGGGCCAGCGAGAGTTCGAGATCCGGGTTGAGCCCCGGGCTGACCCGGCGGAACAGCTTGAGGATCGCGGCCTCGGCGGGGCTGCCGCCGTCGTAGATGATCGAGGTGTTGCTCTGCTCGGCGGTGCCGACCCGGCCGGCCGCGGAGGCGGGCACCCGGTCGCCGAGCGCACCGAAGCGCAGCGCGCCGAGCCGCTGCGGGGTGCTGAGCAGCGCCAACAGCCGGCGCGTCAGCGCCGGGTCGTAGGCCGCGTCGTAGGTGACCAGGCCGTCGTGGGGACCGTTGGTGATCCGGCCGATCACCGCGTCCCTGCTGCGCAGTCCCGGCAGCCCGTCGGGGTGCGCGCCGAGCAGCAGTTGGTAGATGTCGCTGGTGGACGCGCCGCCGCCGGAGCTGCGCTGGTCCACGCGGAGCAGCAGGTGCAGCAGCGTGCCGGTGGCGCGGGCCAGGCCGGTCGGCCCCGGCAGCGGGGTCACCGTCACCGGCGTGATCGCGGAGATCGGATGGCCCTTGCCGGCGAACCAGCGCTGACGTGGCAACCAGTCGCGCAGCAGCGGCAGCGCCGCCTCGACGAGCGGCCGGCAGCCGTCCGCCGTGGTGGGCGGGACCGGCGTGGTGACGCCACGCGGGCGGGAGGTGTCGGACATTTCTCCCCTTCCCCGGAAAGGCCGGTGCAACCGGCGGCCGTGGTGGTTGGTCGCCGGTTGAACCATTTTTCCGGAATGTGTGGGCGTGACATCGTCGGCACGCCCGTCGGAGGACGTCGTTGCGCAGGACGGGGGACAGCGGGCCGGGCGTCGGCGGCTCAGCCGGCCGGGCGGACCTGACCGGGCGGCACGACCGGAGCCCCGGTCTGGACGCTCGTGTCGCCGGGCCGCAGCCGGAACCAGTAGAAGCCGTGACCGCCCAGCGTCAGCAGGTACGGCAGTTGACCGATCGCGGGGAAGCGGACCCCGCCGATCAGCTCGACCGGGTGCATGCCCTCGAACTCCCGCAGGTCCAGCTCGGTGGGCTGGGCGAAGCGGGAGAAGTTGTTGACGCACATCACCAGGTCGTCGCCGAGTTCGCGCAGGTAGGCGAGGACCGCGGGGTTGCTCGACGGCAGCTCCGCGTAGGAGCCGAGCCCGAAGGCCGGGTTGAGCTTGCGGATCTCGATCATCCGCCGGGTCCAGTGCAGCAGCGAACTGGGGTTCGCCATCTGCGCCTCGACGTTGGTCACCTGGTAGCCGTAGACCGGGTCCATGATGGTCGGCAGGTTGAGCCGCCCGGGATCGGCCACGGAGAAGCCGGCGTTGCGGTCCGGCGTCCACTGCATCGGCGTGCGGACGCCGTCGCGGTCGCCGAGCCAGATGTTGTCGCCCATGCCGATCTCGTCGCCGTAGTAGAGCACCGGCGAGCCGGGCAGCGAGAGCAGCAGCGCGCTGAAGAGCTCGATCTGGTTGCGGTCGTTGTCGAGCAGCGGGGCCAGCCGTCGCCGGATGCCCACGTTGGCGCGCATCCGCGGTTCCTTGGCGTACTCCGCGTACATGTAGTCGCGTTCCTCGTCGGTGACCATCTCCAGGGTCAGCTCGTCGTGGTTGCGCAGGAAGATGCCCCACTGGCAGCCGGACGGGATGGCCGGGGTCTTCGCCAGGATCTCGGAGACCGGGTAGCGGGACTCCCGGCGTACCGACATGAAGATCCTGGGCATCACCGGGAAGTGGAAGGCCATGTGGCACTCGTCGCCGCCGGCGGCGAAGTCGCCGAAGTAGTCGACCACGTCCTCGGGCCACTGGTTCGCCTCGGCCAGCAGCACGGTGTCCGGGTACTCGCGGTCGATCTCGGAGCGCACCCGCTTCAGGAACTCGTGCGTGGCGGGCAGGTTCTCGCAGTTGGTGCCCTCCTCGGCGTAGAGGTAGGGCACGGCGTCCAGCCGGAAGCCGTCGATGCCGAGGTCGAGCCAGAACCGCAGCGCCGCCAGCATCTCCTCCTGGACCCGAGGGTTCTCGTAGTTGAGGTCGGGCTGGTGGGAGAAGAAGCGGTGCCAGAAGTACTGCTTGCGGACCGGGTCGTAGGTCCAGTTGGAGACCTCGGTGTCGACGAAGATGATCCGGGCGTCCTGGTACTGCTTGTCGTTCTCGGCCCACATGTAGTAGTCCCCGTACGGCCCCTCGGGGTCGTTGCGGGAGGCCTGGAACCACGGGTGCTGGTCGCTGGTGTGGTTCATGACGACGTCGATGATGACCCGCATGCCGCGCTGGTGGGCGGCGTCCACGAACTCGACGAAGTCGGCCAGGTCGCCGAACTCGGGCAGCACGGCGGTGTAGTCGGCCACGTCGTAGCCGCCGTCGCGCAGCGGCGAGGCGAAGAAGGGCGGCAGCCAGAGACAGTCCACGCCCAGCCACTGGAGGTAGTCGAGCTTGCTGGTCAGGCCCTTGAGGTCGCCGACCCCGTCGCCGTTGCTGTCCTGGAAGCTGCGGACCAGCACCTCGTAGAAGACGGCGCGCTTGAACCACTCCGGGTCGCGGTCCCGCTGTGGAGTGTCGGCGAAGGTGTCGGGGACAGGTTCGTTGACGATCACTGAGCGGCCCTCCGGACCGTGAAGAGGTGGGCCGGCATGGAGTGGGGGTCCAGCCGGACGTAGTTGTGGCGGCCCCACCGGTAGACGGCCCCGGTCAGTTCGTCGTGGACCTCGTAGGTCCCTGCGTCGCCGGGCATCCAGTCGGGTTCGAGGGTGACCGTGCCCGCCTGTGGGTGGTGCGGGTCGAGGGTCACCACGGTGAGCACGGTGTCCTCGCCGCGGGTCTTGCTGAAGGCGAGGAGCTGGTCGTTGTCCGTGGGGTGGAACCGCAGGTTGCGCAGTTCCTGCAGCGCGGGGTGCTCGCGGCGCAGCCGGTTGAGGGTGGTCAGCAGCGGGGCGAGGCTGTCCTTGCGCGACCAGTCGCGCGGACGGAGCTGGTACTTCTCCGAGTCGAGGTACTCCTCGGAGCCGGGGTGTGCCGGCGCGTTCTCGTACAGTTCGAAACCGGCGTAGACGCCCCAGCTCGGGGCGAGGGTCGCCGCCAGCACCGCGCGGATCGCGAACGCGGCCCGGCCACCCTGCTGCAGGTAGGCATGCAGGATGTCCGGGGTGTTGGTGAAGAAGTTCGGCCGCATGTACGCGGCGGCCTCGCCGGAGAGCTCGGTCAGGTACTCCGTCAGCTCCTGCTTGCCGGTGCGCCAGGTGAAGTAGGTGTAGGACTGGTGGAAGCCGACCTTGGCCAGGGTGTGCATCATCGCCGGGCGGGTGAAGGCCTCGGCCAGGAAGAGCACGTCAGGGTCGGTGCGGGCGATCTCGCCGAGCACCTTCTCCCAGAACACCACCGGCTTGGTGTGCGGGTTGTCGACCCGGAAGATCCGCACCCCGTGGGACATCCAGTGGCGCAGCAGCCGGACGGTCTCGGCGACGATGCCGTCGAAGTCCTGGTCGAAGTTGACCGGGTAGATGTCCTGGTACTTCTTGGGCGGGTTCTCGGCGTAGGCGATGGTGCCGTCGGCACGGGCGGTGAACCACTCCGGGTGCTTCTCGACCCACGGGTGGTCGGGTGAGCACTGCAGCGCGAAGTCCAGCGCGACCTCCAGACCCAGCTCCGCCGCGCGGGCGGTGAAGGCGTCGAAGTCGTCCATGGTGCCGAGGTCCGGGTGGATCGCCTCGTGGCCGCCCTCGGGGGAGCCGATCGCCCAGGGCGAGCCGACGTCGTCGGGGCCGGCTTCGAGCGCGTTGTTGGGTCCCTTGCGGAACGCTCGGCCGATGGGGTGAACCGGCGGCAGGTAGACCACGTCGAAGCCCATCCGCGCGATGGCCGGAAGCCGCTCCGCCGCGGTGCGCAGGGTGCCGGGCACGGGCTTGCCGCGACCGTCCCGGTCGACCACGGCTCCCTCGGAGCGCGGGAAGAACTCGTACCAGGACCCGTACAGCGCCCGCGGCCGGTCGACCTGCAGCGGCTGCGGCCGGGAGGCGGAGACCAGCTCCCGCAGCGGATGCCTGGCCAGCGCGGCGGCCAGCTCGGGCGTCAGCGCGGCCTCCAGACGTTCGAGCGGGTCGCGGTCGGCGTCGCGCAGCACCTCGGCGGAGGCGAGCACGTGCGCCTTGCCGTCCTTCTTGGTCACCCCGGTGGCGGCGCGGTCCAGCAGCAGTGCGCCCTCCTCCAGCATCAGGCCGACGTCGATCCCGGCCGGGACCTTGATCCGGGCGGCGTGTTCCCAGGTGGCGACCGGGTCGGCCCAGGCCTCCACGGTGTAGGTCCAGCGCCCCGGCGCACCGGCGGCGATCTCCGCGCCCCAGCGGTCCGTGCCGGGGGCGAGCTCCCGCATCGGGGTCCACGGTCCGCTGCGGCCGCGCGGGTCGCGCAGCACGACGTTGGCTCCGATCAGGTCGTGGCCCTCGCGGAAGAGCGTGGCGCTGACCTCGAAGACCTCCCCGACGACGGACTTGGCCGGACGGCGTCCGCAGTCCACCGAGGGGCTGACATCCAGTACGGGAATTCGGCCGATCATCTGGGGCTGGTCGTCCTTTCGTGCGGTGTCACGCATCGACGCTCCTGGCTGGCGAGGGGCGGGGCAGGGCGAGGGCGAACGGGGCGAACGGGGCGAGCTGTCAACGGCACAACTGGTAAAGACGGGGCAAAAGGGGTACCCATGCCCGGACTTCAGTGACTCTGAGTGAGATATGACGCGGAGTGAGGTGTGACGCACGGTGATGAGCTGCGCGGATGCCTGACAGTGAGGCCGAGAGGGAGGGCCCAGAGAGCCTTCCCCCGCCTTCCCGTCCGGCAACCTGCCGTCGGTCGAACGCCGTCGTGTTGACAACGATCGCGCGGGACTGGTGGACACGCAGAAGAGACCGCACGGCATCCGCGTCCCACTGGTCGTCACGTCCGTTCCGACCTGCTTCGATCCTCGCACCGAACGGAAGTCTTACGCGCGGGTAAGTGCTCATTTCGGCCACAGATCAAGGCAGTTCGACGCACTCGGGTGGACGGCGGTGTGACGGCGTTGTGAATTCCTACGACTGCACGCCCCCCTGCACCGGCGTGCGCCCGCGCACGCCGTACCCCCGTAAGAGTGAAGCGTGACCCCGCCGATCGCACCAATGCGCCGAACGGCGGTCAGTGCGCCCCTGAGTGGCTACGCAGCCGACCTGCCGCGCGGCTATCTTCGCTTGGGTGAAGGCAATCCGACGTTTCACGGTCCGCACCGTCCTGCCCGAACCCCTCCAGGCCCTCGGTGAGTTGGCACTCAATCTGCGCTGGTCCTGGCACCCCGAGACGCGCGAGCTGTTCCGCTCCGTCGATCCCGAGGTGTGGGAGGCCACCGGTTGCGACCCGGTGCGCCTGCTGGGCGCCGTTTCCGGCCAGCGGCTCGCCGCCCTGGCCGCCGACAGACGTTTCCTGCGCCGCCTGCACGACGCCGAGGAGGACCTCCGCGACTACCTGACCGGACCGCGCTGGTACCAGCGCCAGCGCGGCAGCGAGCTGCCCGCCGCCGTCGCCTACTTCTCGCCCGAGTTCGGCATCACCGCCGCGCTGCCGCAGTACTCCGGCGGCCTCGGCATCCTGGCCGGCGACCACCTGAAGGCCGCCAGCGACCTCGGCGTGCCCATCATCGGCGTCGGCCTGCTCTACCGTCACGGCTACTTCCGCCAGTCGCTCTCCCGGGACGGCTGGCAGCAGGAGCGCTATCCGCTGCTCGACCCCAACGAACTCGCCGTCAGCCTGGTGCGTGAGCCCGACGGCAGCCCCAGCACCGTCGTGCTGGCCCTGCCCGGCGGCCGGCAGCTGCACGCGCAGATCTGGAAGGCCCAGGTCGGCCGGGTGCCGCTGCTGATGCTCGACTCTGACATCGAGGTCAACGACGCGCGGGCGCGCGACGTGACCGACCGGCTCTACGGCGGCGGCAGCGAGCACCGGCTGCTCCAGGAGATGCTGCTCGGCATCGGCGGCGTCCGCGCCGTGCGCACCTTCTGCCGGCTCACCGGACACGCCGAGCCCGAGGTCTTCCACACCAACGAGGGCCACGCGGGCTTCCTCGGCGTGGAGCGTATCCGCGAGCTCACCCGTCCGGTCGAGGCGGGCGGCGCCGGCCTGGACTTCGACGCCGCGCTGGAAGCCGTCAGGGCCGGCACCCTGTTCACCACGCACACGCCGGTCCCGGCCGGGATCGACCGCTTCGACCGGCAGATCGTGCACCGCCACTTCGCGGCTGACGGCGCGTCCGGCGTGGGCGGTGTCGGCGGCGGGTCCGGGGCCGGGTCCGGGACCGGCGGTTCCGGCGCGCAGGGGGAGCCGCTGGGCGGCGTCCCGGTGGACCGGGTGCTCGCACTCGGAGTGGAAAGCTGGACCGGGGGCGACCCCGCGCTGTTCAACATGGCCGCGATGGGTCTGCGCCTCGCCCAGCGGGCCAACGGCGTCAGCCTGCTGCACGGCCAGGTCAGCCGGGGCATGTTCAGCGGCCTGTGGCCGGGCTTCGACGCCGCCGAGGTGCCGATCACCTCCATCACCAACGGCGTCCACGCTCCCACCTGGATCGATCCCGAGGTCGTCCGGCTGGCCTCGCGCGAGCTCGGCACCGACCGGATCGACGACGCCATGGTGCTCGGCGAGTCCCGGCGCTGGGACGGCATCGACGCCATCGCCGACGACGAGATCTGGGAGCTGCGCCGCCGCCTGCGGGCCCAGCTCGTGGAGGAGGCCCGCGCCCGGGTGCGCGCCTCCTGGCGGCAGCGCGGCATGGGCAACGCCGAGCTCGGCTGGACCGGGCAGGTGCTCGACCCCGACGTGCTGACCATCGGCTTCGCGCGGCGGGTGCCCTCCTACAAGCGGCTCACCCTGATGCTGCGCGACCAGGAGCGACTGCGCGGACTGCTGCTGCACCCGACCCGGCCGATCCAGATCGTCGTCGCGGGCAAGGCCCACCCCGCCGACGACGGCGGCAAGGCGCTGATCCAGAAGCTGGTCGCCTTCGCGGACGACCCCGCGGTGCGCCACCGGATCGTCTTCCTGCCCGACTACGACATGGACATGGCCGCCAAGCTCTACCCCGGCTGCGACGTCTGGCTGAACAACCCGCTGCGCCCGCTGGAGGCCTGCGGCACCAGCGGAATGAAGGCGGCGCTCAACGGCGCACTCAACCTGTCCGTGCTCGACGGCTGGTGGGACGAGTGGTTCGACGGCGGCAACGGCTGGGCGATCCCGACCGCGGACGGCGAGCCCGACGAGGACCGTCGTGACGAGATCGAGTCGGCGGCGCTCTACGACCTGATCGAGCACCAGGTCGCGCCGCGTTACTACGACCGCGACGGCCACGGGCTGCCGCGGCGCTGGATCCAGATGGTGCGCCACACCCTGGCCACCCTCGGCCCGAAGGTGCTGGCCGCACGCATGGTCAGGGAGTACGTCGAGCGCCTGTACGCCCCGGCGGCCGAGGCGCAGCGCGCGCTCGGGGGTCCCGGCGGCTCGGGCGAGCCCTACGCCGGCGCCCGGGAGCTGGCGGCCTGGAAGGTCAGGATCCGCGCGCACTGGCCGCAGATCAGGGTCGAACACGTCGAGGCGGTGGGCAGCGCGGACGCCCCGGAACTCGGCAGCACGCTCACCCTGCGGGTCCAGGTGCAGCTCGACGGCCTCGACCCCTCGGACGTGGACGTGCAGGCGGTCTCCGGCCGGGTGGACGACGCCGACGTGATCTCGGACGTCGCCACGGTCTCGCTGAAGCCGGCCGACCGCGCCGACGTCGACGGGCGTTGGCGCTACGAGGGCCCGCTGGAGCTGAGCCGGACGGGGCCCTTCGGGTACACGGTCCGGATCCTGCCGAGCCACCGGCTGCTGGCGACCGAGGCGGAGCTCGGCCTGATCGCCGTCCCTGCGGAGACGACGGGACTCAGCGACGGCGTGCTGCGGTAGACGGCGGCCGACGGCGCTGACGCACGGTCGGGCGCGGGCTCCGGAAACCCGGTGCCCGCGCCCGGCGTGCTCAGTAGGGTCGAGCGCATGCGAATCCTTGTGCTCGGCGGTACCGCGTTCGTCGGCCGCGCCGTCGTGGCGGAGGCCCTCGACGCCGGCGCGCACGTGACCCTGTTCGGCCGGGGGAGGACGGGGACCGAGCTCTTCCCCGAGGCCGCCCGCCTCGTGGGGGACCGGGACACCGGCGACCTCGACGCGCTGCGCGCGGGCAGCTGGGACGCGGTCGTCGACGTCAGCGGCTATCTCCCCGGGCAGGTCGGCGCGGCGATGGACGCGCTGGGCGACCGGGTCGGCCGCTACCTCTTCATCTCCACCAACGCCGTCTACCAGGAGGACGGCGTCGGCCCCGGCGCGGACGAGTCCACGCCGACCCGGCCGCCGGTGCGGACCGTCGCGCGCGTCGACGATCTGGACAACGCCACCTACGGGCCGTCCAAGGTGGCCTGCGAGGACGACATCCGAGACCGCTTCGGCGGGCGGGCGACCATCGTCCGGGCAGGGCAGCTGGTGGGACCGCACGACGAGAACGAGCTCTTCGCCTACTGGGTCCGCCGGGCCGCGCGCGGCGGGCGGGTGGCCATGACCGCCGACCCGGCCCAGCCCGTCCAGGTGCTGGACGTGCGGGACCTGGCCGTGCTGGTGCGCCGCCTGGTCGAGGACGACAGAGGCGGTGTCTTCAACGCGATGGGACCGGCCGAACCGACGACGCTCGGCGGACTCGTCGAGACCTGCGCGGCCGCGGCGGGCACCAGCGTGGAGCTGGTACGGACCCCCGCGGAGGCCGCCGCCGGAGCCCCGCGCCTGCCCTTCGTGCGCGCCGCCTGGGCCAGTCAGCAGCGCGACACGACTCTGGCCCGCGCGGCCGGACTGCCCGGCACGCCGCTGGCGCGCACGGCCGCCGACGTGCTCGCGTGGGACCGCGGCCGCGGCGAACCGCCGCTGAGCTGCGGCCTCTCGGAGGAGCAGGAGCGCGCGCTGCTGGCCGGCCTGTCGGGGGACGCCGCTCGTTCTTGACCGGACACCGTCTGTTTTCCCGGACGCAACGTCAAAGGGCTTCCGCCGCAACACTTTGCCGGGCAGACTTCTACGCGCGTTGCACAGCGCGCGTAGATCCCATTTGTGAACTGGAGCCCCGATGTCCCTGAAGCGCAGAGAGTTCGTCGCCGGAACCGCGGCCGTCGCGGCGGGAGTCGCCGTCGCCGGCACCGCTGCCGCCACGCCCGCCGCCGCGGTCGACGCCCCCGGCGCCCACGGCGGCAAGCAGCCGAAGACCTTCTCCTTCACTGTCCTCGGCACCACCGACGTGCACGGACACGCGCTCAACTGGGACTACTTCACCGACGCGGAGTACGAGGACAAGGCCCAGAACGACGTCGGCCTGGCGAAGATCTCCACCCTGGTCAAGCAGATCCGCGAGGAGGTCGGCCACGAGCGCGTGCTGCTGATCGACGCCGGCGACATCATCCAGGGCACCCAGCTCAGCTACTACTACGCCAGGGTCGACCCGATCACCGCCAAGCCCGAGCACAAGGCTCCGCGGCACCCGATGGCGCTGGCCATGAACGCCATGCGCTACGACGCGGCGGCGCTGGGCAACCACGAGTTCAACTACGGCATCGACACGGTCCGCGCCTTCGAGCGCCAGTGCGACTTCCCGCTGCTCGCGGCGAACGCGATCGACGCCAAGACCAACCGTCCGGCGTTCTCCCCGTACATCATCAAGAAGATCCACGTCCCGCACGGCCCGCACCTCAAGGTCGGCATCCTGGGTCTGACCAACCCCGGCATCGCCATCTGGGACAAGGACAACGTCGCCGGGAAGATGACCTTCAACGGCATCCCGGAGCAGGCCGCGATCCACGTCCCCCGCGTGCGCAGCGCGGGCGCGGACGTGGTCATCGTCTCCGCCCACTCCGGCATCGACGAGCCCAGCTCCTGGGGCGACCAGCTGCCGTACGCCGAGGACGCCTCGGCGGCGATGGCGGCGAGCGTCCCCGGCATCGACGCGGTGCTCGTCGGCCACACCCACAAGGAGGTGGCGCAGCGACTGGTCACCAACACCGCGACCGGCAAGACGGTCGTCCTCTCCGAGCCCTACTGCTGGGGCTTCCGGCTCTCCCGCTTCGACTTCGTCGTCGAGCTGGTCGACCACCAGTGGCAGGTCGTCTCCTGCACGGCGACCGTCCTCAACAGCAACACGGTGGACGAGGACCCGAAGATCGCCGCCCTGGTCCAGCAGGAGCACGCCGCGGTGCGGACCTACGTCAACCAGACCATCGGCACCTGCACCGAGGACCTCTCGATCGCGCGGGCCCCGTTCCAGTGCGTGCCGATCGTGGACCTGATCGGCAAGGTCCAGGCCGACACGGTGAAGGCCGCCCTGGCCTCGACCTCCTACGCCAACCTGCCGGTCCTGGCCCAGGCCGCCCCGTTCAACCGGACCGCGGACATCCCGGCCGGCACGGTGCGCCTGCGGGACGCGGCCGGGCTGTACATCTACGAGAACACCCTCGAAGCGAAGCTGATGACGGGCGCCCAGCTCCGGGACTACCTGGAATTCACCGCCGAGTACTTCAACACGCTGGCGGTGGGCGCTCCGATCGTCGAGTCCGCGCTGACCAACGCGAACGGTACGCCGGACTACAACTTCGACGAGATCTACGGCCTGAGCTACGACATCGACGTCTCGCAGCCGGTCGGCTCGCGGATCGTGAACGTGAAGTACGCGGGGCAGCCGATCGACGACGCGGCGCAGTTCGTGCTCGCGGTGAACAACTACCGCGCCAACGGCGGCGGCAACTTCCCGCATGTCGCCTCGGCGCAGCTGGTCTGGAGCGCGTCGGACGAGATCCGCAACACGATCATCGCCTGGGTCAAGGCGAAGGGTCAGATCAACCCGGCCGACTTCTACCAGAACGGCTGGCGGCTGGTCCGCGCCGGCGTCCCGCTGTACTCGTGAGAGTCGGCGGATGACCTGATCAACTAGGGTCTGAGCTGGGGGTTTTCACTCTTGTGAGTGATGGTGTGGGGCTTGGTGGGGTGTCATAATTGTTCTATGGACGCCTCGATGTTCGGGGGCGGGTGTGAAGACGGAGATGCGTCCATGGGTGAGGTGTTTTCTGCCTCGCTGGGGGACGTGTTCCGTGCGGATCCCCTGACTCCCTCAAGCTCCCGCCAGGCCCGCGTTTCGACCGAGCCGCTGCGGACCCTGCCCTCTTCTTCTCTGACGTTCTTGGCCGCGTTGGCGGCGGAGGACGACGACACCCTGTGCGCGGCCGGTGCCCCGTTCCAGGCCGAGCAGCTCCTCGCGCTGGTCCGGTTCGAGGAGATGGTGGGGGCGGAGCTCGCGCGCCGGGTGGCGGTGTTCGACCGCACCGGCGCGGTGGCCGCCACCCGTTCCCGGACGGCGAAGGGGTTCCTGCAGACGCACGGCCAGTTGAGTGACCGGGCGGCGAAGCAGCTCGTCGAGCGCGCTCGCCGCCTGGACACCCTGCGCACCGTCCGCGCCGCGCAGGCGTCGGGGGAGCTGTCGGGGTGCCAGGCCGACGTCATCGCCCACGAGATCACCGACGTGGAGGACCCGCAGGCTCGCGCCCAGGCCGAAGAACTCCTGGTCGGGCAGGCGAAGGAACTCCACTTGGGTCAGCTCAAGCAGGCCGCCCGGCAGGTCCGCGCCCACCTCGTGGAGGAGCAGGAGCCGCAGGCGAAGGACGCCCCGGCGCTGTTCCGGTCCACCGCGAGGCTGTCGCAGACCGGCACGAGCGATGACCCGTTCTGGGTGCTGACCGCCGAACTGTCGGCGGTGGCGGGGGAGAAGCTGCGCGTCGCGCTGGAGGCGGCGATGGGCACCCCCGTCGAGGGGGAAACCCGGACGCATCCGGAGCGGATGGGCGACGCCCTCGAAGCGGTCGCCGACCTCGCGCTGGGCTGCGACAAGCTCCCCACCACCGGTGGTCAGCGCCCCCACTTCACCGTGATCGCGGATCTGGACGCGCTGCGGGAGGAGTGCCCGGCCCACCCCACCTTCACCGACGACCCGGAAACGGACGGGAACGATGATGTGTCGGGGTTGCTGCACCCGGTGGGTGTCGCCACCAGCACGCGGGGGTTTCGGTTGCCGCGGTGGCAGGCCCGTAAGGAGTCCTGCGACTGCCGGCTCCGGGTGATCCTCACCAAGGGCCAGGGCAAGCCGGTCTCCATCGGCCGCGCCACCCGCACCGTCCCCGCGCACCTGCGGGACGCGGTCATCGCCCGGGACCGGCACTGCGTCTGGCCCGGCTGCACCCGCCCACCCACCTGGTGCGAGGCCCACCACCTCACCCACTGGGCCGACGGCGGCCACACCAGCCTCGACAACCTCGCCCTGCTCTGCGGGGAACACCACACCGACCTGCACCAGACCGGCTGGGAGTTGGAGATGACCAACGGCAGGCCGAGGGCGGTGCCACCACCGGACACACCCCCACCCCCCAACACCCGCTACCCCAACCGGTAGCCAACCCCACAGCGTGCCGATGAGCCGCCCACCCGGCGGCCCATCGGCACGCCCATGTGACGGTCAGGTGCTGCTGAGGGGCTGAAGCAGACGGACGGTCAGACCAGACTGTCCCGCCAGGCCTGATGGAGGCTGGCGAAGCGGCCCGTGCCGGCGATGAGTTCGGTGGGGGTGCCGTCCTCGACGATGCGGCCCTGTTCCATGACGAGGACGCGGTCCGCGATCTCCACCGTCGAGAGTCGGTGGGCGATGATCACGGCCGTGCGTCCGGCCAGGACGGTGTGCATCGCGCGTTGGACCGCCTGCTCACCGGGGACGTCCAATGAGGAAGTCGCCTCGTCCAGGATCAGCACCGCCGGGTCCGCCAGCAGGGCGCGGGCGAAGGCGACCAGCTGCCGCTGGCCGGCGGAGATGCGGCCGCCGCGCTTGCGGACGTCGGTGTCGAAGCCCTCCGGGAGCGCCGCGATGAACTCGTAGGCGCCGATGGCCTTGGCCGCCGACTCGACCTCTTCGCGGGTCGCGTCGGGTCGGCCGATGGCGATGTTCTCCGCCACCGTGCCGGAGAAGAGGAACGACTCCTGCGTCACCATGACCACGCCGCGCCGCAGCTCCGGGGTGGCCAGCGCGCGCAGGTCGACGCCGTCGAGGGTGACCTCGCCCTGGGTCGGGTCGTAGAACCGGGCCAGGAGCTTGGCCAGCGTCGACTTGCCCGCGCCGGTCGCGCCGACCACCGCCACGCTCTGCCCTGCGGGAATGCGCAGGTCGAAGGTGGGCAGCACCTGCTTGCCGGTGCGGTAGGAGAAGGCGACGTCGGCGAAGTCGACCTCGCGGCCGGGGATCGCGTCCTCGGTCTTCTCCGGCAGGGCGACGGGCTCGGCCGGCTCGGGGACGGAGGGCTCGTGGGCCAGCAGACCCGCGATCTTCTCCAGTGCCGCCGAGGCCGACTGATAGCTGTTCAGGAACATCGCCACGTGGTCGATCGGGTCGAACAGCCGGCGCAGGTAGAGCACGAAGGCCGCCAGCACACCGAGCTGCAGGCTGCCCTGGGCGACCAGGAACGCGCCCCACACGACGATGCCGGTGATCCACACGTTCGCCGTCGCCCGCGAGGACGCGACGAAGCGCGCCATCGAGAGCAGGCCGAGGGCGTTCGAGTCGGCGTAGTCGTCGTTGGAGACCGCGAAGGCCTTCTCGTTGGCTGCCTCCCTGCGGAAGGCCTGCACGGGGCGGATGCCGTTCATCGTCTCGGTGAAGCGGACGATCACGCTGGCCACGGCCGTGCGCGAGCGGCGGTAGATGACCTGCGAGCGCCGTCGGTAGCCGCGCGTGAACAGGTAGATCGGCACCACCGAGGCGAGCGAGGCGAGCCCCAGCCTCCAGTCCATGACCACCAGCAGCAGGCTGATGTAGACCAGCGAGAGCACGACGGAGAGCAGCTCCTGCAGGCCCTCGTTCAGCAGCTCGCGGACGGTGTCCACGTCGCTGGTGGCGCGGGAGATGATGCGGCCGGAGGTGTAGCGCTCGTGGAAGTCCAGGCTCAGCGCCTGGGCGTGCCGGAAGATCCGGCGGCGCATCTCCAGCAGGATGGCCTGGTTCACCACGCCGGAGAGGCGGATGAAGGAGCGCTGGAGCAGGGTGGCCAGCGCCGCGCAGCCGAGATAGCCGGCCGTCACCGCGACCAGCGGGCCCCAGTCGTGCGCCCGCAGGGCGGGGATGCCGCGGTCGATGGCGTAGGAGACCAGCAGCGGGCCGACCTGCAGCGCCGCCTGCTGGACCATGATCATGACCATCGCCAGGGCGATCCGCGCCTTGTGCGGGCCGAGCAGCGAGCGCAGCAGGGCGCGTGGCGCGCCCGGCGGAACCGGGATGTCCTCGCCGTCGGCCACCGCGTCCTCGGCGGGGGAGCCCGGCTCGGACGCGGCGGCCGCCGCACCGTCCGCTGCGCCCTCAGCCGCTGCGCCGTCCGCCGACGTGTCGGGCCGCCGGGACCGCTGTTCCTCCTCCGTCTGTTCCGTCTGTTCCGTCTGTCCGGTCTGTTCCGTCTCGGTCACGCTCATCGCGTGAGGCCCCCGTCCTCGGCTCGTTCGCCCGACATCAGCTCCCGGTAGTCCGGGTTCGACTCCAGCAACTCGTGGTGTGTGCCCACGGCGGTGATCCTGCCGTCCGCCAGCAGGGCGACGCGGTCGGCCAGCATCACCGTGCTCGGCCGGTGGGCGACGACCAGCGCCGTCGTCTCGGCCAGCACCTGCCGCAGGGCCTGCTCGACCAGGGCCTCGGTGTGCACGTCCAGGGCCGAGAGCGGGTCGTCCAGCACCAGGAAGTCCGGTGCGCCGACGACCGCGCGGGCCAGGGCGAGGCGCTGGCGCTGGCCGCCGGAGAGGCTCAGCCCCTGCTCGCCGACCTGGGTGTCCGGGCCCTCGGGGAGGCTGCGGGCGAACTGCGCCTGCGCCACGTCCAGGGCTCGCTCGAAGGACTCGTCTGACGCGTCGGGCGCGC
Source organism: Streptacidiphilus rugosus AM-16 (assembly GCF_000744655.1). Classification (NCBI taxonomy): domain Bacteria; kingdom Bacillati; phylum Actinomycetota; class Actinomycetes; order Kitasatosporales; family Streptomycetaceae; genus Streptacidiphilus; species Streptacidiphilus rugosus. The sequence continues at coordinate 6,245,887 of NZ_JQMJ01000004.1, read as the reverse complement.
CCATCAGCACGTTCTCGCGCACGGAGGCGGAGAAGAGGGTCGGCTCCTCGAAGGCCATCGACACCAGCTCGCGCAGCTTGGCGCGGGAGATGTCGCGGACGTCGGTGCCGTCCAGCGTGATCCGGCCGCCTTCGGTCTCGTAGAGGCGGGGGAGCAGTGCCGTCAGCGTGGTCTTGCCGCTGCCGGTCAGACCGACCAGCGCCATGGTCTCGCCGGAACGGATGTGCAGGTCGACGCCGGACAGCAGGTCGGGGGAGTCGGCGGGGGCGTCCGGGTAGCGGAAGCGCACGCCCTCCAGCCGGATGCCATCCCGCTCCGTCGGCGCGGACGCGGCGGGTGCGTCTGACGCGTCGGATGCGGTGGGTGCGCCGACCGCAACCGTCCGCTCGGCGACGTCGGCCTTCGCCACGTCCTCCGCGTCGGCCGGGCGGGCGTCCATGACCTCGAAGAAGCGGTCCGTCGCCGTCGCGGCCTCGTTGCTGTAGGCCAGCAGCCAGCCCAGCGACTCCACCGGCCAGCGCAGCGACAGCGCCGTGGACAGGAAGCCGACCAGGGTGCCGGCCGTGGTGCTGCCGTGCGCGACCTGGACCACGCCGACCGCCAGCGAGATGCCCAGAGCGAGCTCGGGCAGACCGACGATGACCGCCCACAGGTCCGCCAGCAGCCGGGCCTTCCGCAGCTCCGTGCCCCGCAGCAGCTCGGCCTGGTCGCGGTAGCGGGCGGCCATGGTGCGGTGCCGGCCGAAGGACTTGAGGATCCGGATGCCGAGCACGGACTCCTCCAGGACCGTGGCGAGGTCGCCGTTCTGGTCCTGGGAGAGGCGGGCGGCGGCCGAGTAACGGCGCTCGAAGTAGGAGCAGAGCAGGATCAGCGGCACGGCGGGCAGCACCGTGATCAGCGCGAGCTGCCAGTCGAGGCCGAACATGATGGCGATACCGGTCAGGAAGACCATCGAGTTGACGATCAGGAAGATCAGCGGGAAGGCCAGGAAGAGCCGGATGGTGTACATGTCCGACGTCGCCCGCGAGAGCAGCTGCCCCGAGGCCCAGCGGTCGTGGAAGGAGACCGGAAGCCGCTGCAGCTTCGCGTAGAGATCGGCGCGCATCTGCCGTTCGACGGTGGCCAGCGGTCGGGCGACCAGCCAGCGGCGCATGCCGAAGAGGCCCGCCTCCAGCATGCCGAGGACGAGCAGCAGGGCGCCCTGGAGCCAGAGGCCGGAGGTGTCCCGGTGCGCGACCGGACCGTCGACGATGTTCTTCAGCACCAGCGGGATCACCAGCGCGGAGAGCGAGGCGAGCAGCGCGGCCGTGGTCGAGCCGACCAGGAACCAGCGGATCGGGCGCGCGTAGGGCCACAGCCGGAGCAGCGAACGGATCGCCGAGTGCTTGGCCGGCGCGAGCCGGTCGGGCTCGGTCGGCTCCTCGGTGGGGGCTGTGGAGAGCGGCAGGTCGGGTGTGGGGGGCGGAGTGGGTTCGGACGTCTGCGGCTGGGTGGACAGCTCAGTCATCAGCTCGGCATCCAGGTCGTCGGGCGTTTCGGGGGCATCGTTCCGGAGCCTAGACCGGACCAGTGACAGCCCTCATCCCAATTTCCGCCCCTTACATGTCCGGTTCCCGCTCACCCCTGCACATGAACCAGGACGTTTCCGTCCCCACCGACGATGTCGAGTCGGCTGATGTCGGACGGACTGATGGAAGTCGACGCGGGGACGTCCGCCTTCGTCCCGTAGCCGGAGCCCCAGGTTCCCGCGGTCTCCGTGCGCCCGTCCCTGGAGTGCACCACCAGATGGCAGGTGATGCCGACCGGCAGGTTGCCCAGCCTCAGGTCCATCTGGGTGCCCCAGGCCTCCGGTGTCAGCGCGGCCGTGGCGGTCACGTGCGTCGTCGGGTCCTGGCCGGTCCAGGTCATCGCCGCGGCCGCGGCAGGGGGCGCGGACGGCGTGGAGTGGAAGCCTCCCGCGTACACCCACGCGCCCGCCACCGCCGCCGCTCCCGCCAGCACCAGGCCGGCCGACACCATCCGGCGGCGCGGACGCCGATGCCGCTGCGGCGGCAGACCCGCGCGCCCGGGGGCCGTCGACTCGCCAGGCTCCCCGGTGTCGGTGCGTCCCTCTCGTCCTTCCCGGCCGCCCGGTCCCTCTCGGCCGTCCGGTCCCTCCGGGACGCCGGGCTGCAGCCAGCGGGCCGGCGTCAGCGACTCGGCGGCCGCAGCCGTCTCGTCCAGTTCCTCGAACGGGGTGTGCCGGAGCAGACCGGGCAGCGGCGCCATGTCCACCAACTCGGCCTTGCACCGGTCGCACCCGGCGATGTGCCGCTCCAGCGCCGACCGCTCCTCGGGATCGAGGGCCCCGAGCAGGTAGGCGCCGAGCTGCACGCTCTCCTCGCATGGCGTCATCGGGATGTCACTCCTCTCTCCTCAAGAACGTTCCTCAGCGCCCGCAGACCGTAGTAGCAGCGGGATTTGACCGTGCCGACCGGGATGCCCAGGTGCTCCGCCGTCTCCGCGACGGTGCGGCGCAGGTAGTAGACCTCGATCAGGACCTCGCGGTGCTCGGTCCGCAGTCCGCGCATCGCCTCCAGCAGCTGCCAGCGTTCGAGCATCCGGTCCAGCTCCGCCTCGCCGCCGAGGTCCTCGAGGCCACCCCGGTCGTCGTCCGGTAAGGGCGCCTCGGCGGGCCTGGCCTTCGCCTTGCGGTAGGCGGAGACCACCAGGTTGTGCGCGACCGTGTGCAGCCACGGCGCGGCCCGGTCCAGGTCGAGCGAGTCACGGTGCTGCCAGGCCTTGAGGAAGGTCTCCTGGGTGAGATCCTCCGCCCGCTGGTAGTCGCCGTGCACCAGCCGCAGGACGTGCCCCAGCACCGACCTTCCGTAGCGCGCGTAGAGCGCGGAGACGAAGGCCGCATCCGGGGTCGGTGCGTGGTCCACATCTCCAGTACGCGCCCCCGGCCGGGTCGGTTCAACCGCGGACCGGGGATTCTTCGGCCGGATCTCCCGCCGCCTCCGCCCGGCTACCGGCCGTCCTCCGCGCAGACCCGCAGCAGCTGCAGCGACCGGCCGGGCACGGTGACCGCATCCCCGGCCGGCCAGTGCCGGCCGTCCGGCGCGGACTGCTCCTCGACCGAGGTGTCGACGACGGTCTCGTAGCAGCGCGCCCACGGCAGGCCCGGCAAGGTGAAGCGGATCGCCCGGTGGTGGGCGTGCAGGATCAGCAGAAAGCTGTCGTCCGTGAGCGGCTCGCCGTCCGCGTCGCGCTCGGTCAGGTCGTCGCCGGAGAGCAGCATGGCCAGGGTCGCGCCGGGCGCGTACCAGTCGGCCTCGGTCATCTCGCGGCCTCGCGCGGTGAACCAGGTCAGGTCCGGCAGGCCGCCGGGAAGCGCGGGGCGTCCCGAGAAGAAGGCCCGCCGGCGCAGCACCGGATGCTCGCGGCGCAGCCGGATCAACCTGGTGGTCAGCTCCTGCAGCGGCCGCCACTCGTCCGAGTCCAGCAGCGACCAGTCGATCCAGCCGACCTCGTTGTCCTGGCAGTAGGCGTTGTTGTTGCCGCCCTGCGTGCGCCCGAACTCGTCCCCGGCCAGCAGCATCGGGACCCCGGTCGAGAGCAGCAGCGTCGCCGTCAGGTTGCGCAGTTGGCGGCGGCGCAGCGCGTTGATCGAGGGCGAGTCCGTCTCGCCCTCGGCCCCGCAGTTCCAGGAGCGGTTGTCGTTGGTCCCGTCGCGGTTGTCCTCACCGTTGGCCTCGTTGTGCTTGCCGTTGTAGGAGACCAGGTCGCGCAGGGTGAAGCCGTCGTGGGCGGTGACGTAGTTGACCGAGGCGAAGGGCCGCCGGCCGCCCCGCTGGTAGAGGTCGGAGGAGCCGGCCAGCCGGTAGCCGAGCTCGCGCACGTCGGGCCGTACGCCGCGCCAGAAGTCGCGGACGGTGTCGCGGTAGCGGTCGTTCCACTCCGTCCACAGCGGAGGGAAGTTGCCCACCTGGTAGCCGCCGAGGCCCACGTCCCAGGGTTCGGCGATCAGCTTGACCCGGCTGAGCACCGGGTCCTGGAAGACGGTGGAGAGGAAGGGCGCGCGCATGTCGACGTCGAAGCCGGTGCGGGCCAGGGCGGCGGCGAGGTCGAAGCGGAAGCCGTCGACGCCCATCTCGGTGACCCAGTAGCGCAGCGAGTCGGTGATCAGCCGGAGCGTCTGCGGCTGGGTGGCGTCCAGGCTGTTGCCGCAGCCGGTGTAGTCGGTGTAGGCCCGGCGGTTGTGCGGCTGCAGCCGGTAGTACCCGGCGTTGTCCAGCCCGCGGAACGACCACGTCGGCCCGCCCTCGCCGCCCTCGGCGGTGTGGTTGTAGACGACGTCGAGGATGACCTCGATCCCGGCCGCGTGCAGGGCCCTGACCATCCGTTTGAACTCACCGACCTGCTCGCCCGCGGTCCCGCCGGCGGCGTAGGCACCGTGCGGCGCGAAGTAGCCGATGCTGTTGTAGCCCCAGTAGTTCCCCAGTCCGCGCCGTCGCAGATGCTCCTCGTCGGCGAACTGGTGCACCGGAAGCAGTTCGACGGCGGTGACGCCGAGCCGGGTCAGGTAGCCGATCGCGGCGGGGTGGGCCAGACCGGCGTAGGTGCCGCGCAGCTCGGGCGGGACCCCGGGCATGGTCCGGGTGAAGCCCCTGACGTGCAGCTCGTACAGGACGGTGTCGGCCCACGGGGTCTTCGGCCGCCGGTCGTCCAGCCAGTCGTCGGTGTCGTGGACCACGATGGCCTTCGGGACGTAGCGGGCGGAGTCACGGTTGTCCCGCACGGTGTCGGCGACGTCGGCCTCCGGCCAGTTGCGGACATGGCCGTAGACGGCGTCGTGCAGCTCGAAGGAGCCGTCGACGGCCCTGGCGTAGGGGTCGATCAGCAGCTTGGCCGGATTCCACCGCGCGCCGGTCCACGGGTCCCACCGCCCGTGCACGCGGAAGCCGTAGCGCTGACCCGGCAGCACGTCCGGCACGTGCCCGTGCCAGACCTGGAAGCTCTGCTCGCGCAGGGTGTGCCGGGTCTCCCCGCCCTCCTCGTCGAAGAGACACAGCTCGACGCCCTCCGCGCCGCCCGCCCAGACGGCGAAGTTGGTCCCTGGTCGCCCGTCGGGCCCCAGGTGGAACCGCGCGCCGAGCGGCTGCCAACTGCCCGGCAGCACGCGCTCCCGCGCGGCGACGACCCTCCCCGCGTCGGGATCCGGCTCCTCCTGCGGCAGTCGCAGCTCCGCGGGCACCGCCATGACCAGCACCTCCCCGTCCCGGTGGACGTCCCGATCCTCCGGCTTACGGATAGGTTCCCCGCGAAGCTGCGCTTGCACCTTCTTCGGAGCCCCCGCGCCCGTGGGGCGGCGCAACTCGCCCTCGGCTGTGACGTGTCGGGGCCGCTCTCGTTGATCCTCGCGAGGCGAGTGAGCGAGGAGCGAGGACGTGCACGTGAACCTGTGGGCCGGACGGATCAAGCGAGCGGTCGTCGGGGCGCTGCTCCCGGCGACCCTGCTGCTTGCGGGCTGCTCCGGCTCCTCCTCCGCGCCGAGTGGCAGCGACGCCGCCCGTGTCTCCGCCGCGCAGGTCACGCTGACGCCGGTGGACGGCGCAGCCGAGGTGCCCGCCGTCGGCGGGGTGCTCGCGTCCGTGCGCGGGGGGCGGCTCACGGACGTGCGGCTCAAGGACGCCGACGGCGTGACCGTGCCGGGCGCGGTCACCGCCGACGGGGCGAGCTGGACGCCGACGGGCAAGCTGCTGCCCGAGACCCGCTACACGCTCGACGCCGTCGCCACGGACAAGGACGGCCTCCAAGCCGCGAAGCACGCGAGCTTCACCACGTTCGTGCCCAGGAACACCTTCATCGGCTTCTACAACCCCGTGGACCGCAGCACCGTCGGCGTCGGCTTCATCGTGACGCTGCGCTTCAACCGCTCGATCGCCGACCGCGCCGCGGTCCAGCGCGCGATCAGCGTCACGGCCGACCCGCCGGTGCCCGTCGCGCCGCACTGGTTCGGCTCGCAGCGGGTGGACTTCCGTCCGGAGCACTACTGGGCCCCCGGTACCACCGTGACCCTCGCGCTGCACCTGAAGCACGTCGAGGGGGCCCCCGGCGTCTACGGCACGCAGGAGAAGCAGATCGTCTTCACCGTCGGCCGCAGCCAGATCAGCACCGCCGACACCGACGCGGACACTCTCACCGTGGTCCGCGACGGCAGCACCCTGCGCACCCTCTACATCTCCGCGGGCGGGCCCGGCCACAGCACCTACGACGGCGTCATGGTGATCTCCGAGCAGGACCAGGTGACCCGGATGGACTCGCACACCGTCGGGCTGGGCAGCGAGTACGACATCCCCGCCGTCCCGCACGCCATGCGGCTGACGGACTCGGGCACCTTCGTGCACGGCGTCTACTGGCGTCCGGCCTCCGTGTTCGGCCGGACCAACACCAGCCACGGCTGCGTCGGCCTGTACGACGCCCCCGGCGGGCGCAGCGGGACCACCCCGGCCGGCTGGTTCTACGACCACTCGATCATCGGCGACGTGGTCAGGGTCGTCGGTTCCTCGGGCGACCAGGTCGCGCCGGACAACGGCATGAGCGGCTGGAACATGTCCTGGAAGGACTGGACCGCGAACCCGGCGCGGTAGCACGGTAGGCGAAGCAGGCCCGTAGAACTCCACAGCAACTTCTCGCGCTCCCGCGGCGTCAAGACATACGGGGAGTACCCAGACTGCCGGGATATGCTCGCGGCGGTGCGGCGCCACCTGGATCCAGGGCGCCATCCGGGAGGGGAGAGACGGTTGTTCGTGCACAGCAGCGTCCGGCGAGGTCTGGTCGCGATAGCCACCGGGGCCGCGATACTCGCGGCCGCGGCCTGCGGGGGGTCCAGCGGCACCCACGGTCAGCAGGGGGGCGTACCCGGAGCGCCCGGAGGTTCGAGTCCGAGCGCGTCGGCCGAGGCCAATTCTGCTGCTGTGGTCACGATCCTGCCCAAGAACGGTGCGACCGGCGTCGACACCAACGGCACGCTGAAGATCAGCGCCGCCTCGGGCAAGCTCAGCGGCATCGCCGTCACCGGCGACGACGGCAGCAAGATCGACGGGACGATGTCCGGCGACGGCAGCAGCTGGACGCCGACCGGCGCGCTGCACACCGGCACCAAGTACAGCGTCGTGGCCACGGCCACCGACACCCAGGGCAAGGCGGTCACCGACCGCTCCTCGTTCACCACGCTGACGCCCTCGGCGACCAACATCGCCAACTTCAACGTGAACCCGGGCGACACCTACGGCGTCGGCATGGAGGTCTCGCTCAACTTCACCTCCGTCGTCGCCGACGCGTACAAAGCCTCGGTGCTCAAGGCGGTCACCGTGACCGCCGACCCGGCCGTGGACGTCCAGGGCCACTGGTTCGGCAACAGCCGCCTGGACTTCCGTCCGCAGGACTACTGGGCGCCCGGCACCAAGGTGACGCTCCACCTGCACCTGAACGGCGTGCGCACCGGCCAGACCGGCTACGGCAAGCAGGACAAGGACGTCAGCTTCAGCATCGGCCGCTACCAGGTCAGCGTCGCGGACAACTCCGCGCACACGCTCACGATCTACTCCGGGCCGGGCGTGGTGCGGAAGAAGCTGCCCGCCAGCCTCGGTGACCCGGACCACACCACGTACAACGGCAAGATGGTGATCTCCGAGAAGGACCCCACCGTCGACATGAACTCCCAGACGGTCGGCCTGGGCAACGCGTACCGGATCAAGGACGTTCCGCACGGCATGCGGCTCACCACCTCCGGCACCTTCGTGCACGGCAACTACTGGCGTCCGGCGTCGGTGTTCGGCAGTGAGAACACCAGCCACGGCTGCGTCGGCCTCAGGGACGTCCAGGGCGGCGGGGACCCGTCGACCCCGGCGGCCTGGTTCTACAACGCCTCGCTGATCGGCGACGTGGTGCAGGTCGTGAACTCGCCGGACCGGATCGTCTCCCCGGACAACGGCCTGAACGGGTGGAACATGAGCTGGTCGGCCTGGACGTCCAACTGACCCAGGTCCGCTGAACCCCGACCGGGCCGGTCGGGCTGCCCCCACCGGGCGGTCCGACCGGCCCGGTCGCGCGTTAACATCGGTTCACTCTGCGCCGCTTCTCTCATCCCTCCCGGGGAGGCTCTTAGATGGACCGTTTCGTGAAGCTCGAGGTCGACGAGCACGCCGTCGGCGTCATCCGGCTCGACCGACCGAAGATGAACGCGCTCGACGTCGCGATGCAGGACAAGCTCAAGGAGGTCGCCGAGGAGGCGGCAGCCCGCGCCGACGTGCGTGCGGTGATCCTCTGGGGCGGCGAGCGGGTCTTCGCGGCCGGCGCCGACATCAAGGAGATGCAGCGCATGAGCTACACCGACATGGTGCAGCGCGGCGGTGCGCTGCAGGGGGCCTTCGACGCGGTGGCGCGCATCCCGAAGCCGGTCGTGGCCGCGGTCACCGGCTACGCCCTGGGCGGCGGCTGCGAGCTGACGCTCTGCGCGGACATCCGGATCGCCGCGGACGACGTGAAGTTCGGTCAGCCGGAGATCCTGCTCGGGCTGATCCCCGGCGCCGGCGGCACCCAGCGGCTGTCGCGGCTGGTCGGCCCGGCCAAGGCCAAGGACCTGATCTTCACCGGGCGCATGATCGACGCCGCCGAGGCGCACCGGATCGGCCTGGCCGACCAGGTCGTCCCGGCGGAGGAGGTCTTCGCGACCGCCCACGCCTGGGCCGCCAGGCTCGCCGCCGGCCCCGCGTTCGCGCTGCGCGCCGCCAAGGAGGCCGTGGACCGCGGCATCGAGACCGACCTCGACACCGGACTGACCATCGAGCGGAACCTCTTCGCGGGCCTCTTCGCCACCGAGGACCGCGAGATCGGCATGCGCAGCTTCGTCGAGGAGGGGCCGGGCAAGGCCAAGTTCAACTGACGGCCGCTGCCCGTCCGCTGGGCCCGCGTCGAGCCGTGGGAAAGGTTTGCCGGGCCCTGCCGCGCCTGAGCTGCGCGTATGCAAACCGCTTTGGCATATGCCCGAAGCAATAGATGATTTTTTGCTGTTTGCGCTCCCCGAGGCGGCCAGGAGACGCCATCATGGGGTCATGGCAGTACAGCGTGAAGTGGCGCGGGAGCAGAGAGTGATCATTGAGGCTGCAGAGACCGCGTCGACCACCGAGCTCGACGGGGTGGCCCGGCTGCTGTCGCCCGAGGGCGACGGGGTCTGTTTACTCGCGGCCCCCGGGGTCACGGCGCACGCCCGTCGGCTCACCCTGTCCGCCCTGGAGTCCTGGGGGCTGGGCGGCCTCGGTGAGGTGGCGGAGCTGCTGGTGGCCGAACTGGTCGCGAACGCGGTGCGGCACACCGGCGGACGGAGCTTCGCGCTGCGCGTCCTGTGCGGCTCCGGGCGGGTCAGGGTCGAGCTGCGGGATCCTTCGCGGGCGCTGCCCTGCCTGATCAAGGGCGATGCCGACGACGACGCCGGGCGCGGGCTGCGGCTGGTCGACCTGCTGGCCGACCGCTGGGGCGTGGATCTGCTGTCGCGCGGCAAGTCGGTCTGGTTCGAGCTGAAGGTGCGGACCGCCGCGGTCGCGTAGCGCGCAGGTGGCGGAGGGGCCGGAAGGCAATGCGGGGCCCCTGGGATCGTGTGTCGATCAGGGGCCCCTGCCTTGGGCCGCGCGGCCAAGGGGGTGGTGCCGCGGCGGCGTGTGGACGCGCTCGGGTCGGAGGCGTTCCGTTCACCGACTATGGCACGTGTCTCGGCATGCGGGCAACGGACAAAAGGGATAGATGGCGTTATTTCGCCATAGTGAGCCGTGGATCACAAGGCGCGCTCATGTGTTTGCTTAAAATTCCCTTGGCTTTCGCCTGGTAAACCTTGGATCCACGGAGTACAACTGGAGCTGTGTGGCTCCGTGAGCGGATCAGGCGGCAGGTCTACGCGACGGTCCACGGCCAGGGCCTGGATCTGACGCGCTACGACCGGCCCGTCGGCGATCCCGGACTCTTCGGTCCGGACAGCGTGGTCTGGCTGGTGCACGGCGACCTCCCCGGCATGTTCACCGGCGGTGTCGCCGCCCTGCTGCTGCAGTCGCTGCATCCGCTGGCCATGGCCGGCGTCGACCAGCACTCGCTCTACCGCGATGATCCGATCGACCGGCTCAACCGCACCGCGGGGTTCGTCACCGTCACCAGCTACGGCTCGACCGAGGAGGCCGAGGCGGCGATCGCCCGGGTCCGACGGATCCACGCGTACGTGCGCGGCACGGCCCCCGACGGCCGCCCCTACGACGCGAGCGATCCCGAACTGCTGCGCTGGGTCCACGTCGCCGAGACCGCCTGCTTCCTGGCCGGCTACCAGCGCTACGCCCGCCGCCCGCTGACCCGGCCCGAGCAGGACCGCTACTTCGACGAGGTCGCGCTGACCGCCGAGCGCCTCGGTGCGACGGAGGTTCCGCGCTCGCTCGCCGAGGTGCACGCCTACCTGCGCGAGGTCAGGCCCCGACTCGCGGCCACGGAAGCGGCCCTGGCCGCGGTGGCCTTCCTGCGCACGCCCGGCGCGCTGATCCCGTCCGCGGGAGGGGACGCGGCGCTGCGGATACTCGTCAACGGCGGGATCGACCTGCTGCCGCACTGGGCCCTCGTCGAACTGGGTCTGCCCCGCCGGTCCGCTCTGCGCGCCAGCGCCGAGCGGGCCTCGGTCCGCGCGCTGGCCGTGGCGCTGCGCTACGGCTGCGAGCCTTCCGTCGTCATCGAGACGGCCCGAACGCGCGCTCGGCGACCCGTGCCAGATGCTGTGCGAACACGGTCCCCGCATCGGGGTTGAGGCTGGTCAGCGCCACCATCGAGGTGATGATGACGTCGTACAGCTCGCTCTCCACGTCCTCCCAGCTGTGCGAGAAGCCCTTGCGGGGGTTCTGCCCCATCGCCCCGATGACGGCCTCGGCCACCTCGCCGGCCTCCTCGGAGATCTTGAGGATCTGCAGCAGCAGCCGGGTCCTGTCGGCCGCTGGAGTCCTGTCGGCCGGTGCGGGCTCGGGGCCGTTCTCGGACAGCCAGCGCTCCAGTTCGGCGATGGTGGCCCAGGAGGAATCGGTCATGGACGGAGCCTAATTCCCGCCCGGTCGCCGGAGCGGCCTGTTATGGTGGGGAGCAGCACCCCAGTTTCGCCCTTCTGTCGGCGCCGGTGCTGGTTCCACCACCGACTCACCTGACGCAGCCCGTCCTCCTCGTGGCCGGCCTCCAGGCGTAGTCCGCAGTTCGCACGTCGCACGTCGCTTTTTCCTCGCCACCCCGGGCCCGTTGCCGTCGGCGTCCTTCGCCGCCCGCAGCCCGCCGCCGTGGTCGTCAGGCGTATCCGCCGCACCTCCCTCGCATCACCCGCTCCACCCGCCTACTTCTTCTTCTCCGCGAAAGGAATTCGCGTGACCACCCTTCTCGAAACCCCCACCCAGACCCAACTCACCCTCACCGCCGGGGTCTTCGACCTCGACGGCAACCGCGGCGTGCTGCGCGTCGGCGGATACCTCCCCGGGCCGGACGACGTGTCCGTCAGCGCGCAGCAGGTCCGCCGCTTCGGGCTGCGCCGCGGCGACCTGGTCGAGACCGGCCCGGAGGGCATCGCCCGCGTCAACGGCCGTGCGCCCGAGACGCTTTCCGGCCGACCGGCGTTCGCCGAGCTGACCCCGCTGCACCCGCAGGAGCGGCTGCGCCTGGAGACCGACCCAGGTCGGCTGACCACCCGCGTCATCGACCTGCTCGCGCCGGTCGGCAAGGGCCAGCGGGGCCTGATCGTCGCCCCACCCAAGACCGGCAAGACCGCCGTGCTGCAGGCGCTGGCCGACGCGATCGCCCGCAACCACCCCGAGTGCCACCTCATGGTGCTCCTGGTCGACGAGCGCCCGGAGGAGGTCACCGAGATGACCCGCTCCGTCCGCGGCGAGGTCCTCGCCTCCACCTTCGACCGGCCGGCCAAGGAGCACACCAGGCTCGCCTCGCTCGCGGTCGAGCGGGCCAAGCGCCTGGTCGAGGCCGGCCAGGACGTGGTGATGCTGGTCGACTCGCTGACCCGCCTCTGCCGCGCCCACAACGCCATCGCCACGGCCGGCCAGGGCCGCACGCTCAGCGGCGGCGTCGACGCCGGCGCGCTGCTCGGGCCGAAGCAGTTCTTCGGCGCGGCCCGCAACATCGAGAACGGCGGCTCGCTGACCATCCTGGCCACCGCCCTGGTGGAGACCGGATCGCGCGCCGACGACTACTACTTCGAGGAGCTCAAGAGCACCGGGAACCTGGAGATCCGCCTCGACCGCGCCCTCGCGGCGAAGCGCGTCTTCCCCGCCGTCGTCCCGACCGGCACCGGCACCCGCCGCGAGGAACTCCTCACCCACCCCGACGAACTGACCGCGCTCCACCGCCTCCGCCGCGCCCTCGCGGCCCAGCAGCCGCAGCAGGCCGTGGAGCTGATGCTGGAACGCCTGAAGAAGACCTCGACCAACGCCGAGTTCCTCCGTCAGGTCCAGCTCACCACCCCGGCCGCCCGCTGAACGGGCGTGTCCCCGCCGGCCTGATCTAGGCCACCGGCTCCCCGAGGCCCGCTCCCGCGGTCTCCTTCACGCCCGTCCCGTGCGTGTGCCTCTCGAACTGCGTCCGGTGGAGCTCGGCGTACCGGCCGGCCGCCGCCAGCAGTTCCTCGTGCGTGCCGCGCTCCACGATCCGGCCGGCTTCGACGACGAGGATCAGGTCGGCCGCGCGGATCGTCGACAGTCGGTGGGCGATGACCACGGCGGTCCGCCCCTCCAGGGCCTCCGCGAGTGCCTCCTGGACGGCCGCTTCCGAGGTGTTGTCCAGGTGGGCGGTGGCCTCGTCGAGGATCACGACGCGCTGGCGGGCCAGCAGCAACCGGGCGATGGTCATGCGCTGGCGCTCGCCGCCGGAGAGGCGGTAGCCGCGCTCGCCGACCACGGTGTCGAGGCCGTCGGGCAGCGAGCGTACGAGATCTTCGAGGCGTGCCCGGCGCAGCACGTCCCACAGCTCGTCCTCGTCGGCCCCGGGCCGCGCGAGCAGCAGGTTCTCGCGCACGGAGTCGTGGAAGAGGTGCCCGTCCTGGGTGACCATGCCGAGGGTCGCCCGCATGGACTCGGCGCTCAGGTCACGTACGTCGACGCCGCCGATGCGGACGGCTCCCTCGTCGGTGTCGTACAGGCGCGGCAGCAACTGCGCGATGGTCGACTTCCCGGCGCCGGACGAGCCGACCAGGGCGACGGTCTGGCCGGGTTCGGCGCGGAAGCTGATGCCGTGCAGGACCTCCGCGCCGCTGCGGGTGTCCAGGGCGGCGACCTCCTCCAGCGAGGCGAGGGAGACCTTGTCGGCGGACGGGTAGCCGAAACGGACGTCGTCGAACTCCACGGCGGCGGGCCCCTCGGGCACGGCGCGGGCCTCCGGCTTCTCCTCGATCAGCGGCTTGAGGTCGAGGACCTCGAAGACGCGCTCGAAGCTGACCAGAGCGCTCATGACCTCGACGCGCGCCCCCGCGAGCGACGTGAGCGGCGCGTAGAGGCGGGTCAGCAGCAGTGCCAGGGACACCACGGCGCCCGGCTGCAGGGTGCCGCGCAGGGCGAACCAGCCGCCGAGCCCGTAGACGAGCGCGAGCGCCAGGGCGGAGACGAGCGTCAGAGCGGTGATGAACACCGACTGTGCCATCGCCGTCCGCACCCCGATGTCCCGCACCCGCCGGGCCCGCGCGGCGAACTCGACGGACTCGTCCTCGGGCCGCCCGAAGAGCTTGACCAGGGTGGCGCCGGGTGCCGAGAACCGTTCGGTCATCCGGGTGCCCATGGCCGCGTTGAGGTTGGCGGCCTCGCGCTGGAGCTTCGCCATCCGGCTGCCCGTCCGCCGCGCGGGGATCACGAACAGCGGCAGCAGCACCAGCGCGAGCAGCGTGATCTGCCAGGAGAGAGTGAGCATCACGACGAGGGTCAGCAGCAGGGTCACCAGATTGCTGACGACTCCGGAGAGGGTGTTGCTGAAGGCGCGCTGCGCGCCGATCACGTCGTTGTTGAGGCGACTGACGAGGGCGCCCGTACGCGTACGCGTGAAGAACGCGACCGGCATCCGCTGCACGTGGTCGAACACGGCTGTCCGCAGATCGAGGATGAGTCCTTCACCGAGCGTCGAGGACAGCCAGCGCCCGAGGATCCCGAAGCCCGCCTCGGCGAGCGCGATGAGAGCGATGAGCAGGGCGAGTCGTATGACGGTGCTCTGGTCGCCGTGGGAGACGATCGCGTCGACGACGCGCCCCGCGAGCACCGGCGTGGCGACGGCGAGCAGCGCGGTCGCCACGCTCAGCACCACGAACTGCCAGATACGGCGGCGGTGCGGTCGGGCGAAGGCGCCGATGCGCCGCAGTGTGGCGCGGTCGAAGGGGCGGCGCTCCTGCTGCGCGTTCATGACGCTGTGCAGCTGCATCCAGGCGGTGCTCTCCATGCTCATGGGAGAGACGGTAGGGCCTCAGGCTTCCCTGAGGCCAAAGGGGACCGCCTGCCCCGTCAGCACTCGATGACGTTCACGGCCAGGCCGCCGCGGGAGGTCTCCTTGTACTTGATCTTCATGTCGGCGCCGGTCTCCTTCATCGTCTTGATCGCCTTGTCCAGCGAGACGTGGTGGCGGCCGTCGCCGCGGAGCGCCATGCGGGCGGCGGTGACGGCCTTGACGGCCGCCATGCCGTTGCGTTCGATGCAGGGGATCTGGACCAGGCCGCCGACCGGGTCGCAGGTGAGGCCGAGGTTGTGCTCGATGCCGATCTCTGCGGCGTTCTCGACCTGCTCGGGCGTGCCGCCGAGGACCTCGGCGAGGCCGCCGGCGGCCATGGAGCAGGCGGAGCCGACCTCGCCCTGGCAGCCGACCTCGGCGCCGGAGATGGAGGCGTTCTCCTTGAAGAGCATGCCGACCGCGCCCGCGGCGAGCAGGAAGCGGACGACGCCGTCCTCGTCCGCGCTGGGGATGAAGTTCAGGTAGTAGTGCAGGACCGCCGGGATGATGCCCGCCGCGCCGTTGGTCGGGGCGGTGACGACGCGGCCGCCAGCCGCGTTCTCCTCGTTGACGGCCATCGCGTAGAGGGTGACCCACTCCATCGCGTTCGCCGGGCCGATGCCCTCGACGCGCAGGGCCCGTGCGCCGGAGGCGGCGCGACGGCGGACCTTGAGGCCGCCGGGGAGGATGCCCTCGTGGTGCATGCCGTTGCGCACGCACTCCTGCATCACGGACCAGATCTCCAGCAGGCCCGTCCGGATCTCCGCCTCGGTGCGCCAGGCCTTCTCGTTCTCCAGCATGAGGGAGGAGATGGACAGGCCGGTCTCGTTGGTCAGCCGCAGCAGGTCGGTGCCGGTGCGGAAGGGGTACTTCAGGACGGTGTCGTCGAGCACCACGCGGTCCGCGCCGATGGCGTCCTCGTCGACGACGAAGCCGCCGCCGACCGAGTAGTAGGTCTTCTCCAGCAGCGGTACGCCCGCCGCGTCGTAGGCGCACAGGGTCATGCCGTTGGCGTGGTACGGCAGCGACCTGCGGCGGTGCAGGATCAGCTCGTTCTCGGGGTCGAAGCCGATCTCGTGGGTGCCGAGCAGCGAGAGTCGCTTGGTCGCCCTGATCCGTTCGACGTCCAGGTCGGCCTGCGCGATGTCGACCGTTCGCGGCGAGTGACCCTCCAGACCCAGCAGCACCGCCTTCGGGGTGCCGTGGCCGTGGCCGGTCGCGCCGAGCGAGCCGAAGAGCTCCGCGCGCACCGAGCACGTGTCGGCCAGCAGGCCCTCCGACTTCAGCCGGCGGGCGAACATGCGCGCCGCCCGCATCGGGCCGACCGTGTGGGAGCTGGACGGGCCGATGCCGATGGAGAAGAGGTCGAAGACGCTGATGGCCACGAGGACGCCCTTGTCTTGTGGTGGGGGACGAACGGAGGGAACACGCGCCGGGGCACCGCGCGCCACCGTGTGGTTCCAGTGTGCGCGGTGCCCCGCCGATTTCATACGAACTGCCCGAAAACTCCGGGCCCCCGACGACTTACAGGTCGGGGTAGAGCGGGTGCTTCGCCGCCAGCGCGCTGACGCGCGCCGCGAGCTCGGCGGACTTGGCCTCGTCGAAGGACGGCTTCAGCGCCTCGGCGATGATGTCGGCGACCTCACGGAAGTCCTCGGCCTGGAAGCCGCGGGTGGCCAGCGCCGGAGCGCCGATGCGCAGGCCGGAGGTGACCATCGGCGGGCGCGGGTCGAACGGCACCGCGTTGCGGTTGACCGTGATGCCGACCGCGTGCAGGCGGTCCTCCGCCTGCTGGCCGTCCAGCTCGGACTTGCGCAGGTCCACCAGGACCAGGTGCACGTCCGTGCCGCCGGAGAGGACGGAGACGCCGGCCTCGACCGCGTCCGACTGCGTCAGCCGCTCGGCGAGGATCTTGGCGCCTTCGAGGGTGCGGCGCTGGCGGTCCTTGAACTCCTCCGTGGCGGCGACCTTGAAGGCCACGGCCTTGGCGGCGATCACGTGCTCCAGCGGGCCACCCTGCTGGCCGGGGAAGACCGCGGAGTTGATCTTCTTGGCGTACTCGGCCTTGGAGAGGATCACGCCGCCGCGCGGACCGCCGAGGGTCTTGTGCGTCGTCGTGGTGACCACGTCCGCGTAGGGCACCGGGGAGGGGTGCAGCCCCGCGGCGACCAGGCCGGCGAAGTGGGCCATGTCGACCATCAGCAGCGCGCCGACCTCGTCCGCGATCCGGCGGAATGCGGCGAAGTCCAGCTGACGCGGGTAGGCGGACCAGCCGGCCACGATCAGCTTGGGCTGGTGCTCCTTGGCCAGGCGCTCGACCTCGTCCATGTCGACCAGGTTCGTCTCGGCGTCCACGTGGTAGGCGACCACGTTGTAGAGCTTGCCGGAGAAGTTGATCTTCATGCCGTGGGTCAGGTGGCCGCCGTGCGCCAGGTCCAGACCGAGGATCGTGTCCCCGGGCTTGATCAGCGCGAACATCGCGGCGGCGTTGGCCTGCGCGCCGGAGTGCGGCTGCACGTTGGCGTGCTCGGCGCCGAAGAGCTCCTTGATCCGGTCGATCGCGAGCTGCTCGACGACGTCGACGTGCTCGCAGCCGCCGTAGTAGCGGCGACCGGGGTAGCCCTCGGCGTACTTGTTGGTGAGCACCGAGCCCTGGGCCTCCAGAACCGCCACCGGGGCGAAGTTCTCGGAGGCGATCATCTCCAGGGTGGACTGCTGGCGGTGCAGCTCGGCGTCCACAGCGGCGGCGACCTCGGGGTCGAGGCTGTGCAGGGACTGATTGAGGACGGTCATGGCGTTCTGGGGATCCCTCGGCTCGTCAGACAGGCGGTCAGCCGCCGGTGTGGGCGGTGTACTCGTCGGCGCTGAGCAGACCCTCCGGCTCGCCGTCGAGACGGAGCTTGAAAAGCCAGCCACCCTCGAAGGGCTCCGAGTTGACCAGGGCCGGGTCGTCGATGACGGCCTGGTTGACCTCGACGACCTCGCCGGAGGCGGGGGTGTAGAGGTCGCTGACCGACTTGGTCGACTCCAGCTCGCCACAGGTGTCGCCGGCGGCCACGGTGTCGCCGACCTCGGGCAGCTGGACGTAGACGACGTCACCGAGAGCGTCGGCGGCGAAGGCGGTGATCCCGACGGTGGCCACGCCACCCTCGGCGGCCGTCAGCCACTCGTGCTCCTTGCTGTACGTGAGGTGCTGGGGGTTGCTCATGACGTGATTCTCCCGGATGAGGTGTGGGTACGGCGAAACGGGGGCCAGTCGTCCCAGAATGTGGTGACCCCGAAGAGTGATTCTTGCGGCGCGGGCGCGCCGCGGCTCAGCGGGCGCGCTTGTAGAACGGCAGCGCGACGACCTCGACCGGCTCGTGCGTGCCGCGCACGTCCACGGCGACGCTGCCGCCCGGCGTGGCGTGGGCGGCGTCCACGTAGGCCATGGCGATCGGCTTGCCCAGGGTCGGGGAGGGCGCGCCGGAGGTGATCGAGCCGATGACCGTGCCCTCGGCGTCGACGACGTTCATCTCCGCCCGGGGGACCCGGCGGCCGGGGGAGACCAGGCCGACCAGCACCCGCGGCGGGGTGGCGGCGGCCTGCTCGGCGGCCTTCTCCAGGGCCTCACGGCCGACGAAGGCGCCGTCGTTGGTCGTCTTGTCGAAGCGCACGACGCGGCCCAGGCCGGCGTCGAAGGGGGTCAGCGAGGTGTTGAGCTCGTGCCCGTACAGCGGCATCCCGGCCTCCAGGCGCAGGGTGTCGCGGCAGGAGAGCCCGCAGGGGATCAGCCCGTAGGAGGCGCCGGCCTCGGTCAGCGCGGCCCAGACCGCCTCGGCGTCGGCCGGGGCGAGGAAGAGCTCGAAACCGTCCTCGCCGGTGTAGCCCGTCCGGGCGAGCAGCGCCGGGCGGCCCGCGACGGTGGCCGGGAGGGAGGTGTAGTACTTCAGGCCCGGCAGGTCGGCGTCGGTGAGCGAGCCGAGGATCGCGGGGGAGTCGGGGCCCTGGACGGCGATCAGCGCGTACGCGTCGCGGTCGTCGCGCACGACGGCGTCGAAGCCCTCCGCGCGGGCGGTCAGCTCGTCGAGCACCAGCTGCGCGTTGGAGGCGTTGGCGACGACCATGAACTCGGCCTCACCGGTGCGGTAGACGATCAGGTCGTCCAGGATGCCGCCGTCGGGGGCGCAGATCATGGTGTAGCGGGCCTTGTTCACCGCGAGCGCGGAGACGAAGCCGACCAGCGCGTGGTCCAGCAGCTCGCCCGCCTGCGGACCGGTGACCGTGATCTCGCCCATGTGGGAGAGGTCGAAGAGGCCGGCCTTGGTGCGGACGGCGTTGTGCTCCTCGCGCTCGCTGCCGTAGCGCAGCGGCATGTCCCAGCCGGCGAAGTCGGTCATGGTGGCGCCGAGGGAGCGATGGACGGCGTCCAGCGCGGTCAGGCGGAGAGACATAGCAGGATCTCCAAGCGGTTCAGGGCATGCTGCGGCAGGGTCCCTCCCCGTCTGTCGCTGCGACCTGAGAGCTTCACCGCGCCCGTGGGCACGGCTTGCACCGTGGGTGGACCAGCACGCCGAACGTGACTGGTCGCTTTCCAGAACTGCCTCGCCCGTGCGGTGTTGTGCCTGAGAGATTCGGGGGAGGGCTTGCTCCTTCGGCGCCGACGACCCGCCCCGGGACGGGGTGTGTCGCCGAGCTCTCCCGCGCGGGTTCGAACGGCCGGTATGCGATTGTGAGTGGGCCCATCATGGCATGGCACACGGGCGCTGGCGAACAGGTGGAGGAGACCGTGCAGGAGTACCCGGGGGTCCCGCAGCAGCAGGTGGGGAGGTGGCCGGAGAACGAGCTGGAACTCGCGCTCGCCGCCTCCGTCGGCGACCCGGGGGCGACGCCGCGCCTGATGGAGGTGCTGGGCCGCAGCCACGTCTGGGTCCCGATGCCGTCCGGCCCGAGCCGTGACGGGGTCACCCTCGACCTGCCCACCACGGAGCTGGCGGGACAGCCCTTCGTCCCGGTCTTCAGCTCGGAGGCGCAGTTGCGCGCGGTGGCGGGCCCGGAGATGCCGTACGCGATCGCCCCGGTCCGCGAGCTGGCCCGCGGGCTCCCGCAGGGCGTCGGCCTGGCGGTCAACCCCGAGGGCGCGGTCGGACTCCCCGTCCCCGCGGCGGGCGTCCCCGACCTGTGCGGCGACCCGGCCGAGGAGGGCGTCCGCGCGACGGCGTGGGAGCCTGAGGCGCACGAGGAGCCGTACGACTTCCTGGCCGCGGCGGTGGGCGAACTGGCCTCCCTGCCGGTCGTGCTGACGGCGCGTCGCGCGTACGTCCAGGTGGAGGGCGACGCCCCG
Source organism: Streptacidiphilus rugosus AM-16 (assembly GCF_000744655.1). Classification (NCBI taxonomy): domain Bacteria; kingdom Bacillati; phylum Actinomycetota; class Actinomycetes; order Kitasatosporales; family Streptomycetaceae; genus Streptacidiphilus; species Streptacidiphilus rugosus. Next base: position 6,226,044 of record NZ_JQMJ01000004.1, on the reverse strand, counting down.
AAGCTCTTCGTCGGCGTCCAGCTCGCCCGCTACGACGCGGCGGACCACGAGGCCGTCGGCCTCGCGCTCGGCCGCGCGCTGGGCGCGGTCCCGCTGCCGTTCGAGGTCTCCCTGGTCCTCCTCGACGCGGTGGCCGAGGACCCCACGGCGCAGTGGATGCTCCGAACGGTCGCACCTTTCTACTCCCAGGCCTGACGACGGCGGAGCGCTTGCACGCGCCCCTGAGCGCGCCGGGCAGTCGCCTGCAGAGTTGGTTTCCGACCGAGCCCGTGGCGTGATCGTCCGGTGTCGCGCGAGTACTAGGCTGCACCGCGGCGAAGGATCGCCGTGGGCGATCCTGGGGTGAGCGGATCGTGAGGGGGGCGGAGACGATGATCGAAGCGGCACTGCGGGAGCTCGCGCCCGGCCGTTACGACCGGTACGAGGCGCTGCTGCAGGAGATCGCCGCCGGCGAGCTCTTCATGCTGCTGTGGCACGGCCTCCCCGGCAGCCCCGACGTCCAGTACGGCAACCTCGAGGTCGGCGGGTACGGCTACGCCCCCTGTGTCACCTCCGCCGAGCAGCTCGCCGCGTCCGGATGGACCCGGCAGCACCAGGTCGTGCCCGGCGTCGAGGTCGCGGCCGCGCTCTACCGCGAGCGGTGGGGGCTGTGGCTCGACCCGCACGCGAGCGGCGGCGGGGTCGGGATCCCGTGGGCGGATCTGCGCCGGATCGCCGGCGGACTCGACCGGCTGCCCGCCGGCCCGCTCTCGCTGACCGCCGTGGACGCGCCGCCGAGCAGCGTCCCCGAGAGCGTCGGCAGCCCCGCCGCGACGGCCCCGTTCTTCCGTCAACTCATCGCTGCCGCAAGCGAAACATCCGCTGTGCAGTCGTTGCGGCGTGCTTGGGTGGAACCGTCCGTCGGTGAGCCTTATGTCGTTCTTGGTCTGGAACTGACCGATTCGTCCGCCCAGTCCGTCGACGCCGTCCGGCAGATGATGCACCGCGCCCTGCCGGCCGCCCCCGACGGTCTCGCCGTGTCGACCGTCGCACTGGCGGACCCTTATGACCAGGTCGCGTCATGGCTTTCCGCGCGTATGCCGGCGTGCTATCAGCGGGTCTGACACTTCCCGGAGTGGTGTCATCCGAGGCTCTGACCAGCGGAAATATCCTCTACGCGCGTTGACGCCTGTGGCGCACGGGCGCCGAGAGGCTCCTGAATCGACGTATTCGCAGGTTGCGGCTTTGCATCGATGCAGGTCACGGTTAGGAAACCATTCACTGGCGGGTCTTTCGGACTTATGTGCCGTTGATGAAAGCTTCTGCAACAAGCCGGGGCGGCCAGGTGTCGCTCTCGCTTGCCGTCCCCGTCGAACGCCTCGGTCACACCCGACTTGAGCGGTCAGCAGGCCGACGGGAGTACGTGGAACCACCGCATATCCACTGATGCACCTGCTTCACCGCTGCACCAGCTACACCCATGCATTGACGCACCATCAGCTTCCCGGGCAAGTCCGTCCGGCAGCTCAGCTTTCCGCACTCAGCACTTGGCACCACTAGTGAACTGCGACCGTGTCCGCGGGCCTGCTCCTCTACCCGGAGCGCGTCCTGGCAGGTCGGCCGGGCACCGTGTGCCGGTCACCACCGGCTTGGGGGTCTTCTCCATATGACTGCGCCACTCCACGACTCCGGGACCGCAACACTGGAGGTTCCAGCTGACCCGACGGTCGCTCCTAAGAAGATCGTCGGCCGTTCGCCCGGCCGCATTGCTTGGGAGCGGCTGAAGCGCGACAAGATCGCCCTCGGTGGCGGCTTCGTGGTGATCCTGCTGATCCTGGTGGGTGTCTTCGCGCCGCTTCTGTGCAAGATCGTCGGGCAGGACCCCGACACCTTCCACACGAAGCTGCTCGACGCCTCGCTGGGCATCGGCACGCCGGCAGGTTCCTTCGGCGGCATGAGCTCCACCCACCTTCTCGGCATCGACCCGACCTACGGCCGCGACATCTTCGCCCGTATCGTCTACGGTGCCCAGATCTCGCTGATCGTCGCCTTCGGCGCAGCAGCCCTCGCGGTGGTCATCGGTGTGGTGCTGGGTCTGGCGGCCGGCTTCTTCGGCGGGTGGGTCGACTCGGCGATCAGCAGGATCATGGACATCCTGCTGGCCTTCCCGCAGCTGCTCTTCTCCATCGCGTTGCTCTCGGTCATGCCGACCAAGCTGCTCGGGCTCTCCGGCAGCGGTCCGCGCATCCTCGTGCTGATCTTCGTCATCGGCTTCTTCGGCTGGCCCTACATCGGCCGCATCGTCCGTGGCCAGGCCCTGTCCATGCGTGAGCGCGAGTTCGTGGAGGCGGCTCGCAGCCTCGGCGGCGGCAACATCCACATCCTGTTCAAGGAACTGCTGCCCAACCTGGTCGCCCCGATCCTCGTCTACACGACGCTGATGATCCCGACCAACATCCTCAACGAGGCTGCCCTCAGCTTCCTCGGTGTCGGTGTCCAGCCGCCGACCCCCTCCTGGGGGCAGATGCTCTCGGACTCGATCCAGTACTACACGGTCGACCCGACCTACATGGTGATCCCCGGTCTCGCGATCTTCGTCACCGTGCTCTCCTTCAACCTCTTCGGCGACGGCCTGCGCGACGCGCTGGACCCGAAGGGCAACTAGACCGCCTGCGCCTCACGGCGCGGCCCTCAATCCGGTGGAGAGCAGCGGCTCATCCATCAGACGACCAGCGCCCCCTCAATCCGGGCACTGGGCACTCTCGGAGGTTGACACCAAAGTGATTACCCGCAACAAGGCGCTTGCTGCCGTGGGTCTGATCGGGGCCATCGCCCTGACCACCTCGGCCTGCGGCGGCTCCTCTGCCCCCAAGACCGGTGGGACCACCCCCGGCGGCTCGTCCTTCAACGCCGCTGCCACCAGCATCGTGAACCCGTCCACCAAGAAGGGCGGCACTCTCAAGCTCTGGAGCACGCAGGACGTCGACTCGCTCGACCCGGCGATCGGCTACTACGCCTTCGTCTGGGACCTGCAGCGCTTCTACACCCGCACGCTGGTCCAGTACCCCTCGAAGCCGGGCAAGGACGGTCTGGTCCTCCAGCCCGACCTGGCGCAGGCCATGCCGACGATCACCAACGACGGCAAGACCTACACCTTCAAGCTGAAGTCCGGCCTGAAGTTCCAGGACGGCACCCCGATCACGTCCAAGGACATCAAGTACGGCATCGAGCGCGTCTTCGCGCAGGACGTCCTGCCGAACGGCCCGATCTACCTGCTCAGCGACCTGGACGAGGGCCAGAAGTACCCCGGCCCGTACAAGGACAAGGACCCGGCCGGTCTGAAGTCCGTGCAGACGCCGGACGACAGCACCATCGTCTTCAACCTGGCCCAGGCCAACTCGGACTTCCTCAACCACCTCGCCATGGGTGGCGCGGCCCCGGTCGAGCAGTCCAAGGACGACGGCGCCAACTACGCCAAGCACCCGGTCTCCTCGGGCCCGTACGAGGTCGAGAACTATGTCGCCAACAAGGGCTTCGACATGGTTCGCAACCCGAACTGGGACCAGTCGACCGACAGCCTGCGCACGGCGCTGCCGGACAAGATCACCTTCACGGTGACCTCCAACGCCGATGACCTGGACAGCCGCCTCCTCGACGGCTCCATCGACCTCGACGCCGGCCAGCGTGGAGTCCAGACGGCCGCTCAGGGCAAGATCCTGACGAACCCGTCGCTGAAGGCCGACACCGTCGACGCGCCCGCCGCGACGATCCGTTACATCTCCATCCAGACCAAGGTCGCGCCGTTCGACAACGTCGACTGCCGCAAGGCCGTCGAGTACGCGATCAGCGGCTCGGACCAGCAGACCGCCCGTGGCGGTAAGTGGGCCGGCGCGCTGGCGACCAACATGCTGCCGCCGTCGATCCCGGGTTCGGACAACTACGACCCGTACAACCTGGCCGCCGGCCAGCCGCAGATCGCCCAGGCCAAGGCCGAGCTGGCCAAGTGCGGTAAGCCGAACGGCTTCTCGACCACCATCGCGGCTCGCTCCACCAGCCCGAAGGACGTCAAGCAGGCTGTCGCCGCCCAGGCCGCGCTGAAGGCCGTCGGCATCAACGCCGACATCTTCCAGTACGACGGTTCGCAGTCCGGCTCCACCGTCGGCTCGCCCGACGTCATGCACTCGAAGAACATCGGCCTGAACGTCTTCGGCTGGGGTTCCGACTACCCGACCGGTTCCGGCATGCTGTCCGTGCTGATCGACGGCCGCCTGATCACGAAGTCCGGCAACAACAACTTCACCGAGGTCAACGACCCGCAGATCAACGGCTGGATCGACGACGCGGCGAAGGCGACCGACCCGGCTGTGGCCGCGGCGGACTACACCAAGATCAACCACCGCGTCATGGACCTGGCGCTGTACTTCCCGGGTGTCGTCGAGCAGTCGCTCAACTACTACAACCCGCGCCTGACCAACGTGTACTTCAACCAGCAGCTCGGGATGATCGACTTCTCGACTCTGGGTCTGTCCGACGGTAAGTGACCTCACCCCGTCTCACCTGTAAGCACAGCTAGACCGAAGGGCAGGTGAAGGCGGGTCGGTGTCCGGCGCCGCTCCCACAAGGGGCGGCGCCGGATCCCGGCCAAGCCGACCGCAGTGCTCCTGTATATCTTCCGACGGCTCCTGAACGTGGTCGTCATGCTGTTGGTGGTCGCCACGATCACCTTTGGCATCTTCTTCCTGGTGCCGGTGCTCCAGCACACCGATCCGGTCATGCGATACGTCGGCAAGAATGCGAACCCGGTGGCCATCGCCGGGATCAAGGTCAAGCTGGGCCTCGACAAGCCGATCTATGAGCAGTTCTGGCTCTACCTCAAGGGTCTTGTCGCCGGCCGCACCTACGCCAACGGCAATGACGTCATCAACTGCCCGGCTCCGTGCTTCGGCATCTCGACGGCGACGCAGACCCCGGTCTGGGGTCAGCTGACCGGCGACTTCCCGGTCACCGGCCTGCTCGCCGCCGGCGCGGCCGTGATCTGGCTGGTGCTCGGCGTCGGCACCGGCGTCGTCTCCGCGCTGCGCAAGCGCACCGCGATCGACCGCATCACCATGGTCACCGCGCTCGCCGGCGTCTCGCTGCCGATCTACTTCACCGGCCTCGCCAGCTCGGCGCTGGTCGTCTACAACCTCGGCTGGCTACCCGCGACGAACCCCGCCACCACGCTCACCAGCGATCCGGTGGGATGGTTCCAGGGAATGCTGCTGCCGTGGATCACCCTGGCCTTCCTCTTCGCGGCGACCTACGCGCGACTGACGCGAGCCACGATGCTCGACGTCATGGGTGAGGACTACATCCGCACCGCTCGCGCCAAGGGTCTGCCCGAGCGGACCGTCATCGGCAAGCACGCCATGCGGTCCACGCTGACCCCCATCATGACCGTCTTCGGTATGGACCTCGGCGGCCTGCTCGGCGGCGCGATCCTCACCGAGACCGTGTTCAACCTGCACGGCCTCGGCTACGACGCGCTGAACGGCATCACGAAGAACGACCTGCCCATGATCATGGGCGTCACCCTCTTCGCCGCCTTCTTCATCGTGATGGCAAACCTGATCGTCGACCTGCTCTACGCGGTCGTCGACCCCCGTGTGAGGCTCGCATGACCGACCCCAAGAACGACAAGACGACGGTCGGCAGCGTGGCTCCCACCTCGTTCCTCTCGGTGCGCGACCTGCGCTGCCACTTCCCCACCGACGACGGTCTGGTCAAGTCCGTCGACGGCCTGAGCTTCGACCTGGAGCGCGGCAAGACCCTCGGCATCGTGGGCGAGTCCGGCTCTGGCAAGTCGGTGACCTCGCTGTCGATCATGGGTCTGCACCGCAACGTCGGGAAGAAGCGCGGCCCGAAGCTCTCCGGCGAGATCTGGCTGGACGGCCAGGAGCTGATCAGCGCCTCCCCCGAGGAGGTGCGCAGACTCCGCGGCCAGAAGATGGCGATGATCTTCCAGGACCCGCTGACGGCCATGCACCCGTACTACACGGTCGGCCAGCAGATCATCGAGGGCTACCGCCAGCACAACCCGCAGGCCGGCAAGGCCGCCGCGCGCCAGCACGCGATCCAGCTGCTGGACCGTGTCGGCATCCCGCAGCCGGACAAGCGCGTGGACAACCACCCGCACGAGTTCTCCGGCGGTATGCGTCAGCGCGCGATGATCGCGATGGCGCTGGCCAACGACCCCTCGCTGCTGATCGCCGACGAGCCGACCACCGCGCTCGACGTGACCGTGCAGGCGCAGATCCTGGACCTGATCCGGGACCTGCAGAAGGAGTTCGGCTCCTCGGTCATCATCATCACGCACGACCTCGGCGTCGTCGCCGAGCTCGCCGACGACATCCTGGTGATGTACGGCGGCAAGTGCGTGGAGAAGGGCCCGGCCGACAAGCTCTTCACCGAGCCCGAGCACCCCTACACCTGGGGTCTGCTCGGCTCGATGCCCCGCATCGACCGTGAGCTGCAGGAGCGGCTCGTCCCGGTCCAGGGCAACCCGCCGTCGCTGATCAACCTGCCGAACGGCTGCGCCTTCCACCCCCGGTGCCCCTACGCGGACCGCACCGACGGCAAGTCGCAGACCGTGACTCCGCAGCTGGTCAGCGTGGGCGAGAACCACCTGGCGGCCTGTCACATGTCCCTGGAGGCCCGTCAGCAGATCTTCACCGAGGAGATCGCTCCCCGGCTCTAGCCGGTAGCAAGTCGAGGAGACGAAGAAACAATGAGTGAAGAAAGCTCGACGGCGACCGTCCCGGCGCCCGCGACTCCCCCCGCGTCCGAGGGCGAGGCGCTGCTCAAGGTCACCAACCTGGTCAAGCACTTCCCGATCAAGAAGGGCCTGCTGCAGCGCCAGGTCGGTGCGGTGCAGGCCGTGGACGGCCTCACCTTCGACGTCCGCAGCGGTGAGACCCTGGGCGTGGTGGGCGAGTCCGGCTGCGGCAAGTCGACCATGGGCCGGCTGATCACCCGTCTGCTGGAGCCGACCGGCGGCAAGGTGGAGTTCGAGGGCGTGGACATCACGCACCTGAACACCGCGCAGATGCGTCCGCTGCGACGCGACATCCAGATGATCTTCCAGGACCCGTACTCCTCGCTGAACCCGAGGCACACGATCGGGACGATCGTCGGCGCGCCGTTCCGGCTGCAGAACATCAAGACCGAGAACGGCATCAAGACCGCGGTCCAGGACCTGCTGGAGCTGTGCGGGCTCAGCCCCGAGCACTACAACCGCTACCCGCACGAGTTCTCCGGCGGTCAGCGCCAGCGCATCGGCATCGCCCGCGCGCTCGCGCTGCGGCCGAAGATGATCGTCGCGGACGAGCCGGTCTCGGCGCTGGACGTGTCGATCCAGGCGCAGGTCGTCAACCTCCTCGACGACCTGCAGCAGGAGCTGGGCCTCACCTACGTGGTGATCGCCCACGACCTCTCCGTGGTGCGCCACGTGTCGGACCGCGTCGCGGTGATGTACCTGGGCAAGATCGTCGAGATCGCGGACCGGGACTCCCTCTACAAGTCGCCGATGCACCCGTACACCAACGCGCTGATGTCCGCGGTGCCGGTGCCGGACCCGAACCGCAAGGAGCAGCGCGAGCGCATCCTGCTCACCGGTGACGTGCCCTCGCCGGTCAACCCGCCCTCCGGCTGCCGCTTCCGCACCCGTTGCTGGAAGGCGACGGAGCAGTGCGCGACGGAGGAGCCGCCGCTGGTGGCGCTCAAGACCGGCCACCAGGTGGCCTGTCACTTCCCCGAGAACACCTGAGCACGTCCGAGGTTCCCGAGGTCTCCCGCGGCCCAGGCCGCCACGCGAGGTCATCCCGTATTTCACGATAGAAATGCGGGGTGACCTCGCAGCTTTTCTCCCCGGGGGTCGAGCAGGTGCTCGACCTCTCCGGCATCTTCGTCTTCGCCCTCTCCGGCAGCCTGCTCGCGGTGCGGAAGAACTTCGACGTCTTCGGCATGGCGGTGCTCGCGGAGGCGACGGCGCTGGGCGGGGGCGTGCTGCGCGACGAGCTGATCGGCGCGGTGCCCCCGGTCGCGTTCACGAACATCGGCTACTTCGTGACGCCCCTGATCGCGACGCTGGTGGTGTTCTTCCTGCACCCCGAGGTCGCCAGGATCAACCTCACCGTGCAGACGCTCGACGCGCTGGGGCTCGGCCTCTTCGCGGTGACCGGGACGGCGAAGGCCCACGACTACGGTCTGGGGGTGGTCGCCTCGATCGCACTGGGAATGATCACCGCGGCGGGCGGCGGCGTGATCCGTGACCTGCTGGCCATGGAGATCCCCTCGCTGCTGCGCTGGGACCGCTCCCTCTACGCCGTCCCCGCGCTGCTCGGCGCGGGTGTGACGGCGGCGCTGATCAGCACCGGCACGCTCGGCGCCGTGACCGGCAGTGCGGCGGTGCTGCTCGCCTTCGGCCTGCGGATGCTGGCCATCAAGTACGACCTGCGCGCGCCCCGCGCCTGGCACCGGGGCAGTTCCAACACCGGTGAGACCTGAGCGGGCTCCGGTCTCAGCGGGAGCGTCCGCCGTACTCGCGGGAGATCGCGTCCGCGGTGGCCGTCAGCTCGGGGACCAGCCGGCGCAGGGCGGCGAGCGGGGCCACCACCGTGGGAGTGGAGATGGAACACGCGGCGATCACCCGGCCGTCGATGCCGCGGATCGGGACCGCCACGCAGTTGACGCTCTCCTCGTACTCGCTGCGGTCCATCGCCCAGCCCTGCTCGCGGACCGTCTCCAGTTCGGCGAGCAGCGCCTCGGCCGTCCGCAGCGAGCGGGGCGTGTAGGCCGGGTACTCCAGCCGGTACGCGAGCTCGGAGCGGCGGGCCGGCGGCAGGCCGGCCAGCAGCACCTTGCCGACGGCGGAGGCGGTCAGCGGGGCGCGCTTGCCGATGCGGGAGTACATCCTGACCGGATAGCGGCTCTCCAGCTTGTCGACGTAGGTCGCCTCGCCGTCCTCGTACACGGCCAGGTGGACCGTGTGCCCGCAGCGGTCGTTCAGCGCGGCGAGGTGCGGGGCCGCGACACCGCGGACGTCGATGCTCTCCAGCGCCAACTGGGCCAGGGAGAAGAGTCCGCCGCCGAGCCGGTAGCGGTAGTCCGCCTGGCGGTGCACGAAGCCGTGCTCCTCCAGCGTCCGCAGCAGCCGCAGCGCGGTGGACTTGTGCACGCCGAGGCGCGCGGCGGCCTGCTCCAGCGAGGTCGGGCCCTCGGCGAGCGAGGCGAGCACGGTGAGCGCCCGGTCCACCGACTGCGACATGTCCCACCAGCCCCGACGCTTGCCCCCGACAGTTGCAGGGATCATAGGGACGCCGTTGCACAGGCTGCAATGGATGATGCGTATTCGGAATGTACGGCCGGCGGGGCCCGTGTCCGAACGGGCCGTGTCCCGGGGAGAAACGGCGTGCGGGGCGGAGAGGGCGTGCGGGTGGCCCTAGACTTGTCCCGCCATGCCCTACCTCGACCACGCCGCCACGACGCCGATGCTGCCGGAGGCGGTCCAGGCGATGACCGCGCAGTTCGGTCAGACCGGCAACGCCTCGTCCCTGCACGCCGCCGGACGCCGCGCCCGCCGGGTGATCGAGGAGTCCCGCGAGACCCTCGCCGCCGCGCTGGGCGCCCGCCCGAGCGAGATCGTCCTCACCGGCGGCGGTACCGAGTCCGACAACCTCGCGGTGAAGGGTCTCTACTGGGCCCGCAGGGACGCCGATCCCGTGCGCCGCCGGATCCTCTGCAGCCCCGTCGAGCACCACGCGGTCCTGGACGCGGTGCACTGGCTGGAGCAGCACGAGGGTGCCGTCGTGGACTGGCTCCCGGTCGACCCGCTGGGCCGCGTCCACGCGCAGACGCTGCGCGCGGCGCTCGAGGCGAACCCGGCGGACGTCGCACTGGTCACCGTGATGTGGGCCAACAACGAGGTCGGCACGATCCAGCCGATCCGTGAACTTTCGGCGGTGGCACGGGAGTTCGGCGTGCCGATGCACGCGGACGCGGTCCAGGCCTTCGGCCAGGTCCCGCTCTCCTTCGAGGACTCGGGCCTGGACGCGATGACGGTGACCGGCCACAAGGTCGGCGGCCCGTACGGGGTCGGCGCGCTGGTGCTGTCCCGCGGGGCGAGCCCGGTCCCGCTGCTGCACGGCGGCGGCCAGGAGCGCGACGTCCGCTCGGGGACGCTGGACGTCCCCGCGGCGGCGGGGTTCGCCGCGGCGGCGGCGATCGCCGCGGAGCGGAGACCCGCGGCCGCGGCGGAACTGGCGGCGCTGCGGGACATGCTGATCGCGGAGGTCCGCGCGGCGGTTCCCGACGCGGTGCTGAACGGCGACCCGTCCGCGGAGGGCCGGCTCAGCGCCAACGCCCACTTCTCCTTCCCCGGCTGCGAGGGCGACGCGCTGCTGATGCTGCTCGACGCGCGCGGCATCGAGTGCTCGACGGGCTCCGCGTGCTCGGCGGGCGTCCCCCAGCCGAGCCACGTCCTCCTCGCGATGGGCGCGGAGCCGGCGATGGCGCGGGCGTCCCTCCGCTTCTCCCTCGGCCACACCTCGACCCCCTCGGACGTCAAGGCCCTCGCCGACGCCATCGCCCCCGTCGTCGCCCGCGCCCGCCTGGCCGGCGCGACGACGAGGCGGTAGTCGCACGCGCGCCGCCGGCGGGTTGCCACTGCACGTAGGCTTGGAGGCACTATGTCTGACTTTCCCGGTGCCCCTGACTCCTTCGCCGCCGCCCTGCCGGGCGGGAAGCTGCGCGTGCTCGCGGCCATGTCCGGGGGCGTGGACTCCGCCGTCGCCGCCGCGCGGGCCGTGGCGGCCGGGCACGAGGTGACCGGCGTGCATCTCGCCTTGGCGAGCAATCCGCAGTCGTTCCGGACCGGGGCCCGCGGCTGCTGCACGCTGGAGGACTCGCGGGACGCGCGCCGCGCCGCGGATGTGATCGGGATCCCGTTCTACGTCTGGGATCTCGCCGAGCGGTTCCGCGAGGACGTCATCGACGACTTCGTCGCCGAGTACGCGGCGGGGCGGACGCCCAACCCCTGTCTCCGCTGCAACGAGAAGATCAAGTTCGCCGCGCTGCTCGACAAGGCCGTCGCCCTCGGCTTCGACGCCGTCTGCACCGGCCACTACGCCAGGATCGTCGACGAGCCGGGCCGGGGGCGCACGCTCCACCGCGGGGTCGACCCGGGCAAGGACCAGTCCTACGTGCTCGGCGTCCTCGACGCCGAGCAGCTCGCGCATGCCATGTTCCCGCTGGGGGACACCCCGAAGGAGCAGGTCAGGGTGGAGGCCGAGCGCCGCGGCCTCGCGGTCGCGAAGAAGCCCGACAGTCACGACATCTGCTTCATCGCCGACGGGGACACCCAGGGATTCCTGGCCCAGCGGCTCGGCTCGGCCACCGGCGACATCGTGGACGTGGACGGCACCGTCGTCGGCGAGCACAGCGGGGCCTTCGGCTTCACCATCGGCCAGCGCAAGGGTCTGCGTATCGGACGGCCCGCCGCCGACGGGAAGCCGCGGTACGTGCTGGACATCTCGCCCGTCGACAACCGGGTCACCGTCGGCCCGGTCGAGGCGCTGGACATCGCCGCGCTCACCGGCGTCAAGCCGCGCTGGTGCGGGGAGGAGGCGCCGGTCGGCACCGGGCGCTACCACGCGCAGCTGCGGGCCCACGGCGAGCCGGTGCCGGTGACGGCGGAGATCGACGCGGACGGCGGCCTGCGCGTCGTCCTGGACGCGCCGGTCCGCGGCATCGCGCCGGGCCAGGCCGTGGTCCTGTACGACGGGACCCGCGTCGTCGGTTCGGCGACGATCGCGACCACCGAGCGGGCCACCCCGCAGCCCCAGCCGCAGCAGGCCTGATAATCGGCCCAGGCCCTCGCGGGTGGCCACCACCACGACCCGCTCGCTGCCGCGCAGCTGTCGGTCGGGTCCGGGGTTCCACTCCAGTGAGCCGTCCCAGCGCCGGATGCCGACCACCCGCCAGGCGCCGGTGTGGAACGCCTCGCCGACCGTGCGGTGGTAGAGCTCGCTCTGGTCCCGCACCGCCACGTCCGCGACCAGCAGCAGCTCGCGCTTGGCCGGGATCGCCGCCAGCACCTGGCGACCCATCATGGCGGCGGCGAAGGCGGGCGCGGCGAGATAGGAGACGCTGCGGCTGCGGGTCTTGGCGTCCGGGTGCGCCGCGCGCAGCGAGCGGTACACCGTGGCGGCGAACTCCTCGTCGAACAGCCGGAGCACGACCCGCAGTTCGGGCTGTTGCTCGCGCGCGTAGAGGACGGCCTGCAGATTCGCGCTGTCGTTGTTGGTGAGCGCCATCAGGGCCTGCGCCCGGTCCACCCTGGCGGCCCTGAAGACCTTGCGGCGGCCGAACTCGCCGACGACCACCGGGATCCCGCGTTCGCGGATCGCGGTCAGCCCGGGCACGGACGGGTTCCGCTCCACCACCACGACGGGCACGCGCATGTCGTGCAGACGCTCCACCACCGTGCTGCCGACCTTGCCGAGGCCGATCAGCACCACGTGCTTGTTCACGGTCCGCGGGACCCGGCGCGGGCTCGGCGTGGTGCGCAGCGCGCCGAGGTTGTCCAGCATCACGGCGGCGACCGTGCCCAGCAGCACGATGCCGGTGAAGACCGTGACGATCTGCAGCACCTTGCGGGCCACGTTGTCGCCGTGGTCGGTGGCCGGGTTGCCGGCCGAGCCGAGGTCGAGCAGCACGTAGAAGAGGGAGAGACCGAGCGAGTTGCCGGTCAGCTGCCAGGTCAGCACGGTCAGCAGCACGACCACGAGCGCCAGGGCGAGGCTGATCGCGAGCAGCTTCCTGGAGAAGAAGGAGCGCACGCCCGCCACGAAGCGCCGGTGGTCGATCCTGAGCAGGCCCCGGCGGCGGTCAGGATCGCGGTGGTGGAGGATCCGCAGCACGGTGCTCTCGGGGGCGCCCGCGGCGAGGTCCTCCTCGCGCGGCAGCAGGACGCCGCTGTCCTCGGTGAGCAGGGCGATCGGGATCTCGTTCCGGCCGGGGAGCTCCTCCGCCTCCTCGCTCCGGTTGCGGCCGAGGACACTGCAGGTGCCGCCATCGAGACGGAAGGTCAGCCGGCGGTTGGGCAGCGCGGCGGAGACCAGCGCGGGCGCGGCCGTGTCGGAGGCGGAGGCCGCGGTGGCGGGGGCGTCCTCGCGGTCCAGCAGGCGGGTCAGCCGGGCGCCCAGCGCCTGGTTGTGGACGCGCAGGGCCAGGCGCACCGTCGCGTTTAGCGTCCGGGCCACCAGCGCGGCCTGGGTGACGGCCTGGTCGTCGTCGACCACCAGGGCGAGCGAGGCCGCCTCCCCGATCCTGGCCTCGGTCAGCGTGGCCTCGTCCGGGCGCCGTCCCTGCAGCACGGTGATCCGGGCCTGCTCCCGGCCCAGCGCGGTGAGTTGCGGTCCGTAGGAGGCGCGTGCGTCGGGGACGATCACGACGACCCGCTCACCGTAGAGCCCGGCGAGGTCCTCGACGAGCCGGAGGGTGAGGGCGTCGTTCCCCACCACGATCATGTGGCCGCGGCGCTCCTCCTCCACGCTGGTCCGTTCGTCCGTAGCAGCCGGTTCCGGCACCTGTTCCCCCAGGTTGTCTGCGTGCGCATGACCACGCACGACCATGGTGGCGCACGGGGAGCCTGCTCGGGCGTGGTACTGATGAACCCATGGGTACGCATGTGATCACCGGAGCGGGCTCCGGCATCGGCGCGGCGGTCGCCGCGAAGCTGACCGAGCGCGGCGAGGAGCTGTGGCTGCTGGCGCGGGACGCGCGCCGCGCGGCGGAGCTGCGTGAGCGGTTCCCCGCCGCGCAGACGCTGGTCGGCGACCTGGCCCAGCCGGAGCGGCTGAGCTGGGCGCTGGGGCACCAGGCGCAGCCGGACCGGATCGACTCGCTGCTGCACGTCGCGGGCATGGTCGAGCTGGGCGCGATCGGCGACATGGGCGTGAAGGTCTGGCAGGACACCCTGGCCGTGAACCTGGTGGCCCCGGCCGAGCTGACCCGGCTCTTCCTGCCGACGGTCCGGATGTCGCGCGGGCACGTGGTCTTCGTCAACTCCGGCGCGGGCCTGCGGGCGAGCGCCGAGTGGGGCGTCTACGCGGCGTCCAAGTTCGGGCTGAAGGCGCTGGCGGACTCGCTGCGCGAGGAGGAGCACGGCAACGGGGTGCGGGTGACCACCGTCTACCCGGGTCGTACCGCGACCCCGATGCAGGTCAAGGTGCACGCCCAGGAGGGCCGCGCGTACGAGGCTGACGCCTGGATCGCGCCGGAGTCGGTCGCGACGGCGGTGCTCACCGCGCTCGACCTGCCGCGCGACGCGGAGATCACCGATGTGACGGTACGGCCGGGCCGATGAGCGGACTGCCTTTTCCCGAGCTGACCGGTCCCGGCGCGACCGGGATCGGGTCGATGCCCGGTACCGACGCGCGCGAGGCGGCGAAGACCGTCACCGGCTCGCTGGAGGCGCTGCCGCACCTGGCCGAGCTGCCCGCGCGCGGTCCGGGCGCGGACATGATCGGGCGCAGCCTGGGCATGCTGGTCGAGCTGTTCGCCAGGGTCGAGCCCTCGGGTTGGCGCTTCGGCGACCATCCGGGCCGGGACACCCGACGGGCCCACTCCTGGCTGGGCGAGGACCTGGACGCGCTGGAGGAGTTCACCCAGGACTACGTGGGCCCGGTCAAGGTCCAGGCGGTGGGCCCGTGGACCTTGGCGGCGGCGGTCGAACTCCAGCGCGGCGAGAAGGCGCTGGCCGATCCCGGCGCGGTCAGGGACATCGCCGCCTCGCTGACGGAGGGACTGCGGCTGCACCTGGCCGAGGTGCGCCGGCGGATCCCCGGCGCGCGGGTGCTGCTGCAGCTGGACGAGCCCTCGCTGCCCGCGGTGCTGGCCGGCCGGGTGAAGACGGCGAGCGGCTGGCAGCGGCTGCGCGCGGTGGACAAGGGCGTGGCCGAGGAGGTGCTGCGCGGTCTGATCGGCGGCGTGGCGGCGCTGGACGTCCCGGTTGCGGTGCACAGCTGCGCACCGCAGGTCCCGATCGGGCTCCTGCGCCGGGCGGGCGTCTCCGCGGTGTCGCTGGACGCATCCCTGCTGACGGAGCGTGACGACGACGCGATCGGTGAGGGAGTGGAGGCGGGGACCGTCTTTCTGCTCGGTGTCGTGCCTTCCACCGACCGAAAATTGTCAGACCCGGCCGGTAGTGTCAGTGGTGTGAGGACGTTGTGGCGGCGACTGGGCCTGGCCCCCGCGCTGCTGCCGCGCTCCGTCGTGATCACCCCGACCTGCGGCCTGGCCGGGGCGTCACCGGCGTATGCGCGTACCGCTCTGTCACACAGCGTCATCGCGGCGCAGAGTCTGGCCGACAATCCTGAATAACCGACCGAGGGGTGGAGTCCGGTGTCGTTGGACGAGGATCGCGCACGGCACGCGCAGCTTGCCCAGGAGATCGAAGAGCACCGGTACCGGTACTACAACGAGGACGCGCCGACGATCAGCGACGGCGAGTTCGATCTGCTCATGCGCGAGCTCGAGGCGATCGAGGAGCGGTTCCCCGAGCTGCGCACGCCCGACTCGCCGACGCAGAAGGTGGGCGGCGACGCGACCACCGACTTCGCCAAGGTCGAGCACCTGGAGCGGATGCTCAGTCTGGACAACGCCTTCAACGACGAGGAGCTGGACGCCTGGGCCGAGCGCGTCGAGCGTGATCTCGCGGGGCAGGAGTTCCACTACCTGTGCGAGCTGAAGATCGACGGTCTGGCCGTGAACCTGACCTACGAGCGGGGCGTGCTGGTCCGTGCCGCGACGCGGGGCACCGGCAGGGTCGGCGACGACATCACCCCCAACGTGCGCACGATCAAGGAGATCCCGCACCGGTTGACCGGTGAGAACCCGCCGGAGCTGGTGGAGATCCGCGGCGAGGTCTACTTCCCGATCGAGGACTTCGAGGACCTGAACATCGCCAGGGTCGCGGCCGGCGAGGACCCTTACGCCAACCCGCGCAACTCCGCGGCCGGCTCGCTGCGGCAGAAGGACCCGGCCGTCACCGCCCAGCGCCCGCTGCACATGATCGTCCACGGCATCGGCGCCCGCCGGGGTTTCGACATCGACTGCCAGTCGCACGCCTACGAGCTGCTGCACGGATGGGGTCTGCCGACGGCACGGCACAACGCGGTGGTCGGCACCCTGGCGGAGGTCAAGGAGTTCATCGCCCGCTACGGCGAGCAGCGCCACAGCGTCGAGCACGAGATCGACGGCGTGGTCGTCAAGGTGGACGAGATCGCCCTCCAGGGCCGGCTCGGCTCCACCTCCCGCGCGCCGCGCTGGGCCATCGCCTGGAAGTACCCGCCGGAGGAGGTCAACGCCAAGCTGGACCGGATCCTCGTCGGCATCGGCCGGACCGGCCGGGCCACGCCGTACGCCGTGCTGGAGAAGCCGGTCAAGGTCGCCGGTTCGATGGTGCAGTACGCGACGCTGCACAACCAGGACGTGGTCAAGGCCAAGGGCGTCCTGCTGGGCGACACGATCGTGATCCGCAAGGCGGGTGACGTCATCCCCGAGATCCTCGGCCCGGTGGTGGCGCTCCGCGACGGCACCGAGCGCCCGTTCGTGATGCCCACCCACTGCCACGAGTGCGGCACCGAACTGCGCCCGATGACCGAGGGGGACAAGGATCTCCGCTGTCCCAACGCCCGGTACTGCCCTGCGCAGTTGCGGGAGCGCGTCGCCTTTCTCGGCGGCCGCGAGTGCCTGGACGTCGAGGGCTTCGGTTACGTCGCGGCCATCGCGCTCACCCAGCCGTTGGAGCCGGCCAGCCCGCCGCTCGTGAACGAGGGCGACCTCTTCGACCTCACGGTCGAGGAGCTGCTGCCCATCAAGGCGCTGGTGCGCGATCCGAAGACGGGGCTGCCCCGGATCGACGAGGAGACCGGCGAGCAGAAGGTCGTCAGCTTCTTCGCCAACCTCAGGGGCGAGCCGAAGAAGACCACCACGCAACTGCTCGACAATCTCCAGCTGGCCAAGGAGCAGCCGCTCTGGCGGGTGCTCAACGGCCTCTCGATCCGACGGGTCGGGCCGGTCGCCGCGCAGGCCATCGCGCGTGAGTTCCGTGATCTGGACCGGATCGCGAGCGCCGGTGAGGAGGAACTCGCCGCGGTCGAGGGGGTCGGCCCCGGCATCGCGAAGGCGGTCGTCGACTGGTTCGCCGAGGACTGGCACCGGGAGATCATCGAGAAGTGGCGTGCCGCCGGCGTCCGCTTCGTCGACGAGGCCGGGGAGGAGGAGTCGGGGCCGCGGCCGTTGGAGGGGCTGACCGTGGTGGTCACCGGGACTCTCGCCGACCACACGCGGGACGGCGCGAAGGACGCGCTGCAGGCGCGTGGCGCCAAGGTGACCGGGTCGGTGTCGAAGAAGACCGACTTCGTCGTCGTCGGCGACAACCCGGGATCGAAGTACGACAAGGCGGTGCAGCTCAAGCTGGCCATCCTGGACGACGCCGGTTTCGCCGTGCTGCTGGCCGAGGGGCCGGACGCGGCGCGGGCCGCCGCGCTGCCGGTCGAGGAGTAGCAGGCCGGGGCGGCCTGGCGGAATGTCAAGTCTGTTTGTCGGCGCTGCGGTCGGGCAAATCAGGGCAGAAAAGCCATATCATCGCGCTGGCAGGACACCGCTCGGTCACGGCCCGGTCGATTGCCACGTCACCGGTGGGCACGCGCCCTAGGCTGGACTGAGCCCGATCCTGTCGGTCCGTGCTGTCCTGCGCGGTCCCGTGCGGGTGGATCCGGGCGAGTGGGGAAGCACGAGGAACACCGATGGAGCGCACGTCCCGGTCAGGCCTGGGTGCCGACCGTGCGGGGTTCGCCGTCAAGGCGGCGGTGTTTCTCGGCGTGGGGTTCGCCGGGGCGGCGCCGCTGGTGCCGCTGGCCCAGGTGGTCGGTTTGCACGCGCCGCAGCTGTTGCCGCTCTTCGGCGTGCCGATCGCGGTCCTCTTCGCCGCCTGGTGGTTCGGCCGGCAGCGGCTGCGCGAGGGCGTCACCGACCGGCTCACCGGGCTGCCCAACCGCGCCGCCCTGCACCTCGCCGCCGGGCAGGCCGCCGCCGCCCGGGCGCGGCACGCGCTGGTCCTGATCGACCTGGACCGGTTCCGCTCGCTCAACGACACGCTCGGACATCTCGCCGGCGACCGGCTGCTGGTCCAGGTCGCCCAGCGGCTGCAGTCGCTCGCCGTCGACACCGGCGCACTCGTCGCGCGCCTCGGCGGCGACGAGTTCGCCGTGCTGGTCCCCGAGCCGCCGGAGGAGCCCGGCGCGCTGCTGCGGCTGGCCCGCGGCTTCGCCGCCGAGGTCGCCGTGCCGATCCAGTTCGGGGGCCTGCAGCTGATCCTGGAGTCCAGCACCGGCGTCGCCGTGCTGCCCGACCACGCCCCGGACGCCGAGTCGCTGCTGCGGCGCGCCGACATCGCCATGGTCCACGCGCAGCGCAGCCGTGCCGGAGTCGCGGTCTACCAGGCCGGGCAGGAGGAGGACACCCCGCTCAGGCTCGGTCTCCTCGGCGACCTGCGCCGGGCGCTGGACCAGGGCGAGGTGGAGATCCATTACCAGCCCAAGGTCGCCTTCGACGGCAGCGTCGTCGGCCTGGAGGCGCTGGTGCGCTGGTCCCGCGCCGGGCGCGGCCCGGTCAGTCCCGAGGAGTTCGTCGGGCTGGCCGAATCCAGCGGGCTGATGCCGCAGCTCACCGACTACGTGCTGGAGGCGGCCGTCAGCCAGCTGGCGCGCTGGCGCGAACAGGGCATCGTGGTGCAGGTCGCCGTCAACGTCTCGCCGCGCGACGTGCTGCGGACGGGGTTCGCCACCGGCGTCGCCGAGCGGCTCGCCAGGCACGGCGTCCCCGCCGACGCGCTGCAGCTGGAGATCACCGAGCGGCTGCTGCTGGAGGACGGCGCCCGGGCCGCCGAGACGCTGGAGGAGCTGCGCGGCCACGGCGTCGGCATGTCCCTGGACGACTTCGGCACCGGCTACTCCTCGCTGGTGCGGCTGCGCCGCCTCCCGGTCGGCGAGCTGAAGATCGACCGCTCCTTCGTCAGCCGCATGGTCGCCGACGACCACGACGCGGCCGTGGTCCGCTGCAGCGTCCAGCTCGCGCACTCGCTCGGGCTGACCGTCGTCGCCGAGGGCGTCGAGGACGACGAGACCTGGGAGCGGCTGCACCGGATGGGCTGCGACGCGGTCCAGGGCTGGCTGGTCTCCGCCGCCCTCCCGGCCGAGGCCGCCACGGCCTGGCTGCGCACCCGCACCGTGGAGAGCCCGGAGACGCTGCGCAAAACGCCCGCGCGACCGGTGCCGCCGCGTCCGTAGGATGGAGCCCGGCCCCGCTGTCAATAGACTGGGGCGACTCGAATCGCTTCACCACTCACTCACCAGAGGATCGCTGCATGCCTGGCATTACGCGCGAGGAGGTCGCCCACCTCGCCCGGCTGTCGCGGCTGGAGCTCAAGAGCGAAGAACTCGACCACTTCGCCGAGCAGCTGAACGACATCGTCGACGCGGTCGCCCGCGTCAGCGAGATCGCCGCCGAAGACGTCCCGCCGACCTCGCACCCGCTGCCGCTGACCAACGTCATGCGCGCCGACGAGGTGCGTCCCTCGCTCAACCCCGACGAGGTGCTCGCGTGCGCCCCGGCCGCGGAGGAGCAGCGCTTCCGCGTCCCGCAGATCCTCGGGGAGGACTGAGCGAGATGACCGACCTCATTCGCAACACCGCCGCGCACACCGCGCAGGCGATCGCCTCCGGCGAGGTCTCGGCCGTCGAGGTCGCCCAGGCGCACCTGGACCGCATCGGGGCCGTGGACGAGAAGGTGCACGCCTTCCTCCACGTCGACGCCGAGGGCGCGCTGGCCGCCGCCCGCGCCGTGGACGAGAAGCGCGCCAAGGGCGAGGAGCTCGGCCCGCTGGCCGGCGTCCCGCTCGCGCTGAAGGACGTCTTCACCACCCGGGGCGTGCCGACCACCGCGGGCTCGAAGATCCTCGAGGGCTGGGTGCCGCCGTACGACGCGACGCTGACCCGCCGTCTCAAGGACGCGGGCGTGGTGATCCTCGGCAAGACCAACATGGACGAGTTCGCCATGGGGTCCTCCACCGAGAACTCCGCCTTCGGCCCGACCGGCAACCCGTGGGACCTCTCCCGGATCCCCGGCGGCTCCGGCGGCGGCTCCGCCGCGGCGCTGGCGGCCTACGAGGCCCCGCTCGCCATCGGCACCGACACCGGCGGCTCGATCCGCCAGCCCGGCGCGGTCACCGGCACCGTCGGCGTCAAGCCGACCTACGGCAGCGTCTCCCGCTACGGCCTGATCGCCTTCTCCTCCTCCCTCGACCAGGGCGGTCCCTGCGCCCGCACGGTCCTGGACGCGGCGCTGCTGCACGAGGCCATCGCCGGATACGACCCCTTCGACTCGACCTCGATCAACGCCCCCGTGCCACCCGTCGTGGCCGCGGCCCGCCAGGCGGACGTCAAGGGTCTGCGCGTCGGCGTGGTCAAGGAGTTCGGCGGCGAGGGCTACCAGGCCGGTGTGATGCAGCGCTTCCACGAGTCGGTGGAGCTCCTGCGCGCGCTGGGCGCCGAGATCGTCGAGATCTCCTGCCCCTCCTTCACCTACGCGCTGCCGGCGTACTACCTGATCGCCCCCTCCGAGGCGTCCTCCAACCTGGCCCGCTTCGACGCCATGCGCTACGGCCTGCGCGTCGGCGACGACGGCTCGCGCTCGGCCGAGGACGTCACCGCGCTGACCCGCGAGGCCGGCTTCGGCCCCGAGGTCAAGCGCCGCATCATGCTCGGTACCTACGCCCTCTCCTCGGGCTACTACGACGCCTACTACGGCTCGGCCCAGAAGGTGCGCACGCTCATCACGCGCGACTTCGACCGCGCCTTCGCGGACGTCGACGTCCTGGTCTCGCCGACCACCCCGACCACCGCCTTCCCGATCGGCGAGCGCGCCGACGACCCGATGGCGATGTACCTCGCGGACCTGTGCACCATTCCGTCGAACCTGGCCGGAAACGCGGCCATGTCGGTGCCCTGCGGCCTGGCGCCGGAGGACAATCTCCCGGTCGGCCTGCAGATCATCGCTCCCGCGCTGAAGGACGACCGGCTCTACCGCGTCGGCGCGGCTGTCGAGGCGGCTCTCAACGACAAGTGGGGACACCCCCTGCTGGAGGAGGCACCGGCACTATGAGCAAGCTGGACACGGCCAAGGGCTTCAAGCACACCAAGCCGGGCCTGATGCTGGGCATCGGCGGCAGTGCGTTCGGCGCCTTCGGCATCGTCAAGGACATCCGCAGGGCCCGTACCGAGGCGGACACCCTCAAGCTCGTCAACGCCGCCGTCGGGGCCCTCGCCCTGGTCACCAGCACGCTGCTGCTCGTCCGCGAGCTGCGCCGGCTGACCTCGGACAGCGTCCCCGACATCCTCGCCGACTGAGACCGACCGCGAGCCAACCCTGAAAGGACGCCGAGTGAGCGTCATTGACCTGGTCCCGTACGAGGAGGCTCTCGCCTCGTACGACCCGGTGATGGGCCTTGAGGTCCACGTCGAGCTGGGTACCAAGACCAAGATGTTCTGCGGCTGTTCGACCGCGCTGGGCGCGGAGCCGAACACCCAGGTCTGCCCGACCTGCCTGGGGCTGCCGGGCTCGCTGCCGGTCGTCAACGCGATCGGCGTCGAGTCCGCGATCCGCATCGGCCTCGCGCTCAACTGCGAGATCGCCGAGTGGTGCCGCTTCGCCCGGAAGAACTACTTCTACCCGGACATGCCGAAGAACTTCCAGACCTCCCAGTACGACGAGCCGATCGCCTTCAACGGCTACCTCGACGTGCAGTTGGAGGACGGCGAGGTCTTCCGCGTGGAGATCGAGCGCGCCCACATGGAGGAGGACACCGGCAAGTCCACCCACGTCGGCGGCGCGACCGGCCGTATCCACGGCGCCTCGCACTCGCTGCTGGACTACAACCGGGCCGGCATCCCGCTGATCGAGATCGTCACCAAGCCGATCGTCGGCGCGGGCGAGCGCGCACCCGAGGTCGCCAAGGCCTACGTCGCGGAGCTGCGCGAGCTGATCCGCGCGCTGGGCGTCTCCGAGGCCCGCATGGAGATGGGCCAGATGCGCTGCGACGTCAACCTGTCGCTGATGCGCAAGGACGCCGAGAAGTTCGGCACCCGCAGCGAGACCAAGAACGTCAACTCGCTGCGCAGCGTCGAGCGCGCCGCCCGTTTCGAGATCCAGCGGCACGCCGCGGTGCTCGACGAGGGCGGCACGATCATCCAGGAGACCCGCCACTTCCACGAGGACAACGGCACCACGACCTCGGGGCGCGTCAAGGAGGAGGCGGAGGACTACCGCTACTTCCCCGAGCCCGACCTGGTCCCGGTCGCCCCCTCGCGCGAGTGGGTGGAGCAGCTGCGCGGCGAGCTGCCCGAGCTGCCGCGGGTGCGGCGGCAGCGGCTGCAGGGCGAGTGGGGCATCTCCGACGCGGAGATGCAGTCGGCGCTCAACGCGGGCGCCATCGAGCTGATCCTCGACACGATCGCCGCCGGCGCCCCGGCCGACCAGGCCCGCAAGTGGTGGATGGGCGAGCTCGCCCGTCGTGCCAACGAGGACGGCGTCGACCTCGGCGAGCTGCCGATCACCCCGGCCCAGGTCGCGCGCGTCGCGGCGCTGGTGGGGGAGGGCAAGCTCAACGACAAGCTGGCCCGCCAGGTCATCGAGGGCGTGCTGGCCGGCGAGGGCGAGCCGGACGCGGTCGTGGAGAAGCGCGGCCTGGCCGTCGTCTCCGACGACTCCGCGCTCGGCGCGGCCATCGACGCCGCGCTGGCGGCCCAGCCGGACGTCGCCGCCAAGATCCGTGACGGCAAGTTCGCCGCCGCGGGCGCGCTGGTGGGCGCGGTCATGAAGGCCACCCGCGGCCAGGCCGACGCCGCCAGGGTCAAGGAGCTGATCTTCGAGAAGCTCGGGGTGACCCCGGAGTAAGGCCTGCTCAGGCCCTCCTTAGGTGAGACGGACCGCCGCTCTCGGTGCTTAGGCGCACCGGGGGCGGCGGTCCGTCGTTTCTAAGCACCCCATGGCCCCCGAGATCGGGCATGCGCCTCATGCGCCGCACACCCCTGGGAGAGGAAATTAGAGGTTGTCAGGGAGACCGACCGAGGAATCCCGAAGACCACCACCCACAGGGGAGTTCCGAGATGTTCGAGTACCAGATGGTCATGATCCGCAACAACGAGCTGCTCGCCGAGGCGGCCCAGGACCGGCTCGTCCGCGAGGTCCAGCGCGCGAACAAGAACCGGAGGGCGGGTGAGGCACGCCGCTCCGGGGCGAGGGGCTCGGTACGCCGGGCTCTGCATCTCGCCGCACGCTGAAATCACTGCTGATCGGCGAAGGACATATGCGATGCTGCCCACCGTGGAGCGGATATCGGTAAGTCCTGTGTTCATCGGACGTGGTTCGCAGATGGCGACCCTCACCGACGCGCTGCAGCGCGCGGAGCAGGGCCAGCCTCAGGTCCTGCTCATCGGGGGCGAGGCGGGGGTCGGCAAGACCAGGCTGCTGGAGGAGTTCCAGTGCGCGGCCGGGGCTCGGGGGGTTCCGGTCGTGGTCGGGGGATGCCTGGAGGTGGGTGCGGAGGGCTTGCCCTACGCACCGTTCGCCACCATTCTGCGGCGGCTGCACCGAGCGTTGGGAAGCCGGCTCGAGGCAGCCGCCGTGGGACGGGAGAGCAGCCTGGCCCGGCTGCTGCCGGACATGGGCGAGGCGCTGCCCGAGGCCCACGACGAGTACGCCCGCGCGCGGCTCTTCGAGCACACCGCCCAGCTCTTCGAGCAGTTGACGGCGGATCGGACCCTGGTCCTGGCCGTCGAGGACCTGCACTGGTCCGACCGCTCCACCAGGGAGCTCTTCGCCTACCTGATCCGCACCCTGCACCGGGCCAGGCTCGTGCTGCTGGCCACCTACCGCAGCGACGACCTGCACCGCCGCCACCCGGTCCGCCCCTACCTGGCCGAACTCGAGCGGCTGCGCACCGTGCAGCGGATGGAACTGCCGCGCCTCGAGCAGCGCGAGGTGGCCCGCCAGGTGGCCGGCATCCTCAGCCCGGCCCGGCCCAGCGCCGACCTGGTCCAGAAGATCTTCAAGCGTTCCGAGGGCAACCCCTTCTTCGTGGAGGAGCTCGCCGTCTCGCACCAGCAGGGCTGCAGCACCGGACTCACCGACACGCTGCGCGATCTGCTGCTGGTCCGCATCGAGGGCCTCCCCGAGGACACCCAGACCCTGCTGCGGATCCTCGCCCAGGGCGGCTCCCGCGTCGAGCACGGGCTGCTGGCCGCCGTCCTCGACGCGATCGGCACCCTCGACGAGGACGAGCAGATCGACGCGCTGCGCACCGCCGTCGGCGCCAACATCATCCAGCAGACCTCCGACGGCGACGGCTACCGCTTCCGGCACGCGCTGGTCCGCGAGGCGGTCAGCGACGACCTGATGCCCGGTGAGATCACCCGGATCAACCGCCGCTACGCGCTGGTCCTCGAGGCGGACCCGATGCTGGTCTCCGCCGACCAGCGCTCCGCCCGCCTGGCCGGCTACTGGTACTGCGCCCACGACGCCGCCCGCGCCGTCCCCGCCGTGCTGCACGCCGGGCGTGAGGCCCGTCGCCGCAACGCCTTCGCCGAGCAACTGCGGATGCTGGACCGCGCCCTGGAGCTCTGGGACGACGTCCCCGACGAGGTCAAGGCCGGCCTCCGCGACTACGACCACGCCGACGAGAGCTATCCGGCCTGCTCCTGCGAGCCCGGCAGCTGTGACGGCTGCGACGGCGACTGCGGCGCGGTCCAGCTGATCGACCTGCTCGCCGAGGCCACCGTGGCGGCCCGGCTCAGCGGTGAGACCGACCTGGGCCTGCGGTACACCAAGCGCGCGCTGCGCCTCATCGACGAGTCGAGGTCACCCGAGCGCGCCGCCTGGTTCAGGCTGGCCCGCGCCCGCGCGCTCAGCTACGACGTCGGCGCCGAGCCTGAGGGCCTCGAACACGCGCTGGGCCTGCTGGAGGGCAGGAAGCCTTCGGCGGTCCTGGCCGAACTGCTGCACCGCCAGGCCTGCGACGGAATGCTCGGCGTCCCGAAGCGCGAGCACCTGGAGATGGCCTGCCGCGCGGCGGAGATCGCCGAGCAGGTCGGCGCGACCTCGCTGCGGCTGCACGCACGGCTGACCCTGGGCATGCTGCACTGCGCCTTCGGCGAGCTGGAGAGCGGCGCCGCGCTGCTCGGCGAACTGCTGGAGCAGGCGGAGGCCTCGGGCGACGTGGACCTGCGTTCCCGCGTCTACACCAACCTGTCCAGCCATCACGAGCTGCACGGCCGCTCCCGGAAGGCGGTGGAGGTGGCCCGCGCGGGCCTGGCCATGATCCGCGCGAACGGCATGACCGGCTACTCGGGCACGATCATCCTCGGCAACCTCGCCGAGCCGCTGATCTCGCTCGGCGAGCTCGACGAGGCCGCCCAGCTCCTCGCCGAGGAGCCCAACTGGACCGGCCAACGGGCGCACCGCGACTTCATGGAGCGGCTCCGCGGCGAGATCGCGCTGCTGCGCGGCGACATCGCCACCGCGACCGAGCATCTGGCGGAGTGCCGCAGGGTCGGTCTGCTGTGGCAGCCGCAGAAGATCGTCCCGACGGCGCTGCTGGGCCTGCGGATCGCGGCCGCGCAGGGCCGCTACGCGGAGGCGCGTGCGGAGCTGCTGGCCGTCCTGGACGGCACGCGGGCCGAGGGCCACGACCGCGTCTGGTGGTCGCTGCTGGCCGCCGGTGCGGCGGTCGAGGCGGACGCCCGCCACCTCCCGACGATGGCGCCGGGCCGCGCCGAGGTGCTGAGCCGCATCCGTGCGGCGGCGACCGGCCTCACCACGGAGCTCCCGCTGCTGGCCGGCTGGTCGGCGGTCCTCGACGCGGAGCTCGCCCGCGCGGAGGGCGTGGCCACGTCGGAGCAGTGGCGGCGCGCGGCGGACGCGCTGGCCACGCTGGAGTGTCCCTACCCGCGCGACCTGGCCTGGTACCGCCTGGCCGAGTCCCTCGCCGCGGACGGCGACCGCGCGGCGGCCAGCGAGGCCGCCCGCGAGGCGGAGACGCTGGCGCTGCGCCAGGGCGACCAGCTGCTCCTCCAGGAGATCCGCCTGCTGGCGGACCGCGCCCGCCTCTCCCTCTCCGAGGGCGGCCCGGCCGCGGCGGCGGCCGACGACAACGACGACTCCTTCCACCTCACCCCCCGCGAACAGGACGTCCTCAAGCTGCTCGCCCTGGGCCGCACGAACCGCCAGATCGCGGAGGAGCTCTTCATCTCCCCGAAGACGGCGAGCGTCCACGTCTCCAACATCCTCGCCAAACTCGACGTCACCGGCCGCGGCGAGGCCGCCGCGGTCGCCCACCGCCTCCGCCTGGTGGCGACGTCCTGACCAACTGCGCGGGGGCCAGGATGCACTGTCCCCGCGCCCCTGGACGGTGCAACGTCCGTTTGCTTCCGAGCTCGCGTCCGCGCGCCGGAGGCGCGCAGTTCCTCGCGCCCCTGGGGTAGTGCAACCGGCCCTCTGCTGCGAAGCTCGCGCCCCTTGACGTGGTGGGACGGGAGGGAGGAGGTAGCCTCGCGGCCATGAGTGCGCGTTATCTGCTTCCGTACGCTCCCGACGCCATCGGCGGACTCCCCGACGGGATCGAGGCCGTCGTCTGGGACGGGAACGGGCCGGCGCCGGAGGCGGGCGCGCTGCGAGCGGTGGAGTTCTTCTGCCTGCCCTACATGCGGCACGCGGCCGCACTCCCGCTGCTGCCCACGCTGCCCGCGCTCAAGCTCGTGCAGACGCTCACCGCGGGGATGGACGACGTCCTGCCGCACGTGCCCGCCGGTGTCGCCGCGTGCAACGCGCGCGGGCTGCACGACGCCAGCACCGCAGAGCTCGCCGTCGCGCTCGTGCTGGCCTCGCTCCGGGGGATCCCGCACTTCAGCAGGCTGCAGGCCGAGGGCCGGTGGAGCCAGGAGTTCCACCAGTCCCTCGCCGACCGGCGTGTGCTGATCCTCGGTCACGGGTCGATCGGGCAGGCGCTCGCCGCGCGCCTGCTGCCGTTCGAGTGCGAGGTCGTGCCGGTCGCGCGGCGGCCGCGCCCCGGCGAGGGGGTGCACGGCGTGGACGCGCTGCCCGCGTTGCTGCCCACCGTCGACGTGGTCGTCGTGCTCACACCGCTGACGGCCGAGACCAGGCACCTCGTGGACGCCGGGTTCCTCGCGCGGATGAAGGACGGCGCACTGCTCGTCAACGTCGCGCGCGGTCCCGTCGTCGACACCGACGCCCTGCTCAAGGAGCTCAACGCCGGGCGGCTCCGCGCCGCGCTGGACGTCACCGATCCCGAGCCGTTGCCCGCCGGGCATCCGCTCTGGCACGCGCCGGGCACGCTCATCACCCCGCATGTCGGCGGGCCCAGTTCCGCGTTCCTGCCGCGGGCCGAGCGCCTGTTGCGGGCACAGATCCTGCGCTACGAGAACGGCGAGGAGCCGGCGAACAGAATCTGATTCGCGAAGCGCATCCGTGCGCCCCCGGCGTGCGCCCGGGACACCCCCTGCAAATCGGCATGGACGGCAGGCTTTCGTCCGGATCGGGTACAGCTGCCTCGACCCTCCCCATTACTCTGAGTTGAGTGTGCATGTCTCTGAGTGACGACTGTGGTGTAGGTTCCCGACCGGGAGACCCGGTTCGGAGTTGTCCGCCCCGCTGGTCCGAACGCGCCCGGGGCCGGAGGGGGATTGCCCATGCTGAGCACTGACACCTTGCTGCCCGGTCCCACGTGGACCGACGAGCGGCTGACCGCGTCCAGGTCGGCGACGGCGGCGACGTCGCCCTTCGCCTTCGGGGAGACGACCCGGGTCGGGCCGGTCGCCCCGGCGGAGTCCGCGGTGCCCGCGCTGGAACCGTTCCGGCTGTCCCATGCCGCGGCCAGGCTGCCGCGGATACTGGTCATGCTGGTCTGCCTGCTGTACCTGGCCGGGGCGGCCTACGGCTGGGGGACACCCGGTCTCGCCCGCGTCATGGGCGACTTCGGCCTGTCGGGGGCCGCGCTCACGGCCGCGGTCTCCTGCTTCGTCTACGGCTCCGTCTCCCGTGGGCGCACCCGGCCGGCCTGGCTCTGCTTCGGCCTCAGCTCGCTGATGGTCGGCGTCGGCAACGGCATCTGGGGGTGGTACGAGTGCGTGCTCGGGCGCAGTCTGCCCTCGCCCTCGATCGCCGACTACGCCTTCCTCTTCTTCGCCCCGCCCGCCATCCTCGGCCTGCTGCTGCTGGCCAACCGGCCCCGCAACGCCGCCGGCTGGCTCTGTCTCGGCCTGGACGGCTGGCTCATCGCCGGGTCGCTGCTGACGCTCAGCTGGAGCCTGGCGCTGGCCAGGACCGCGGCCGGCGACGAGCACAGCTCACTGCGGCTGGCCGTCGGGCTGGCCTACCCGCTGCTGGACATCCTGCTGATCAGCATGGTCCTCGGGCTGCGCTTCAGGCGGCCCGGCAGCAACCGGGCGGCGGTCCACACGGCGATAGTGGGACTCGCCCTGACGGTGCTCTGCGACGCCGTCTTCACCAGCCAGTCCTTCAAGGACGCCTACCACTCCGGCGAACTCCTGGACGCCGGCTGGTTCTGCGGCTCGATGCTGCTCGCCTGGGCCCCCTGGGCGGGCGCCGGCACCGGGGACGGCCCCGCCGACCGGGCCGGACCGCCGGGCGCGACGGCCGCGTCGCGACGCCCCCGCGTCGCGTCCACCTTCAGCGCGCTGACGCCCTACGCCGCCACCGGCGTCTGCACCGTCGGGCTGCTCTACAACGCCCTGGGCCAGCACCATCTCGACCGCTTCGTGCTGATCACCAGCTGCACGGTGGTGCTGGCACTGATTCTGCGTCAGGGCATCATGCTGCTGGACAACCTCTCGCTCGCGCAGAAGCTGAGCCACCAGGAGCACCACTTCCGTTCGCTGGTCCAGGGCTCCAGCGACGTCATCATGATCGCCGACCCGGACGGCGTGCTCCGCTACGTCAGCCCGGCCGCCACCGGCGTGTACGGCAGGCCCGCCGAGGAGCTGGTCGGCACCAGGCTGCCGGAGATGGTCCACCCCGACGACCTCGGTCACGTGCTGTGGGAGGTGCAGCGCTACCTCGCCAGGACCCCCGCCCACGGCAGGGCGGCCGAGCCGACCGCGCGGATCGAGTGCCGGGTCCGCTCCGGCGCGGGGGAGTGGATGGACGTGGAGTCCACCGTCAACCGCTACCGCGACGGGCTGATCTTCAACTCCCGCGACGTCTCCGAGCGGGTCAGGCTGCAGGCCCAGCTGGAGCACAACGCGTTCCACGACGCGCTCACCGACCTGCCCAACCGGGCGCTGTTCCTGCAGCGCAGCCGCGCCGCCCTCGGTGGCGGGTCCGACCAGGGGTCGGAGGTCGCGGTGCTCTTCGTGGACCTGGACGGCTTCAAGGCCGTCAACGACACCGCCGGGCACCAGGTCGGCGACGAACTGCTGGTCCAGGCGGCCCGGCGGCTGCAGGACGCCGTCCGCTCCGGAGACACCGTGGCCAGGCTCGGCGGGGACGAGTTCGCCGTGCTGCTGGTCGGGGAGGTGGACCGGGAGCAGGCTTTCGGGATCGCCGAGCGCCTGCGGGCCGCCGTCGCCGCCCCCTTCTGCGTCGGCAACGAGGAGCACTCGGTCGCCGCCAGCATCGGCATCGCCTTCGCCGACCGGGGCGCCGCCCCCGAGGCCGCCGCCGACCTGCTGCGCAGCGCCGACCTGGCCATGTACCAGGCGAAGAAGCACGGCAAGGACCGCGTCCACGAGTACTCGCCCGAACTGCGGACCGAGCTGCGCCGCCGTACCGAGCTTGACCAGCGTCTGCGGGTCGCGGTCCGCGAGGGTCAGTTCACCCTGCTGCACCAGCCGATCGTGGACCTGCGCAGCGGGGCCGTCCGGGCACTGTCCGCGCAGGCCCGCTGGCGCTCGGCCCAGGGGCTGCTGCTGACCCCGGCCGAGTTCCTGCGCGCGGCGGGCGGCGGCGAGCGGGTGCTGCGGTTCGGCCGCTGGATGGTCGAGCAGGCCGTCCAGCAGGCGGCCGAGCGCGGGGGCGGCCTGCCGGTCGCGGTGCGGCTCTCCACACGGGTGCTGACCGCACCGGGCCTGTACGAGACGCTGGACGCGGCGCTGCACCGCACCGGCCTCGCGCCGTCCCGGCTGGTGGTCGAGCTCAGCGACGATGGCACCGGCGTCGCCGAGGGCAGGCCGCAGGGCTTCGAGGAGCTGGTCCAGCACCTGGGCCGGCTCAAGGAGCGCGGCGTGGGGCTGGTCCTGGACGGCCTCGGCGGCGGCACCACCCCGCTCAGCGGCCTGCGCCGGCTCCCGGTGGACGCGCTCAAGCTGGAGCGCGCCGTGGTCGACGGCATGCCGGAGTCGGCCTTCCTGCGGACCCTCGCCTCCTCGGTGCTGCGCATCGGCCAGGAGCTCGGCCTGGACACCGTCGCCGAGGGGGTGGACACTCCGGAACAGGCCGAGCTGTTGCGCCGACTGGGCTGCGCCAAAGGCCAGGGGCAGCACTTCGCGGGGGCCCTCGACGAGGGCGAACTCGCAGCTCTCCTGGCGGATGCACGGACGTCCGAGGATAATTCCGCATGATGAGACACGATTCGCTTCGGCTTGACACCCCCAGGGGCGTCGGAGGAAGGTCGTCAACATGCGCACCCGAATTCTCGTACTTGGCGGGCGCGTCGGCTGAGCCGGGAGCACACTCCCTGGCTGACCAGGCCGACGCGCTACCCCTCGCATGCCCACCATGGGCACGAGGGGTTTTTTGTTGCCGCGAGGCAGCGCATCCGACCGTCGAGTACCCCTCCGAGAAGTCCGAAGCAGTCCGAGAAGGAATCAGCAGATGACTGAGCAGGCAGCAGCTCCCGTCCCGCAGCAGGCGGGCCCAGAACCCATGACCGGTGCCCAGTCGCTCATCCGCTCCCTCGAGGCGGTCGGCGCGGAGACCGTGTTCGGGATCCCGGGCGGCGCGATCCTCCCGGCCTACGACCCGCTGATGGACTCGACCAAGGTCCGCCACATCCTGGTCCGCCACGAGCAGGGCGCCGGCCACGCGGCGACCGGCTACGCGCAGGCCACCGGCAAGGTCGGCGTCTGCATGGCGACCTCGGGTCCCGGCGCGACCAACCTGGTGACGCCGATCGCCGACGCGTACATGGACTCTGTGCCGATCGTCGCCATCACCGGCCAGGTCGCCTCCAAGGCCATCGGCACGGACGCCTTCCAGGAGGCGGACATCTGCGGCATCACGATGCCGATCACCAAGCACAACTTCCTGGTGACCGACGCGGCCGACATCCCGCGCGTCATCGCCGAGGCCTTCCACATCGCCGCCACCGGCCGCCCCGGCCCGGTGCTGGTGGACATCGCCAAGGACGCGCTGCAGGCGCGGACGGTCTTCCGCTGGCCGGTCGAGGCCCAGCTGCCCGGGTACCGCCCGGTCACCAAGCCGCACGCCAAGCAGATCCGTGAGGCGGCCAAGCTGCTGGCGACCTCCAAGCGCCCGGTCCTGTACGTCGGCGGCGGCGTGCTCAAGGCCCAGGCCACCACCGAGCTGCGGATCCTGGCGGAGCTGACCGGCGCGCCGGTCGTCACCACGCTGATGGCGCTGGGCGCCTTCCCCGACAGCCACGACCAGCACCTGGGCATGCCGGGCATGCACGGTTCGGTCGCCGCGGTCACCGCGCTGCAGAAGTCGGACCTGCTGTTCGCGCTGGGCACCCGCTTCGACGACCGGGTCACCGGCAAGCTGGACACCTTCGCGCCCTTCGCGAAGATCGTCCACGCGGACATCGACCCGGCCGAGATCGGCAAGAACCGCGCGGCCGACGTCCCGATCGTGGGCGACGCCCGCGAGATCATCGCGGACCTGATCGTCGCGGTCCAGCAGGAACAGGCCGCCGGACAGGCGGCCGGCGAGGCCCGCTTCGAGTACGGCGCCTGGTGGGAGCAGCTGAACGCCTGGCGCAAGACCTACCCGGTCGGCTACGACCCGGCCCCCGAGGGCATGCTCAGCCCGCAGCAGGTCATCGAGCGGATCGGCCAGAAGGTCGGCCCGGAGGCGATCTACGCGGCGGGCGTCGGCCAGCACCAGATGTGGGCCAGCCAGTTCATCGCCTTCGAGAAGCCGGCCACCTGGCTGAACTCCGGCGGCGCGGGCACCATGGGCTACGCCGTCCCGGCCGCGATGGGCGCGAAGGCGGGCCGTCCGGAGGCCACGGTCTGGGCGATCGACGGCGACGGCTGCTTCCAGATGACCAACCAGGAGCTGGTCACCTGTGCGCTGAACGGCATCCCGATCAAGGTCGCGATCATCAACAACGGCTCGCTGGGCATGGTCCGCCAGTGGCAGACGCTCTTCTACAACGAGCGCTACAGCAACACCGTGCTGCACGACGGCCCGGAGAACGACGGCCGCGGCCCGGCGGCGGGCACCCGGATCCCGGACTTCGTGAAGCTGTCCGAGGCGATGGGCTGCCACGCGCTGCGCTGCGAGCGTCCGGAGGACCTGGACTCGGTGATCGACAAGGCGATGGCGCTGAACGACGCGCCCGTCGTGATCGACTTCATCGTGCACCAGGACGCCATGGTCTGGCCGATGGTGGCCGCCGGCACCAGCAACGACGAGATCCTGGCCGCGCGCGACGTCCGTCCGGACTTCGGCGACGAGAACGACTGAGGGGAATCACGACCGTCATGAGCAAGCACACCCTCTCGGTCCTGGTCGAGAACAAGCCCGGTGTCCTGGCCCGCATCGCGGCGCTGTTCTCGCGGCGCGGCTTCAACATCGACTCGCTGGCCGTCGGGCCGACCGAGCACCCGGACATCTCCCGGATGACCATCGTGGTCAACGTGGAGGACCTGCCGCTGGAGCAGGTCACCAAGCAGCTGAACAAGCTGATCAACGTGATAAAGATCGTCGAGCTCGACCCTTCGGCGGCGGTCCGCCGCGAACTGATGCTGGTCAAGGTCCGCGCGGACGCGGAGACGCGGTCGCAGGTGACCGAGATCGTCCAGCTCTTCCGGGCGAAGACGGTCGACGTCTCCCCGGACGCGGTCACCATCGAGGCGACGGGCAGCGGCGACAAGCTCGAGGCGATGCTGAAGATGCTGGAGCCGTACGGGGTCAAGGAGCTCGTCCAGTCCGGCATGGTCGCCATCGGCAGGGGCGCGCGCTCGATCACCGACCGCTCGCTGCGCGCCGTCGAGCGAAGCGCGTAGGCGCTTCGGGGCGCGCGGTTCCCCGCGCCCCCGGATCGTGCGACCACCCCTTGGTGAGACAGTAATCTCGCCCATTGAGACATCCACCGTCCCGAAATTGTCTTCGGCGTACGGTGTCCACAAGGAATCGACCCCGCAAGGAGAAGCCAGCGATGGCCGAGCTGTTCTACGACGACGACGCCGATCTGTCCATCATCCAGGGCCGCAAGGTCGCCATCCTCGGTTACGGCAGCCAGGGCCACGCGCACGCGCTCTCCCTGCGCGACTCCGGCGTGGACGTCCGCGTCGGCCTGCTGCCCGAGTCGAAGTCCCGCGCCAAGGCCGAGGAGCAGGGCCTGCGCGTGGTCACGCCCGCCGAGGCCGCCGCCGAGGCCGACGTCATCATGATCCTGGTGCCGGACCCCATCCAGGCCGACGTGTACAAGGAGGTCGTGGAGCCCAACCTCAAGGCGGGCGACGCGCTCTTCTTCGGCCACGGCCTGAACATCCGCTTCGGCTTCATCAAGCCCCCGGCCGACGTCGACGTCTGCATGGTGGCCCCGAAGGGCCCGGGTCACCTGGTCCGCCGCCAGTACGAGGAGGGCCGCGGCGTTCCCTGCATCGTGGCCGTCGAGCAGGACGCCACCGGCAAGGGCCTGGAGCTCGCGCTGTCCTACGCGAAGGGGATCGGCGGCACCCGCGCCGGCGTCATCAAGACGACCTTCACCGAGGAGACCGAGACCGACCTCTTCGGCGAGCAGGCCGTCCTCTGCGGCGGTACCGCCGCCCTGGTCAAGGCCGGCTTCGAGACCCTGGTCGAGGCGGGCTACCAGCCCGAGATCGCCTACTTCGAGTGCCTCCACGAGCTGAAGCTCATCGTCGACCTCATGTACGAGGGCGGCCTGGAGAAGATGCGCTGGTCCGTCTCCGAGACGGCCGAGTGGGGCGACTACGTCACCGGCCCGCGCATCATCACCGACCAGACCAAGGTCGAGATGAAGAAGGTCCTCGGCGAGATCCAGGACGGCACCTTCGCCAACACCTGGATCGCCGAGTACAAGGCGGGCCTGCCCAAGTACAACGAGTACAAGAAGGCCGACAGCGAGCACCTGCTGGAGACCACCGGCAAGAAGCTGCGCAAGCTGATGAGCTGGGTCGACGAGGAGGCGTAAGCCGCGTCGTCGGCGGGGGCGGCCGGATCGGCCGCCCCCGCTGCTTTGTACGGATGCTTTGTACGGATCGTAAGGTCCCTTGCGGGTGATTCCTCCGCAAGGGCGATCGGCGGACCCCGGTGCGCCGATAGACTCAAATCCTGCGCGTCAGGCTCACAGCGTCGTGCGTCTCCAACGCGGCATGCCACCGTCCCCTTCATGCCGTCCCAACTTCGCGGGTCCACCCCTCAACCGCGACGGCCGGGGAGAACCGGACAGTAAGGACAACTGTCGTGAGCAGCAAGCCTGTAGTTCTTATCGCTGAAGAGCTGTCGCCTGCCACCGTCGACGCGCTCGGCCCCGACTTCGAGATCCGCCACTGCGACGGCGCCGACCGCACCGAGCTGCTGTCCGCCATCGCGGACGTGGACGCGATCCTGATCCGCTCCGCCACCAAGGTGGACGCCGAGGCCATCGCCGCCGCCCGCAAGCTCAAGGTCGTCGCCCGCGCCGGCGTC
This sequence comes from Streptacidiphilus rugosus AM-16, assembly GCF_000744655.1. Lineage (NCBI taxonomy): Bacteria > Bacillati > Actinomycetota > Actinomycetes > Kitasatosporales > Streptomycetaceae > Streptacidiphilus > Streptacidiphilus rugosus. Next base: position 6,191,034 of record NZ_JQMJ01000004.1, on the reverse strand, counting down.
GGTCTCGACAACGTGGACGTGCCCTCCGCCACCAAGGCGGGCGTGATGGTCGTCAACGCGCCGACCTCCAACATCGTCACCGCCGCCGAGCTCGCCTGTGGCCTGCTGCTGTCGACGGCGCGTCACATCCCCGCCGCCAACCTCGCGCTGAAGAACGGCGAGTGGAAGCGCAGCAAGTACACCGGCGTCGAGCTGGCCGAGAAGACCCTCGGCGTCGTCGGCCTGGGCCGCATCGGCGTCCTGGTCGCGCAGCGCATGTCCGCCTTCGGCATGAAGATCGTCGCGTACGACCCCTACATCCAGGCCGCCCGCGCGGCGCAGATGGGCGTCAAGCTGCTCCCGCTGGACGAGCTGCTCGAGGTCGCCGACTTCATCACCGTGCACCTGCCCAAGACCCCGGAGACGGTGGGCCTGATCGGCCACGAGGCGCTGCACAAGGTCAAGCCGACGGTCCGCATCGTCAACGCCGCCCGCGGCGGCATCGTCGACGAGGAGGCGCTCGCCGCCGCCCTCAAGGAGGGCCGGGTCGCCGGCGCGGGCCTGGACGTCTTCGTCAAGGAGCCCTGCACCGACTCGCCGCTCTTCGGCTTCGACAACGTCGTGGCCACCCCGCACCTGGGCGCGTCCACGGACGAGGCGCAGGAGAAGGCCGGCATCGCCGTCGCCCGCAGCGTGCGCCTCGCGCTCGCCGGTGAGCTCGTGCCCGACGCGGTCAACGTCCAGGGCGGCGTCATCGCCGAGGACGTCCGTCCCGGTCTGCCGCTGGCCGAGAAGCTGGGCCGGATCTTCACCGCGCTGGCGGGCGAGGTCGCGGTCCGCCTCGACGTCGAGGTGCGCGGCGAGATCACCCAGCACGACGTGAAGGTGCTGGAGCTGTCCGCGCTCAAGGGCGTCTTCGAGGACGTCGTGGCCGAGACGGTCTCCTACGTCAACGCCCCGCTGTTCGCGCAGGAGCGCGGCCTCGAGGTGCGGCTGACCACGATGAGCGAGAGCCCGGAGTACCGCAACGTCATCACCGTGCGCGGCACGCTGAACGACGGCCGCGAGATCGCGGTGGCGGGCACCCTGACCGGCCCGAAGCGCCAGCAGAAGATCGTCGGCATCGACGACTTCGACGTGGACGTCGCCCTGACGGACCACATGGGCTTCTTCCGCTACGAGGACCGTCCGGGCGTCGTCGGCACCCTGGGCAAGCTCCTCGGCGACGCCGGCATCAACATCGCCGGCATGCAGGTCTCCCGCGACGAGGAGGCCGGCGACGCGCTGGTCTCCCTGACGGTCGACAGCGAGATCCCGCAGGACCTCCTCGCGGAGATCACCGCCGAGATCGGCGCGAAGTTCGCCCGCTCGGTGAACCTTTCGGCCTGACCGGCCCACGAGGGGCGCGAGGAACTGCGCGAGCAACCGCCGACTGCGGATGGCCCCGCTCGCTCGGCGAGTCACCACCCAGGGGGTGGCCTGTCGCGCAGTTCCTCGCGCCCCTGTTGTTTCTTGCAGCTCGCGGCTCTACGCGTCGCCGACGTGGTCGGTCAGCCACTGGTTGAGCGGTTTGGCGGCCTTGAGGAAGCCCACCACGTGCTTCTTGGCCTCCGCCGTGCCCAGCCACGGTTCGACCGGCCACTGGCGCCACGCGGCCAGGTTCTTGGCGCGCAGGAGCTCGATCCGCGGGTGGTCCTTCGGGTAGCCGCGGGGGGCGCTCTTGAGGCGGTCGTGGGACATGATCTCGATGTCCGCCTTCGCGAGCTTCGCGATGATGGACTCCAGCGCCTTGCCGGGCTTCTCCTCCGCCACCGCGGCCCGGTAGCGGGCCAGCGCGTCCGGGGACATCTGGTAGCAGCCGCTGCCCGCGCCGAGGCCGTCCGCCGAGAGCTGGATGTAGCCGCCGCTCTCCAGTACCGCGCCGATGTGCGTCTTGTACGGCGACTTGTCGGCCGAGAAGCGGATGTCGCGGTGGGGGCGGAAGACCTTCGCGCCGCCGTAGGCGTCGTGCAGCTCGTCCAGCAGTGCGGCCATCGGCTCGCGCACGCAGCGCTCGTAGACGTCCTTGTGCGACGTCCAGTACTCCTTCGTGTTCTCCGCCTCGAGGCCCTCGTAGAACTCGAGTGCCTCGGCCGGCCAGCCCTGGAAGCTCATACAGCGAGGTTAGGCCCTGCGTTCGCGCCGCGCCCGGAGCCTGTTCGGGTGAGCCGCGTCTCGGATAGTAGGAAATCCAAGTATCTCTGCAGACAGTCGCGGGAGCTTGTCGTACCGTGAAGAAGCAGTAGTCGGATGGTCTGCCGTATCCACGGCCGTTCCGGCTCGGCCCCAGCACAGGCGACCCCTGTCCGGCCCTCTCTCCCCAGATCGGACCGCACTTCTCAGGAGTCTCCCCATGCCTTCTCTGACGCAGAAGCCCCGCACCCGTCGTTCCGCCCACGCCGCCTCCGAGCGCGCCGAGGCCGCCGCCGCCCTGCAGCGGGCGCTGGACCGCCGTGACAACGGCGGCTCCACCGGACACCAGGACGCCGCGGTCGCGGCCCCGTCCTGGTAGGAGACGCGCGGCCGACTCACTCGTCCGGATCGCGGACACCTGGTGTCAGCTGATGGACAGCGGAGTATGGTCGGCCGTATGTCTCGCACTCTCCGCCTCGCAGTGATCCCTGGTGACGGTATCGGCCAGGAGGTCGTGGCCGAAGGACTCAAGGTCCTCTCCTCCGCACTCCCTGCCGACATCAAGGTGGAGACCACCGAGTACGACCTCGGCGCGCGTCGCTACCACGCGACCGGCGAGACGCTGCCGGACAGCGTCCTCGGCGAGCTGAAGGGCGCGGACGCGATCCTGCTCGGCGCCATCGGCGACCCGTCCGTGCCCTCCGGCGTGCTGGAGCGCGGACTGCTGCTGAAGCTGCGCTTCGCCTTCGACCACCACGTGAACCTGCGCCCGGGCAAGCTCTTCCCCGGGGTGCAGTCGCCGCTGGCGGGCGACCCGGACATCGACTTCGTCGTGGTCCGCGAGGGCACCGAGGGTCCCTATGTGGGCAACGGCGGTTCGCTGCGCACCGGGACCGACCAGGAGATCGCCACCGAGGTCAGCCTCAACACGGCGTTCGGCATCGAGCGCGTCGTCCGCGACGCCTTCGCCCGCGCCCAGGCGCGTCCCCGCAAGAAGCTCACCCTGGTCCACAAGAACAACGTGCTGGTCCACGCCGGCCACCTGTGGAAGCGCGTCTTCGACCAGGTCGCCGCCGAGTTCCCCGAGGTCACCACCGACTACCTGCACGTCGACGCGGCGACGATCTTCTTCGTCACCCAGCCCGAGCGCTTCGACGTCATCGTCACCGACAACCTCTTCGGCGACATCCTGACCGACCTCGCCGCTGCCGTCACCGGCGGCATCGGCCTGGCCGCCTCCGGCAACATCAACCCCAGCGGCGCCTTCCCGTCCATGTTCGAGCCGGTGCACGGTTCGGCCCCGGACATCGCCGGGCAGGGCAAGGCCGACCCGACCGCCACCGTGCTGTCGGTCGCCATGCTGCTGAGCCACCTCGGCCACACCGAGGAGGCCGCGAAGATCGAGGCCGCCGTCGCCGCCGACCTGGCGGAGCGCGCCTCGCTGACCGCCGCCCGCTCCACCTCGGAGATCGGCGACGCGCTCGCCGCCCGAGTAGCCGGCTGACCGTCGGCCCGCATCATCCCAGCACCGGGCCGGCGACGGCCCGGTGCTGTGTTCCACCGTGTCGTGAGCCCGTCGCGGGCCCACCGGCTGTCGCTGTCCCCCCGATCAATGCGACCATCGACGGTGGGAGCTCACCCAGGTCGAGTTCCCACCATGACGACACGGTGAAGGACAAACGTCGATGACCTCCCTCTCTATCGAGCTCAAGCCCTCGGCCCACCCGCTGCCCACCGCCGAGCGCGAGGCCCGGCTGGCCTCTCCCGGCTTCGGGCGCTTCTTCACCGACAACATGGTGACCATCCGCTGGACCGAGGGCCGCGGCTGGCACGACGCGCAGCTGGCGCCCTACGGCCCGCTGGAGATCGACCCGGCCAACATGACGCTGCACTACGGCCAGTCGATCTTCGAGGGCCTGAAGGCCTACCGCACCGCGGACGGCCGGATCCAGACCTTCCGCCCCGAGGCCAACGCCCGCCGCTTCCAGGCCTCCGCGCGCCGCCTGGCCATGCCGGAGCTGCCCGAGGAGCTGTTCGTGGCCGCCGTCGAGGCGCTGGTCACCCAGGACCAGGCGTGGGTGCCGAACCAGGACGAGGCCAGCCTCTACCTGCGCCCGTTCATGTTCGCCACCGAGGTCGGCCTGGGCGTCCGTCCGGCCAACGAGTACCTCTTCATGCTGATCGCCTCCCCGGCCGGCGCGTACTTCTCCGGCGGCGTCAAGCCGGTCTCCGTGTGGATCTCCGAGGAGTACGTCCGCGCGGCCCCCGGCGGCACCGGCGCGGCGAAGTGCGCGGGCAACTACGCCGCCTCGCTGGTCGCCCAGGCCCAGGCCGCCGAGCAGGGCTGCGACCAGGTCGTCTGGCTGGACGCCGTGGAGCGCCGCTGGATCGAGGAGATGGGCGGCATGAACCTCTACTTCGTCTTCGGCGAGGGCGAGGACGCGCGCATCGTGACCCCGGAGCTCTCCGGCTCGCTGCTGCCCGGCATCACCCGTGACTCGCTGCTCAGCATCGCCGCCGACCTGGGCCACGCGACGGAGGAGCGGAAGATCTCCACCGACGAGTGGCGCGAGGGCAACGCCTCCGGCGAGCTGACGGAGGTCTTCGCCTGCGGCACCGCCGCGGTGATCACCCCGGTCGGTTCGGTGAAGTCCGCCCGCGGCGACTGGCAGGTCGGCGACGGCGCCCCCGGCCCGGTCACCATGAAGCTGCGCGAGACCCTGCTGGCCCTGCAGACCGGCAAGCGCGAGGACACCCACGGCTGGATGCACCCGATCGTCTGATCCGTACGAGGGCTGCCGTGCATCTTGGGATACGAGATGCACGGCCCACCCGTCGGGATCTGTGTCAGACTGCGAACGTGCCCACGCTCGCACTGATTATTAGCTGCAGCGCGCCGGTCTGAGACGAACCAGACCCGCGTGCAGACCTCTCGCATCCCGCGAGGGGTCTTTTTCGTTAAATAGCACAGCCGCTGAACGAGCAGCCCCGACAGGAGACCCCGGCCATGACCCCGCTGAGCGACGACTTCCACGTCTTCGACACCACCCTGCGCGACGGCGCGCAGCGCGAAGGCATCAACCTCACCGTCGCCGACAAGCTCACCATCGCCCGGCACCTGGACGAGTTCGGCGTGGGGTTCATCGAGGGCGGCTGGCCGGGCGCCAACCCGCGCGACACCGAGTTCTTCGCCCGCGCGGCCGCCGAACTGAAGCTGGAGCACGCCCAGCTGGTCGCCTTCGGGGCGACCCGCCGCGCGGGCGGCAAGGCCGAGGAGGACGCGCAGCTGCGCGCGCTGGTCGCCTCCGGCGCGCCGGTGGTGACGCTGGTCGCCAAGTCCCACGACCGCCACGTCGACCTCGCCCTGCGCACCACCCTGGAGGAGAACCTCGCCATGGTCCGCGACAGCGTCGCGTACCTGCGCTCCGAGGGACGCCGGGTGTTCATCGACTGCGAGCACTTCTTCGACGGCTACAAGGCGAACCGCGCGTACGCGCTGTCGGTGGTGCGGGCCGCCCACGAGGCGGGCGCGGACGTCGTCGTGCTGTGCGACACCAACGGCGGCATGCTGCCCGGCGGCGTCCGCGAGATCGTCGCGGACGTGCTGGCCGAGACCGGCGCGCGGCTGGGCATCCACGCCCAGGACGACACCGGCTGCGCGGTCGCGAACACCCTCGCCGCGGTGGACGCCGGCGCGACCCACGTCCAGTGCACGGCCAACGGCTACGGCGAGCGGGTCGGCAACGCGAACCTGTTCCCCGTGGTCGGCGCGCTGGAGCTGAAGTACGACCGCAGGGTGCTGCCGGAGGGCCGGCTGGCGGAGATGACCCGCATCTCGCACGCCATCGCCGAGGTGGTCAACCTGACGCCCTCCACCCACCAGCCGTACGTGGGCGTCTCCGCCTTCGCGCACAAGGCCGGCCTGCACGCCTCGGCGATCAAGGTCGATCCCGACCTCTACCAGCACACCGATCCGGCCCTGGTCGGCAACAGCATGCGCATGCTGGTCTCGGACATGGCGGGCCGCGCCTCGGTCGAGCTCAAGGGCAGGGAGCTGGGCTACGACCTGTCCGCGGACCGCGAGCTGGTCGGCCGCGTGGTGGACCGGGTCAAGGAGCGGGAGCTCGCGGGCTACACCTACGAGGCCGCGGACGCCTCCTTCGAACTGCTGCTGCGGGCGGAGGCGAAGGGCGCGGAGGAGCGGTTCTTCACGCTGGAGTCCTGGCGCGCGATCGCGGAGCAGCGCACGGACGGCTCCTCGGCCAACGAGGCCACGGTGAAGCTCTGGGCCAAGGGCGAGCGCATCATCGCCACCGGGGAGGGCAACGGCCCCGTCGACGCGCTGGACGCGGCACTGAGGGCCGCGGTGGGCCGTTTCTACCCGCAGCTGGCGAAGCTGGAACTGACGGACTACAAGGTCCGCATCCTGGAGGGCCAGCACGGCACGGGCTCCAAGACCCGCGTCCTGATCGAGACCACCGACGGCGTCACCACCTGGTCCACGGTCGGCGTGGCCGAGAACGTCATCAACGCCAGCTGGCAGGCCCTCGACGACGCCTACACCTTCGGCCTCCTCCGCGCCGGCCTCACCCCCTGAGCGAGGCCCGAGGCAGGTTGGAGGCACCAAGTTGGAGGCACCAAGGGGCGCGAGGCTCTGCTGATCTGCGCCTCCGGCGCGTGGGCGCGACGGGGTAGGCAGGCGGGAAGCACCAAGGGGCGCGAGGCTCTGCTGATCTGCGCCTTCGGCACGTGGGCGCGACGGGGTAGGCAGGCGGGAAGCACCAAGGGGCGCGAGGAACTGCTGATCTGCGCCTCCGGCGCGTGGGCGCGACGGGGTAGGCAGGCGGGAAGCACCAAGGGGCGCGAGGAACTGCTGATCTGCGCCTCCGGCGCGTGGGCGCGACGGGGTAGGCAGGAGGCGGGAAGCACCAAGGGGCGCGAGGCTCTGCTGATCTGCGCCTTCGGCGCGTGGGCGCGACGGGGTAGGCAGGCGGGAAGCACCAAGGGGCGCGAGGAACTGCGCGACAAGCCACCCACGCAGATGGTCGACCGAACGGTCAGGGCCATCCGCACCGGGTGGTGTCTCGCGCAGTTCCCCGCGCCCCTGGGTGTTGCAGCGTTCCCTGGGCGGGAGAGTTACCGCAGGCGGGCCAGCAGGGCGTGCTCGACGAGGGTGATCAGCGCGGACTTCGCGCTGTCGCGGCGGCGGGCGTCCGTGGTGATGATCGGCGTGTCGTGGCCGAGCTGGAGCGCCTCGCGGACCTCGTCCGGGGTGTGGGACTGGTTCCCGTCGAACGCGTTGACCGCCACGATGAACGGCAGGCCGCTGTTCTCGAAGTAGTCGATCGCGGGGAAGCAGTCCGCCAGGCGGCGGGTGTCGACCAGGACGACGGCGCCGATCGCGCCGCGGACCAGGTCGTCCCACATGAACCAGAAGCGGTCCTGGCCGGGCGTGCCGAACAGGTACAGGATCAGGTCCTCGTCCAGCGTGATACGGCCGAAGTCCATCGCGACCGTCGTGGTCGTCTTGCCGCTGACATGGCTGAGGTCGTCGATCCCGGCCGAGGCCGAGGTCATCACGGCCTCGGTGCGCAGCGGGTTGATCTCGGAGACCGCGCCGACGAGGGTCGTCTTGCCCACGCCGAAGCCGCCCGCCACCACGATCTTCGCGGAGGTCGTGCTGCGGCCCCCGGTCGCGGCCGCGGCCGGGGCAGTCGGCCTAGAGCTTGCGTAGTCCACTGAGCACCCTTTCGAGCAGTGTCACATCAGGCGTTCCGCCGGATTCGCCCCCGGCGGCGGGCTGGTGGATCGCGACGAGGCCGGACTCGGCCAGGTCGGCGACAAGAATGCGGGCCACGCCCAGCGGCATGGAGAGCAGGGCCGAGATCTCCGCCACCGACTTGATGTCCGTGCAGAGGCTGCAGATCCGCTGGTGCTCCGGCAGCAGCGAGCCGATCCGCTCCGGCGCCGCCGTCGTCGAGACCAGGGCCTCGATGGCCAGCTGGTACCGCGGACGGGTCCGGCCGCCGGTCATCGCGTAGGGCCGTATGAGCGGCTCCTCGTCCTCCGGCGAAGGCTCGACCGGCTGGCTCGCGCTGCCTCGCGTCGGCGGCTGCCACTCCGGCTGCTGGTCCTGCCAGTAGCCGGACTGACCGCCGCCCTGCGGGGCCTGATGCGGGGCCGGGTGCGACGACTGCTCGTAACCGGGGTAGCCAGGGGCGGGGGCGTAGCCGCCGCCGGGACCGCCGAACGCGTCGTGGCCTGTTCCCGGATAGGCAGCGCCGTACTGGCCGTTCTGGTCCTCGGGCGGTGTCACGGTTCCTCCTCACAGTGGTACGAGTGGCGAATGCGGCTCGTGTGGACGTCAGGTGGGTTGACGCCGTGTCAGTGCAGCAGGCTCCCCTGGAGCTCCGCGCGGAGCGCAGGGGTGAGGACGGTACCCGCGCGGTCGACCAGCAGGGCCATCTCGTAGCCGACCAGGCCGATGTCGCTGTCCGGGGACGCGAGCACGGCGAGGGACGAACCGTCGGAGACGGCCATGATGAAGAGGAAGCCGCGCTCCATCTCGACCACGGTCTGGGTGACCTTGCCGCCCTCGAAGATCCGGGAGGCGCCCTGGGTCAGCGAGGTCAGCCCGGAGGCCACCGCGGCGAGCTGGTCGGCCCGGTCACGCGGAAAGCCCTCGGACATCGCGAGCAGCAGACCGTCGGCGGAGACCACCACGGTGTGCGACACCCCAGGGGTGTTGTCCACGAAGTTGGTGATCAACCAGTTGAGGTTCTGGGCCGCTTGGCTCATCTGGCTCATCTTTGATCAACGCTCCTGGGGGTTGGTGCCGTACGGGCCAGAGCCCTGTTGTGGGGTGTCGCCCGCATTGTGTCCCTGCTGGATGCCGCGGCGCAGGTTGGTGAGCCGACCGCGGACCTCCTCGGGGGAACGGGACAGCTGGGGCGCTTGTGGCTGGTTCTGCTGGGCTGCTCCTGCCGCCGGGTCCTGGATCTGGCCGGGGAGGAGGTTCTGCCGGGGCACGCGCCTCGGCAGACCCGCGCCGGTGGTACCTCCGGCGACGGGCTCGCGGGTGGCCGGCTGCGCCGGCGTGGAGGCCGGGAGCGCGGCTGCGGGGCGGGCGTTGCCGGACGGCATGACCGGCATGGAGCCGGTCGGCTGACCGGTCTCCCTGGCGCCGGTGAACCAGTTCGGGTGCTCGCCGGTCGCCCGGCTGCCGATCGCTCCGCCGCCGAGGGCGGCGCCGGGTCGGCGGGTGGGCAGGCCGTTGGCGCCCATGGCGGGCGACTGCGGCGCGGGGGAGTGGGTGGGCTCGGGCTCGTAGGACGGGGCGCCGGCGCCGTAGTGCTCCATGCCCGGGGTCGATCCCGGGGTCAGGTACGTGTCCTCGGAGTAGCGGTCCCCGGCCGCCTCGGCGGGCGCGTAGGCCTCGCCGTCGGCCACGCCCGCCTCGAAGTGCTGCGGGGTGTAGCGGCCGGGCTCGTAGCCCGCCTCGGGGGCCGGGTAGGACGCGGCCGGGCGGTTCGCTCCGAAGTCGCCGCCGGGCTGGTAGCCCTGCTGGAATTCGGAGCCACCGTACTCGGAGCCGAAGTCCTGTGCGCCGTAGCCCTGCTCGGCGTAACCCGGCTCCTGGAAGGCCGGCTCCTGGAACGCCTGGTCCTGGAACGCCTGGTCCTGGTAGCCCTGGGGGGCGTAACCCTGCTCCTGGAAGCCCGGCTCGGCGTAGCCGTCCGTCTCCGGGCCCGCCTCGAGGGCGGCCTGCTGGCGGCGCTGGCCGAGGCGCAGCGAACGCTGCACGGCGTCCAGGGCCAGCGTCTGCTCGGCCGGCTGCTCGGCCGTGCGGTCGTAGCGGCTGTCGTCGAAGCCCAGCTCGCTCGCGGTCCGCATGCCGGGCATCGCGTTGCCGCCGAAGGCGCCGGGGGCCTGCTGGGCGTGCTGGCCCTGCGCACCCTCGGGGTAGATCCGGGAGACGGTGAACTGCTCCTCGGGCTCGCCGACGCGCGGCAGCTGGGTCAGCTGCTCGGAGAGCATCACCAGGGAGGTGGTGCCCGCCGACTCGCCGGAGGGGCGCAGCTGGACGCGGACGCCGTGGCGCTCCGCCAGGCGGCCGACCACGAAGAGGCCCATCTGCCGGGAGACGGTGGCGTCCACGGTCGGCGGGTCGGCCAGCTTCGCGTTGATCTCGGCGAAGTCCTCGGAGGTGAGGCCGATGCCCTTGTCGTGGATCTCGACCAGCACGCGCTGGTCCGGCAGGCGGGTCGCGGTGACCCTGACCTTGGTCTGCGGGCTGGAGAAGGTGGTGGCGTTCTCCAGCAGCTCGGCCAGCAGGTGCACGAGGTCGGTGACGGCGGGGCCGATCACGTCGGTCTCGGGGATGCCGGCCAGCTCGATGCGCTCGTACTGCTCCACCTCGGAGGCGGCGGCGCGGAGCACGTCGACCAGCGGGATGGGCTCACCCCAGGACCGTCCGGCGTCCTCGCCGGCGAGGACCAGGAGGTTCTCGCCGTTGCGGCGCATGCGGGTGGCCAGGTGGTCGAGCTTGAAGAGGTTCTCCAGCTGGTCGGGGTCGGCCTCGTTGTTCTCCAGGTCCGTGATCAGCGCCAGCTGGCGCTCGATCAGGCCGTGCGAACGACGGGAGAGGTTGGTGAAGATCGCGTTGACGTTGCCCCGGAGCAGGGCCTGCTCGGCGGCGAGTCGGATCGCCTCGCGGTGGACGTCGTCGAAGGCGCGGGCGACCTCGGAGATCTCGTCCTTGCCGTTGACCGGGATGGGGGCGACGTTGAGGTCGACCTTGCCCGGGTCGGTCCGGGAGAGCTGGCGGACCAGGTCCGGCAGGCGGTCGTTGGCGATGTGCTGCGCGGCGTCGCGCAGGCTGCGCATGCTGCGGATCATCGAGCGGGCGATCAGCGAGGTGAGCACACCGGCCACGAGCAGCGCGCCGAGCACGATGGCCGCGTTCATGAGCGCGTCGTTGCGGGCCTTGGTGGCGTCGGCCGAGGCCTGCTGCACGGCGGCGTCGGTCAGCTGCTTCTCGACCGAGCGCATGGCGTTGAACTCGAGGGTGGTGGCGGCCATCCAGTTGGCGGTCGTCACGCCCTTGGCGTTCAGCGCCGAGGTGGACAGGCCCGAGGTGACGTAGTTGACCATCGTCGGGATGTCGTGCGGCGCGACGAACGGCCTGCCCGCCTGCTGGGCGGCCTGCTGGGCGGCGAGCACCGCCTCGGCGGCCTGCTTCTGGGCGGCGTTGAGGGAGTTCTGGAGGGCCTGCTTGAACGTGGCGTCGGCGGCGTTGTTGAACTCGCCCTGCGCGACGTTCTGGAGGAAGAGGTAACTGAAGGCGCGGACCGCCTGGCCCTGCCGGTCGGAGGGGGACGCGCCCTTCTCCACGAGCATGTGCATCACGACGGCGCGGTCGACCGAGACGGCGTCCTTGGCCAGGGTGATCGCGTAGATGGACCGGGCGTCGGAGTTGATGCTGCTTCCGTTGCCGACGACGAGCTCGTTGTCCAGGGCCTGGAGGGAGGAGAGCAGGCTGGAGTAGTTCTCCTCGGTGCTCGTGTCCGTCCTCTGGTACGCGACGTTGCGCAGGTCCTTGAGGTGCGAGAGCTCCTCGTTGGCGTTGGCTATGCGCTCCTTGAGGTGCCCGACGTTCGGCGCCTGCTGGGCCAGCTGCTGGAAGTGCGCGACGGCCGCGTCGCTGGCGTGGTGCAGGGAGAGCACCGTCGGACTGTTGAGATGGCCCTGTGCCAGGGGCTGAGCGGTGAGGTCCCGTTCGAGGTCGAGGGCCTGCACGGCCTCCGTGGCGGCCTCCACCAGCTTGGCGACCTTCTCCGCGTCCTGCGCGGTGCGCCAGCTGGTGTACGAGCTCTGGACACGGAGCCCGCCGAAGGCCAGGGCCGTCAGCACGGGCACCATGAGAATGATGACCAGCTTGACGGGTAGGCGGCGGTTGCTCAGAGAGAACCGACCCGCAGGCCGGACCTGGGGTGCGCTGCCGGCACCTGGAGCTGCCTCGTTGTGGCTCACTCGACTCAACCTCTCGGCCAGGGCGGCCTTGTCGTGCATCCGGGGGTCTCTACCGGCGTGGCTGGCATTTCAGCACGGGGTCATGGCCTGGGCCAAACACCCGTGCGGAGCCGGATTCCTGGTGAAAAATGGGACATAAACTCCCACGGGCGGCGAATGCTCACGCTTGGTTCTGCGCTGCGTGTGCGCTCGCCTACCGGCGGTGAGAGCTGGGTGGGAAATGCGTGCCGAACTGTTATGGAATGTTCAGCACTTGGTCGGGACCGGCTTCGGTGGCTACCGGAGCCGGGCGAGCAGGGCGTGCTCGACGAGCGTGATCAGCGCGGACTTCGCGCTGTCGCGACGCCGCGCGTCGGTGCTGATGATCGGCGTGTCCGGCCCCAACTGCAGGGCCTCGCGCACCTCTTCGGGGTTGTGGGCCTGGTAGCCGTCGAAGCCGTTGAGGGCGACGACGAACGGCAGGCCGCTGTTCTCGAAGTAGTCGATGGCGGGGAAGCAGTCCGCCAGGCGGCGGGTGTCGACCAGGACGACGGCGCCGATCGCGCCGCGGACCAGGTCGTCCCACATGAACCAGAAGCGGTCCTGGCCGGGGGTGCCGAACAGGTAGAGGATCAGGTCCGCATCGAGGGTGATGCGGCCGAAGTCCATCGCGACCGTGGTCGTGGTCTTGCCGCTGACGTGCGTCAGGTCGTCGATCCCGGCCGAGGCCGAGGTCATCACGGCCTCGGTGCGCAGCGGGTTGATCTCGGACACCGCGCCGACCAGCGTCGTCTTGCCCACGCCGAAGCCGCCCGCCACCACGATCTTCGCGGAGGTCGTGGCGCGGGTCGCCAGGGGCGGGCTAGAGCTTGCGTAGTCCACTGAGCACCCTTTCGAGCAGTGTGACGTCGGGCGCGCCGCCGGATTCGGAGGCGGCCGCGGGCTGGTGGATGGCGACCAGGCCGGCCTCGGCCAGGTCGGCGACGAGGATGCGGGCGACACCGAGCGGCATGGGGCACAGGGCGGAGACCTCCGCCACCGACTTCACTTCGCGGCACAGGTCCACGATCCGCGCGTGCTCGGGAAGCAGCGTCCCCGAGCGGTAGGCCTGCGGCGTGCTGGTGACCAGCGCCTCGATGGCGAGCTGGTACCGCGGCCGGGTGCGCCCGCCCGTCATGGCGTAGGGGCGCACCAGCGGCTGGCGTGCGCCGCCTTGGCCTCCGTGCGGTGAAGTCATCAGTCCTCCTAGTGCTGCAGCGGCTGTCGTGCCTTCCCGCGGCGAGGGTGGGATGGTGCGTGGTCGGGTGGCGCTCTGCTCGCGCTCGAGTGGCACCGGAGTGTACGTGGCCTCCGGCCCGCGAGTCCCGATGGCGCCAGGATTCGCAGGCCGGGGTGGTCCACGTCTCACTCGGGTCAGTGCAGCAGACTGCCCTGGAGCTCGGCGCGGAGGGCCGGGGTCAGCACGTCGCCGGCACGGTCGACCAGCAGCGCCATCTCGTAGCCGACCAGGCCGATGTCGCTGTCCGGCGAGGAGAGCACCGCGAGGGACGAACCGTCGGAGACGGCCATGATGAAGAGGAAGCCGCGCTCCATCTCGACCACGGTCTGGGTGACCTTGCCGCCCTCGAAGATCCGGGACGCGCCCTGGGTCAGCGAGGTCAGCCCGGAGGCCACCGCCGCCAACTGGTCGGCCCGGTCCCTGGGGAAGCCCTCGGACATGGACAGCAGCAGACCGTCGGCGGAGACCACCACGGTGTGCGACACCCCTGGGGTGTTGTCCACGAAATTGGTGATCAACCAGTTCAGGTTGTGTGCCGCCTGGCTCATCTGGCTCATCTGGATCAACGCTCCTGGGGGTTGCTGCCGTACGGGCCGTTGCCCTGGTCAGGACCGGCCGCCCCCGCGGCACGACCCTGCTGGATACCACGACGCAGGTTGGTGAGTCGTCCGCGGACCTCTTCCGGCGAGCGGGAGACCTGCGGACCAGGCATCGTCGAGGCCTCGGCGGTACCGGGGACCAGGTTGGCCTTCGGCACGCGTCGGGGCAGACCGGACGGCATCACGCCGCCGGCGCTGGGCTCGCGGACCTGCTCGGCCCGGCGCCACGTCTCGTCGTTGCTGGAGTTGCGCCACGGCGCCTGACCGTCGCTCATGCCGGACGCGGCGGTCGCCCCGGACGGCATGCCCGGCTGGGCCGGCTGAACCGGACGGCCGGCCTGCGGCTGCTCCGGGCGGTTCCGCTCCTGGCCGGCCTCCTGCGCGGAGACCTGCACGCCGCGCATCCGCTCGGCACGGCCGGCGCGGAACCAGGTCGTCTCCATCTGCTCGAAGATCGGCGAGCTGGTGCTGCCGGGGTCCGCGGCCGGAAGGGCCCGGGTGAGCGGGTCCGAACCGAAGTCCGCCTGCGGGCGCTGCGGCATCGGCTGCTGCGGCGGCTGCGGGGCGGGCATGGGCTGCTGCGGCGGAACCGGCGCGGCCGGACGGGCCTGCGGCTCCTCCTCGAAGCGCGGGCGGGCGAACTGCGCGGTGCTGTCGACCGCGCCCAGCGGCTGCCCGGCCGGAGAACCGTGCTGCGGCTGCTCCGCCCACGGCGAGGACTCCTGCTGCGGCAGGCCCCGACCGTCGGTGCGGCCGGCCTGCGGGTAGCCGGGCTGGCCCTGACCGCCCTGCGGGTGGCCGCCGGGCTGCTGAGGGCCGCCCTGGGGCAGGCCCGCACCGAAGGTCTGGTCCGCGCCGGGCTGGCCGGCGTTCGGGATCGGCATGCCGCGGCCGTCGGTCCGGCTCGGGTCGAAGCCGGCCGGCTGCTGCGGCGCGCCGCGCTGCGGCAGGCCCTGGGCGGGCGCGGGGCCCTGACCACGGGTCGGCAGGCCGGGCTGGCCCTGCTGCGGGCCGCCGCGCTGCGGCAGGCCCTGCTGGCCGAAGCCGGCGTCCGCCTGTGCGGGCATCGCGGGCATCGGCGTGCCGCGACCGTCGGTCGGCTGGCCGCCACGGCGGGGGAGTCCGCCCTGCGGGCCGCCGGCCTGGGCGCCAGGGCCCTGCGGCAGGCCGAGCTGCGACTGCTGCGGCAGCGACGGACGACCGCCCGCGCCGCCGGGACCGCCCTGGGCGAGCGGGGTGCGCTGCGGAGCGGCCGGGGCCGCCTGGCGCTGCGGGCCCGCGGGCGCGGCCGGAGCCTGACCGCCGGCGCGGCGCTCGGCGACGTTGGTGACGTCGACCGGGAGCATGACCAGCGCGGTGGTGCCGCCGGAGTCGCTGGGGCGCAGCTGGATCCGGATGCCGTGACGGAGCGAGAGTCGACCGACCACGAAGAGGCCCATGCGGCGGGAGACGGAGACGTCCACCACCGGCGGGTTCGCCAGTCGCTCGTTGATCTCGGCCAGGTCGTCGGGGGAGAGGCCGATGCCGGTGTCGTGGATCTCGACCAGCACCCGGCCGTCGGGCAGGGCGTGACCGGTGACCCGGACGCGCGTCTGCGGGCTGGAGAACGAGGTCGCGTTCTCGAGCAGCTCGGCGAGCAGGTGGACGAGGTCGTTCACGACGCGGCCGGCGACGTCCGCCGTCGGCACGGAGGCCAGCTCGATGCGCTCGTACTGCTCCACCTCGGAGGCGGCGGCGCGGAGCACGTCGACCAGCGGGACCGGACGGGTCCAGCGTCGGCCCGGGTCCTCACCCGCGAGGACGAGGAGGTTCTCACCGTTACGACGCATACGCGTCGCGAGGTGGTCGAGCTTGAACAGCTGGGCCAGCTGGTCCGGGTCCGCCTCGCGGGACTCCAACTCGGAGATCATCGACAGCTGACGCTGGATCAGGCCCTGCGAGCGGCGCGAGAGGTTGGTGAACATCGCGTTGATGTTGCCTCGGAGCAGGGCCTGCTCGGCGGCGAGTCGGACCGCCTGGCTGTGGACCTTGTCGAAGGCTCGGGCCACGTGGCCGATCTCGTCCGTGGTGTCGATCCCGATCGGCGCGATCGAGACGTCGACGTCCTGCGGGTCGGACTCGGAGAGCTTGCGGACCATCTCCGGCAGCGTGTGCTCGGCGACGTCCTCGGCGGTCTCCTGCAGCTTGGCCAGCGTGCGGACCATCGAGCGGGCGACCAGCGCGGCGCCGGCGATGGCGACGACGAGGACGAGGGCGATCAGACCGGCGTTGACGTAGGCGTCGGTCTGGGCCTGCGACCGCAGCTGGGCGGCCGTGTTGTTGAGCTCCTGGACCAGCACCGTCTCGTCCAGGACCATCAGCTGCATCTGCGTGCCGGACTGGCTGAACCAGTCCTGCACGGGCAGCAGGGTCTGGCCGACGAAGCCCTGGGTGTTGTTCAGCAGCGCACTCGCGGTGCGGTTGAACGCGCTGACGTTGGTGTTGTTCTGCCAGGAACCGATGAGGTTGTTGGCCTTCTCGGTGCCGTAGAGCGCCCTGAACTCCTGCTGGGCGAGGTCGGCGTCCTGGAACGCGCTCAGCGCGTACTGCCGGTCGCTGGTCGCCAGGAACGGGCTGATCTGCCCGGTCGCCGGGTCCATGTGACCCAGGGCGGCGGTCATCGTCGACCGGACGATGGCCAGGTCCTCGTGCCACTGCGTGAACGCCTGCAGCGAGCGGGTCGCCTGGACCAGCTGCACGTTCGAGGACGCGAGGGCGAGGTCCTCGGTGACCTGCGTGAGCGGCGTGATCAGGCCGTCGAACTGCGCGATGGTCTTCTGCAGGTCGCCCTGGTTGGCCTGGAACGCGTTCTGCTCGATCGTCCGGATGTTGCCGAGCTTCTTCCGGACGTCCTGGATGTCGACACCGTTGCCCGGGAGCTGGGTCAGGTCCAGCTGGTTGACCAGGTTGGCGAGCTTCTGGTTGTGCGTCGCCGTCTGCTTCTGGTCGTAGAGGAACTGACCGCCGTGCGGGTTGCCGGTGCTGACGCCGAGCGCCATGTCGTCGCGCTCGTTCTCCAGCGAGATCGCCAGCAGCGTCGCGGCCTGGGCGACGTCACCGAGCTTGGCGACGTTGTCGAGCTGCTGCTGGGTCTGCAGGGAGCCCTGGATACGCAGGCCACCGAGGACGATGGCCGCGATCACGGGGAGTACGAGCAGCGCGGTCAGCCTGGTCCGGATTCGCCAGTTGTTGAGCGCGTAGCGGCGGGCCCCGCGGACCTTCTGCGGGGTGATCCGGCCTATTCGGCTCTGGCCGGCCTTGGTTTCCTTGCCGGGCTTGGCGCCCTGGGCGTCGGTACCGGCCTGGCTCTGCGTGGGCCCGGGGCGGGAGCCCTCGGCGGCGTGGGGGGCATTCGGCGACGGCTGCTGATGGCCAGCTGCTCCGCGGTCCGCCGGGTTGCCCGCGCCGCCACCCCTCTTGATACGTCCCTGCACTAGCGTCGCAACCTCTGGACCAGGCGTCCCGCGCTGTGGGCAGCGGTAGGGACGGTGTCGAGTTCTCGGTGGGCGTGGACCCCGGTCGGGTCCGAGCTGCGCCCGTTAGCCGCCGTCGAGTCGGCTCCGGCGCCGTGCTGTTGGCGCTATGGAGGGGCGGCCTCCGGCGGTCCGTGGCATTCCAGCACAGCCCCGAAGCTCCAACAAGGGGCGACGCTGGGTAGCCGAACCTGTGACCATCAGTGGGAACACGGTGACACAGTGTGCGAATTGTGGCAGGGGAAACCGCATCTTTCGGACACACATGCGTCCGATTCGCGGGGATCAAGGTGACGCCGCGTCATGATTTTGTCCGATATGAGCCTTATGCGGGGTTTGCGGAAGAGGCCACAATGTCGTAACTGTCGGCTGTACCCCGTAGAAAAGTGACCAAACTCACAGGCGTTGAGGTAGTGCAGGGTGACCTTGATGTGGAATGAGATCCTGGATGTGCCACTGAACGATTTCTAAGGTGAGGTTCCCGGTGACCTTCAAGACGACGATGAGCTTCCGCCCGACGGCCAACCCCCGCCGGACCACGCTCGCCGCCCTGCCCGAGGACGGCGGCCCCGCGCTGCGCGCGTCCGCCGTCGACGGCGCGGAGCTGCCGCAGCAGACCGCGAACCCGCGCCGCACCAATCTGATGGTCGCGCCCGAGCCCCGCGCGGCGCAGTAGGTTCACCGGTTCACGCCGAAGGCCCCGCCCGGCCCCGCCGGCGGGGCCTTCGCGTGCGCGCGGATAGGCTGGCTCCACGGTTCAACCGCCCAGCCAGAGGAGACGTCCCACCGTGCGCATCGCCAGGTTTTCCTTCGAGGGGGCCGTCACCTTCGGTGTGATCGACGCCGAGGCCGAGTCCGTCGCGGTGCTCGCGGGTCACCCGTTCGGCGAGCCGCAGCCCACCGGTCAGGTGCTGTCGCTGTCGGACGTGCGGCTGCTGCCGCCCATGCTGCCGAGCAAGATCGTGGCCGTCGGCCGCAACTACGCCGCGCACGCGGCCGAGCTCGGCCACGAGGTGCCCGAGGCGCCGCTCACCTTCTTCAAGCCCTCCACCTCGGTCATCGGCCCGACCGAGAACATCGCCTACCCGCCGTTCTCCTCCGAGGTCCACTACGAGGCCGAACTGGCCGTCGTCATCGGCCGGATGTGCCGGGAGGTGCCGCACGCCAGGGTCGGCGAGGTGATCCTCGGCTACACCTGCGCCAACGACGTCACCGCCCGTGACATCCAGCAGCGCGAGGGCCAGTGGGCCCGCGCCAAGGGCTTCGACACCGCCTGCCCGCTCGGCCCCTGGATCGAGACCGAGCTGGACCCGGCCGACCTGGCCATCACCTGCACCGTCAACGGCGAGCTCCGCCAGGCCGGCCGCACCTCGCAGATGGTCCGCTCGATCGCCGACCTCGTGGTGCACATCTCCGACGCGATGACCCTGCTGCCCGGCGACGTCATCCTCACCGGCACTCCGGCCGGCGTCGGCCCGCTGGCGATCGGCGACGAGGTCTCCGTCACCGTCGAGGGCATCGGCACCCTGACCAACCGTGTCGTCAAGCGTGGTTGAGCCGAGCACGGCTGATGCGGACGAGGGTGTCGTCGGGGTCCTCTGGGACGTCGACGACACCCTCTTCGACTACACCGGCGCCGAGCGTGCGGGCATCTGCGACCACCTGGCCGCGCTCGACCTGCTCGGGGCGTTCCCCTCGCCGGAGCGCGCGCACGAGCTGTGGCAGGCCGACATGGAGGCCGCCTACGGGCGCTTCCTGGCCGGGGAGCTGTCCTTCGCCGAGCAGCGCCGGGTCAGGGTGGAGGTGTTCCTGGGCCGGCTCGGACGCACCGCGGCGGACCCGGACGCCTGGTTCGCCGGCTATCGCCGCTGCTTCGACCTGCACCGGCGCGCCTTCGACGACGTCGTCCCCGCCCTGGACGCGCTGACCGGCTACCGGCACGGGCTCCTGTCCAACTCCTCCTCGGCGTACCAGGACGACAAGCTGACGGCGATCGGGCTGCGGCACCGGTTCGCCTCACTGGTCTGCTCGGACGAGATCGGTCACGCCAAGCCGGCGCCCGAGGCCTTCCTCGCGGGCTGCGCCGCGCTCGGCCTCCCGCCGCACCAGGTCGCCTACGTCGGGGACCGGTTGACCACCGACGCCCTCGGCGCCCGTGGGGCGGGCCTGCACGGCGTCTGGCTGGACCGGCGCGGCCTCGGCGGCGGCGACGGGGTCCCTCGCATCGGCACCCTCGCTGAGCTGCCCGAGGTGCTCCGGCTTATCGATTTTGGAGCGCCGCCCACCATCCGGTAGTGTTCCTCTTGTTGCGCCGCCCGGGAGGAGCGGGGGAGAGCCCAGAAGCTCTCACCAAGATCCTCTGGACAGTGCGATGGGGTATGGTGTAATTGGCAGCACGACTGATTCTGGTTCAGTTAGTCTAGGTTCGAGTCCTGGTACCCCAGCCACAATTCAAAATCTTGCCCCCGTTGTGTAGCGGCCTAGCACGCTGCCCTCTCACGGCAGTAGCGCCGGTTCGAATCCGGTCGGGGGTACTGGATCCGCAAGGATCAACGCCCCCGTTGTGTAGCGGCCTAGCACGCTGCCCTCTCACGGCAGTAGCGCCGGTTCGAATCCGGTCGGGGGTACTCGGTCCGCAAGGGCCAACGCCCCCGTTGTGTAGCGGCCTAGCACGCTGCCCTCTCACGGCAGTAGCGCCGGTTCGAATCCGGTCGGGGGTACCATTGGGGTATGGTGTAATTGGCAGCACGAGTGATTCTGGTTCATTTAGTCTAGGTTCGAGTCCTGGTACCCCAGCTTATTTTTTCAAGGCCCCGAGGGGCCTTTTTTGTTTTTACCGGCGGAATACCGCGGGCAGAGGAAAGGGCGGGCCGCCTCGGCGACCCGCCCTTCGGTGTTCGGTGGATGTCAGGCCCGGCGCAGCGCGTCGGTGAGGCGGCCCGCCGCCTCGACGATGGCCTGGGCGTGCAGCCGGCCGGGGTGGCGGGTGAGCCGCTCGATCGGGCCGGAGACGGAGACGGCCGCGACGACCCGGTTCGACGGGCCGCGCACCGGGGCCGAGACCGAGGCCACGCCGGGCTCGCGCTCGCCGATCGACTGGGCCCAGCCGCGGCGACGCACGCCGGAGAGCGCCGTCGCGGTGAAACGCGCGCCCTGCAGGCCGCGGTGCAGCCGCTCGGGCTCCTCCCAGGCGAGCAGTACCTGGGCCGCCGAACCGGCCTTCATCGGGAGCGTGCTGCCGACCGGGACGGTGTCCCTGAGGCCGGAGAGCCGCTCGGCCGCCGCCACGCAGATGCGAAGGTCGCCCTGCCGCCGGTAGAGCTGTGCGCTCTCGCCCGTCACGTCCCGCAGATGGGTCAGGACCGGGCCGGCCGTGGCCAGCAGTCGGTCCTCGCCCGCCGCGGCGGAGAGTTCGGAGAGGCGGGGCCCCAGGATGAAGCGGCCTTGCATGTCACGGGTGACCAAGCGGTGATGCTCCAACGCGACCGCGAGACGGTGCGCCGTGGGGCGCGCCAAGCCGGTGGCCGAGACCAGCCCGGCCAGGGTCGCGGGGCCTGCCTCTAGCGCGCTCAGCACCAGAGCAGCCTTGTCGAGAACGCCGACGCCACTAGAGTTGTCCATGCCCTGATATTGCAGTCTCGGATCGCGAGACGCAAGTTCAATCTTCTGGGATCTGCGCCACTCTGGAGAAACAAGAGCACCGACCAGCTGGACCGGTGACGTTGCCGGTCGGAGGGATAGCGATGGGACGCACACTCGCGGAGAAGGTCTGGGACGACCATGTCGTTCGGCGCGCCGAGGGCGAGCCCGATCTCCTCTTCATCGACCTGCACCTGCTGCACGAGGTGACCAGCCCGCAGGCCTTCGACGGCCTCCGCCTGGCCGGGCGCAAGGTCCGTCGCACCGATCTCACCATCGCGACCGAGGACCACAACACGCCCACCCTCGACATCGACAAGCCCATCGCGGACCCGGTCTCCAAGGTCCAGCTGGAGACGCTGCGCCGCAACTGCGCCGAGTTCGGCGTACGCCTGCACTCGCTGGGCGACGTCGAGCAGGGCGTCGTCCACGTCGTGGGACCGCAGCTGGGCCTGACCCAGCCGGGCACCACCGTGGTCTGCGGGGACTCCCACACCTCCACCCACGGCGCCTTCGGCGCGCTGGCCTTCGGCATCGGCACCAGCCAGGTCGAGCACGTGCTGGCGACGCAGACGCTGCCGATGGACCGGCCGAAGACCATGGCGATCACCGTCGAGGGCGAACTGCCCGAGGGCGTCACCGCCAAGGACCTGATCCTGGCCGTCATCGCCAAGATCGGCACCGGCGGCGGCCAGGGCTACGTCCTGGAGTACCGCGGCTCGGCGATCCGCAGCCTCTCCATGGAGGCCCGGATGACCGTCTGCAACATGTCCATCGAGGCGGGCGCCCGCGCCGGCATGATCGCCCCGGACGCCACCACCTTCGCCTACCTCCAGGGCCGCGACCACGCGCCGCAGGGCGAGGAGTGGGACGCCGCCGTCGCGTACTGGGAGACGCTGGCCACCGACGAGGACGCCGTCTTCGACGCCGAGGTCTTCATCGACGCGACCACGCTCAGCCCGTTCGTCACCTGGGGCACCAACCCCGGCCAGGGCGCGCCGCTGGGCGCGAACGTGCCTGACCCGGCCTCCTTCGAGGACCCGCAGGAGCGCATCGCCGCCGAGAACGCGCTGACCTACATGGGCCTGACCGCCGGCACCCCGCTGCGCGAGGTCTCCGTGGACGCGGTGTTCGTCGGCTCCTGCACCAACGGCCGGATCGAGGACCTGCGGGCCGCCGCGGCGATCCTCGACGGTCGCCAGGTCGCCGACGGCGTGCGGATGCTGGTCGTCCCCGGCTCCGTCAGGGTCGCCCTGCAGGCGATCGAGGAGGGCCTGGACAAGGTCTTCACCGCCGCCGGAGCCGAATGGCGGCACGCCGGCTGCTCGATGTGCCTGGGCATGAACCCGGACCAGCTGGCTCCCGGCGAGCGCTGCGCGTCCACCTCCAACCGCAACTTCGAGGGCCGTCAGGGCAAGGGCGGCCGCACCCACCTGGTCAGCCCCCAGGTGGCCGCCGCCACCGCGGTGCTCGGCCACCTGGCCTCGCCCGCCGACCTGTCCGACGCCCAGCAGCTCGTGGAGGCCTGAGCAGCCATGGAGAAGTTCACCTCGCACACCGGCCGGGCCGTTCCGCTGCGCCGCAGCAACGTCGACACCGACCAGATCATCCCGGCCCACTGGCTGAAGAAGGTCACTCGCAACGGCTTCGAGGACGGCCTCTTCGAGGCCTGGCGCAAGGACGACTCCTTCGTCCTCAACCTCCCGGAGCGTCAGGGCGCGACGGTCCTGATCGCCGGCCCGGAGTTCGGCACCGGCTCCTCCCGCGAGCACGCGGTCTGGGCGCTGCAGAACTACGGCTTCAAGGCCGTCATCTCCTCCCGTTTCGCCGACATCTTCCGCGGCAACTCGCTGAAGAACGGCCTGCTGACGGTGATCCTGCCGCAGGAGACCGTCGAGCGGCTGTGGGCCCTGGTCGAGGCCGACCCGCAGGCGGAGGTCACCGTCGACCTGGAGGCCAGGGAGGTCCGCGCGGCGGGCGTCACCGCCGCCTTCGAGCTGGACGAGAACGTCCGTTGGCGTCTGCTGAACGGTCTGGACGACATCTCCATCACCCTCCGGCAGGAGGCCGACATCGCGGCCTACGAGGCGGCCCGTCCCGGCTTCAAGCCGACCACCCAGCCTGTCGGCTGAGCCCTCGCCAGCACTGCTTTTCAGCCAGCCCCCCGGCGTGCGCCGGGGGGCTGATTGCTGTTCCCACGGTGACTGTGTGTAAGGTCAGAGGCAGGCGCAGCGGGGAACAACTGCCCAAAGATGGCAGAATCTCCGCATGAGTCCGAGTGACCGCCCCCAGGGTGACGACGACGCGGAGCTGATCGAGGAGGCCGCGGACGCCGAGCTCTACGAGCTGGTCGCGCAACGACTCAAGGATGCACACGCCCGTGTGCGTGCTCTGGACGTGTCGGACGCGGAGAGGACCGCGTTGACCCGTTCGTTGCTCATTGTGACGGAGGCGGCGAAGCGCGATCTCCCGGCAGCCGCACGGAGGTTGGCGCGTTTCGTGGATGACCTGGACAGCGGCAGGCTGCCCGGTCCGACGGCGGGCTGAAACCCGAATCCATTGCGACACAAGGGTGATGCGCCCGTTTGGTTATTGAAATGGCGTATATACATGCCTAACGTGCGAATTGCCCAGAAAGAATCTTCCGGGCAACCGTTTCCGAAGGGGAAGACGTGAACAAGGCGCAGCTTGTTGAAGCGGTGGCCGAGCAGCTGGGTGGCCGTCGTGCCGCCGCAGAGGCAGTTGATGCTGTGCTCGACACCATCGTGCGTGCGGTGACCGCGGGTGACCGCGTGTCCGTGACCGGTTTCGGCACGTTCGAGAAGGTGGACCGCGCAGCGCGGTTCGCCCGCAACCCGCAGACGGGCGACCGGGTCAAGGTCAAGAAGACCGCGGTTCCGCGGTTCCGTCCGGGTCAGGGTTTCAAGGACCTGGTCAGCGGCTCGAAGAAGCTGCCGAAGACCGGCGTCTCGGTCAAGAAGGCCCCCAAGGGCTCGCTGACCCCGGGCAAGAGCGGGATGGCGGCCCCGGCCGGCTCCCCGGCGGCGAAGAAGGCCGCCGCCGCCGCGAAGAAGGCCACGGCGAAGAAGACCACGCCCACGGTCAAGAAGGCCGCCGCGAAGAAGGCCACCACCACGGCCACGGCGGCGAAGAAGGCCACGACGGCGACGGCGGCCAAGAAGACCACCGCCGCCGCCAAGAAGACCACCGCCAAGAAGACCACGGCGGCGGTCAAGGCCCCGGCGAAGAAGACGGTCACCGCGAGCGCCACCCGCCCCGCCGCCAAGAAGGCGACGACGGCGGCGAAGACGGTCGCGGCGAAGAAGACCACGGCGGCGGCGAAGAAGACCACCGCCAAGAAGGCCCCGGCCCGCAAGGCCGCGGCGAAGAAGTAGTTCGGGCAACCGCTCGGGTCGCACTCTCCAGGGGCGCGGGGAACTGCGCGACAAGCCACTGGTGTGCGGACGGTCCCCATCGAGCAGGGCCGTCCGCACGGGTTGGTCGCTCGCGCGGTTCCTCGCGCCCCTGGGCGTTGCCCGGCTCGGCGTGTGCCTAGAAGGTCTGCAGGGTGATGAGCGTGATGCGGCGGTCGCCGCCGTCGCCCTCGGTCTCGATGCGGACCCGCTGGCCGGGTCGCAGCAGGCGCAGGCCGCCCGCGTCGAACGCGGCAGCGTCGAAGCCGAGGGCCGTGCCGTCGTCCAGCAGAACCTGGCCGCTGCGGCTGTCGGGGGAGTACGTGAACGCTGTCGCCTGCATGCGCCCAAGCGTAGCCAGCGTGCGGGGTCCCGCGCCCAGCGCCAGTGCCACCCGGAGGTCCGCGCCCGTGTCGACGTCCCTGCGGACGCTCGTCACACCCTCCAGGCGCAGCTCCACCGCCCCCGAGGCGGCGTGCCGGCGCCGGGACGGGCCACCGAAGGCGGGGGAGAGCGCAACGCCGGCCGCCGCCGTCAGCAGCGTCGTGCCGACGCCCTGGGTGTCCGCGAGGAACGCCCTCGGGTGCGGCTGCGCCGCGGCCAGCACGCGGCCCAGCTCGGCCGGCACCAGCGCCGGCAGGTCCGCCGACATCGCCGCGACCGCGCCCGCGCCCAGGGCCAGGCGCGCGTAGCGCACGCCGTGCGTCAGGGCGGCGTTGAGTCCCGCGCCCGGCTCGTCGGGCACCACCACCGCTCCCGCCACCGCGAGCTCCGCCCCGGCCCGCTCGTCGTCGCAGACCGCCACCACGCCCGCCACCGCGTCGCATCGCCGCGCCGCCGCGACCGTGTCCAGGGCGAAGGCCAGCGCGAGCTCCGGCCGGAGCTCGCCGACGGAGGCGCCCAGCCGGGACTTGGCCGCGGCCAACGGCTTGAGGGGTATCACCAGGGTGAACGGCGGCGTCGTCATCGTGGGACATTCTGCCCGGCGTCCGCCCGCACCGGCGGGGGTGCCTCGACAGTCAGTCCAGGCAGGGGCGACACTTGTGCGGTTGACGACGGTAATCCGGTGAATCCGGCGAGGACTGACGCAAGGAGGAGTGCTCGTGCCCGGCTCCAGCACCAGGGCGGCGCGCCGCAGATACGGCTTCTGGTACCGCCTGGCGGCGGCCATCGCGAAGCCGCCGCTGTTCGCGCTCACCAAGCGTGAGTGGGGTGGCTACGAGAACTTTCCCGCCGAGGGCGGATTCCTCACCGCGATCAACCACAACTCGTATTTGGACCCGCTGGTCTACGGGCACTATCAGTACGACTCCGGACGTCCCGCACGATTTCTGGCGAAGGCCGGGGTCTTCAACGTTCCGGGGATCAAGCAGATTCTGACCGGGGCCGGACAGATCCCGGTCTACCGCGGTTCCGCCGACGCCGCGCACGCATTCCGTGCCGCGATGGAGGCCGTCGACGCGGGGGAATGCGTGGCTTTCTACATCGAGGGCACGCTCACCCGTGACCCCGACCTGTGGCCGATGACGGGCAAGACGGGCGCCGCCCGGGTGGCCCTGACGACCGGTGCGCCGGTCATCCCGGTGGCCCAGTGGGGCGCGCACGAGATCATGCCGCGCTACGCCAAGGGCGGCCGGGGCAACCGCCGCTTCAAGCCCTTCCCGCGACACACCGTCAGGGTCCAGGCCGGCCCGCCGGTGGACCTGGACCGCTGGCGCGGCAAGGAGCTCACCGGAACGGTGCTGCGCGAGGCGACCGACGCCATCATGGACGCCATCACCGCCCAGTTGGAGGAGCTGCGCGGGGAGAAGGCACCGGCCGAGCGCTTCGACATGGCCAGGGCACGCAGCGAGGCGGCCGGGGCCAGGGACGAGAAGGACACGAAGGAGGCGGCGGAGTGACCACCCGTTGCGCCGTGTTCGGCACCGGATCGTGGGGCACCGCCTTCGCGATGATCCTGGCGGACGCCGGCTGCGAGGTGAACCTCTGGGGCCGTCGGCAGGAGGTCGTCGACGCCATCAACGGCACCCGGACCAATCCGGACTACCACCCCGGCATCGAGCTCCCGCCGGGCATCACCGCGACGACCGACGTGGCCAAGGCGGCGGCCGACGCGGACTTCACCGTGCTGACGGTCCCCTCGCAGACGCTGCGGGCCAGCCTGAGCGGCTGGGCGCCGCTGCTGGCTCCGCAGACGGTGCTGGTCAGTCTGATGAAGGGCGTGGAGCTCGGCACGGCGATGCTGATGAGCGAGGTCATCGAGGAGGTGACCGGAGCGCCGAAGGAGCGGATCGCGGTCGTCTCCGGGCCGAACCTGGCCGCGGAGATCGTCCGCAGGCAGCCTGCGGCGAGCGTGGTGGCCTGTGCGGACCAGGACGCCGCGCAGCGGCTCCAGGCGGCGTGCCTGACGGGCTACTTCCGGCCCTACACGATCACCGACGTGGTCGGCTGCGAGCTCGGCGGCGCCGTGAAGAACGTCATCGGCCTGGCCGTCGGCATCGCCGACGGCATGGGTCTGGGCGACAACACCAAGGCCTCCCTCATCACCCGCGGCCTGGCCGAGACCACCCGCCTGGGCCTGGCGATGGGCGCGGACGCGCACACCTTCGCGGGGCTGGCGGGCATGGGCGACCTGGTGGCCACCTGCTCCTCCCCGCTCTCGCGGAACCACACCTTCGGGACGAACCTCGGCCGCGGGATGTCTCTCGACGAGGCGATCGCGGCGACGAAGCAGACCGCGGAGGGCGTCAAGTCCTGCGTCTCCGTCCTCGACCTGGCGACCCGCCACGGCGTCGACATGCCCATCGCCGCGACGGTCGTCGACATCGTCCACGGCGGCAAGTCGCCCCAGACGGCGGTCAAGGAACTCATGGGCCGCTCCGCCAAACCCGAACGCCGCTGAGCGCTTCCCGCGAAGGGCTCGTCGCACCCTCCCAGGGGCGCGAGGCCCTGCCGATATGCGCCTCCGGCGCGTGGGCGCGAAAAGCCACCGGCGAGCAGATGGTCCTCAACGGTCAGGGCCATCCGCGCCGGGTGGCTTCCCGCGCGGTTCCGCGCGCCCCTGGGATGGTGCAACCGGCTCCTCGCCGTCACGTGCGGCGTCCCCGCCTGCGGAAGTCTCCGACGTGTGGCGGGGTGCCCGACGGGCCGGGGGTGGACAGGGCGGGTAGTGTCCTACGGGATATGAGCACTCAGCCTTCCTCCCCCAGCCCCTCCGGAGGGCGTAAGCCCCGTGTCGCGGTCGTCTTCGGCGGTCGCAGCTCCGAGCACGCCATCTCCGTCGTCACCGCGGGAAGCGTCCTGCGCGCGCTGGACCGTGACGCGTACGAAGTCCTGCCGATCGGCATCACGCACGACGGCCGCTTCGCGCTCACCGCGGACGCGCCCGAGCGGATGGCCATCGCCGACGGCAAGCTGCCCGACGTGGACCAGTTGGCCGAGTCCACCGACGGTCAGGTGAACCTGCCCGCCAGCCCCGTCGCCCGTGAGGTCGTCTACACCGAGCCCGGCTCCGTGCCGAAGGCCCTCGGCGAGGTCGACGTCGTGCTGCCGCTGCTGCACGGCCCGTGGGGCGAGGACGGGACGCTGCAGGGTCTGCTCGAACTGTCCGGCGTGCCGTACGTCGGCTCCGGCGTGCTGTCCAGCGCCGTCGGCATGGACAAGGAGTACACCAAGCGCGTGCTCCAGGCCTTCGGCCTGCCCGTCGGCCCGTACACCGTGATCCGTGCCCGCGAGTGGGCGACCGAGGCCGGTCGCCAGGCGGCGCTCGCGCGGATCGACGAGCTGGCCTACCCGGTCTTCGTGAAGCCCGCCCGGGCCGGCTCCAGCATGGGCATCACCAAGGTCGACGACCCCGCGGACCTGGTCCGCGCCATCGAGTTCGCCCGGACGCACGACCCCAAGGTCATCGTCGAGGCGGGTGTCCGTGGGCGCGAACTGGAGTGCGGCGTCCTGGAGTTCGAGGACGGCCCGCGCGCCAGTGTGGCCGCCGAGGTGATCGTGGGCGAGGGCTTCTCGTTCTACGACTTCGAGGCGAAGTACATCGACTCCAGCGACGTGCAGATCCCGGCGAACCTCACCGAGGACGAGATGTCCCGGCTGCGGACGCTCGCCGTGCAGGTCTTCGAGGCGCTCTCGTGCGAGGGTCTGGCGCGGGTCGACGTGTTCCTGAAGGACGACGGCGAGTTCGTGGTGAACGAGATCAACACCATGCCGGGCTTCACCCCGATCTCGGCCTTCCCGAAGATGTGGGAGGCCTCGGGACTCGCCTACCCGCAGCTGGTCGACCACCTGCTGCAGGCCGCGCTGCGCCGCTCGACCGGGCTGCGCTAGCCCCGGTCAGCTGCAGTTGTACCTGCGGTCGGGATCCCGCGGGCTCGCCTTGGCCACGGCCGGGGCGAGCTCGCTGATGGGCGACTGCTTGCCGGAGTAGTCGGCGGGGACGTGCACCTCGACGATGGCGTACTGGTTCGCGGACGAGAAGGTGAAGCTGCGGTCGGCCTGGTTGTACACCGAGACCCAGCAGACACCGCCGACCTCCGCGCCGCTGACGTTGTCGCCCTCGGGGTTGTAGTCCTTCGAGTGCGGGTCCAGTACGCCCGGCAGGCCCGCGCCGCAGCGCAGGGTCACCGCGGGGTCGCCCCAGGCGGCGGTGTTCGGGCTGGAGGGGGTGGTGGCGCGCTTGGAGAGGCCCATGAGCGTGGCCGGCAGTGTGCGGCTGAGCGCCGCGCACTGCTGGGTGACCGACCCCGTCGTCGTGGGCACGGCGAGGTGCACGCTGCCGCTCCCGCCACCGCCACAGGCGGTCAGCGAGAGGGCGGCTGCGGCTATGAGGGCGGCGGCTGCGGGGATCCTGGTCACCCCGCGATGCTAACGGCAGCTACAAGTGCACCACCGGGCAGGTCAGGGTGCGGGTGATGCCCTCCACCTGCTGGATCTGTGCGACGACCAGTCGGCCCAGGTCGTCGACGGTCTCCGCCTCGGCGCGGACGATGACGTCATAGGGACCGGTGACGTCCTCGGCCTGGACGACCCCGGTGATCCCGGAGATCGTCCCTGCCACATTGGACGCCTTGCCGACTTCTGTCTGAATGAGGATGTAGGCCTGCACCACGATGGACCTCCTGGCGGCTCGGTGCGGAGATCTTGCGGACTTGGTGGTTCCCCCGCTGGCACGAAGGAAACAGGGGAACCGCAACGCTATCGCTCCGGGTCGCCCGCTGGGAGCCCTGCGACACGCCCGTAGGGCGTACGCTGCGGCCGGGAGGCGTGCATTCGCGCCCGAAAGTTGACGAGATCCGAAGAGATCCGGAAGGAAACCCATGCAGGTCGGCGAGCTCGGTGAGTTCGGACTGATCCGGGAGCTCACGTCCCGGCTGCCGCAGACCTCGGCCGTGGAGCTCGGTCCGGGCGACGACGCGGCCGTGGTCGCCGCGCCCGACGGGCGGGTCGTGGCCACCACCGACGTGCTGTTGGAGGGGCGACACTTCCGGCGCGACTGGTCCACCGCCTACGACGTGGGCCGCAAGGGCGCCGCGCAGAACCTGGCCGACGTGGCGGCGATGGGCGCCGTGCCGACGGCGCTGCTGCTCGGCCTCGTCGTCCCGGCCGAGCTGCCGGTGACCTGGGTGCTGGAGCTGATGGACGGCCTGCGCGACGAGTGCCAGGTGGCCGGCGCGGCCGTGGTCGGCGGGGACGTGGTGCGCGGCGACGCGATCACCATCTCGATCACCGCTCTGGGTGATCTCCAGGGCCGCAGGGCCGTCACCCGTTCGGGAGCGCGCCCCGGCGACAAGGTCGCCGTCACCGGATGGCTCGGCTGGTCGGCGGCGGGCTTCACGGTCCTCTCGCGCGGTTTCCGCTCGCCCCGCGCCTTCGTCGAGGCACACCGGCGTCCCGAGCCGCCGTACCACGCGGGCCCGGCGGCGTCCCAGCTCGGTGCCACGTCGATGATCGACGTGAGCGACGGCCTGGTCGCCGACCTGGGCCACGTCGCCGAGGCCAGCAACGTCCACATCGACCTGCGCGCGGCGGACTTCGACGTCCCCGCGCAGATGGCCGACATCGGTCAGGCGGTCGGCGTGGACCCGCTGCTGTGGGTGCTCTCCGGTGGTGAGGACCACGCCCTGGTGGCGACCTTCCCCGCGGAGACGCAGCTGCCCTCGCGCTGGCGCGTGGTGGGCGAGGTGGTCCGCCCGGCCGGGCTCTCGAAGAAGGGGACGGTCACCGTGGACGGCGCTCCCTGGGACCGCACCGGCGGCTGGGACCACTTCGGGGCGCAGGCCTAGAACCCACCTGTTCGGGCCCGGGGGGAGTGGGGCGAATCACCCTTTTTCCGCATAGGCTTCCCTTATGCGAATCGGTGTGCTGACCAGTGGCGGCGACTGCCCCGGCCTGAACGCGGTGATCCGTTCCGTCGTCCATCGGGCGGTCGCCGAACACGGCGACTCCGTCGTCGGCATCGAGGACGGCTTCCTCGGCCTGATCGAGGGCCGCGGCCGCCCCCTCGGGCTGGAGGACGTGACCGGCATCCTGACGCGCGGCGGCACGGTCCTCGGGTCGGCGCGGGTGGAGCGCGGCCGGATGCGCGAGGGCGTGGAGCGCGCCCACGAGTTGGGCGCGAACCTGGGCATCGACGCGTTGATCGCGATCGGCGGCGAGGGCACGCTCACGGCGGCGCGGATGTTCAGCGAGGCCGGCCTGCCGGTGGTCGCGGTCCCGAAGACCATCGACAACGACATCGACGCGACGGACGTGACCTTCGGTCACGACACGGCCGTCTGGGTCGCGACCGAGGCGATCGACCGGTTGAAGACGACGGCGGAGTCGCACCAACGGGTGATGGTCGTCGAGCTGATGGGCCGCCACACGGGGTGGATCACCCTGCACGCCGGCATGGCCGGGGGCGCGCACGGCATCCTGATCCCCGAGCGGCCGTTCGACGTGGAGGCGGTCTGCTGCATGGTCGAGGAGCGGTTCTCACGGGGCAAGAAGTTCGCGATCGTGGCGGTGGCGGAGGGAGCGCAGCCGGCCCCCGGCACCATGCGCTTCCACCACGGCGGCACGGACGCCTACGGCCACCAGACCTTCGGCGGCATCGGCACGCGCCTGGCCGGCGAGATCGCGCAGTGGATCAACAAGGAGTCCAAGCCGGTCATCCTCGGCCACGTCCAGCGCGGCGGCACGCCGACGGCCCAGGACCGGGTGCTGGCCACCCGCTTCGGTTGGCAGGCGGTGGAGGCGGTCCACAAGGGCGCCTTCGGCCACATGACCGCTCTCCGCGGCACCGACATCGAGTTCGTCCCCATCGCCGACGCGATCGCCCGCCTCAAGACCGTCCCCGAGGACCGCTGGACCGAGGCCGAAGCGGTCCTCTGACGGTTCAGGGGCGCGGGGAACCGCGCGACGAGCCACCCACAGCCTGAGATCCCGAACGCGCAGGGCCATCCGCACATCGGTGGTCTCCCGCGCAGTTCCTCGCGCCCCCTGGGGAGTGCAAGCCGGGGCGCTGCATAGGGTGGCCCCATGTCTGTGAATGTTGCTCCGCCCCGCGTACTCACCATCGCCGGATCGGATTCCGGCGGTGGCGCCGGGATCCAGGCCGATCTCAAGACCATGCTCGCGCTGGGCGTGCACGGGATGAGCGTCGTCGCCGCCGTGACGGCGCAGAACTCCGTGGGGGTGCAGGGCTACTGGGAGCTGCCGGTCGAGGCCGTCGTCGCCCAGTACCGCAGCGTCGTCGACGACATCGGCGTCCAGGCCGTCAAGACGGGCATGCTGGCCGGCGCCGAGCTCGTGGAGACCGTCGCGGGCCTGCTGGAGGAGTGCGACGCGCCCGTCGTCGTGGACCCCGTCGGGGTGTCCAAGCACGGGGACACGCTGCTCGCGCGCTCCGCGGTGGGCGTCCTGCGGGACCGGCTGCTGCCGCAGGCGACCCTCGCGACGCCGAACCTGCACGAGGTGGCGCAGCTCACGGGGATCGAGGTCGCCGACGAGCGGCAGCTCGCCGACGCGGCCAAGGCCGTGCAGGACCTCGGCGCGACCTGGGCGCTGATCAAGGGTGGGCATCTGGAGGGCGACGCGGTCGACCTGCTGCGCGGACCCGACGGGAGCGAGCACACCTTCCGGGCGCCGCGCTACGACAACAACCACACCCACGGCACCGGCTGCACCCTTGCCAGCGCGATCGCCTCCCACCTCGCGCTCGGCCTGGACGTGCCGTCGGCCGTCGCCGCGTCGAAGGAGTACATCACCGGCGCGATCAAGGGCGGATTCGCGCTCGGCGCGGGCATCGGCCCGGTCGACCACGCCTGGCGCTGGCGCTAGCCGTCGGAGAAGGAAAAAGCAGAGGGCCGGTCCACCGTGAGGTGGACCGGCCCTCTGCGAAGCCGGAGGCGTGGCCGCGTCAGCGGGAAACCTTGCCGGCCTTGATGCACGAGGTGCAGACGTTGAGCCGCTTCGGCGTACGCCCGATCACAGCGCGGACCGTCTGGATGTTGGGGTTCCAACGACGAGGGGTCCGGCGGTGCGAGTGGGAGATACTGTTGCCGAAGCCCGGCCCCTTGCCGCAGACGTCGCAGTTGGCAGCCACGGGAGTCACTCCAAAGACTTCAGATGCACTAACGATTCCAACCCCACGGCGCGAGCGCCGCGACAGCGGTCTCGCTCTGCTGTCCTGGGGGCGGCCTGGAGGGAGTCCAGGCAACCGGAGCAGCATACATCGGCTGACTCCGTACAACGAAATTACCATGGCCGGCGGGGCAACCCCGCATCGCCCACCTGCAGGGACCCTCGCGGACCGGTCCGGGGGGCGCCGACCTGGCGGTAGCCTGCGGGGGACGTCCAAGCCCGCGAGGAGAGACCGGTGCCGCACACCCTCGACGCCCAGGCCGTGCGCGACTGGTGCCGTCTCTCCCTGGCCGCACTCGGCCAGGCACGCGAGGAGATCGACGCCATGAACGTCTACCCGGTGCCCGACGGGGACACCGGGACCAACCTCTACCTGACCGTCGAGTCCGCCACCCAGCAGGTCGAGGCGCTGTTCACCCCGGACTCCGGAGCGCCCTCGGTCGAGGTCGCGCTGCGGGCGATGGCCCACGGCGCGCTGATCGGCGCGCGCGGCAACTCCGGCGTGATCCTCTCCCAGCTGCTGCGCGGCATCGCCGCGGCCGTCGGGGAGGGGCCGGCCGACGCCCCGGCCCTGCGCCGTGCCCTGCGCCGCGCCGCGGACGCCGGGTACGAGGCGGTGGCCAAGCCCGTCGAGGGGACGGTGCTCACCGTCGCCGCCGCGGCGGCCGACGCGGTCGCCGCGCTGCCCGAGGCCGCCGCGCTGGTGGAGGTCGCGGAGGGCGCGTACGAGGCGGCGGGGGTCGCGCTGGCCCGCACCCCGCAGCAGCTCGCCGTGCTCGGCCGGGCCGGTGTCGTGGACGCCGGCGGACGCGGTCTGGTCGCCGTGCTCGGCGCGCTCGCGGACGCGGTGAGCGGCCAGTCGCCGATGGGCCCGCTCGCGATGGGCGCCCGCAGGGTCGTCGAGCACCAGGCTCCGGCCGAGCTGCCGCACGCCGGCGCCGCGGACGGGGAGGACGGCCCCGCGTACGAGGTGATCTACCTGCTCGACGCGCGTGACGAGAACCTCCCCGCGCTGCGGGAGCGGCTGGCCGGACTCGGCGACTCGCTCGTCGTCGTCGGCGGGGACGGCCTGTGGAACGTGCACGTCCACGTCGACGACCCGGGGGCGGCCGTCGAGGCCGGGATCGAGGCCGGGCGCCCGCACCGGATCCGGATCACCCACTTCGCTTCGGCGGCCCCGGCCCCGGCCGCCCACGGCGTCGGGCTGAGCGAGGCCCGTGCGGTCGTCAGCGTCGTGCAGGGCGAGGGTCTGGCCGGGCTCTGCCGGGAGAGCGGCGCGACCGTGCTGCACGCCGACCCGGACCGGGCCCCCAGCAGTACCGAGCTCGCCGCCGCGATCAGGACCGCCCACGCCCGCGAGGTCGTGCTGCTGCTCAACGACGCCGAGCTGCGGGCGGCCGCCGGCGTCGCGGCCGACCAGCTGCGCGGCGAGGGCGTCAGGGTCGCGGTCATCCCGACCCGCTCGCCGGTCCAGGGGCTGGCCGCGCTCGCCGTCCACGAGCCGGCACGGCGCTTCGACGAGGACGTCGTCGCGATGACCTCGGCGGCCGGGGCGACGCGCTACGCGGAGCTGGCCCTGGCCGAGGGCGAGTCGTGGACCATGGCGGGCGTCTGCCAGGCCGGGGACGTGCTCGGGCTGATCGACGGCGACGTCGCGGTCATCGGGGAGCCGGGGGAGACCGGGCCGACCGCGGCCGTCGTCCTCGACCGCATGCTCGCGGCGGGCGGCGAACTGGTGACGCTGATCCTCGGCGACGGCGCCGACGCGGGGCTGGCGGACGAGCTGGTCGCCCACGTGCGGCGGAGCAACCCGGTGGTGGACACCGTGGTCTACGTCGGCGGACAGGGCGCGTCGCCGCTGGTGATCGGAGTCGAGTAGGCGCGGCAGGGCGGAATGGGCCGGAGCTGTCCGAGGGATGGTGCATCGTTGACCCTGTGTCTGATCCGTCCCTGCCCTCACCCCTCGACGAGCCGCTGAAGAAGCTCCTCGGCGCGCCGGCCAAGCAGCTCGCCGAAGGGCTCGACCTGCACACCGTCGGAGACCTGCTGCACCACTTCCCGCGTCGCTACAGCGAGCGCGGCGAGCTGACCAGCCTGGACTCGCTGGAGGTCGACGAGCACGTCACGGTGATCGCCAGGATCGAGAAGTGCACGCTGATCCCCTTCCGCGGCCGCAAGGGCGACCGCCTGGAGGTCGTCGTCACGGACGGACGCGGGCGGCTCTCGCTGACCTTCTTCAACCAGCGCTGGCGCGAGAAGGATCTGCGGCCCGGCCGCAGCGGCATGTTCGCGGGCAAGGTCGGTGTCTTCAACCGCACGCGGCAGCTCACCAACCCCGACTACGAGCTCTTCGGAGAGACGGATGATCCGGAGGCCGTCGGGCGCTTCGCCGGGCGGCTGATCCCGGTCTACCCGGCCTCGGCCAAGGCGCCCTCCTGGCGGCTCGCCCTCGCCGTCGACACGATCCTCGACCAGATGGACTGGGACCGCGTCCCCGATCCGGTTCCCGCCGCGCTGCTCGCCGAACGCGGCCTGGTGCCGCTGCGCGAGGCGTTGGAGCAGATCCACCGCCCGCGCAACCACGCCGAACGCCTTGCCGCGCAGGCGCGGCTGAAGTGGGACGAGGCCTTCGTCCTCCAGGTCGCCCTGGCCCGGCGCCGTGCGGACGAGTCGGCGCGGCCCGCGGTCGCGCGCAAGCCGCAGCAGGGCGGGCTGCTGGACGCCTTCGACGCGAAGCTGCCGTTCACGCTGACCGAGGGTCAGCAGAAGGTCTCGGCGGAGATCTTCGCCGACCTCGCGGTGGAGCACCCGATGCACCGGCTGCTCCAGGGCGAGGTGGGCTCGGGCAAGACGATGGTGGCGCTGCGCGCCATGCTCGGCGTCGTCGACGCCGGCGGCCAGGCGGCGCTGCTCGCCCCGACGGAGGTGCTCGCCCAGCAGCACCACCGCTCGATCGTGGAGATGATGGGCGAGCTGGCCGAGGGCGGAATGCTGGGCGGCGCCGAGCACGGCACGAAGGTCGCCCTGCTCACCGGCTCGATGGGCGTCCCGGCGCGGCGGCAGGCGCTGCTCGACCTGGTCAGCGGCGACGCGGGCATCGTCATCGGCACGCACGCGCTGATCCAGGACAAGGTGCAGTTCCTCGACCTGGGGCTGGTCGTGGTGGACGAGCAGCACCGCTTCGGCGTCGAGCAGCGGGACGCGCTCCGCGCGAAGTCGGAACGCCCGCCGCACCTTCTGGTGATGACGGCCACGCCGATCCCGCGCACGGTCGCGATGACGGTCTTCGGCGATCTGGAGACCTCCGTCCTCGACCAGCTGCCCGCCGGCCGTTCGCCGATCTCCTCGCATGTCGTTCCCGCGGTGGAACGGCCCAACTTCCTCACCCGCGCGTGGGAACGCGTCCGCGAGGAGGTCGGCAAGGGCCACCAGGCGTACGTGGTCTGCCCGCGGATCGGCGACGAGGAGGACGAGAAGGCGGCCAAGAAGGCGGCGAAGGCGGAGGGGGAGGACCGGCGTCCGCCGCTCGCGGTGCTGGACGTCGCCGAGGAGCTGAGGGGCGGCCCGTTGGCGGGCCTGCGGGTGGAGATCCTGCACGGGCGCATGGCCCCGGACGCCAAGGACGACGTGATGCGGCGGTTCGCGGCCGGCGCGGTGGACGTCCTGGTGGCCACGACGGTGATCGAGGTCGGCGTCAACGTGCCGAACTCCACGGTCATGGTGATCATGGACGCGGACCGCTTCGGCGTCTCCCAGCTGCATCAGCTGCGCGGCCGCGTGGGCCGCGGCTCGGCGCCGGGCCTCTGCCTGCTCGTCACCGACATGCCCGCGGCCTCGGCGGCCCGCGAACGCCTGGACGCGGTGGCGGGCACGCTGGACGGCTTCGAGCTCTCCCGGATCGACCTGGAGCAGCGCCGTGAGGGCGACGTCCTGGGCCAGGCCCAGTCGGGTGTGCGCTCCTCCCTGCGCGTGCTCTCCGTCCTGGAGGACGAGGACGTCATCACGGCGGCGCGCGCCGAGGCCGTCTCCCTCATCTCCGCCGACCCCGACCTGACCGCCCATCCGGCCCTCCGCAGCGCGCTGGACTCCCTGCTGGGAGCGGAGCGGGCGGAGTACCTCGAAAAGGGCTGAGCGTTTCGCAAGCGAGGTGGCTGCACCATGCAGGGCGCGAGGAACTGCGCGACAAGCCACCCGGGTGGAGAGTCCCCGAACGCGCAGGGTCATCCGCTCGTCGGTGGTTGCTCGCGCAGTTCCCCGCGCTCCTGACGTGCTGCAACTGGCCCGCCATCGCGAAGCGCGCCAACCCGGTCGCGCTCAGGCGTCCGAGGCGCACATGAGCAGAGCCCCGCGCCCCTGGACGGTGCAACGTGCACTAGCGTGGAATGCGACCTGGTACGCCCTCCACCAGCAAGGACACCGCGCATGACCCGCGTGATCGCCGGAGCCGCCCGGGGCCGACGCCTCGCCGTGCCGCCGGGCGTCAG
Source organism: Streptacidiphilus rugosus AM-16 (assembly GCF_000744655.1). Lineage (NCBI taxonomy): Bacteria > Bacillati > Actinomycetota > Actinomycetes > Kitasatosporales > Streptomycetaceae > Streptacidiphilus > Streptacidiphilus rugosus. The sequence goes on along the minus strand of NZ_JQMJ01000004.1, from coordinate 6,153,318 downwards.
TACCCGCCCCACCTCGGACCGGGCGCGGGAGGCGCTCTTCTCCAGCTGGGAGGCGCTGCGCGGGAGCCTCGCCGGAGCGCGGGTGCTCGATCTGTACGCGGGATCCGGTGCCGTCGGGCTGGAGGCACTGTCCCGTGGCGCGGCTCACGCGCTGCTCGTGGAGGAGGACCCCTCCGCCGTGAAGGTCATCCTGGCCAACGTCCGCACGCTCTCCCTTCCCGGCGCGGAGGTCCGCGCCGGGAAGGCCGAGCGGGTGATCGCGGGGGCGCCGCCCGGCACCCCCTATGACCTGCTCTTTCTCGATCCGCCCTATGTCGTCGGCGACGACGACCTGCGCGAGATCCTGATCACACTCGCCTCCGGGGGCTGGCTCGACGACGACGTGATCGTCACCGTGGAGCGCAGCACCAGAGGCGGGGTCTTCTCGTGGCCGGACGGCTTCGACGCGCTCAGGGAGCGCAAATACGGCGAAGCCACCCTCTGGTACGGTCGCGCCGCCGCCACTGGAGTCGGGTTCTGAGCGAGGAGATGACGATGTTTCGCCGCGCGGTCTGTCCGGGGTCGTTCGACCCCATCACCAAAGGGCACCTCGACATCATCGAGCGGGCCTCGCGTCTCTACGACGCCGTCCATGTCGCGGTGCTGGTGAACAAGTCCAAGCAGGGCATGTTCACCATCGAGGAGCGCATCGCGATGATCGAGGAGACCACCGCGCAGTACGGGAACGTCAAGGTGGAGTCCCACGCGGGTCTGCTCGTCGACTACTGCAAGGACCGCGAGATCCCGGCCATCGTCAAGGGCCTGCGCGCCGTCAGCGACTTCGACTACGAGCTGCAGATGGCCCAGATGAACCACGGGCTGACCGGCGTCGAGACGCTCTTCATGCCGACCAACCCCGCCTACAGCTTCCTGTCGTCCTCCCTCATCAAGGAGGTCGCCAACCTCGGCGGCGATGTGTCCCACCTTGTCCCGGAGTTGGTGTTCCGCCGTCTCAGTGAGCGCATCGCCGAGCGCCGCGCCGCACAGCAGGACTGAGTACAGTTCCCTCCGTGGACGTGCAGCAGAAGCTCGATGAGATCACTCAGCTGGTGGACGGCGCCCGGTCGATGCCCATGTCGGCGTCGATCGTCGTCAACAAGGCGGACCTGACCGGCCTCCTCGCGGAGCTGCGCGAGTCGCTCCCCAGCGAGCTCGCGCAGGCGCAGCAGACGGTCGAACTCGGCGACCAGGTCGTCGAGGAGGCCAAGCGCGAGGCCGAGCGCGTGGTTCAGGCCGCGCACCAGGAACGGCAGCAGCTCATCAACGGCACCGACCTGATGATGCGCGCGCAGGCCGAGGCCGACCGGGTGCTGGGCGAGGCCCGCAACGAGGCGGAGGAGCAGCGCCGTGAGGCGGACGACTACGTCGACAGCAAGCTCGCCAACTTCGAGGTCGTGCTGACCAAGACCCTCGGCGCCATCGGGCGCGGCCGCGCGAAGCTGCGCGTGGCCGGCGGTCCGGTCGAGGGCGAGGACGGCGAGGAGTTCACCCAGGACGAGTTCCGCTCGCCGAGCCCGGAGGTCGACGAGTACGTCGACGTGAAGCTCGCCGCGCTGGAGACCGCGCTCAGCAAGACGCTGGAGGCCGTCGGCCGCGGCCGCGACAAGCTGCTGGGCAAGCGCCCGATCGACGAGCTGGGCGCCTACCTCGCCGCCGCCGACCAGGCGCAGGGCATCGAGCAGGGCGACGCCCGCCAGGCGGCCGTCGCCGCCGAGCTCGCCTCCCAGGGTCTGATGCCCGGCCACGAGCAGCACCAGCAGCACGAGGTGCACCAGCAGCAGCCGCAGGTCGAGTACTGGCCGCCGCAGGACCCCTACGGCCAGCCGCAGCAGCCGGTCTACGACCCCTACACGGGCGGGTACGTCGAGCCGCAGCCCCAGTCGGTCTACGACCCCTATACCGGCGGCTATGTCGAGCCGCAGCCGGCGTACGACGCGTACGGGCAGCCGATGCAGCCCATGCATCCGCAGCAGGCGCAGATCCCGCAGCAGCAGCACTACGACCAGCACGGGCAGCACCAGCAGCCGCAGGAAGTGACCAGCTTCTTCGACACCGGCTTCATCGACGTGTCCAAGCTGCGCGAGTACGGGCAGGGTCACTGAGACCACGGAGGGTGACCGGTCGGACCGGAGTTGGGCGGGGGTTCCGGCGTCGGGTATTCTGACCTCTCCGGCTTGTTGTGCTGGGAGCTGCCTGCTGCCCTGAACGCAGAAGGCGCACGCTGACGATCAGAGAAGGACAGATCCCTGAACCGCCTCGACCACCGCAACCCGCTCGTGTTCGACACACATGAGCTGGGACGTCGGCCTGGGGCGATGCGCAAGGTCTCCCGCTCGGTCCCGGCGCCCGCCAACTTCGGCAACGAGGTGATCAGCGTCCCCGAGGGCGCCGACATCGAGCTGGAGCTCCGACTGGAGTCGGTCATCGAGGGAGTGCTCGTCACGGGCACCGCCGAGGCCGACCTGAAGGGCGAGTGCGTACGCTGCCTGGAGCCGATCGAGCGCGAGCTCGATGCGGACTTCCAGGAGCTGTACTACTACCCCGAGGCGGCCGACCGCTTCGGGGGCACGTCCGAGTCCGACGAGGACGAGGACGACGAGGCTTTCCGCCTCGAGGGCGACCTGTTCGACCTCGAGACGGTGCTGCGTGACGCGGTGGTGCTCGCACTGCCGCTGCAGCCGGTGTGCCAGGACGACTGCCTGGGTCTGTGTCCCGAATGCGGGGCTCGGCTCAGCGACGACCCGGACCACCACCATGACGCCGTCGACCCCCGGTGGGCGGCACTGCAGGGACTCTCGGCCGCATCCAGCGCGACCGGAAGCGAAGAGGACAGCGTCACCCGGGAGGGTGCCGCCGAGAACCAGGAGAAGTAGCTGTGGCTGTTCCCAAGCGGAAGATGTCGCGCAGCAACACGCGCCACCGCCGTTCGCAGTGGAAGGCCACTGCCCCCGCGCTCGTGGCGTGCGACCGCTGCCACCAGCCGAAGCTGGGTCACACCGCGTGCCCGAGCTGCGGCACCTACAACCGCCGCCAGGTCCTGTCGGTCTGACGGCTGGAGATATACACGATGTCAGCGTCAGCGTCCGCGTCGCACGCCGACACCGGGTACAGCGTCCTGGAGGGACGGCTCGGGTACACCCTTGAGCCGTCCCTTCTGACGCGTGCACTGACCCACCGCTCGTACGCGTACGAGAACGGCGGGCTGCCCACCAACGAGCGCTTGGAGTTCCTGGGCGACTCGGTGCTGGGCCTGGTGGTGACGGACACTCTTTACCGCATCCACCCCGACCTCCCTGAGGGCCAGCTCGCGAAGCTGCGCGCCGCGGTGGTCAACTCGCGCGCCCTCGCGCAGGTGGCGCGCGGCCTCGAACTGGGCACCTTCATCAGCCTCGGGCGTGGCGAGGAGGGCACCGGCGGGCGGGACAAGTCGTCCATCCTGGCCGACACCCTCGAAGCCGTGATCGGCGCCGTCTACCTGGACCAGGGCCTCGACTCCGCCTCCGAGCTGGTGCACCGGCTCTTCGACCCGCTGATCGAGAAGTCCTCGAACCTTGGCGCGGGCCTGGACTGGAAGACCAGCCTCCAGGAGCTCACCGCCACGGTGGGCATCGGCGTCCCCGAGTACGTGGTCACCGAGTCCGGCCCGGACCACGAGAAGACCTTCATCGCCGCCGCCCGCGTGGCCGGCGAGGACTACGGCTCCGGCTCCGGCCGCTCGAAGAAGGAGGCCGAGCAGAAGGCCGCCGAGAGCGCCTGGCACGCGATCCGCGAGAAGCACGGCATCGCCACCCCCTGACCGTCCGCTCCCGACGGTCCCCCGTCGACAGTCAGGACGGCTAGGCTTCCCTGATGCCTGAGCTTCCCGAAGTAGAGGTCGTCCGCCGCGGACTCGAGCGCTGGGTCAGCGGCCGGAAGGTCGCGTCGGTCGAGGTGCTCCACCCGCGGGCGGTCCGCCGCCACGTGGCCGGTCCCGAGGACTTCGCCGCGCAGCTGCGCGGCCGCGAACTGGGCGCCGCCCAGCGCCGCGGCAAGTACCTGTGGCTCTCCCTCCCCGGCACCGGCTCCTCGCTGCTCGGCCATCTCGGCATGAGCGGGCAACTGCTGGTCCAGCCCGAGGGCGCGCCGGACGAGAAGCACCTGCGGGTGCGGCTCCGCTTCGCCGACGCGACCGGCACCGAGCTGCGCTTCGTGGACCAGCGCACCTTCGGCGGCCTGGCCGTAGAGGACGCGGACCCCAGCGACCCCGACGCGGCGCCGATGTCCCTCGCGCACATCGCCCGCGACCCGCTCGACGCACGCTTCGAGGACACCGCCTTCCTGGCCGCGCTGCGGCGGCGCGGCAGCGGCGTCAAGCGGGCGCTGCTGGACCAGTCGCTGATCAGCGGCGTCGGCAACATCTACGCCGACGAGGCGCTGTGGCGCAGCAAGCTGCACTACGACCGTCCGGCCGACACCCTCACCCGCCCGGCCGCCGAGCTGCTGCTCGGCTCCGCCCGCGCGGTGATGAACGAGGCGCTGGCCCAGGGCGGCACCAGCTTCGACAGCCTCTACGTGAACGTCAACGGCGAGTCCGGCTACTTCTCCCGCTCCCTCGACGCCTACGGCCGCGAGGGGCAGCCCTGCAACCGCTGCGGCACGCCGATGCGGCGGGCGGCGTGGATGAACCGGTCCAGCTACTTCTGCCCCAAGTGCCAACGGCTGCCCCGGGTGCGATGACCCGTCAGCGCTGTGACAGGCTGCTGTGCACGCACTGAACGGGGAGCTGGCAGACATGTACGTGAGTTCGGACTTCTACATCGACCCGGCGGCGGTGAAGTCGCTGGCGGACGAGTTCCAGGCGGCCGCGGACCGTCTGGGCGGGCAGGCGCCCGCCTTCGCGAGCAACGTCTTCGAGATCGGCGACGCCTTCGGGCTGCTGGGCGAGTGCACCGGCGCGGCGACCCAGTACCAGACCCTGGTCGACCACACCGGGCACGGACTGGGCGAGTTGGAGCAGGCGCTCGGCGCGGACGCGGCCGGGCTGACGCACACGGCCGACCAGTACATCTGTGTCGACCAGCACAACTCGCGTCTGCTCGGGGGGAACTGAAGCGATGGACATCAACGGTGCGATCGCGGGCAAGGTGGCCCAGGTCCTCTCCCTGCTCGACCTGCCCTGGCCGGGCGGTGACCCGGCGGCGCTGCGTCGCTTCGCGGGTGAGTGGCGGGCGATGGCCGGGGAGCTCTCCGGAACCGCGGACCGACTGGACGGCAGGGTCCACTCCGTCGTCGGCTCGTCCTGGCGGGGCTCGGCGGCCGACGCCTTCGCCGCTCACTGGAAGCAGCAGCACGAGGCGATGCAGCACAGCGTGCAGAACTTCGAGGCCGTCGCCAAGGAGCTGGACGCCTACGCGGACGAGGCGCAGCAGATCATCGAGGCGATCGTGGAGATCGCCCTGGAGATCGCCGAGTTCGAGCTGGCCGGTGCGCTGCTGACGGTGTTCACCCTGGGGGCGTCCGACGCGATCGCGGCCGCCGCCTCGGGCGAGCGGGCCTGGAAGATCACCCAGTTGGTCGACCGTTTCATCAAGCTGGCCGCCAAGGCGGGCAAGGTCATCACCGAGCTCCTCAACGACATCCGCAAGCTCGGCCTGTTGCCGCGCATCGCCGTCGACGCGCTGAAGAACACGGCGATGAACCTGCTCGGCACCGGTCTGACCGACGAGCTGAGCGGTCAGGGCGGTCTCAAGGGTTCGGACTGGGAGACGGCCGCGCTGGCGGGAGTCGGCGGAGCCGCTGTGAGCGGTGTGGCCGACAGGATCGGCTCGAAACTGGTCGGAGACGATGCCGAGGACCCCAGCAAGATCAGTCTGCTGCTCCAGGGCAAGGGGACCGGGCAGAACATGGTCATCGGCGGTCTCTCCAGCGCTGCGGGAGGAGCGTTCGCCGACGGTGTGGAGGGCAAGGACGGGCGCACCATCATCGCGGACACGGCGACGTCGGGGATCACCGGAGCCGGCGGCGCGGGGGTCGCGGGCAGCCGCGAGGTCGATCCGCTGCCGAGCAGCGGCCGGCACGCGAAGCCAGGTGAGAAGTACACCCCGCTTCCCTTCGAACTCGGTGCCAACGGCGGCGTCTACGGAGCGGGCGGCGCCCTGGAGGGCGCCGTGAACAACAACCCGACCCTGCCGGCCCAGCCGCAGGGAGCCGACGGCGCCGTGCAGGCCTCGCCTTGATGGCAGGCTTGGCCACCGTCCTTGTCATCGCGGTCGTCTTCGGAGGCACGGTCTTGGTCTTCAGCAGCATCTCCGATCGTCGAAGCCGCGGTGCGGCCGAGGCCGCGGTCGGCGTTCGGCCCGGCTGGCAGGCGACGACCGGAGCCGGTCTGGGCAAGCGCTACCGTCGGGCGTCGCCGTTCTCCTGGTCGAACCGGAGGTTCGGGACGCTGCTCCACGGGCCTCTGGCGAACGGTGCGCGTGCGGAGACCTTCCACCTGATCATTGACGGTGGCGGTTACCGGGAGTCCGGCCAGAGCTTCCACACCGTCGCCACCGTGGTCTTCCCCCGCCCGCTCCCCACGGCCTCCCTGCACGCGACCACCGACCCGCGCGACGCCGAGCCGCCGCAGCCGGGGCAGGACGCCGGCTTCGCCTGGACCGAGGGCACACACGGGCCGGGGTGGGCCGGGATGCGCGGATTCGCGACCGATCCCCAGGCCGCCGAGGCGCTGTTCACCCCGGACCTGCTCGCCCGCACCCGCGCACTGCGCGCGGACTGGCGGATGGACGGGTACGCGGCGATCGCCGTGGTGAAGAGCCGGCTGCCCGCGGAGGCGATGCTCGCGCTGGTGGACAACCTCGCGTACTTCGGTTCGCTGCTCCCCGAGGAGGTCAGGCAGACCGCCGCCACCCAGCCGGACCCATGGCCCGGTCCGACGGCGGAACGGCCTGCCTGACCTCGCGTCAGCGCCTCAGCGTGCGGCGTACTGGCTGACGACGGGCAGGGCCTTGTCCGAGAAGTCGAACATCGCCTGGTTCTCCCAGCCGTCGCCCGAGGAGGCGTTCGTCGGGTCCCAGCCGTTGCCGGCCACGGCCGTCCAGGTCGGCTCCCAGTAGAACGCGCCCCAGCCGAGGCCGTTCGGCACGGCCTGGACGATCGACTGGACGTCGCGGAAGTTCGCCGCCTGGCCGGCGGGGCTCGCGGCGTAGCCGGCGTCGAGGGTGGTGTTGGTCGCGGTCACCGAGTTGGTCTCGGCGTCCGCGTCGGACATCGTCCACGGGTAGGCCGTCTCGGCCACCACGACCGGCTTGCCGAAGGTCGCGGCCAGGTCGTCCAGCGTGGTCTGGAGCTGGTCGAGCGGGCCGTGCCAGTAGTCGTAGTAGGACAGCCCGATGACGTCGAACGGGATGCCCTGGTTCACCGCGTTCCGGTACCAGGCCTTGTCGGTCGCGTCCGCCGCGCCGTTCGCGATGTGCAGCATGATCTTCGTGTTCGGGGCGGCCGCCTTCACCCCGCTGATGCCGGCCTTCAGCAGTCCGGCCAGGTTGCCCCAGTCGGACGTGGAGCCCAGCGACCACAGCATGCCGCCGTTGATCTCGTTGCCGACCTGGACCATGTCCGGCGTGGTGCCCTGGGCGACCAGGTCGGCGACGACCTGCTTCGAGTAGGCGGCGACCTGGGTCTCCAGCTGCGCCAGGGTGTCGTTCGCCCAGGCCGCCGGTATCGCCTGCTTGCCGGGGTCGGCCCAGGTGTCGGAGTAGTGGAGATCCAGCAGCAGGCCCATGCCCTTGGCCTTCACCTGCTTGGCCATCGCCAGCAGCTCGGTCTCGTCGTCGAAGCCGTCCGCCGGGTCGACCCAGACCCGCAGCCGCGCGTAGTTCATGCCCGCGTCGCCGAGCACCGTCAGCGCGCTCTGCTTGGTGCCGCTGCTGCTGTAGTAGACCCCGCCGAGCTCCTGACCCCGTTCCAGGCTGGAGACGTCGCCGCCCCTGACCGGCAGCGAGGCGTACCCGGAGCCGAAGGAGACGTCGTCGTAGTTGGTCCAGTCGCCCGCGTTGGCGTCGGAGTAGAGGTTGATCGTGCACTGGTGGGTGCTGACCGTCGTGGAGACGACGATCCTGACCCACTGGCCGTCCGCGGTGGGCGGGACATAGGTCTTCTTCTCGCTGCCGCCGCAGTTGGAGAGCGAGACGAAGTCGGAGTTCTGCCCGCCGCCCGAGCGGACCCAGGCGGTGAGCGTGTAGGCGCCGTTCGTCAGGCCGGTCAGGGTCTGGTAGGTGTCGACCTTGTACGCGCTGGAGGACCAGTGCGACAGCTGGTAGCCGCCGCCGTGTCCGCCCGCCTCCGTGTAGGAGGCGGCCGTGCTGCCGCTGGCGGACCAGCCGGTGGGGGTCGCGGTACCGGTGCCGTCGGCCTCGAAGCCGCCGTTGGCGACGGTCGTGGCCGCGTGCGCGGTCAGGGCGGGGCCGCCCAGCAGCGCAGTGGCGGCGAGCAGCGAGACGCAGGCGGTCCTCGCGGTGAGGTGGCGCATCGTCAACGTCCTCTCTGACGTCGGGATGGGTGGGTGGTCCGGGACGCGACCCTCCTCGCGCCCCGGACCTGCGGTGCGTCAGGCCGGCAGGAACGGGGGACTGCCGGGGTCCAGACGCACCACGCGTACGCCGCCCGCCGGGACGCAGAGGCGTCCGGCCACGCGCTCGTCGGTGAGCAGCTCGGAACCAGGACGTTCGAGCGGCACCTTCACGTCGACGGGGTTGTGGTTCACGGCGAACAGGTACGCGGCTTCGGGGCCCTCCCGCAGCACCACCTCGACGTCGCGCGGCAGTTCCGCGCGGTCGGGCAGGCGGGCGTCGGCGCAGGCCAGGGCGAGGACCTCGGCGAGCTGCGCGGGGGAGAGGCGGGTGGAGAGGTACCAGGCTGCGCCCGCGCCGCGCAGGTTCCTGGTGATCGCGGGGGCGCCGGCGGCCGGCCCGTCCGCGTAGTGCCAGATCGTCTCGGCGCCGCACGGGACGACGGCCTCGGCCCAGACGTCCCCGCTCAGCCGCGCCCCGCCGGTGCGTCCCGCGTCCCCGCCGAGCGTGACCCGCTCGCCCGCGCGCAGCGGCAGGAACTCCTCGACGGTCAGCCCGAGCACGTCGCGCAGCACACCGGGATGCGGGCCGGGGTGGACGGCGTCGTTCTCGTCGACGATGCCGGAGAAGTACGAGACGAGCAGCGTGCCGCCGCCCTCGACATACCGGGTGAGATTGCGGCCCGCCGCTTCGGTGGCCAGGTAGAGCGCGGGGACCACGACCAGCGGGTAGCCGGAGAGATCCGCCTCGGGGTGGGCGAAGTCGACGGTCAGATGCCGGTCGTAGAGCGTCTCGTAGAACGCGTCGGCGCGCTCGTCCGCGCGGTGGTCCTCGCTCGGACGCCACTCCAGCGACTGCGCCCACCAGGACTGCCAGTCCCAGACCACCGCCGCGTCCGCGCGCACCCGGGTCCCGGCCAGCTCGCCGAGCCGGCCCAGGTCCGCGCCGAGCTGTCTGACCTCCCGCCAGATCCGGCTCTCCGTGCCGGCGTGCGGGAGCATCGTCGAGTGGAACTTCTCCGCGCCGTAGCGGGAGGCGCGCCACTGGAAGAACATCGCGCCGTCGGAGCCGCGGGCGACGTGCGCCAGACTGTTGCGGCCCAGCTCCCCGGCGCGCTTGGCGATGTTGCGGGGCTGCCAGTTGACCGCGCCGGTGGAGTGCTCCAGCAGCAGCCACGGCTCACCGCCCGCCACCGAGCGGGTCAGGTCCGCCGCCATGGCCAGGTTCACATGGGTGCGCTCGGCCTCGGAGACCAGGTAGTGGTCGTTGGTCACCAGGTCGACCTCGCGGCCCCACTTCCAGTAGTCGACGCTGCCGCACTGGCTCAGCGCCGTCATGAAGTTGGTGGTGACCGGGACGCCGGGGGAGAGGCGATGCAGGATGTCCCGCTCGGCGGCGAAGTTGGCGAGCATCGCGTCGGAGCTGAACCGGGTGTAGTCGAGCTGCTGGGCCGGGTTGCCCGCGGTGGGGGTGCGCCGCGGCGCGCCGATCTGGGCCCAGTCGCCGTAGCGCTGGCCCCAGAACGTGGTGCCCCAGGCCTCGTTGAGCCGGTCGAGCCCGGCCTGGCCCGAGCCGTAGCGGTCCCGCAGCCAGCGGCGGAAGTCGGCGGCGGAGACGTCGCAGTAGCAGGCGGAGACCGGTGCGCCGTACTCGTTGAAGACGTGCCACATGGTCAGGGCCGGGTGGTCCGCGTAGCGCTCGGCCAGCGCGGTGGTGATGCCGGTGATCGCCGCGCGGTAGGCGGGGGAGCTGTGGCAGATCGCGCCGCGGCCGCCGAAGGCGAGCCGTTGCCCGTCCTTGGTGACCGGCAGCGCCTCGGGGTGGCGCTGGTAGAACCAGGCCGGCGGCACCACGGTGGGTGTGCCGAGGTCCGCCTCGATGCCGTTCTCGTGCAGCAGCGCCAGCAGCCGGTCCAGCCAGCCGAAGTCGAAGACTCCTGGCTCGGGCTCCAGCAGCGCCCAGGAGAAGATCCCGACGCTGACCGTGGTGACCCCGGCCTCGCGCATCAGCGCCATGTCCTCGGCCCAGACGTGCTCGGGCCACTGCTCCGGGTTGTAGTCCCCGCCGAAGGCGAGGCGGCGTGCGGTCGGCATGGCGTCTCCTGTCTGTGAACGTGCACACCGTAGCGGACGCCGTCCGTGTTCTGGCAAGTGGGAAGTTGTTGGAATCTGCGCGGCAGAATGCCCCTTCCGACCTGGAGATTTCCGATATGTCTGGCTGTGGGAGTCCACAGATAACCGGATGGCAACAAGTCTTGACAGATGTCGAGAGCGTTTCCGTACTGTGAACGTTCACAGCGCACGAGAGACAGTCCGCACCGTGCGGACGTCCTCGTCAGTGGGAGGATCCATGCTTTCCGCCTCTTCGTCGGGCAGACGTGTGCGCGTCGCCCTGGGCGTCGTGTCCGCGGCGGTCGCCGCCTCTTTCGTCGCCGGCTGCAGCAGCAGCGGATCCACGGGCGCGAGCTCGGCGACCCAGCAGTCCTCGGGCCCGGTGAAGCTCACGTACTGGGCGTGGGCCCCCGGCCTGGACCAGGTCGCCGCGATCTGGAACAAGGCGCACCCCGACATCCAGGTCACCGTCGAGAAGCAGGCCTCCGGCGACGACCTGCTCACCAAGGTGATCACCGCGTCCAAGGCCGGTGGCGCACCGGACCTGGTCCAGGCCGAGTACCAGGCGCTGCCGACGCTGGTCAGCAACAACGTGCTCGCCGACATCTCCAAGCAGGACGGCGCCGCCTCCGGCAAGTTCGCCGCGGGCATCTGGAAGCAGGTCACGCTCGGCGGCAGTGCCGTCTACGCGATCCCGCAGGACAGCGGGCCGCTGATGTTCTACTACCGCACCGACCTCTTCAAGAAGTACGGGCTCACCGTCCCCACCACCTGGGACCAGTTCAAGGCCGACGCCGAGAAGCTGCGCAGCCAGGACAGCAGCAAGTACCTCACCACCTTCTCCGCCAACGACGCGGGCCTCTTCGCCGGCCTCGCCCAGCAGGCGGGCGCGCAGTGGTGGACCGCCTCCGGCGGCTCCTGGAAGGTCGGCATCGACGACGCCGCCACCCAGAAGGTCGCGAGTTTCTGGGGCGGCCTGGTCAAGGAGGGGGCGATCGACAACCAGCCGATGTACACCCCGGCCTGGAGCAAGGCCCTGGACGACGGCACCCAGATCGCGTGGGTCAGCGCGGTGTGGGCCCCGGGCGTGCTGAGCAGCAGCGCGCCGTCGGGCAAGGGCAAGTGGGCGATGGCCCCGCTGCCGCAGTGGAACGCGGGCGAGAACGTCACCGGCAGCTGGGGCGGCTCGTCCACGGCGGTGACACGCAACTCCAAGCACCAGGACGCCGCCGCGCAGTTCGCGCTCTGGCTCAACACCGACCCGCAGGCGGTCGCGGCCCTGGTCAAGGACTCCTACGTCTACCCGGCCGCCACCGACGCCCAGACCGGCGGTGCGCTGGCGACAGCGCCGGACTACTTCAGCAACCAGGCCGACTTCTACACCCAGGCCGCGAAGATCGCCGCGACCACCGCGCCCGCCGCCTGGGGGCCGAACGTCAACACCGCCTACAGCGCCTTCAAGGACGGTTTCGGCAAGGCCGCGCAGAACAAGGGCGACTTCCTGGCCGCGCTGAGCGGCATGCAGCAGACGACCCTCGCCGACATGAAGACGCAGGGCTTCACCGTCACCGGCTGACCTCAGGGTCCTTCCGGCCTCCGGCCGGCCCCTCCGGTCCCGGGCGCCTGCTGCGCCGCGCCCGGGACCGTCCACCCTTCACCCCACGGAGTCCGCATGGCCGCTCGCCGCCATCGCAGCGTGCCCTACCTCTTCATCGCGCCCGCCGTCGTCTTCTTCGTGCTGCTGCTGGCGGTGCCGATCGGCTACGCCGTCTATCTGAGCTTCCGCGAGGTGCACATCAGCGGCCTCGGTCTGGGGCCCGGCGCGCGCTCCGAGCGCTGGGCCGGCCTGGCCAACTACACCTCGGCCCTGACCGATCCCGAGCTCACCTCGGGGACGGTGCGCGTGCTGGTCTACGGCGCGCTGCTGGTCCCGGTCATGCTCGGCCTCGCCCTGCTCTTCGCGCTGATGCTGGACGCCGACCGGACCAGGCTGCGTGCCTTCTCGCGGATCGCGATCTTCCTGCCGTACGCGATCCCCGGCGTCGTCGCGACGCTGCTGTGGGGCTTCCTCTACCTGCCGACCACCAGCCCCGGCTACTACCTGCTGCACCAGCTGGGCATGAGCGGCCCGCAACTGCTCCAGGGCAACGGCATGTACGTCGCGCTGGCCAACATCGCGGTCTGGGGCGGCACCGGCTTCAACATGATCGTCATCTACACCTCGCTGCGTTCGATCTCTCCCGAGCTCTACGAGGCGGCCCGGCTGGACGGGGCGAGCGAGCTGCAGATCGCGCTGCGCGTCAAGATCCCGATGGTGCTGCCCTCGCTCGTGCTGACCTTCTTCTTCTCGCTGATCGCGACGCTCCAGGTGTTCAGCGAGCCGATGAACCTCAAGCCGCTGACCAACGGCATCTCCTCGACCTGGAGCCCGTTGATGAAGGTCTACCGCGACGCCTTCACCCGCGGCGACATCTACTCGGCGTCGGCGACCTCCGTGGTCATCGCCGCCGTCACCCTGGCCGTCTCCTTCAGCTTCCTCAAGCTGGTCGGCCGCCGCGCTTACGGGGAGGACTCGTGACCACCACCACCGCCATCACCTCGGCCAGGACCACCGGCACCGCCGCGGCCGCCGCGAGGCGGACCCGGCGCAGGGGCGGCTGGGTGCCGACCGTGGTGCTGCTGGCGGGTGCGGCCTACACGCTCTTCCCGGTCCTGTGGGTGGTGATGGCCTCGACCAAGAGCATCTCGCAGCTGTTCTCGACCTTCACGCTCTTCCCCGGCACCGGCCTGCTGACCAATCTGCGCGATCTGAGCGCCTACCGGGGCGGCGAGTTCTGGCAGTGGATGCTGAACTCCGCCCTCTACGCGGGGCTGGGCGCGGCACTCTCCGCACTCCTGTCCGGCGTCACCGGCTACGCGCTGGCCAAGTACCGCTTCGCGGGGCGGGCCACGGTGTTCAACGTGCTGCTGGCGGGGGTGCTGATGCCGCCGGTGGTGCTGGCGGTGCCGCACTACCTGCTCTTCGCCCACCTCGGCATGGCCGACAGCTACTGGGCCGTCCTGCTGCCGAGCATCCTCAGCCCGTACGGCATCTACCTGGCCCGCATCTACGCGGCCGGCGCGATCCCTGACGACGTGCTGGAGGCCGGACGCGTCGACGGCGCCTCGGAGTGGCGGCTGTTCCGCTCCGTCGTCATGCCGATGATGGCACCCGGCCTGGTCACGGTCTTCCTGTTCCAGTTCGTGGCGATCTGGAACAACTTCCTGCTGCCCTTCGTGATGCTCGGCGACGACCGTAAGTTCCCGCTGACGGTCGGGCTCTACACGCTGCTGCTGCAGGGCGCCAACGCCCCCGCGCTGTACACGCTGGTGATCACCGGTGCGCTGCTCTCGGTGATTCCGCTGATCGCGCTGTTCCTCTCGGTTCAGCGGTTCTGGCGTCTCGATCTGCTCTCCGGGGCCGTAAAGTCCTGACAGGCCGACACCCTGGCCGGCGCCCGCCCGCCTCCGACCGCTCACGCCCCCGCCGCGAGAAAGCCGCCGATGACCGATCCCGACACCCCCGGCCGCCGCCGCCCGCCGACGATCCACGACGTCGCGAGGGAGGCGGGGATCTCCCGCGGCACGGTGTCGCGGGTGCTCCAGGGCGGCCACAACGTCAGCCCCGAGGCGTTGAAGGCGGTCAACGCCGCGATCAAGAAGACGGGCTACGTCGTCAACCGGCATGCGCGGAGTCTGGTCACCCAGCGTTCGGACTCGGTGGCCTTCCTGCTCACCGAGCAGCAGGACAGGTTCTTCGAGGACCCGAACTTCAACCTGCTGCTGCGGGGCTGCACGGAGGCGCTGGCCGTCCACGACATCCCGCTGCTGCTGATGATCGCGGGCACGGAGGAGGAGCGCCGCCGGATAGGGCGGTACATCACCTCCGGGCACGTGGACGGCGTGCTGCTGGTCTCCTCGCACTCCGGCAACCCGATGGTCGAGCTTCTGCACGAGGCCAGGATGCCGGTCGTCGCCTGCGGCAAGCCGCTCGGCCAGGTCACCACCACCCCCTACGTGGCGGCGGACGACCGTGAGGGTGCGCGCCGGCTGGTCCAGCACCTGGTCGCGACCGGCCGCCGCCGCGTCGCGACCGTCACCGGCCCGCTGGACACCCCCGGCGGCGTCGACCGGCTCTCCGGCTACCGCGAGGTGCTGACCGAGGCCGGCCTCGGCTACGACCCGGCCCTGGTGGTCGAGGGCGACTACAGCCGCGCGGGCGGCGCGCTGGCCATGGAGCGCCTCCTCGCCCAGGCCCCCGACCTGGACGCGGTCTTCGTCGCCTCCGACCTCATGGCCGACGGCGCGCTCGCCGCCCTCGACCGCGCCGGCCGCCGGGTCCCCGACGACGTCGCGGTCGGCGGCTTCGACGACTCCTCCATCGCCGCGGCCACCCGCCCGCCGCTGACGACGGTCCGTCAGCCGTGGAGCCGCATCAGCGCGGAGATGGTCCGCCTCCTCCTGGCCCTGATCGCCGGCGAACCCCCGTCCTCGGTGATCCTCCCGACGGAACTGGTGACCCGGACCTCCGCGTGAGGGTGCGTCCGGCCCCGAGGAGCCGGATCGGCTACGCCTCCTCGCGGACCACGATCGCGATCTTTCCCTGGAGACCTCCCTCGCGCAGTCGCCGCAGGGCCTGCGGCACCGCCGTGAGCGAAAAGCATCGAGCCACGGGCGGGGTGAGGCGCCCCGCCGCGATCAGATCGGCCAGTTGCCGCAGGTCCGCCGCGCGTTGGGTGGAGAAGAGCATGCGGAACCGCTTCGGCCTCCGCCTCCCGCCGAGCAGCGAGAGCAGCAACCCCCGCAGCTGTCGGTCGAGGCCCCCGAGCCAGCGGCCGTCCGTCCCCGCGCCGACCATGACCACCGTGCCGCCGGGGGCGAGCACGCGCCGCAGCCCGGTCAGAGGGCGGTGCCCGGCGATGTCCAGGACCACGTCGTAGCGGCGGTCGCGGTCGGCCGGTTCGTCGCGGGTGTAGTCGAGTGCCTCGTCCGCGCCGAGGGCGCGCACGAAAGCCTCCTGGCCCGGGCCGCAGACGGCGGTGACCCACCCGGCGCCGAGGGCCTTGGCCACCTGCACGGCGAACGCGCCGACCCCGCCGGCCGCACCCAGCACCAGGACGCTCTGCCCGGCTCGCAGCCGACCCGTGTCGCGCAACGCCTGCAGCGCCGTGCATCCGGACACCGCCACCACGGCCGCGTGCGCGAAGTCGAGACCGGCGGGCAGGTGCGCGAGGCGCTCCGGCCGGGCACAGACGTACTCGGCGAAGGACCCGTCGCAGCTGCCGAACACCGTGTCGCCCGGACTCACACCCGTGACCTGCGCGCCGACCGCCTCCACCCGGCCGGCCACGTCCATGCCCCGGACCCTGGCGGCGCCGCGCCGCAGCCGGAAGGGGGTGAGCCGCAGCAGGTACGGCAGGCCCGCGGTCGCATGCCACACGCCCGGGTCCACCCCGGCGGCGTGGACCTGGATCAGAACCTCGTCGGGGCCGGGGACGGGCCGGTCGAGCTCGGCGACGCGCAGCACCTCGGGCGGTCCGTACACCTCGTGCACGACGGCCTTCATGACTCCCCCTCAGGGTCCGGGTCCTGGTCCGGGTACTGGAAGACCTCTTCGAGCGGTACGCCGAAGACCCGGGCGATCTGGAAGGCCAGCTCCAGCGTCGGCGAGTAGCGGCCCTGCTCGATGGCGATCACGGTCTGCCGGGTCACCCCGACCAGACGTCCCAGATCGGCCTGGGTCATCTCGTCGGCGGCGAAGCGCAGCGCGCGGATCCTGTTGGTGACCCTGGTCGGCGGCCTCACCACGGCTGGAACCCCCACCGGTACGCGGCGATCTTCGCCGCTGAGCTCAGCAGGGCGGAGAGCACCAGCCCGAGATAGAGCGCATTGGCGATCCAGAACGGATCGCACCGCGCCAGCGCGAGCGCGAGCCCGCCGACCGCGCCCAGCACCACGAAGCCCTGCCCGACGTACATGCCGAAGCGGTGGATCTCCCGGTCCCGCTGGTCCTTGCCCTCAGCCCCTCCCGGCGTCACGACCGCGACGCCGATGCTCAACGCGATCGACGCGAGGATCGACCCGCCCACCGTCCACAGCAACGCCCCGGCATACGGAGTCCGCGCCAACTCCCCACCCTCGGCCCGCCCGAGCACGACCGCGACGTACACCCCGTACGCGACCGCCGACACCAGCCCGAGAATCCACGCACGTTTCTCTTCGAATGCCACAGCTGCCCCCATGTAAAGAAAACCCGACATGGCGAGTGTCAAGCAGGTGCGACACGGTGTCAAGGATTCTGTACATCCACAGACGCGAACGAGCCCGGCGCTGCGCGGCGACAGCGGGGGTCCCGACGATCGTTCAGGGATCGGGGACGCTGCACCCTCGCCGCGAGATCCGGGTGCGCACAGGGTCGTCTGCCGCGTCGCCGCCCGTGCTTGGATGGCCCGATGAGTCGCAGCAGGGCCCCTTCGTGGGGCGGAGTCCCTCGTCAGATCACGGTCTACCCCACTCCCGGGGGATGGCGCCAGAGCATCGTGATGGAGGGCGGCGGACGCGTCTGCGGCGGGGTGGCCGGCGTGCCCGTTGACGCCGGTGAGAGCGAGGCGAGGTCGGCGGCGCATGCCATGGTCGAAGGTCTCGCCATGGAGTTCCACGGGGTCGCGGTGGAGATCGTTTGGAGCTGGGCGGACGAGCCGGCGGCGTGGAACGGCGTGGTCTCCCGCCGCGAGTCCTGAGGTGGAACGACTCCGGTGTCAGGGGTCGGCAGCGAGAGGAACACCCGGGTCGCAGTTGACGCTGTCTTCGCTCCGTCGTGCCGGGTGACGGCCCGACTGTCGTCCACGTGCTCTGAGCTGCCGCCTTCTCAGAAGCCGAAGTCCTGGGTCCACCACGGGCCGCCCTCGCCGAAGTACACGCCGACGCCGAGGGAGTGGTAGTCGCAGTCGAGGATGTTCGCGCGGTGGCCGGGGCTCTGCATCCAGGCGTCCATGACGTCCTGGGGGGTCTGCTGGCCGCGGGCGATGTTCTCGCCGCCGAGGTTGGTGATGCCGAGGGCGCGGGCGCGGTCCCAGGGGGTGTGGCCGTCGGGGTCGGTGTGGGAGAAGAAGCCGCGGGTGGCCATCGCGGTGCTGAAGGACTGGGCGAGGGTCGTCAGCGCGGGGGAGGCGGTGAGGGCCGTGCAGCCCTGCTGGACGCGTTGGGCGTTGACGAGGGTGAGGATCTCCGCCTGCGTGGCGGCGATCTGCGCCGGGTCCTGCGGCGTCGTGGAGGCGGACGGGGAGACCGTCGCCGAGGGGGACGCGGAGGCGGAGGCCGTCGGGGAGCCGATGGTCGCCGAGGAGGAAGCGGAAGGGGAAGGCGCCGCCGTCGTGGGGCTCGGGGAGGCGACGGGAGCGGGCAGGCCCGTCGGAGCGACGGTGTGGCGCGGAGTGCCGCGGGAGACCGGACTCGCCCCGGTCGGGCGGCTCGACGGGGTCGCGGTCGCGCGCGGGGCCGCCGGATCGCCGGCGACGACCACGCCGGCGGGTATGCCCGGTGGCATCGGCAGCACGCCGCTGATCGTCGCGCCGAGCGTCGCCGCAGCGGCTGTCGCGGTCAGCGCGAGCAGGGCGCGGGGCACACCGCGCCCGCCACGCGCGCCGCGCCGCTGCTTGCGGCGGCGTCCGCCGTGCTGGGCGGGCAGCTGCTGAGCTGCCCGCCGGGGGTTCCGTGCATGACGCGACATCCGCTGTCGCCCTCCCCGCCCCCGGTCGTCTCGACCCCGTCTGCCGTCACCCCGTTCAAGGCGAGTGACGCTCAGGACTGTAGGGCATATCCGGTACGGATGGGGAAAAGTGGGCGCTGCCTGCGATGAGAGACTGATGTTCATGACGACGGACGTTCGAATGACCGCCTGGGTGCGCGGCGCGGTGCAGCAGGTCGGCTTCCGGTGGTGGACGCGGTCGCGGGCGCTGGAGATCGGTCTGCTGGGCTACGCGTCCAATCTCGGCGACGGGCGGGTCCAGGTCGTCGCCGAGGGCCGTCGCGACGACTGCGAACAACTGCTGGAGCTGCTGCGGCACGGCGACACGCCCGGCCGGGTCGACGGCGTCACGGAGATCTGGGGCGACCCGGACGGCAGTTACCCGGGGTTCGACATCCGCTGAGCGACCGCTGTACCCCCGAACGGCCCCCAGTGGCCCCGAACGGCCCCCGAGGAGCGCAATGTTGACCGCCCGCCTGTTGCGCTTCCCCAGGGAGCGTGGTTAACTCCGCACCAGCGAAGTTGCCGAGGCACGCAGCGTGACGTTACCGCCGCGTAGTTGTTCGGCGGCTGTAGCGCGCTGTGATCGTGTTGACCGTCTGCGCGTTTGGTGAGACGCTGGAAACCCGCGCACCCGTACGTCCGCTCAAGGCTTATCGGCCCCGTACAGCCTTGCGAGGGCGACGCACCGGTGCGGCCCACTTCACACGACCCCACATCAGCGGTCGGTCACTCAGCGTGGAGGACCATCCATCATGGCAAAGGCGCTTCTCGGTTACGTCGGCGGACCCGACCCCCGACTGCTCGCCGAGATGCGGCGTCTCCAGCAGCGTGTCCAGGACCTGGAATCCGAGCTTGTGCGGATGCAGGCCGAGAACGACTCGCTGCAGGCCGTCGCGGACCACGAGCAGTTGCTCCGCATGGACGCAGCCCAGGCGGTGCCGGCTTACTCCTGACCTTTCCGCGAAGGTCAGGCAGCGGCATCGTCACCTGGATAGTGCAAGGGACGCCCTCGTGGCGTCCCTTCGTCGTTCTCGCCCCGTTCTCGCCCCCACGTCGTTGACCCCTCAACCGTGGGATGCCCGGCGCACACACAGATGAAACCGAGCCGTCACCGGGCTCCACCAGTGCCGAGAGCTAGGGTGTCCCCGAAAGGGAACAACCCCGAGCGGGACAGGGGAGTCGGCGCGGTGCATCTGAAGAGCCTCACCCTGCGGGGGTTCAAGTCCTTCGCCTCCGCGACGACCCTGCGGTTCGAGCCCGGCATCACCTGTGTCGTGGGCCCCAACGGTTCCGGCAAGTCCAACGTCGTGGACGCGCTCAGCTGGGTCATGGGCGAGCAGGGCGCGAAGTCGCTGCGCGGCGGCAAGATGGAGGACGTCATCTTCGCCGGCACGACCGGCCGTCCCCCGCTGGGGCGCGCCGAGGTCGCGCTCACCATCGACAACACCGACGGCGCGCTGCCGATCGAGTACTCCGAGGTCACCATCTCGCGGACGATGTTCCGCAACGGCGGCAGCGAGTACGCCATCAACGGCGACACCTGCCGGCTCCTCGACATCCAGGAGCTGCTCTCCGACTCCGGCATCGGCCGCGAGATGCACGTCATCGTCGGTCAGGGCCAGCTCGACTCCGTGCTGCACGCCGACCCGATGGGCCGTCGCGCCTTCATCGAGGAGGCGGCGGGAGTCCTCAAGCACCGCAAGCGCAAGGAGAAGGCGCTGCGGAAGCTGGACGCGATGCAGGCGAACCTGACGCGGGTGCAGGACCTGGTCGGCGAGCTGCGCAGACAGCTGAAGCCGCTCGGCCGGCAGGCCCAGATCGCCCGGCGGGCCGCGGTGATCCAGGCGGACCTGCGCGACGCGCGGCTGCGGCTGCTGGCCGACGACCTGGTCACCCTGCGCAAGGCGGTCGAGGAGGAGATCGCCGACGAGATGGCGCTGCGGCTGCGGCGCAGCGGCGTCGAGCAGGAGCTGGCGCAGCTTCAGCAGCGCGAGGCGGTGCTGGAGGCGCAGGTCGCGCAACTCGGCCCGGCGGTGGAGCAGGCACAGCAGACCTGGTTCGAGCTCTCCTCGCTGGCCGAGCGGGTGCGCGGCACGATCGGCCTGGCCGAGGCGAAGGTGCGGCACGCCCGCTCGCCGCAGACGGAGGAGCGGCGCGGCCGCGATCCCGAGGACATGGAGCGCGAGGCCCAGCGGATCCGCGCCGAGGAGGCGGAGCTCGCCGAGGCACTGGAGGAGGCACAGTACGCGCTGGCCGAGACGGTGGAACGGCGGGCCGAACTGGAGCGCGAGCTGGCGGCGGAGGAGCAGGCGCTGCGTGCGGCGGCGCGGGCGCTGGCCGACCGGCGCGAGGGGCTGGCCCGGCTGCAGGGCAAGGTCGCGGCGGCGCGCTCGCGCGCGGCCGGAGCGGGCGAGGAGATCGGCAGGCTCGCGGAGGCCCGCGACGCCGCGCTGGAGCGCGCGGCCGCGGCGCAGGAGGAGTACGAGACGCTGCAGGCGGAGTCCGATTCGCTGGACACCGCCGACGACGCCCGCGACGCCGAGCACGCCTCCCTGCGGGAGGCCCTGGCCGCGGCCGAGGAGACCCAGTCCCGTGCCCGCGACGCGCTGAGCGCCGCCGACCGCGAGCACGCCGCGCTGACCGCCCGCCGCGACGCGCTGGCGCTGGCGCTGCGCCGCAAGGACGGCACGGCCGCGCTCCTCTCCGCCGCCGACCGCCTGGTCGGCCTGCTCGGCCCCGCCGCCTCCCACCTGACGCTGACCCCCGGCGCGGAAACCCCCCTGGCCGCCGCGCTGGACCGGGCTGCCGACGCGGTCGCGGTCGCCACCCCGGCCACGGCTGCCGACGCCCTCCGCCTCCTCCGCAAGGACGACGCCGGCCGGGCCGCCCTCCTCATCGCCACCCCGTCCCCCGAAGACCTCGCCTCGCCGCCCGGCAGCCCCGACACCTCCGGCCCGGCGGGCGCCGGTGTGTCGGCGAACGGTCCCGCCTGGCTCGCCGTCGGCTCCGCCGCGCCGACGGCCTCCGGCCCGATGGGTGGGAGTAGTCCCGAGAACCGCCCCGCTGCTCCGCCTGTCGGCTCCGTCGGGGATGCCGCTCTTCCCGCGGGGGCGGTGTGGGCCGGGGAGTTGGTGAGTGGGACCGCCGAGGTGGTGGGCAGCGTCAGGGCGTTGCTGCGGGGATATGTCGTGGTGGAGGGGCTGGACGAGGCCGAGGCGTTGGTGGCCGCACGGCGGGACCTGGTGGCGGTGACTGCCGAGGGGGACGTGCTCGGGGCGGCGTACGCGTACGGCGGGTCCGCCGGGGCGCCGAGTCTGTTGGAGACGCAGGCCGCCGTCGACGAGGCGGAGGCCAGGCTGGAGGCGCTGGCCTCGCAGCGGGAGAGCCTGCGGGAGCAGGTCGAGGCCGCGACCGCGGAGCGCAAGGCGCTGGCCGCGCGGGTCGAGGAGATCAACGTCGTCCGGCGGGCCGCGGAGAAGGAGAAGGCCGCCGTCGCCCAGCAGGTCGGCCGGCTGGCCGGACAGGCCCGCGGCGCGGCCGGTGAGGCGGAGCGGCTCGCCGCCGCCGCGGCGAAGGCCGCGGACGCGCAGGAACAGGCCGCGATGGAGCTGGCCGAGCTGGAGGAGCGCCTGTACGTCGCCGAAGAACTGCCCGCCGACGAGGAGCCGGACACCGAGCGGCGCGATCGGCTGAACGCGGAGGCGAGCCGGGCCCGGTCCGGCGAGATGGAGGCCAGGCTCTCCGTGCGGACGCACGAGGAGCGGGTGCGCGGGCTGGCCGGTCGGGCGGACTCGCTCGACCGGGGCGCGCGCGCCGAGCGGGAGGCCCGTGCCCGTGCCGCCGCGCGCGCCGCCCGCGCGCAGCACGAGGCGCAGGTCGCCTCCGCCGTCGCCGAGGGCGCCCGTCAGCTGCTCAGCCACATCGAGCACTCGCTCGCCGCCGCTGCGGCCGACAAGGCCACCGCCGAACAGGAGCGCGCCGCCCGCGACGCCGAGCTGGGCCGGGAGCGCGTCCGCATCCGCGAGCTGAAGACGGAGCTGGACAAGCTGACCGACTCGGTCCAGCGCGACGAGGTGCTGCGGGTCGAGAAACGGCTGCGCATCGAGCAGCTGGAGAGCAAGGCGCTGGAGGAGCACGGCATCGAGGCCGAGGCGCTGCTCGGCGAGTACGGCCCCGACCAGCTCGTTCCGCCGTCCCTTCCCGCCGAGGGGGAGGAGCCGGAGGCCGATCCTCGACCCCGTCCCTACCGCCGGGCGGAGCAGGAGCGTCGGCTCAAGGCCGCGGAGCGGGCCTACGCCCAGCTCGGCAAGGTCAACCCGCTCGCGCTGGAGGAGTTCGCCGCGCTGGAGGAGCGCCACCAGTTCCTCAGCGAGCAGCTGGAGGACCTGAAGACCACCCGGCGCGACCTGCTCACGGTCGTCAAGGAGGTCGACGAGCGGGTCGAGCAGGTCTTCACCGCCGCGTACCACGACACCGCGCGTGAGTTCGAGGGCGTCTTCTCGCGGCTCTTCCCCGGAGGCGAGGGACGGCTGATCCTCACCGACCCGGAGAACATGCTGACCACCGGCATCGAGGTGGAGGCCCGCCCGCCGGGCAAGAAGGTCAAGCGGCTCTCCCTGCTCTCCGGCGGCGAGCGCTCGCTGACCGCGGTCGCGCTGCTGGTCTCGATCTTCAAGGCGCGCCCCAGCCCGTTCTACGTGATGGACGAGGTGGAGGCCGCGCTCGACGAGACCAACCTGCGTCGGCTGATCTCGATCATGGAGGAGCTGCGCGACAGCTCCCAGCTGATCGTGATCACCCACCAGAAGCTGACCATGGAGTGCGCGGACGCGCTCTACGGCGTCTCCATGCGCGGCGACGGCATCTCCCAGGTGATCAGCCAGCGACTGCGCGACGAGCCGCGCCGACCGCCGCGCCGGATCCGCAGGGAGTCGGTCCCCGAGCAGGCGGTTCCCGAGCAGCCGGCCGCCGAGCCGCCGCCCGTCCAGGAGAAGGCACCCGAGGAGCCGGCCCCCGCGGTGGCGGTGCCGTCCGAGCCGTCCGGGGACTGACCCCAACAGGTTGACTTATTGGACAAACGTCACAGGACGACGGGCCTCCCTGAGCCGTACCCGATACTGGGAGGGCCATGGAAACCGTCATTCTCGCTGTCATCATCGCTGTGGTCGCCGTTTCGGCGGCCGCCGGTCTCGTCGTCACCGGCCGACGTCGCAAGCAGCTGCCGCCCGCCCCGCCGGCGCAGCCGCAGATCACCAAGCCCGCCCCCGCCCCCGCCGAGAAGGCCGAGCCGCAGGTCGGCGAGGACGCGGCGGTCAGCGCGCCCGAACAGCGCCGCACGGTCGAGGAGGTCGAACTCCCGACCGAGACCGCCCCCGCGGAAGCCGCCGAGGCCCCCGCGCTGGAGGTCCCCGAGCCGACCGCCGGGCGCCTCACCCGGCTGCGCTCGCGTCTCTCCCGCTCGCAGAACTCGCTGGGCAAGGGTCTGCTGACCCTGCTCTCCAGGGACCGCCTCGACGAGGACACCTGGGAGGAGATCGAGGAGCTGCTGCTCACCGCCGACGTGGGCGTCCAGCCCACCCAGGAGCTGGTGGAGCGGCTGCGCACGCGGGTCAAGGTGCTCGGCACCCGTACCCCGGACGAACTGCGCGGTCTGCTGCGCGAGGAGCTCGTCGAGCTGCTCGACCCGACCTTCGACCGCACCCTGCACACCGCGCGCCACGACGCGGAGACCCCGGCCAGTCCGGCCGTCGTCCTGGTCGTCGGCGTCAACGGGGTCGGCAAGACCACGACGAGCGGCAAGCTCGCCCGCGTCCTGGTCGCCGACGGCCGCACCGTCGTGCTCGGCGCGGCGGACACCTTCCGTGCCGCTGCCGCCGACCAGCTGCAGACCTGGGGCGAGCGCGTCGGCGCCCGCACCGTGCGCGGCCCCGAGGCCGGCGACCCGGCGTCGGTGGCCTTCGACGCGGTCAAGGAGGGCATCGCCGAGGGCGCGGACACCGTCCTCGTCGACACCGCCGGCCGACTGCACACCAAGACCGGCCTCATGGACGAGCTCGGCAAGGTCAAGCGCGTCGTCGAGAAGCACGGCGCGGTCGACGAGGTGCTGCTGGTCCTGGACGCCACGACCGGCCAGAACGGTCTGGTCCAGGCGAAGGTCTTCGCCGAGGTCGTGGACATCACCGGCATCGTGCTCACCAAGCTGGACGGCACGGCCAAGGGCGGGATCGTCGTCTCGGTCCAGCGTCAGCTGGGCGTCCCGGTCAAGCTGATCGGGCTGGGGGAGGGCGCGGACGACCTCGCCCCCTTCGAGCCCGAGGCCTTCGTCGACGCGCTGCTCGGCTGAGGCTCCGGCCTGTCGAGGCCCGCGCCGCCCTTCCGGGCGGCGCGGGCCTTCTGCATGGCGGTCCGCCTCGCTCAGTGGCGGCCGATCAGCTCCGGCACGCTGCGGTGGCTGGCGTAGGCGAGGGTGCCGAGCAGGACCTTAGGGTCCGGCGGGCGGGTGGCGGACTCGGGCGTGGGCGGGCGCAGCCAGCGCGCGCCGGGGGAGGGCGGGGCAGGGACGTGGGAGCCGGCGCCACGGGAGAGCAGATCGAGGTCGGCGCCGTCCCAACCGGTGCGGTAGAGCAGCTCGGGCAGGCGGCGGGCGGTGTCGGGGGCGACGAAGAAGAGCGCCCTGCCGTGCGCGGCGAGCACGGGGCCCGGACGGACGCCCATGCGTTCGAGGCGGACCAGCGACTCGCAGCCGGCCGGCTCGGGGACGTCGAGCACGTCGAAGTCGCGACCCGTCAGCAGGCGGATGGAGGGGCCGTCGTGCTCCACGGCCCAGCCCCAGCGCGCGGTGTACTCCGCCACGGCCTCGCACCTGATCGTGCGGGCGCGGCGGCGCTGAACCCGGAGCCAGCTGTCGCCGAACAGGGTTTCGGTGCTCATCAAGTCCACTCACCTCCAACCGATCGGGGGATGCCTTGGTTACGCTGCCGGCGCTCGGGGGGCGTGTGCCGGGGTTCTCGCGCCTGAACAATTCGGGTGGCCCCGGCGGACGTTCGGGCGATGTGCTATCCAGGAAGTCGGATTGGTTGCGCTGCTCACCAGTGAAGCGTGAGTGTGTCGCCTGAAGTTCACTCGTGGGGGTGGCGAAAGGTGGCGTTTCTGCGGACAAGCTCCCCCGGACGGCGCAAACCGCGCTACGTTCCTGATGCAGGGTCGGAAACCTCTACCGACATGAGCACGTCAGCGGGTATGCCACTGGCAGATCGACCGCCATGTCGAAGTAAGGCGCCCCGCACACACACCAACTGACGGACCGACAGCAGCCGGCACATGTGGCGGCGCGAGCCCGGGATGGGGGCGTTCCGGTGGGCGACAAGCAACCCAACGACAAACTGACGGCGTGGTTCGTCAGGAGCGGCTGGTCCAAGGGCGAGCTCGCCCGCCAGGTCAACCGCCGAGCCCGCCAGATGGGCGCCGCGCACATCAGCACCGACACCTCACGCGTCCGCCGCTGGCTCGACGGGGAACAGCCGCGCGAACCCATTCCGAAGATCCTCTCCGAGCTCTTCTCGGACCGCTTCGGCTCACCCGTTCCCGTCGAGGACCTCGGCCTCAAGGCGGTCGCGCCGCTCACCCCCGGCTCCGGCGTGGACCTGCCCTGGACGGGCGACCAGACCGTCCAGCTCATCTCCGAGTACTCGCGCAGCGACCTGATGCTCAACCGCCGGGGTTTCCTCGGCACCTCCCTCGCCCTCACCGCAGGCTCCGCCCTCATCGAGCCGATGCAGCGCTGGCTCAGCCCGAACGCCCACGGGCTGCCGACCACGGCGCTCTCCGCCGCCCGCGAGGGCGCGCCGGTGACCGGCAGGCTGTCCGGGCCCGAGCTCGACCTGCTCGAGTCCACCGTCGTGATGTTCCGTCAGTGGGACGCCCAGAACGGCGGCGGTCTGCGCCGCAAGGCCGTGGTCGGCCAGCTGCACGAGGTCTGCGACCTGCTCCAGGAGAGCTACAGCCCGCAGACCACCAGGCGGTTGTTCCAGACGACGGCCCAGCTCGCCCATCTCGCCGGCTGGATGTCCTACGACGTCGGCATGCACCCCAGCGCGCAGAAGTACTACGTGCTGGCGCTGCACGCCGCCAAGGAGGCGGGGGACCGCCCCTTCGGCGCGCTGGTGCTGACCGACATGTGCCGGCAGATGATCCACCTGAACCGGCCCGCCGACGCTCTGGAACTGATCCACCTCGCCCAGTACGGCTCGCGCGACACGGCGAGTTCACGCCAACTCGCGCTCATGCACGCCATGGAGGCCCGCGCCTACGCCAATCTCGGCGAGGCCGGCAAGTGCTACCGGGCCGCCCGGCACGCCGAGGACTCCTTCGACGACGCCGGCCAGCGCGATGTCGTGCCCGACTGGCTGACCTTCTTCTCCGAGGCCGAACTGCACGCCGAGAACGGCCACTCCTACCGCGACCTCTGCTACCAGACCGGCAGCAGCCAGGTGTACGCGCTGCAGGCGGAGCCCGAGATCGGGCAGGCCGTGGAGCTCTTCTCCGAGGATCCCGACCACAAGCGCTCCTACGCGCTGAACCTGATCGGCATGGCCAGCGTGCACCTGCTCCGCAAGGAGCCCGAGGCGGCCGTGGCCTCCGCCGAGCAGGCGATGGAGATCGCCGCACGGATCCGTTCGGAGCGCGTCAATACGCGGCTGCGCAAGACGACCGAGGCGGCCGAGCGGGAGTTCAAGGGCGTCGACAGCGTGCGTCGGCTGCGTGAGCAGATCGACCAGACGCTGCCCGAGAACATCGCCACCCGCAACACCGCCTGACCTGCGAAGCGAGCCCACAGCTCCGGCCGCGGGGCCCGTCCCCCTTCACCCGACTCGGCTCCCCCACGCCAGGTCATCAGGACGGTTCTCGCGGCCGGTTTTCGGTGAGCTTTCGTTCACCGGGGTGTAACACCGGCGTCAGCTTCGTCACTCACGCGAAACATCTGCATTCATCGGCGGAAACCGCACTGCGTCAATCTCCTCAGCATCAGCCGACGACCCCGGGGGCACGGGACGGATACCCGGGGACGGAGCGGCCCAACACTGAGGAGACGCCGATGCCCAGCGGCTTCAGCGGCGGAGACACCGCATTCGTACTCATAAGCGCGGCACTGGTCATGCTGATGACCCCCGGCCTCGCTTTCTTCTACGGTGGCATGGTCCGGGTCAAGAGCGCCCTGAACATGCTGGTCATGAGCTTTATCGCGCTCGGCATCGTCACAGTGTTGTGGGTGCTCTACGGCTACACGCTCGCATTCGGCCCGGATTCGTTCCACGGCCTCATCGGTGATTTCTCGATGCTCGGCATGCGCCACATCGGAATGAACCAACTGTCCGGAACCATTCCGGTGTTCGCATTCTCGATGTTCCAGCTGATGTTCGCGGTGATCACTCCGGCACTGATCTCCGGCGCCATCGCGGACCGTGCGAAGTTCGTCTCCTGGGCCCTGTTCGTCGGGCTCTGGGTGACCATCGTCTACTTCCCCGTCGCGCACTGGGTCTTCATGTTCGACGGCGGAAAGGGCGGCTGGCTGGGTGACCGCAACGGCGTGCTGGACTTCGCCGGCGGCACCGCGGTCCACCTGAACGCCGGTGTGGCCGGTCTCGCCCTGGCGCTGGTGCTCGGCAAGCGGGTCGGCTTCAAGAAGGACCCGATGCGGCCGCACAGCCTGCCGCTGGTGATGCTCGGCTCCGGCCTGCTCTGGTTCGGCTGGTTCGGCTTCAACGCCGGCTCCGCGCTGGCCGCGAACGGCCTGGCCGGTCTCGCCTTCACGAACACCCAGATCGCCACCGGCTCCGCCATGATCGGCTGGCTGATCTTCGAGCGCATCAAGCACGGCGCGTTCACCACCCTGGGCGCCGCCTCCGGCGCGGTCGCGGGTCTGGTCGCGATCACCCCCGCCTGTGCCTACATCAGCCCGCTGGGCTCGATCTTCCTCGGCCTGGTCTGCGGCGCCCTCTGCGCCTGGGCCATCAGCCTGAAGTACAAGCTCGGCTTCGACGACTCGCTGGACGTCGTGGGCGTCCACGCGGTCGGCGGCGCGGCCGGCGCCCTGCTGATCGGCCTGCTCGCCACCGGTGGCGGCGGTTCGGCGGCCAAGGGCCTCTTCTACGGCGGCGGCTTCACCCAGCTGGGCAAGCAGGCCATGGGCGTGGGCGTGGTCGGCGTCTACTCCTTCGTGATGGCGTGGATCATCGGCACGGTGATCCACAAGACGATCGGCTTCCGGGTCTCCGAGGACGTCGAGGTGGCCGGCATCGACCAGGCCGAGCACGCCGAGTCGGCGTACGACTTCAGCGCGGTCGGCGCGGCCCTGTCGCGGGCGCTGGCCCCGACGGCGCCCGCCGCCGAGCCCGCCGTGAGCCCCGCCGAGACTGACGACACGAAGGTCGATGCCTGAGATGAAGCTCATCACTGCAGTGATCAAGCCCCACCGCCTCGACGACGTGAAGGCGGCCCTGCAGGCCTTCGGCATCCACGGCCTGACCGTCACCGAGGCCAGCGGCTACGGCCGTCAGCGCGGCCACACCGAGGTTTACCGGGGCGCGGAGTACACCGTCGACCTGGTCCCGAAGGTCCGCATCGAGGTGCTCGCCGAGGACGACGACGCCGAGCCGGTCATCGAGGTCATCGTCAAGGCCGCCAGAACGGGCAAAATCGGCGACGGCAAGGTCTGGAGCATCCCGGTCGACTCCGCCGTGCGGGTCCGCACCGGGGAACGCGGTCCGGACGCGCTCTGACCGGTCGCCGGGCCACCACGGCTCGACGACCCGGTCGCAGCGACCGGCCAGGCGCTCGGCCTGGTAGAACGTGAAGGGTGAAGCGGGCTCGGAGCCGACGAAGGCTGCGGGTCCGCTCCGCCGTATCCGCAGCCCGGACGGAGAACCAAGGTGACGGACCCGCAGACCGAAGGCACCGGCTACGCCGCGCGGCGGCTCGCGCTGCTGCGGGGGGAGGGCGGGGGCGGGGCGCCGCGCCGGGCGGCGCTCGCGGACCTGACGGACCGCTGGCTCTCCGGACTGCTCGCCGACGCGCTGTCAGGGGCCGCCTCCGAGGGCGTCGCGCTGGTCGCCGTCGGCGGCTACGGACGCGGCGAGCTCTCCCCGCGCAGCGACCTCGACGTGCTGCTTCTGCACGAGGGCGGCGTCCGCGGGCCCGGCGTGGCCGCGCTCGCCGAACGCATCTGGTACCCGGTCTGGGACACCGGCGTCGCGCTGGACCACTCGGTCCGCGATCTCGGCCAGGCCCGCAAGATCGCCGCCGAGGACCTCAAGGCCCAGCTCGGCCTCCTCGACGCCCGCCACATCGCCGGCGACCCGACCCTCACCGCCTCGCTCCGTTCCGCCGTCCTCGCCGACTGGCGCGCCACCGCACCCAGGCGGCTCCCGGAACTCCTCGAACTGTGCCGCGAACGCGCCGAGAGCCAGGGCGAGCTGGCCTTCCTGCTGGAGCCCGACCTGAAGGAGGCCCGCGGCGGCCTGCGCGACGTCACCGCGCTGGACGCCGTCGCCGCCTCCTGGATCGCCGACGCCCCCCGGGCGGGCCTGAAGGAGGCCGCCACCCGGCTCAGGGACGTCCGCGACTCCCTGCACCTGGTCACCGGCCGGGCCACCGACCGGCTCAACCTGCAGGAGCAGGACGCCGTCGCCGCCGACCTCGGCCTGCTCGACGCGGACATCCTGCTGCGCCAGGTCTACGAGGCGGCCAGGGTCATCGCCTACGCCGCCGACGTCACCTGGCGCGAGGTCGAGCGGGTGCTGCGCGCCCGCAGCGGCCGCGGCCGCAGGGTCTTCGGCTTCGGCGGCGGTGGCGCCGTGCGCGGCCCGGTGCCGCGCCGTCCGCTGGCCGAGGGCGTCGTCGAGATGGAGGGCGAGGCGGTCCTCGCCGCTCCCGCGCGCCCCGGCCACGACCCGGTGCTCCCGCTGCGGGCCGCGGCCGCCGCCGCGCAGGCCGATCTGCCGCTCGCGCCCAGCACGGTGCGCCATCTGGCCGCGGAGACCCGTCCGATGCCGGTGCCCTGGCCGGACGAGGCACGCGAGCAGCTGATCACGCTGCTCGGCGCGGGCGAGAGCGCGATCCCGGTCTGGGAGGCGCTGGAGGCCGAGGGTCTGGTGGCCCGGATGCTGCCGGACTGGGAGCGGGTCCGCTGCCGCCCGCAGCGCAACGCCGTGCACCGCTGGACGGTCGACCGGCACCTGGTCGAGACGGCGGTCCGCGCCGCCGCGATGACCCGCCGGGTCGCCCGCCCCGACCTGCTGCTGGTCGCGGCCTTCCTGCACGACATCGGCAAGGGCTGGCCCGGCGACCACTCCGAGGCCGGCGAGGTGATCACCCGCGACGTCGCGACCAGGCTCGGTTTCCCCAAGGCCGACGTGGAGACCCTGGCGCTGCTGGTCCGCCACCACCTGCTGCTGGTGGAGACCGCGATGCGGCGCGATCCCGACGATCCGGCCACCGTCGCGACGATCACCGAGGTGGTCGGCAACGTCGGCACGCTGGAGCTGCTGCACGCGCTGACCGAGGCCGACGCCCTGGCCACCGGCCCGGCGGCGTGGAGCAACTGGCGGGCCCAGCTCGTCGGCGAGCTGGTGCAGCGCGCCTCGGCGGCGCTCGCCGGCGAGGCGTCGGCCCACGAGACGGGCCTGACCGCGATGGACCCGACGGCCGAGGAGGAACGCCTGGCCGTCGAGGCCGCCCGCACCGTCGGCCCGGTGCTGTCGGTGCGCGCCGAGAGCGAGGGCCAGGGCGAGGACCACGAGCCGATGGGCGTCGAGCTGACCCTGGCCCTGCCGGACCGCCCGTCCGTGCTTCCCGTCGTCGCGGGCGTGCTCGCGCTGCACCGGCTGACCGTGCGGGCGGCGGCGATCCGCGAGCTCGACCCGATCGGGGCCGGTCCGGTGCTGGTGCTGACCTGGAAGGTCGCCGCCGAGTTCGGCGACGTCCCCGAGGCGGCCCGGCTGCGGGCCGACATCCGTCGCGCGCTGGAGGGCGGCCTCGACGTGGCGCGCCGCCTCGCCGAGCGCGACGCCTCCGCTCCCCGGCGGCGGGGCAGCGTCGCCCCGCCGCCGCGGGTCACCGTGGCGCGCGGCAGCAGTTCCTCCGCGACGGTGCTTGAGGTCCGCGCCCACGACGCGCCGGGGCTGCTGCACCGGATCGGCCGTGCCCTGGAAGGCACGGGTGTGCGGGTCCACCGCGCCCGTATCTCCACGCTGGGCGCGGACGCGGTCGACGCGTTCTACCTCACCGACGAGGAGGGACGGCCGCTGTCGGACGCGGCAGCCACCGAGCTGGCGCGGTCCGTCGAACGCGCCCTGTCCTGAGCGACGACCCGGCCCGGCGGTCTGCGGAAGCCGACGCGCCGGGCCGGCACTCCGGCCCAGATCTCGTTCTCCCCGGTCGACCGGGTCAGCACGGCGTTGGCGCCGACGATCGTGCCCCGGCCGACGGTCAGCACGCCCGTCTTGCAGACGACGCGCGCGCCGGAGCAGAGGACGGCGCCGTCCTCCACGACGATCCGCTCCATCCGGCTGAGCTCCTGCGGCACCCACGGGTCCGCGCGGCCGACGGTGACGTTGTTGTAGAGGACGACGTTCGCGCCCAGCGTCGTGCGGGGGTGCAGCACCAGGCCGAAGCCGCGGTGGAAGACGGCCAGACCGGGTCCGATCTCGGCGGCGGCGGGCACCTCGACCCCGTAGAGCGCGAGCAGCTCCTGCACCGCCCGACGCAGCAGCGGACGGCGGCGGGCGTAGATCAGCTTGGCGACCAGCGACATACGCCCATGCTGGTGACGTCCTGCGGCAGACGGGTGGAGGCGCGAGCGCGGTCCCCCCGTACGAGTGGGTTGCGGGTGCGTTCCGAGGACGACCGGCGGGGCGGATACCCTTGAGGACGAAAACCTGTAACCGCCCTCGAGTCACAAGGACCCGCGACCGACGTGTTCGACACACTTTCCGACCGCCTCGCAGCGACGTTCAAGAACCTCCGGGGCAAGGGCCGCCTGTCCGAGGCGGACATCGACGCCACCGCCCGCGAGATCAGGATCGCCCTCCTGGAGGCGGACGTCGCCCTCCCGGCGGTCCGTGCCTTCATCTCCCGGATCAAGGAGCGCGCGGCCGGCGCGGAGGTCTCCGCCGCGCTGAACCCGGCCCAGCAGGTCATCAAGATCGTCAACGAGGAGCTCATCGGCATCCTCGGCGGCGAGACCCGCCGTCTGCGCTACGCCAAGACCGGCCCGACGGTCATCATGCTCGCCGGCCTCCAGGGTGCAGGTAAGACCACCCTGGCCGGAAAGCTGGCCAAGTGGCTCAAGGACCAGAAGCACACCCCGCTGCTGGTCGCGTGTGACCTGCAGCGCCCGAACGCGGTGACCCAGCTCGGCGTGATGGCCGAGCGCGCGGGCGTCGCGATCTTCGCTCCCGAGCCGGGCAACGGCGTCGGCGACCCGGTCCAGGTCGCCAAGGACTCGATCGACTACGCCAAGAACAAGCAGTACGACGTCGTCATCGTCGACACCGCCGGCCGCCTCGGCATCGACGCCGAGCTGATGCAGCAGGCCGCGGACATCCGCGCCGCGATCAACCCGGACGAGGTCCTCTTCGTCGTCGACGCGATGATCGGCCAGGACGCGGTCACCACCGCCCAGGCCTTCCTCGAGGGCGTCGACTTCACCGGCGTGGTGCTGTCCAAGCTGGACGGCGACGCGCGCGGTGGTGCGGCGCTGTCGGTGGCCCACGTCACCGGCCGTCAGATCATGTTCGCCTCGAACGGCGAGAAGCTCGACGACTTCGACGCCTTCCACCCGGACCGGATGGCCTCGCGCATCCTGGGCATGGGTGACGTCCTCTCGCTGATCGAGCAGGCCGAGAAGACCTTCTCGCAGGAGGAGGCCGCCAAGGTCCACTCCAAGCTGGCGAGCAAGGGCGGCAAGGAGTTCGGCCTCGGCGACTTCCTGGCCCAGCTGGAGCAGGTCTCCAAGATGGGTTCGATCACCAAGCTGCTCGGCATGCTGCCGGGCATGGCGCAGATGCGCGACCAGATCAACAACATCGACGACAAGGACGTCGCCCGGGTGGGCGCGATCATCAAGTCGATGACCCAGGCCGAGCGGGACGACCCGAAGCTGATCAACGGCTCGCGCCGGGCGCGTATCGCCAAGGGTTCCGGCGTGCACGTGTCCGAGGTCAGCAGCCTGGTCGAGCGCTTCTTCGAGGCGCGCAAGATGATGTCGGCGATGGCGGGCGGCAAGGGCGTGCCCGGCATGCCGATGATGCCCGGCATGGGCGGCGGGGCGTCGCGCAAGCCCAAGCAGCAGAAGGCGGCCAAGGGCCGCCGCCAGAGCGGCAACCCGCTGAAGCGCCAGCAGGCGGCGCAGGCGGCGGAGCAGAAGAAGCAGGACGGTGCGGCCCAGCCCGGCGGCGCGTTCGGCCTCGGCGCCGGCCAGGGTCCGTCCGACTTCGAGCTCCCGAAGGAGTTCAAGGACCTGCTCTAGGCAGCAGGTGCGGTTGCACCACCGGGGCGCGGGGAACTGCGCGACAGGCCACTGACATGCGGATGGTCCTCACTGAACAGGGCCATCCGCGCAGGGTGGTTTCTCGCGCAGTTCCCCGCGCCCCTGATGTTGCAACTGGCCCATCTCCCAAGGGCTAGGCTCACCGCATGCGTGTAGAGATCCGGCATCCTCGACTCTCCGACGCCGTCGCGTACGCCGCCGCGGTGAACCGTTCTGCCGAGCACATCGGGCGGTGGAACCCGGTGGAGCCCGACGCGCTGCCCGAGATGGTGCGGCGTCAGGGTGACGCGCTGCGGACGTTCCTGATCGTGACCGTCGAGGACGGCGATTTCGTCGGCACCTGCAACGTCTCCAACATCGTGCGGGGACGCTTCCGCAACGCCTCGCTCGGCTACAACTCCTACCTCCCCTACAACGGCACCGGCCGGATGACCGAGGGCATGCGTCTGGTCGTGGACGCCTGCTTCACGCCGGAGTCCCGGGGAGGCCTCGGCCTGCACCGGCTGGAGATCAATGTCCAGCCCGAGAACGCCCCCTCCGTGGCGATGGCCAAGCGCCTCGGCTTCCGGCTGGAGGGCTTCTCGCCGCGCATGCTCTTCCTCCAGGACGCCTGGCGTGACCACGAGCGTTACGCGCTGACCGCGGAGGAGTGGCCCGGCGCGGGCGGTGGCACGGTGTCCTGATTATCCGTATTGTCGCAATCGTGACCAGCCCTGTGCCGCCTCGCGAGGATCCCGACAAGCTCTGGCGGTCGGAAGGGGCCCCGCCGCCCGCGCCCGGGCCGCCGCCCAGGCCGTCCCGGCGCAACTGGCTCAGCCTGCTGCTCACCGCGCTGGTCGTCTTCCTGCTGGTGGACATGCTGCTGAACGTGTTCGGCGGCGGGAAGCAGATCAGCGTCCCCTACACCGAGTTCACCAAGCAGTTGAGCGCCGGTCAGGTCTCCGAGATCTACGCCAAGGGCGACACGATCCAGGGCAAGCTCAAGACCGCCCAGCCGCAGCCGGACGACAGCAGCAAGACCTACGACCAGTTCACCACCCAGCGTCCGGTCTTCGCCGACGACAACCTGTGGGCGACGCTGACCCAGCAGAACGTCAAGGTCGACGCGGAGCCGGTCGTCAAGGAGCGCGGCTTCCTGGCGAACCTGCTGATCTCGCTCGCGCCGATGCTGCTGCTGGTCGTGCTCTGGGTGGTCATCGCCCGGCGGATGAGCCGCGGGGGCGGCATGGGCGGGCTCGCCAGGAAGGCCCCGCCGAAGCCGATCGAGACCCCGCCCGGCGGAAAGCGCACGACCTTCGACGACGTCGCCGGCATCGACGAGGTCAAGGCGGAGCTGGCCGAGGTCGTGGACTTCCTGAAGCGCCCGGACGACTACCGCAGGCTCGGGGCGAAGATGCCGCGCGGCGTCCTGCTCGCGGGCCCGCCGGGCACCGGCAAGACGCTGCTCGCGCGGGCCGTCGCCGGCGAGGCGAACGTGCCCTTCTTCTCCGCCTCGGCGTCCGAGTTCATCGAGATGATCGTCGGCGTCGGGGCCTCCCGGGTGCGCGAGCTGTTCACCGAGGCGCGCAAGGTCGCGCCCGCGATCATCTTCATCGACGAGATCGACACCATCGGCCGGGCCCGCGGCGGCGGCAACGCGATGGGCGGTCACGACGAACGCGAGCAGACGCTCAACCAGATCCTCACCGAGATGGACGGCTTCTCCGGCTCGGAGGGCGTCGTCGTCCTGGCCGCGACCAACCGCTCCGACGTGCTGGACCCGGCGCTGCTGCGGCCGGGCCGGTTCGACCGCACGGTGATGGTCAGCCCGCCGGACCGGACCGGGCGGGAGGCCATCCTGAAGATCCACACTCGCGACAAGCCGCTGTCGGCCGACGTCGACCTGGAGCAGGTCGCGAAGACCACGCCCGGCATGACCGGCGCGGAGCTGGCCAACCTGGCGAACGAGGCGGCGCTGCTCGCGGTGAAGCGGAAGGACGACGAGGTCTCGGGCAGGGACTTCTCCGACGCGCTGGAGAAGGTCCAGCTCGGTGCGGTCCGCGCGCTGGTCATGCCGGACGCGGACCGGCTGCGGACGGCGTACCACGAGTCCGGGCACGCCCTGCTGGGCATGCTGCAGCCGGGCGCCGACCCGGTCCGCAAGATCACCATCGTGCCGCGCGGGCGGGCGCTGGGCGTCACGCTCTCCACGCCGGAGGCGGACCGCTACTCCTACACGGAGGAGTACCTGCGCGGCCGGATCATCGGGGCGCTGGGCGGCATGGCCGCGGAGCAGGTGGTGTACGGGGTCGTCACGACGGGCGCGGAGAGCGATCTGGAGCAGGTCACGAACATCGCCCGCGGCATGGCGGGCCGCTGGGGCATGAGCGAGAAGGTCGGTCGACTGACCGCGATCCCGAACGACGCCCAGGGCGCGTACGGCCTGTCGGCTGCGCCGAGCACGCTGGACGCGGTGGACGGCGAGGCCCGGCGGATCGTCTCGGAGTGTTACGACGAGGCCTGCCGCAAGCTGACCGCCCACCGCGCGCAACTGGACGCTCTCGCGGAGGCCCTGATGGAACACGAAACCCTCGACGAAGCCGACGCCTACCGCGTCGCCGGCATCCCCCGGATGGCCAAAGACGGCGAATGAGCTGCACGGCCCAAGGGGCGCGGGGAACTGCGCGAGAACCGCCCTCTGCGGATGGCCCGGCGCGTTGGGGATCATCCGCTCGTCAGTGGCTTGTCGCGCAGTTCCCCGCGCCCCTGGACAGTGCGACTAGCGGACGCGTTCGGCCAGGACGTAGCGGAAGACGTTCTCCATGCGGACCGAGCCGTCCGGGCGGACCCAGGGGAAGAGCGTCTCGGTGATCTCCTTGGCCACCTGCCGTTCGCCGGAGAAGTCCACCGCCGGGTCGAAGACGCCCGTCGACATGATGCCGCGCAGCGCCGTGTCCAGGTCGGGGTAGGCGTAGGGGCAGCAGACCCGGCCGCCGCCGGCCGGGCGGAGGCCGGCGCGGTCGATCAGGGACTCCAGCGCGCCCGGCGCGCTCAGCGCGAAGGGGGCGTAGGGCGCGGACCCCCGTGGGTCCGCCAGGCGCTGGGCGACGTCGAGGACCGCCGCGCTCTCGCACCGTTCCTCCGGGCCCCACGTCGCGAGAGCGACATGCCCGCCGCGGGTGGTGAGCCGGGCCGCGTCGCGGACCAGGGCGGGCGGATCCGCCGTGCAGGACAGGTGCTCGAACGCCGTCACCAGCGTGTGCGCCGCTC
Source organism: Streptacidiphilus rugosus AM-16 (assembly GCF_000744655.1). Taxonomy (NCBI): domain Bacteria; kingdom Bacillati; phylum Actinomycetota; class Actinomycetes; order Kitasatosporales; family Streptomycetaceae; genus Streptacidiphilus; species Streptacidiphilus rugosus. Next base: position 6,116,034 of record NZ_JQMJ01000004.1, on the reverse strand, counting down.
CGCGCGGCGGCGCCACCTCGCGGTAGACGTCCGCCAGGACCCGCAGTGAGCGGTCCTGGGCGAGTTCCCGCAGCTCCGCCTCCGGCTCGAGGCCGGCCACCTCCGCGCCGCGCGCCGCGGCCAGCAGCAGGGCCAGCCCGGAACGGCAGCCCAGCCCCAGCACCGAGGTCGCGGGGCCCACCTCCAGCCGGTCGTAGACCGCCTCGTAGAGGGGGACCAGCATCCTTTCCTGGATCTCGGCCCAGTCGCGCGCCCGCTGTCGCGCCCGTGTGCGCTCCCCCCGTTGAGTCGACTGCGCAGAAACCATGATGACGGCTCCTCACCTCGGTAGGGCCCGGGATCCTGCATCCAGCCAAGCGCGAGAGCCGCCCGGCGTCCATAGGCGAGGCGGACCCTTCATGGGGACGTTTCGCCCCGTTCGCCCCGCCGTCCGGACGCGCGGCGGACAACGGATTGGAGCCGAGCCCGGCCTGCCCCGTACCATTCGCCCCATGGCAAAGGCTCCCGTTCTCACCCCCCAGGCGGATGATTTCCCGCGCTGGTACCAGGATCTGATCAACAAGGCCGAGCTGGCCGACAACGGTCCGGTGCGCGGCACCATGGTCATCCGACCGTACGGCTACGGCCTGTGGGAGCGGATGCAGCAGGAGATGGACGCGCGGATCAAGAAGGCGGGCGCGCAGAACGCCTACTTCCCGATGTTCATCCCCCAGTCCTACCTGACCCGTGAGGCCGAGCACGTCGAGGGCTTCGCGCCCGAGCTCGCGGTGGTCACGCACGGCGGCGGCAAGGAGCTCGAGGAGCCCATCGTCGTCCGGCCGACCTCCGAGACGATCATCAACGAGTACTTCTCGAAGTGGGTCCAGAGCCACCGTGACCTGCCGCTGCTGATCAACCAGTGGGCCAACGTCGTCCGCTGGGAGCTGCGTCCCCGCGTCTTCCTGCGCACCACCGAGTTCCTCTGGCAGGAGGGCCACACGGCCCACGCCACCTACGAGGACGCGCACGCCTACGCGTCGATGATCCACACCGACGTGTACGGCGACTTCATGACCAACGTCCTGGGCATCGACGTGGTCCTGGGCCGCAAGACGGCCAAGGAGCGGTTCGCCGGCGCGATCAACACGCTGACGCTCGAAGGCATGATGGTCGACGGCAAGGCGCTGCAGATGGGCACCAGCCACGAGCTGGGCCAGAACTTCGCCAAGGCGTTCAACACCACCTACCTCAAGGGCGAGGGCGAGCGCGAGCACGTCTGGCAGACGTCCTGGGGCGTGTCGACCCGCATGGTCGGCGGCCTGATCATGTCGCACGGCGACGACAACGGCCTGCGCGTCCCGCCGCGTCTGGCCGCGGTCCAGGCCGTCGTGCTGGCGATCAAGGGCGATGACGCCGTGCTGGCGAAGGTCAGGGAGATCGGCGCCGCGCTCGAGGCCGCCGGCGTCCGCGTCGTCGTCGACGACAGGACCGACACCCCCTTCGGCCGCCGCGCGGTGGACTGGGAGCTCAAGGGCGTTCCGGTCCGCATCGAGGTCGGCCCGCGCGACCTGGAGAACGGCACGGCCATGCTGGTCCGCCGGATCGCCGGCGGCAAGGAGCCGGTCAGCGTCGACGCGCTGGCGACGCTGGTGCCGGCCGTCCTGGAGGAGGACCAGGCGCTGCTGCTGCGCCAGTCCCGCGAGCGCCGCGAGGCCCGCACGGTCGAGGTCGCCACGATCGACGAGGCCGTCGAGGCCGCGGCGACCGGCTGGGGCCGGATCTCCTGGGCCGACCTCGGCCCCGAGGGCGAGGCCAAGCTGGCCGAGCAGGGCGTCTCGGTCCGCTGCATCGTCGCTGCCGACGGCTCGGTCCCGGAGACGGACGACCAGGCGGGCAACATCGCGATCGTGGCCCGCGCGTACTGAGCCTCGTCCCGGTGGTTGAGACCACGCTCATCGGATTGTCGTAGAACGGCCGGTCCGGCTCCCTCGTGCGGGGGAGCCGGACCGGCCGTCGCGTTCTGGTCAACTGCCCTGTCAGGAAGGGCGGATGAACTGTCGGGGCGGCCGTTTCCGTCCATGTCGGTCAATGTGGCGCAGGTCACGGAAAAATAAAGCCTTCAACAATTACCGATTCTGCGGAACATCCCGGAACCCTTCCTCGTTTGCGTTGCGTGAGCACGACACAACCTCTGGTTCTCGCCGCCGAGCTGGCCGTCGCCTGGGGCGACATCCAGCGCTACCACTCCGACCTGCCGAACCTCGCAGCCCCGGAGTCGCTGATCGGGGAGTCCTCCTCGGCCTGCGGCACCGAGCTGGGGTTCGAACGGCTGTTGCACGAGGCCGCCCATGGCCTCGCCGCTGCGCGCGGCATCCGGGACACCTCCCGGGCCGGGCGCTACCACAACCGGCGCTTCCTGACGCTGGCCGACGAGCTCGGCCTCGATCACAACGCCGATCCGCATCCGAGTTCGGGCTTCTCCCTGGTCACCATGCGACCGGAGACCCGCGAGCGTTTTGCCGAAACGATTGATCGCCTGCAGCGCGCCCTGGGCGACCACGCGGCCGCGACCAGCGCCGCGAGCGACCGGTCGCGCACCTTCCGCGGTCCGGCCACCCGGCACGGGTCCTCGGGCGGCGGCGTCCGCGTCAAGGCGGTCTGCGGCTGCGGACGCAACGTCCGCGTCGTGCCGTCGGTGCTGTCGCAGGCCCCGATCGTCTGCGGCAACTGCGGCGAGGTCTTCCAGATCGCCGAGCCGCGCACCCGTCGCTAGTCGATTGACCGCCGCCGGTCGCCGAGGGTCGGCGCAAGCCGCCCCCGGAGCCCGGCGGTCAATCGGGCTGCGCCGATATGGCAGAATGGACAGCTGAGTACTCGGCAGCCGAGCAGGGCCCTCTCTCCTTCCGGCTGACGTGTCCGTAGAGCAGCCAGCAGCCGCAACCCCACGTGGAATGCGCGGCTGCTCACCCACGTCAAATCCAGGAGAACCACTCCAGTGGCAGTCAAGATCAAGCTGAAGCGTCTCGGCAAGATTCGCTCCCCGCACTACCGCATCGTCGTCGCCGACGCCCGCACCAAGCGTGACGGTCGTGCGATCGAGGAGATCGGCGTCTACCAGCCGACCTACGACCCCTCGATCATCAAGGTCGACAGCGACCGCGCCCAGTACTGGCTCGGTGTCGGCGCCCAGCCGACCGAGGCCGTGCTCGCCATCCTGAAGCTCACCGGCGACTGGCAGAAGTTCAAGGGCCTGGAGGCCCCGGCGCCGCTCAAGGTCGCCGAGCCCAAGGTCACGGACTTCTCGCACCTGTTCGCGAAGGCCGTCGCCGGCTTCGAGAGCGAGACCACCGGTGTGGCCATCACTCCGAAGGCCAAGAAGACGGAGAAGAAGGACGAGGCCGCGGCCGAGTCCGACGCTTCCGCCGAGGCGTGATCATGCTGGAGGAAGCCCTCGAGCACCTGGTGAAGGGCATCGTCGAGAACCCGGACGAGGTCCAGGTCCGCTCGCGTGAGCTCCGCCGGGGCCGGATCCTCGAGGTGCGCGTGCACCCGGAGGATCTCGGCAAGGTCATCGGCCGCGGCGGGCGCACTGCGCGTGCGCTGCGCACCGTGGTCACCGCGCTCGGTGGTCGCAGCGTCCGGGTCGACCTCGTCGACGTGGACAGCGTGCGCTGACCAGGCCACGCCGCCAAAGGCTTGGCTGAGAGGCACCTCTCGGGGCTGGCTGGGATCCTTGATCCCAGCCGGCCCTTTGCATTTCCCGCCGGGCATTTCTTGAAGGAGACGCAGAACAGTGCAGCTGATCGTCGGCCGGATCGGCCGCGCCCACGGGATCAAGGGCGACGTCACCGTGGAGGTGCGCACCGACGAGCCCGAGCTGCGGCTCGGCCCGGGCGCCGTGCTCATGACCGACCCCGCCACCGCCGGCCCGCTCACCATCGCCTCCGGCAAGGTGCACAGCGGTCGGCTGCTGCTGCGCTTCGAGGGCGTCCAGGACCGCAACGCCGCCGAGGCCCTGCGCGGCACACTGCTGATCGCCGAGATCGACCCCGAGGACCGCCCGGAGGACCCTGAGGAGTTCTACGACCACCAGCTGGTCGGCCTGGACGTCTTCCTCAAGGACGGCACGCTGGTCGGCGAGCTGACCGAGGTCGTCCACCTGCCCTACCAGGACCTGCTCACCGTGGTCCGCCCGGACGGCAGCGAGGTGCTGATCCCCTTCGTCACCGCGATCGTGCCGGAGATCGACCTGGAGGAGCAGCGGGCCGTGATCACCCCGCCGCCGGGCCTGATCGACCCCGCCGACGCCGTCGTCGCGAGCGCCCGTGAGGACGAGTCGGCGCCGTCGGCCGAGGAGCCGTCCGAGAAGTCCGGCGAGGCCGACGCCTGATGCGGATCGACGTCGTCACGATCTTCCCCGAGTACCTCGCCCCGCTCGACCTCTCCCTGGTCGGCAAGGCCCGCGCCCGCGGGCAGCTGGACGTGCGGCTGCACGAGCTGCGCGGCTTCACCCACGACGTGCACCGCACCGTGGACGACTCGCCGTACGGCGGCGGCCCCGGCATGGTGATGAAGCCGGAGCCCTGGTCCGCGGCCCTGGACGCCGTGGTGGCGTCCGGCAGCGGCGCCGAGGGCATGGGCGAGGGCGCCGTGCCCACGCTGGTCGTGCCGACGCCCAGCGGCCGTCCCTTCACCCAGGAGCTGGCCCAGCAGCTGGCCGCCGAGCCCTGGCTGGCCTTCGCGCCCGCCCGCTACGAGGGCATCGACCGCCGCGTGATCGAGGACGCCGCGGAGCGGATGCCCGTGGTCGAGGTCTCGATCGGGGACTACGTGCTGGCCGGCGGCGAGGTCGCGGTGCTGGTGATCGTCGAGGCGGTGGCCCGGCTGCTCCCCGGGGTGCTGGGCAACGCCGAGTCGCACCAGGACGACTCCTTCGCCCCCGGCCGGATGGCCGATCTGCTGGAGGGTCCGGTCTACACCAAGCCCGCCGAGTGGCGCGGCCGGAGCGTGCCCGAGGTGCTGCTCAGCGGCAACCATGCCAAGATCGCCCGCTGGCGCCGCGACGAGGCCTTCGCCCGTACTCTCGCCAACCGCCCCGATCTGGTGGCCCGCTGGGAGCGCGGCGCGATGGACAAGCACGACATCAAGGCGCTGGCCGGTCTGGGCGTCTGGTGGGACGAGGCGAGCGGCCGATTTCTTCAGGCCGTGGAAGACGTGGCAGAATAGCCCCTTGCTGCCTGTCCTCGGCCGCAGCCGTGGTGAGAGCCCCGGCTCAGGACCGCCGCCTCTGCCACAGGGGAGACGACGGGAACCGGCGGACACACAGCGAATCATCAATCACGAATTCCGCGGGTGGCCTGTGGCGCCTGTGATGGAGAAATCATGAGCAACCTGCTCAGCGAGATCGACAGCGCGTCGATCCGCGCCGACATCCCGGCCTTCCGCCCCGGCGACACCGTGAACGTCCACGTTCGCGTCATCGAGGGCAACCGCTCCCGTATCCAGCAGTTCAAGGGCGTCGTCATCCGTCGCCAGGGCGCGGGCGTGCGCGAGACCTTCACGGTCCGCAAGGTCAGCTTCAACGTCGGCGTCGAGCGCACCTTCCCGGTGCACACCCCGATCGTGGAGAAGATCGAGGTCGTGACCCGCGGTGCGGTCCGTCGCGCCAAGCTGTACTACCTCCGTGACCTGCGCGGCAAGGCCGCGAAGATCAAGGAGAAGCGCGAGAGCTGAGCTCTCACGTCTGCTTCCCGCCGCAGCCTCCCAGCCTGATGGCTTAGGCTGCTGCGGCAATGGAAACGCAGCAGCTTCCCGGGGACCGCGACAGCGCCGAGCCACCCGTCGACGACGAGGTGGCAACGGCTCCGTCGCGGTCCTCCGGCGTATCCGGGGCGGATGATTCCGGATCCGCCGACGCGGCCGCATCTGGAAGCGCCGCCGCCGCCGAGGAGGCGGGCGACGCCGGGGGCAGGGCCCTCCGGTGGAAGGAACTCGCGTTGCTGCTGGCGGTCTGCGTCCTCGGCATCGTGCTGCTGAACCGTTTCGTCGCGCAGCCGTTCACCATTCCCTCGGGCTCCATGGAGAACACGCTGGCCGTCGGGGACCGGGTGCTGGTCAACAAGCTCTCCTACGACTTCGGCGGAGCGCCGCAACGCGGCGACGTCGTGGTCTTCGACGGCCGCGGCTCCTTCATCGACACCGAGACGCAGGACACCCGCGACGCCTCCGGCGACGACTTCGTGAAGCGGGTGATCGGCGTCGCCGGCGACACGGTCAAGTGCTGCGACGCCCACGGCCGGATCACGGTGGACGGCGTGCCGCTCGACGAGGGCTCCTATCTCTATCCGGGGGCCAAGCCCTCCGCCTTCCCCTTCGTCGTGGTCGTCCCGGCCGGCAAGCTCTTCGTGCTCGGCGACAACCGGGCCGTCTCGGCCGACTCGCGCGACCACTTCGGCGACCCGGGCGGCGGCTTCGTGCCGGTGGACCGGGTCATCGGCCGGGCGGAGTGGGTGATCCTGCCGTTCGGTCACTCGCGTTCGCTGGACCGCCCCGAGGTCTTCGCGGAACTCGACCGCGCCATCGCGGCCGCGGCGACGGGAGGCGGAGCGCGTGGGCACCAGGGGTAAGCCGCGCTCCGAGCCGCCTCGACGGGGTCCCCATCCGGACACCTTCTACGCGCGCGAGGAGGAGGAGCAGGCGGGCGGCAACGGCCGGGCCGAGCGCGGCCGCGCCGAGCGTCGGCGTAGCGCCAAGCGCGCCAAGCGGCGCAGACAGCGCTCGCTGGTCCGCGAGGTCCCGCTGGTGATCGGCGTCGCGCTGGTGATCACCCTGCTGCTGCAGACCTTTCTGGTGCAGGTGTTCTCGATCCCCTCCGGGTCGATGCAGAACACCATCGCCATCGGCGACCGGGTCGCGGTCGACAAGTTCTCGCCCTGGTTCGGCTGGCAGCCGAAGCGCGGCGACGTCGTGGTCTTCAACGACCCGAGCAACTGGCTGAAGAACGATCCCGTGCCCAAGTCCGGAGCGGTGCTGGGCGCGGTCAAGAACACCTTCACCTTTCTCGGACTGCTGCCCTCGGACCGTGATCTGATCAAGCGTGTGATCGGGGTGCCGGGGGACACCGTGGCGTGCTGCGACAGCCACGGCCGGATCCTGGTCAACGGCAAGCCGATCGACGAGCCCTACCTGTATCCGGGGAATCCGCCGTCACGGATCCCCTTCAAGGTCACGGTGCCCGCCGGCGAGCTGTGGGTGATGGGTGACCATCGCGACATCTCCGCCGACTCCCGCTTCCACATGAACGAGCCCGGAGGCGGCTTCGTCCCGGAGAAGGACGTGGTGGGACGGGCGATGGCGGTGGTCTGGCCGTTGTCGCGCTGGCAGACCCTTCCCGGTGGCCAGCAAAGTGTTCGTCAAGTTTCCTCGTCCGCACCCCTCGGGCCGCTTCCCCGGGAACTCCCGCTCGTTATGGGTGTGGTCGCGGCTGCGCCAGGGGCCGTACGAGCCCGGCGCCGCCGCTCCTGACGCGCGTTTGACGCGCGTGATGGTACTCATGTGCGGGGACAGACCCCGCTGCGGTTCAGCTGAGGAGGCTTCGTGGGGGACGTGGTGATCGGTGCCCGCTCTGGTGTCGGCGAGCCCGAGGACTCCAGCGGCCGTACCGTAGGGTCCGTGGACGACAAGGGACGCGGGGAAGCCGCCCAGGAGAACAGCGAGGCATCACAGATGGGCGAGCAGGCCGAGACCCCGGTGGACGACCTCACCGAGGGCTCTCACGTCGTTCTGGGCAAGGACGACGACGCCGACGGCGACGCGGGGTCCACCAAGTCGAAGGGGAAGAAGCAGCGTTCCTTCTGGAAGGAACTGCCGATCCTGATCGGCGTCGCGCTGGTGCTGGCGCTGCTGATCAAGACCTTCCTGGTGCAGGCCTTCTCGATCCCCTCGGGCTCGATGGAGAACACCCTGAAGATCGGCGACCGGGTGCTGGTCGACAAGCTGACGCCGAGCCTCGGCGCGAAGCCCTCGCGCGGCCAGGTCGTGGTCTTCCACGACCCGAGCAACTGGCTGGCCGGCGAGCCGGGCGAGCAGCCCAGCAGCAACGGCTTCGTCCGCGGCATGCAGGACGTCCTCTCCTGGATCGGCCTGATGCCGTCGGCCAACGAGAAGGACCTGATCAAGCGGGTCATCGCGGTCGGCGGGGACACCATCAGCTGCTCGGGCACCGGCCCGGTCTACGTCAACGGCAAGGCGCTGAACGAGCCTTACCTCTACCCGGGCAACACGCCCTGCGGCGACAAGAACATCCCCAAGTTCACCGTCCCGGCCAACTCGATCTTCGTGATGGGCGACCACCGACAGGACTCGGCGGACTCCCGCTACCACATGGAGGAGCCCGGCGGCGGCTCCGTGCCGGACAGCAAGGTGATCGGGCGCGCCATCGTCGTCGCCTGGCCGCCGTCCAACTGGAAGACGCTGCCCATCCCGGACACCTTCTCGCAGCCCGGCATCACCAACCAGGCCGCCGCTCTGGTCGACGGCCACCCGGCCGTGGCCGCGCTGGTCGGCGCGGTGCCGATCACGCTGCTCAACCGCCGCAGGAAGCTGCGCAGGAAGTAGCCGGCGGTCGCCGGGTGTCGCCCGGAACTCACCGCTCAGCTCTTGCGAGGGCCGTGGTACCCACGAGTAATCTGCTCGGACGTACCACGGCCCTCCGCTGTGGCGCGCGACAGAATCGAACGGGCGCGGACGAGTGCGGGGAGCGGCAGGCATGGCGGGACGGAAGCGTTCGGCGGGCGGAGTGCTCCAGGCACTGGGCATCGGCATCGGCCTGCTGGCCATGGTCGGCGGCTTCGTGCTGCTCGCGGTCCAGTACCGGCCCTACGCGGTGCCCACGGGTTCGATGGAGCCCACGATCAAGGCGGGCGAGACCGTGCTCGCGACGCACACCTCCGCCTCCGCGATCGGCCGCGGGGACGTCGTCGTCTTCAAGGACCCCGACTGGGGGAACACCGCGATGGTGAAGCGGGTCATCGGCGTCGGCGGCGACACGGTCGTGTGCTGCGACCCGCAGGGCCGGGTGACGGTCAACGGCGTCCCGCTCGGCGAGAGCTACCTGGAGCCCGCCTCGACCGCGGGGACGGCGGGGACCGGCGCGGGCGGTTCGGGCCGCACGCAGCTGGGCGCGGGCCCGGCGTCGCAGCAGTTCACCGCGAAGGTCCCCGCGGGTCGGCTCTGGCTGATGGGCGACAACCGGGCGATCTCCGAGGACTCCCGGGTCCACATCGACCAGCTGGGCGGCAGTGTGCCCGCCTCGGCCGTGCTGGGCCGGGTGGAGGGGGTCGCCTGGCCGCTCGGGGCCATGGGGACGATCGACCGCACGAGTGTCTTCGACGCCCTGCCCGGGGCACGGGCGAGCGACCACGGGCCGCTGGGCCAGGCCGCACTGGCGACGGTCGGCGGCGCCGCACTGGTGTTGATCACCGCTGCGGCGGGTACGGTCGCAGGCATGGCAGGTCGGAGGCGCCCGCGTCCGGCGCCCGCGAACGCATGAGGAGCACCGCCGGATGACACCGAAGCGCCGCCGCGCGGCGCGCGTGCTGCTGCTCGATCCGGACGACCGGATCCTGCTGCTGCACGGCTTCGACCCGCAGCAGCCGGGCCGGGAGTGGTGGTTCACCCCCGGCGGCGGAGTCGAGGAGGGGGAGGACCTGGCGGCGGCGGCGCACCGCGAGATCGCCGAGGAGACCGGCATCCGCGACGCCAGCCTGGGCCCGCTGCTGGCCACGCGGGCGACCGAGTTCGAGTTCGACGGCCGCAGCTACGCCCAGGACGAGTGGTACTACCTGGCCCGCACGGAGACCGTCGAGACCGACACCTCCGGCCAGACCGAGCTGGAACTTCGCACCACCGACGCGCTGCGCTGGTGGACGCTCCAGGAGCTGTCGCGGACGAAGGAGACCATCTATCCGAACGCGCTGGCGAGGCTGCTGGCGCAGGTTCTGCGGGAAGGCCCGCCTGCCCGCCCGGTCAGGCTCTCCGGGCCGCGCCTGTGGTCCACAATGGTTGGACGTACGCACAGCTGAGGGGAACGTGGGGATGAGTGCCGAGGACCTCGAAAAGTACGAGACCGAGATGGAGCTCAAGCTCTACCGGGAGTATCGAGACGTCGTCGGGCTGTTCAAGTTCGTCATCGAGACGGAGCGGCGCTTCTACCTGACGAACGACTACGAGCTCAAGGTGCAGTCGCTGCAGGGCGAGGTGTTCTTCGAGGTCACCATGGCCGACGCCTGGGTCTGGGACATGTACCGCCCGGCCCGCTTCGTGCGCCAGGTCCGGGTGCTGACCTTCAAGGACGTCAACGTGGAGGAGCTCGCCAAGAGCGATCTGGAGCTGCCGCAGGACGAGCCCGGCTTCGGGCGCTGACGCGGGGCGGCCGTCGGGGCGCAGGTCCGCCGGGCCGTCGGTCTTTCGGGCCGTCGGTTTGTCGGGGCGCCGTGCGGTCCTGCTGCCGGGGGTGGTTTCCCGGGGGAGCGGGTTGCCTGCGGGGGCGTGCGGTGCCGGGGGCGGGTGGCCGCGCTTCGGTTTCACCCGCCGGGGTGGCCGGGTTTTCCACAGCCATTCGTTGTCCACAGGCCGGCGGACGCCGCTGGCTCCGCACCTCCGCGACCGGGAGATTTCTCGGCGGAGGTGATCCCGATGACCGCACGGACCCAGGCTCTCGGCCGCTACGGGGAGCAGGCCGCCGCCCGCCATCTGGAGGCGGCCGGACTGCGCGTCCTCGCCAGGAACTGGCGCTGCCGCGCCGGCGAGCTCGACATCGTCGCACTCGATCCCCGGCCGCCGGGCGGCCCGGCTCTCGCCGTCTGCGAGGTCAAGACCCGCAGCGAGCACGGCGTGCAGAGCCCCGCCGAGGCCGTCGGCCCGGCCAAGGCGGAACGCCTCCTCGTCCTGGCCGAGCGCTGGCTCGCCGAGTGCTGGTCGGGCCCGCCCCCGCCGGGAGGCGTCCGGGTCGATCTGATCTGCGTCGTGCACGGCCGCCGCGGTCCGGCGCGGATCACCCACCTGCGTGGGGCGGTGGGCTGAGATGGTCTTCGCCCGCACCGGTTCGGTCGCCCTGATCGGGGTGGACGGCGTCGTCGTCGAGGTCCAGGCCGATCTGGAGCCCGGCCTGGCGGCGTTCACGATCGTCGGCCTGCCGGACAAGGCGATCAACGAGTCCCGCGACCGGGTCAGGGCCGCCGTGGTGAACAGCGGCGAGCGCTGGCCGCTGAAGAAGCTGACGGTCGGGCTGTCGCCGGCCTCGGTCCCCAAGAGCGGCTCCGGCTTCGATCTGGCGATCGCCTGCGCGGTGCTGGCGGCGGCGGAGCGGCTGCGGCCGGAGGCGATCGAGCGCCTGCTGCTGGTCGGCGAGCTCAGCCTGGACGGCCGCGCCCGCCCGGTCCGCGGGGTGCTGCCCTCCGTGCTGGCGGCGGCCGAGGCCGGGTACGCCAAGGTCGCCGTCCCCGAGGCGACGGCGGCGGAGGCCGCGCTGGTGCCCGGTGTCGAGGTGCTCGCGGTGCGTTCGCTGCGGCAGCTCATCGCGCTGCTCTGCGGCGAGCCCGAGCCGGAGGAGCCCCCGGATCCGCTCTTCCCCTCGGGGCCCGATCCCGCCCTCGCGGGCCTGTCCCTGCCGGGGATCGGCGTCCGGCACGGCGCCGACTGGAAGAAGGACATGGCGGACGTGGCCGGCCAGTTCGAGGCCCGCCATGCGCTCGAAATCGCCGCGGCGGGTACTGGTAGGTCCGGCTATCAGGACTTGCGGAATGCCCGTCTGCGGGAGAGCTCGGCGGCGTACTCGGTTCGGTTCGCGCCTGTGGTGCGGGACCAGCGAGTGGCGGTGGTGATGTGAACGCCGAGGAGCTTGCTGAGGACCACGGCGGGCAGCTCGGAGGCCAGCTCCTGGATCGTCGTGTTCCGGGACGGCCTGGACTGGATCCCGAGCGGCTTGAGGCGATCCATCAGGGCCTGATTGCTCAGCGGAGTCCCGGGCGAGATGCCGGGGAACAGCCACCGTTTCGTCCGGTCGTCAGCTCGGGGATTGAGGTCGGGAAGGTCTCGCAGCTGGAGCACGAGCTGGTCGACGGGTGGAGGAAGTTCCAGCGGTTCACGCCCGAGGGTGAGAGTGACCTTCTCGGCGCTGACCGTGATGTCGCCTGGAGTGATGCGCGCGATGCGGGTCAGCGGCTGTGCGAACAGCAGCAGGAGCAGGCCCGCAACTCGGGCGGTGAGGTCGATCTCATCGTCGTGCAGCAGTCGGCGGATCAGCGTCCAGCGGTCGTCCTGGCCGATGAAGAGCGTGCCCTTTTTCGGCTTGACGACGGGGATCGTGAGCGGTCGGCAGTGCCGGTTCCGGGTCGCCCAGAGGATGAAGGTGCGGCCGAAGGGGCGAGCGGCCCGGTCGGTGTCGAGCCAGTGGTCGATGTGTTCTTGGGTGCAGGTTTCCAGGGTCCGGTCGCTCTTGGAGAGCCAGGTCAGCAGGCTGATCGCCGTGGTGATCTCTCGGCGGGCCTGGGTGGTCTGCGGGTGAGTCAGGGGTTTAACGGAGGACTTTCGTCGATAGCGCCGCAGGTGGTGCCAGGTCGCGAAGCTCTGGACGACGCGTCGGTCTTCCGGGTTGCTGATCTCCGCGAGGGCCCTGGTGATCCAGCGTTCCAGGGCAGCGAGCTGTTCGTCGCGCTCGGGAAGAACACCGTGGGCGACGAGGATCGCTCGCAGGTGGCGGGCGGCCCTCTCGGACGGGGCGGCGTCCAGGGCCTCGTGCGTGATCGGTTCACGGCTGGCGATGAGGTGGGCGAGCATCGCCCGGCTCGTGGGCATGTTGGTCCAGCGCAGGGCCGCGAGCGGCTCGCCGGCCAGCAGGGCGGACGCGAGTCCGGACAACCGAGCAGGCACGACGCCGTCCGCATCGGCGAGCAGGTCCTGGACTGCGGCCGCGCGTGCGCAGGAGTCGCAGAGTCCGTGGTGGTAGAGCCGTTCGAGGCTGCCGCAACCGGTGCACTCGCGGTAGGACAGGGGGCTCTTTTCGTAGCAGTTGCGGCAGAGCGGGGAGCCCTCCGGGGTTCTGGAGCTGACGGGGCGCTTCCTGCCGCAGTCCCCGCAGGCTTCGCGCACCACTCCGCAGGCCTGGCAGATCGCGCCGCCGTCCTTGGCGCGAGCGCGGACCAGCCGGACGCGGCCGCAGCGGGTGCAGGGCTCCGGCGTCGCAAGGTTGCGCGAGCAGTTCGGGCAGCGGGGTGCGTCGGTGTCGGCGAAGTAGCAGGGCTTGGCCTTGTTGCAGATCGAGCAGGTGACGACCGGCAGGTAGCAGGTCTTGCAGAGCGGGGCGCCCTTCGCGCGGGTGACGATGCGCTTCCGGCGGCCGCACGAAGCGCAGTCGTCGTAGGCCGAGGGCTGCTTGTTGGAGCAGGGGCGGCAGAGAAGACGTCCCTCCATGGTGCGAAAGGAGATGCTGCGGACCTGGCCGCAGTCGGCGCAGGCCTTCTGGTTGCTGAGCTGGTAGCAGTGTCTGCAGCACCGCAGACCGTGGAGGGTGGACCGCAGTGGCTTGACCACGCCGCAAATGGTGCACGGCGGCGCGACGACGTTGGCGGCGCCTCGGGAGACGAGGGCGCCGATCAGAGCGATGACACGCGGCGAGCCGTGTGCTCCCCGGCCGGTCAGCAGGTCGGGAGCGTCGCGCAGTGCGCCAGCGGTCTGGCGGATCTGGGACAGCAGCGGGATGGCCTCGCTGATCGCGTCGATCACAGCCTGCTGCGGCATGCCCGGTTCGATGCTGCAGACGATTTCGACGAGTTCCCGGAGCGGATCGTCGGTGGGTGTTCCGGCGCCGGGACGGCAGTACTGACACCAGGGTTGCCCGAGATGGTCACGGTATGCGGTGATTCGTGGCTTGCCGCAGCCGGCGCACGGTTGGTTGCGGCTGGCCGCCCGGTGGGAGCACTTGTTGCAGATCCGCAGGTCACCGTCTCGGCAGAGCAGCGGGCGGGCGTTCCCGCACCGCGGGCAGCGAGGCAGTACGACTTGGCGGGCGCCGTGAGCGAGCAGGGCGCGTATCAGCCGTTCGACGGACCTCGGCCCTTCGGGGCGCCCCGAGGTGAGCAGGTCCGGGGCTGCGGTCAGCGCCCTGGCAAGCTCGCGCTGGTAGTCGCGTCGGGTCACCACGTCGAGGACGGCTCTCTCGGCCTCGGCCTGGCTCATGGTCGGTTCGACGGCGAGGACGATGTCCGTGATGGCGGCGACCGGCTCGGTGTCACAGCGGGAAGCGACGGTGTCCTTCGAGATCGTCATGCCGGGTCACTTCGGCAGTACGCGAGCTCGCTTGGGGCGGAGGTCGCCCACCCCGGGCTCGCCGCTCGACTCGCCGACAGCGGTCTTGCGGCGACCGGCACCGGCCGCGGCCATGGGCTCGATGAGCTCCTCCATCGTGCAGCCCAGGATGTCCAGCAGAGCCATGAGGATCTTCAGGCTGAGCCGCTCGGGCTTCTCGGTCACCAGCCGGTAGACCTGGCTGGCGGACAGGTCGATCCCGCGTTCAGCCAGCAGCGGGCGCAGGTCGGTGGTGGAGAACATGCCCCGGTTGGCCATGATCTCCCGCAGGTGCCAGTGGTAGTCCAGCTTGGCCTTCACGTCGTCTCCCTACCGTTCCGCGGCCATGGCCCCGTCCAGGACCTTGCGCATCATCGTGTTCATGAAGTCGCCGCTGACGCCGGTGTAGATGGCGGTCGTCGAGGCGTAGTCATGTCCGACCTGTTGCTGGACGAACTGCGGGTCCGCCCCGTCCTCGATCAGGTGTGTCACGTAAGAATGCCGCAGGCAGTGCGGCGTCAGGGCCTCGTCCAGCTTCAGGGCGTCCCGGTACTCGGCGAACCGATCCTCGATCTCCCGAGCCTTCAGTCGGCCGTCACGCTCAGTCAGCCACAGCGCGGGCTTGTGGGACGCCCGATAGCGGGGTCGGAGGTTCACGACGTAGTCCTCCAGGGCCTCCACCGCCCAGGGCATGACGCTGAGCACCATGCGGCGCTTGGGACCGGAGCCCTTGGAGCCCTTCCCGAAACGGACGCTGATCGACCCGAAGCGGCCCAGTTCAGGAGCCTTGGGGTTCCGGTAGAAGTCGGTGATGTCGAGCTTCGACGTCTCGGTGCACCGCAGCCCCCAGCCGTAGATGACCTTGAAGACGGTCGCGTCCCGGTAGGCGGCCTGGGCGCCCTTGCGGTGCCGACGGACCGCGAACTCGACCCGGTCGTCCGCGTAGTCGAGGAAGGCCTGGATCTCCTCGCGGGTCATCGGCCGACGTTCCGCGTCGCCCTCGTAGTCGAGCAGATGGGCTGCGGTGTTCCACTCGTGGCAGATCTGCACCGGGTGTGTGCCGAAGCGGGCCTCGCACTGCTCGGGCCACTCGTAGTACGGCGACGTGATGTAGTCGCAGAACAGGCGAACCGCGGCCTGGTAGTTGCGGATCGTGGAGCTTGCCCGACCGAGCTCGGCGATCAGGTACGTCGTCCACTCGTCCATGTGGGCGGCCGTCCATCGCCACGGGTACTCGCCGGCGAACTCCGTGAACCGGCGCACCGTCCGCTCGCGGTCCTCGATGGTGTCAGGTTCCAGTCGGCGCCCTCCGCGCTGCTGCCGACCCCAGCCCACAAGCATCGCGTCGAGCACCGCGTCCTCCGGGTGCAGGAGCGCGACTCCGTCGACCAGCACCAGCCGGGCGGACCCCGGTCCGGCCTCCACTTTGCCCATCCCCGCCCCTTCCGCCGAACGCGCGAATCATGCATCAGATGCACATCTGGGCGCAATGTGGCAGGTCAGAGGCTTTCAATCGATTCCAAGGCTGGAGGCAAGATGTCGCAGATCACCGGCTTGCACCTCTCGGCATCACGCATCAGATGCAATTCCCTGCGCTTCGGCCACCACCTCTTTCTGAAGGGCCCGCCGGGCGCCGGAAAGACGATGCTGGCCGAACGCCTGCCCGGCATCCTGCCGCCGCTGCTCCCGCGCGAGGCGCTGGAGGTCACCGCGATCCACTCGGTGGCCGGCCTGCTTCCGGCCGGCCGCCCGCTCGTCCAGCGCGCGCCCTACTGCGCTCCGCACCACTCGACCACGATGCCGGCCATCGTGGGCGGCGGCAGCGGCCTGCCGCGGCCCGGAGCGGCGTCGCTGGCCCACCGGGGAGTGCTGTTCCTCGACGAGGCGCCGGAGTTCTCGGTCCGGGTCCTCGACGCGCTGCGTCAGCCGCTCGAATCGGGCGAGGTGCTGGTGGCCCGCTCCGCCGGGTCGATGCGGCTGCCCGCCCGGTTCCTGCTGCTGCTCGCGGCGAACCCGTGCCCGTGCGGCCGGTGGTCCAGACGCGGGGAGCTCTGCGAATGCACGCCGACGATGGTCAACCGCTACCAGGCCCGGCTGAGCGGACCGCTGCTCGACCGGGTGGATCTCCGCGTCGAGGTCGACGCGGTCAGCCGGGCGCAGTTGCTCCGGCGCGAGTCCCCGGCGGAGTCCACCGAGGTGGTCGCGGCCCGCGTGCTCGCCGCCCGCGACCGCGCGGCTGCCCGCTACGCGGAGACCCCGTGGCGCGTCAACGGCGAGGTCCCGGGCCACGAGCTCCGCACCCGCTACCCGCTCGGTCCCGAGGCGCTGCGCGACGCGGAGCGCGAGATGGAACGCGGCTTCCTCACCGCCCGCGGCCTCGACCGCGTCCTCCGCGTCGCCTGGACGGTCGCCGATCTCTCCGCCGCCGACCGCCCCGCCCGCGCCCACGTCCGCACCGCCCTCGCCCTCCGCGGCACCCACATCCGCGACGCCCCACCCCTCGAACCCTGCTTCTAGCGCCGGCGGGCGCGGGCCGCCCCGCCCCAGACCCGATCCGCCCCGCCCCAGACCGGTCCCGTGCCGAGCCTCGTCCAGAAGCGAGCCCTCGGCACGGGACCCTGCCGGTCCCCAACCCGTCCGTGTCGTCGTGAGGAGCCGCCATGACCAGCCCCGCAGGGGATGCCGTCACCCCCGAACGTGTCGCCTGGGCCGCGTTGACGCGGGTGGTGGAGCCCGGCGACGAGCGGGCCGGGGGCGTGATCGCGGAGTGGGGGCCGGTGGAGGCGCTGCGGCGGTTCGTCCGGGCGCTGCCCGCCGGAGTGGCCGCTCCGGAGGGGGAGCGGGAGTTGGCCCGTGGGGCGCTGATCGGGGCGAGGTTGATCTGTCCCGGGGAGCCGGGGTGGCCGACGCAGCTGGACGATCTCGGGGTGGCACGGCCGGTCGCGCTGTGGGCGCGGGGCGCCGGATCGTTGCGGGTGCTGGCCGTGCGGTCCGTGGCGGTGGTCGGCGCGCGGGCCTGCACCGGTTACGGCCAGCGGATGGCGGCGGACTTCGCCGCGGGTCTCACCGAACGGGGGTGGACGGTCTTCTCCGGCGCGGCCTTCGGCGTCGACGCCGCCGCGCACCGGGGCGCGCTCGCCGTCGGCGGGCCGACCGTCGGCGTGCTGGCCTGCGGCGTGGACCAGGTCTACCCGCGCGCCAACGACCAGTTGGTGCGCCGCATCGCGGAACGCGGGCTGCTGCTCAGCGAGCTGCCGCTCGGCGCTCATCCGAACCGTCCGCGGTTCCTGCAGCGCAACCGGGTCATCGCCGCGCTGACCCGTGGCACCGTGGTCGTCGAGGCGGCGCGCCGCAGCGGCTCGCTCAACACCGCACGCTGGGCCGGGGATCTGGGCCGTCACGTGATGGCCGTGCCCGGACCGGTCACCAGCTCGCTCTCGGCCGGCACGCACGAGCTGATCCGCCGGGGCGGTCTGCTGGTCGGCGACGTCCCGGAGATCATCGAGCAGATCGGCGCGATCGGCGCCGATCTCGCCGCCACCCCGGAGGGGCGTGAACGCTTGCGGGACGCGCTGGCCCCCGAGACTCTGCGCGTGCTCGAATCGCTCCCCGCCGCGGCGCGCGGGACCACCGTGGAATCGCTGGTCCAGCGCTCGCTGTTGGGCCCCGACGTGGTGCTCCCTCGTCTCTACGAGCTCGCTTCGCTCGGTCTGGTCGAACGGCTGGGGGCGCACTGGAGGCTGAATCCGGCGTGCAAGGCGGCTTGATAGCGCTCAGAAAGCACTCCGTCACGCTACGCTCACAACCGTTCCGTTGAATGGCCCAATGGGATCGGTAGAACGGCTCAAGCGACGTATGCCCAGGTACGCCAGCTCCCCTGCGGGGGAGCCCCGCAGCATCCCCGGCCCCCGCAGCGCGCGGGTGCGCACGGTGGACGAGCTGTGGCGCGCCTACAAGCAGACCGGGGATCCGCGGCTGCGGGAGCAACTGATCCTGCACTACTCGCCGCTGGTGAAGTACGTGGCCGGCCGCGTCGGCGTCGGGCTGCCCGCCAACGTCGAACAGGCCGACTTCGTCTCGTCGGGCGTGTTCGGACTGATCGACGCGATCGAGAAGTTCGACCCGGACCGGGCGATCAAGTTCGAGACCTACGCCATCAGCCGGATCCGTGGCGCGATCATCGACGAACTGCGTGCACTGGACTGGATCCCCCGCTCCATCCGGCAGAAGGCGCGCGCCGTGGAGCGCGCCTACGCGACGCTGGAGGTCAGCCTGCGCCGCACACCGGGCGACTCGGAGGTCGCGGCGGAGATGGGCATCCAGATCGAGGAGCTGCACGGCATCTTCAGTCAGCTCTCCCTCGCCAACGTCGTCGCCCTCGACGAACTGCTGCACGGCTCCGGTGAGAGCGGGGAGCACCGCGGCAGCCTCGTCGACACCCTGGCGGACCAGGCCGCGGACGATCCCGAGGAGGTCGCCGAGAGCCGTGAGGTGCGCCGGCTGCTGGCGCGCGCGATCAACACCCTTCCCGACAGGGAGAAGACGGTGGTCAGCCTGTACTACTACGAGGGACTGACGCTGGCCGAGATCGGCGGGGTGCTCGGTGTGACGGAGAGCAGGATCAGTCAGATCCACACCAAGGCCGTTCTCCAACTGCGGGCCAAGCTCTCCGACGCGCGTTGAGACATCCTGGGACACACCGAGCGCGCGTCCAGGCATGCTCGTGCGGGCCGGCCGCGCCCGCTCGCGGCACCGTCGACCGCGGGTCGGTCTCCCCACGGACGCCGAGGGCCCGACGCTAACCTGGTGGGGTGCCGAAGATCCGAGCTGCCACTCTCGTCGAACACCGTCGGCTCCAGCGCGACGCCCTTCTCGCCGCCGCGCGGGAACTGCTCGCCGCCGGAGGCATGGAGGCGCTGACCTTCCCCCGCCTGGCCGCCCGTACCGGCCTGGCCCGTTCCTCGGTCTACGAGTACTTCAAGTCCCGGGCCGCCGTCGTCGAGGAGCTCTGCGCCGTCGACTTCCCCGCCTGGGCCGCCGAGGTGGCCGACGCCGTCGCCGCCGAGCCGACCCCCGCGGCGCGCGTCGAGGCCTATGTCAGGGCGCAGCTCGCCCTGGCGGGCGATCCGCGCCACCGCGCCGTCGCCGCGATCTCGGCGATGGAACTGGACGACGCCGCACGGGCCCGGATCCGGGCCGCGCACGGGCAGCTCGTCGGGCCCATCGTCGACGCGCTGGCCGAACTCGGGCACCCGCAGCCGGCGCTCGCCGCCGTGCTGCTCCAGGGGGCCGTCGAGGCTGCCGCCAAGCGACTGGAGCTCGGCGGCGCCGTCGAGAGCGACGAGGTGATCATCGACGCGACCGTCGCCCTGGTGCTCGACGGCGTCAGCGGCAGCAGCCGCGCCTGACCCGGAGCGACCAGCGCCAGCGGGTCCAGATAGTGGCGGCCCCTGAGCAGCCCCCAGTGCAGGCAGCTCACCGGGCAGTGTCCGCCCCGCGCGGCGATCGTCCCGAGCACCTGGCCGGCTCCCACGGCCTCGCCGACCGCGACCTTCGGCTCCACCGGCTCGAACGTCGTCCGCAGCGGGGGTGCACCCGACCCGGTGAGCTCCACCGCGACCACCGGCTTTCCGGCGATCTCGCCGACGTAGGAGACCACCCCGGCCCGGACCGAGCGCACCGCCGCGCCCACCGGCGCGGCCAGATCCACCCCGCGGTGCCCGGCGGCCCACCGCACCGGCGGCGGATCGAAGCGCCGCAGCACGTCGGCGAGCGTGCCGCCGGTGGGCAGCGGCCGCACGAGCAGCCCGCTGCCGCTCCGGGCCCGCGACCCCTGTGCCTCCAGGGGGGCGTCCAGGGGGGCGTCCAGGGGGGCGTGCACGTGCGCGTGCGCCCGCCCCGGCGGACCGAGCAGCGCCATGACCAGCCAGAGCAGCAGCCCGAGGGCCAGCAGCGCGCGGCGTCCGCCCGGCAGCGGCGGCGGGGGAGGATGGGGAGCGGAGCAGGGAGCGGAAGGGGAAGCGGTGCGCGTCATGACCGCACTTTGCTCCCGTCCGCCGACAACCCCCGGTTTCCGCAGTCCACTTGTGGACAACCCGGCCCCTGTGGACAACCTCGCCACCCGGACGGGTGAGCCCGGGTGACCGTCGCGGGTCGCTAGCCCTCCGGTGCTTCCCGTACACTTCTTTCGCGACCCGGCGTGCCGGGTCGACTTCGCACGCCCGGCGTCGGCCTCCGACGCAGTGCCGCTCGGTCCTTCGGCCCCCCGATCTGATCACGATCCGATCGGAGCGCCCGCAGGAGACGGCACGACCCAGGGCGTCAGGCGCCACGGCCACCGGCCGCGGCGGGACAACCGAGCAATCTCAAGGAGTACGGCCATGGCCGTCGTCACGATGCGGGAGCTGCTGGAGAGCGGCGTCCACTTCGGTCACCAGACCCGTCGTTGGAACCCGAAGATGAAGCGCTTCATCTTCACGGAGCGCAACGGCATCTACATCATCGACCTGCTGCAGTCGCTGAACTACATCGACCGCGCCTACGAGTTCGTCAAGGAGACGGTCGCCCATGGCGGCTCCGTCCTCTTCGTCGGCACCAAGAAGCAGGCCCAGGAGGCCATCGCCGAGCAGGCCACCCGCGTGGGCATGCCCTACGTGAACCAGCGCTGGCTCGGCGGCATGCTGACCAACTTCTCCACCGTCTACAAGCGTCTGCAGCGCCTCAAGGAGCTCAGCGAGATCGACTTCACGGATGTGCCCGGCTCCGGGCTCACCAAGAAGGAGCTCCTCGTGCTCCAGCGTGAGTACGAGAAGCTGGAGAAGACCCTCGGCGGTATCCGCGACATGCAGCGCGTGCCGTCCGCCGTGTGGATCGTCGACACCAAGAAGGAGCACATCGCCGTCGGCGAGGCTCGCAAGCTGAACATCCCGGTCGTCGCGATCCTGGACACCAACTGCGACCCCGACGAGGTCGACTACAAGATCCCGGGCAACGACGACGCCATCCGCTCGGTCACCCTGCTGACCCGCGTGGTCGCCGACGCCGTCGCCGAGGGTCTGATGGCCCGTTCCGGTGCCGCCAAGGGCGACGTGAAGCCGGCTGACGCCGGTGCCGCCGAGCCGCTGGCCGAGTGGGAGCTCGAGCAGCTCGCCGGCGCCGAGAAGAAGGCCGAGGAGGCCGAGGTCCAGACCTCCGCCGAGACCGAGAAGGTCGCCGACGCCGAGGCCGCCGAGGCCCCCGCCGCCGAGGCCGCTGCCGAGGTCACCGAGGCCGAGCAGGCCTGAACCGCTTGACCGGGGAGGGGTACGGCGGCACTCGCCGGCGTACCCCTCCCGTGTGTCGAACGGTCGCGAACTTTCGCTTCCTTCCAAGACAACGCGAGAAGAGATTCAGGAACCATGGCGAACTTCACCGCCGCGGACGTCAAGAAGCTCCGTGAGCTCACCGGCGCCGGGATGATGGACTGCAAGAAGGCGCTCGAGGAGGCCGCAGGCGACGTCGAGAAGGCCGTCGAGCTGCTCCGCATCAAGGGCCAGAAGGGCGTTGCCAAGCGTGAGGGCCGCGACGCCTCCAACGGCGCCGTCGTCTCCCTGATCGAGGGCACCTCCGGCGTTCTGGTCGAGCTGAACTGCGAGACCGACTTCGTCGCCAAGGGTGGCAAGTTCGTGGCTGTCGCCAACGAGCTGGCCGCTTTCGTCGCCAAGACCTCCCCGGCCGACATCGAGGCCGCCCTGGCCGCCGAGATCGAGCCCGGCAAGACCGTCCAGCAGTTCGTGGACGAGGCCAACGCCTCCCTGGGCGAGAAGATCGTCTTCCGTCGCTTCGCCCAGTTCACCGGCGGCGCGTACGTGAACGTCTACATGCACCGCACCGACCCCGACCTGCCGCCGGCCATCGGCGTCCTGGTCGAGCTGGACGGCGAGAACGAAGAGGTCGCCAAGGGCGTCGCGCAGCACATCGCCGCGTTCGGCCCCGGCTACCTCTCCCGCGAGGACATCCCGGCCGAGGTGCTCGACAACGAGCGCCGCATCGCCGAGGCGACCGCGCGCGAGGAGGGCAAGCCCGAGGCTGCCCTGGCGAAGATCGTCGAGGGTCGCGTGACCGGCTTCGTCAAGGAGAACGCGGTCCTGGACCAGGCCTACGCCAAGGACAACAAGAAGACCGTCCAGAAGGTCCTGGACGAGGCCGGCGTCAAGCTGGTCCGCTTCGCCCGCTTCCGCGTCGGCGCCTGATCCTTCGGATCGTGCGACGGGGCAGGCCCCGGCCAGCCCCTACGATGTGAGTCGTGAGAACGACAAGGAGGCCACTGCCGTGCAGGTAACCGAACTGGTGCCGACGGCGGTGGCCTCTTCTTGTGTACCCAGCTTCAC
Source organism: Streptacidiphilus rugosus AM-16 (assembly GCF_000744655.1). Lineage (NCBI taxonomy): Bacteria > Bacillati > Actinomycetota > Actinomycetes > Kitasatosporales > Streptomycetaceae > Streptacidiphilus > Streptacidiphilus rugosus. The sequence goes on along the minus strand of NZ_JQMJ01000004.1, from coordinate 6,093,343 downwards.
AGTGCTTCAAGGAGGAGCCGATGCAGATGACCGCTGACGAGGGAACCACGCGTCGCCGCGTACTGCTCAAGCTTTCCGGCGAGGCATTCGCCGGCGGCGGCGGCCTCGGGGTGGACCCGGACGTGGTCCACGCGATCGCCCGCGAGATCGCGACGGTGGTGCGCGGCGGCACCGAGGTCGCCGTGGTCATCGGTGGCGGCAACTTCTTCCGCGGCGCCGAGCTCCAGCAGCGCGGGATGGACCGGGCCCGCTCGGACTACATGGGCATGCTCGGCACCGTGATGAACAGCCTGGCGCTCCAGGACTTCCTCAACAAGGAGGGCATCGAGACGCGGGTCCAGACCGCGATCACGATGGGCCAGGTCGCCGAGCCCTACCTGCCGCTGCGCGCGGTGCGGCACCTGGAGAAGGGCCGCGTCGTGATCTTCGGCGCCGGTATGGGCATGCCCTACTTCTCCACGGACACGACGGCCGTCCAGCGTGCGCTGGAGATCCACGCCGAGGTCCTGCTCATGGGCAAGAACGGCGTCGACGGGGTCTACGACTCCGACCCGCGCAGCAACCCTGACGCCGTCAAGTTCGACGCCCTGGAATACTCCGAGGTGATCGCCAGGGACCTCAAGGTCGCCGACCTGACCGCGATCACGCTCTGCAAGGACAACAACCTGCCGATCCGCGTCTTCGAGCTGCTGAAGGAGGGCAATATCGCCCGGGCCGTGCGCAGTGAGAAGATCGGCACGTTGATCAGCGCCGACGCGCCCTCCGTCTGACGGGGGCCGCGCGCCGACGCGGGGGATGGACAACCGGGCACTCCTCGGCAAACGTGCCCGGTAGTAGCGAAGCAGTTCCAGCAGTTCGAGACCGGGTCGCCCGGACAGGAGCAGATTGTGATCGAAGAGACCCTCCTCGAGGCCGAGGAGAAGATGGAGAAGGCCGTCAGCGTGGCCAAGGACGACTTCGCCGCGATCCGCACCGGCCGTGCGCACCCCGCGATGTTCGCCAAGATCGTGGCCGAGTACTACGGCGCGATGACCCCGATCAACCAGCTGGCCTCGTTCTCGGTGCCGGAGCCCCGGATGGCGGTCGTCTCGCCGTTCGACAAGAGCTCGCTCCGGGTCATCGAGGAGGCCATCCGCAACTCCGACCTCGGCGTCAACCCGAGCAACGACGGCTCCATCATCCGCGTGAACTTCCCGCAGCTGACGGAGGAGCGCCGCAAGGAGTACATCAAGGTCGCGCGCAACAAGGCCGAGGACGCGAAGATCTCCATTCGCAACGTCCGCCGCAAGGCCAAGGACACGCTCGACAAGATGGTCAAGGACGGTGAGGCCGGCGAGGACGAGGTGCGCCGCGCCGAGAAGGAGCTCGACGACGTCACCAGCCGCTACGTCGCCCAGGTGGACGAGCTGCTCAAGCACAAGGAAGCCGAGCTGCTCGAGGTCTGATGAACGACGATTCCTTCTGGGGGCCGACTCTTGGAGACAAGGGTGCCGGGGCCCGCGCACAGGGCCAGGTAACGCCGCCGGAGGGATCGTCGCCGTACGGCGACGATCAGGCCACCACGCTCATGCCGCCGGTGGTCGACCATCCGTACCAGGTCGGCCACCCGCAGCAGTACGGACAGCCCCAGCAGCAGCCCTACGGGCAGCCGCCGCAGGGGCAGCACCAGCCGCCGTACGGGCCGCCGTCGGAGCACTCCGCTCTGCACGGCGACCAGGCGATGGCGCACACTCAGTACATGCCTCCCGCGCCCGAGCAGCAGCCCGCGCCCCCACCTGAGCAGCAGCCCGGCGCAGCTCCCGCTCCGGCGGCGCCCGCCAAGGCGGCGCCCAAGGCCGGCCGCGACCTCCGGGCCGCGGTCGGGGTGGGCCTCGGCCTGGGCGTGGTCATCGTGGCCTCGCTCTTCTGGGTCAAGTGGCTGTTCGTCGGCGTGGTCATGGCGGCGGTCTGCGTGGGCATGTGGGAGCTCACCAGCCGGCTCACGGAGGCCAAGGGCATCCGGGTGCCGCTGATCCCGCTGCTGGTCGGCGGAGCGGCGATGCAGGTCGCCGCGTACCTCGGCGGTCCGCAGGCCGCGGTGGTGACGCTCGCGCTGACCTCGCTGGCGGTCCTGGTCTGGCGGATGACCGAACCTCCGGAGAACTACCTGCGGGATGTCACGGCGGGCATCTTCACGGCCTTCTACGTGCCGTTCCTGGCCACCTTCGTGATGCTGATGCTGGCCGCCCACGACGGGCCGCAGCGGGTGGCCCTGTTCCTGGTCCTGACGGTCTGCAGCGACACCGGCGCGTACGCGGCGGGCTCGCGCTTCGGCAGGCACAAGCTGGCTCCGAGGATCAGCCCCGGCAAGACCCGCGAGGGCCTGGTCGGCGGCGTGCTGCTGTGCATGGCCGCGGGCGCGGCCGGGATGCAGCTGATGATCACCGGCGGCTCCTGGTGGCAGGGCCTGGTCCTGGGCGCCTGTGTCGCGGTCAGTGCCACCCTGGGCGACCTCGGCGAGTCGATGATCAAGCGCGATCTCGGCATCAAGGACATGGGCACGCTGCTGCCCGGTCACGGCGGGATCATGGACCGGCTGGACTCCCTGCTGCCCACCGCGCCGGTGGTCTGGCTGGTTCTGGTCGGTTTTGTCGGGGCGGGTTGAGGAACAGTTCGTTAATACCCTTGACCAGGTGGTTCACGGGTCCCTAGGTTCTGCGCTGCTCGAACATCAATGCGCAGAGGCTCACTTTTGAGCCATGGAGGGGACCCGTGAACTGGTACCTGGCGGTCATCAAGAACTACGTCGGATTCAGCGGTAGAGCACGCCGCCAGGAATTCTGGATGTTCTTCCTGTTCAACGCGATCATCGAGGCCGTGCTCTACGCGGTCGACTCGGCCATCGGCTCGCCGATCCTGGTCGGGATCTACGGCCTGGCGGTGCTGCTCCCGTACCTCGCGGTGGCCATCCGTCGCCTGCACGACACCGGCCGCAGCGGCTGGTGGCTGCTGATCGCGCTGACCTGTGTCGGCTACATCGCCCTGCTCGTCTTCTGGGCCACCGAGGGCGAGGCAGCCGAGAACAGCTACGGCGCGAACCCGAAGCTGGCTCCGGCCCCGGCGGTCTGATCCGCGAACCGCAGACCCCCTGCCCCCACCGGCCGGGGGTCTGCGGCGTCTCCGGACGACTGTCGGTCCTTGGCCCTAGGGTGTGCCGGTGATCTTCAAGAGGAAGCAGCAGAGCCCGGACCTGGCCGCCGTCGTGTCCGAGCTGGAGCAGGCGGTGAGCGCCCGCGACGGCGCCCGCACCGAGCGTGCCTTCGGTGCCGTGATGAACGGTCTTCGGTCGGCGGACGAGACCGCCTGCGTGTCGGCGGGGCCCCGGCTGGCCGCCCTGGTCCCGGCTTTCCCGCCCACGGGTCCCCGGGCGATGCTGGCGACGGCGGCCGGCTTCTGCGTGGAGCGCGGGGCCGATCCTGCCGCCTGTGCGGAGCCGATACTCGACGGCGTCCGCCGCGACCTGCTCGACGCGCTGGAGTTCGCCCGCCGCTGGACCGCGGCCGGCGACGGCGCCGGGGAGCTGCCGGAGCCGGACGAGAACATCATCGACGAAGCGCTGAAGGCCCGGCTGGGCGGCGAGGCCCACGAGGCGCTGCGACTGGCGCTCGCCTGGTGCTCGGTCGAGCAGTGGCAGGCCCCCGCGCTGGCCGTGCTGTGCCGCAGCGCCTCGGTGCGCCGGCAGCACGCGGAGACCCTGATCCCCGTCTGCCGCGACCTGGCGGCGCTGGAGCGGCACGACCTCAAGTGCCTGGCCTACGCGCTGGCGGTCCTCGACGACGAGCCCCTGGTGGTACTGCACCGGCCCACGGGCACCGGGTTCACGATCCGCATCGGCGGCATCGGCGACAACTTCCAGCTGCACACGCTGCTCGCCCACGTCCTCATCGGCGGTGGCCACCTGCCCGGCACCGCGCCGTCGGCGGAGAGCGTCCGGCTGGCCACGGACCCCTCGCCCGCCCGCGGGCGCAGCGGAGTCGTCGCGACGGGCGCCTTCGAGCTCTTCGCCGCGGACGGGCAGCGGATCTGGAACGAGGGGCTACCCGACGACATCCCGGTCGTGCAGGGACGCCGCCTCCTCGTGCTGGACGAACCTGCCTACCGGCGGAGCTGGAACGCCGACCGCTTCTTCCCGATGCTGCCGGGCACGGCCGAACTGAGCAGCGTCCTGTCCGCCGAGGAGGCGAACGCCTGGTTCGCGCTCACCTCCCCGTCGACGGAGTGAACGGGGTGAGGGGCGTGCGGGGGCGCTTCTTCAGTTCCTGAGCGCCATCAGCCAGATCCCCGCCGCGACCCACCCCAGGCCGAGGACCAGGGCGATGACCGCCAGGCTGCGGCCGCGTTGCCCGGTGTCGCTGATCTGCCCGAGGGCGATGACGGCGTACAGGATCGCCAGGACGGACACGCCTGGGACGAGCGAGAACATGAGAGCCTTCAGGGCCCGGGCGTTGACGTCCGACGGCGGCGGCAGCATCTCGTCCGGCCGGGTCCGGTGCTCGAATCTGGGCAGACCGCCCAGTCCGTTCGGTTCGGTGCTCACAGGGTCCCCCGGGCTCGGCCTTCAGTGATCGCGCAGATGCTACCGCCCGGCCTGCCGCTCCGGTTCCCGGGCCGGACGTTCGAGGGCCGACGACGGGACGCGCCGTCGGCCAGTCCGGCACACGTTCCCGATCTGAGACACTGGGTGAATCATGCCTAAACCACTCCCGGGTGAACTCACCTTCGTCGCGCCGCGCGGTGCCAAGCCGCCGCGGCATCTTGCCGACCTCAGTGCCGCCGAGCGGCGTGAGGCGATCGCCGCGCTGGGCGAGAAGCCGTTCCGCGCGGACCAGCTCTCGCGTCAGTACTTCGGTCGGCTCGCCGGGCGCCCCGAGGAGTGGACGGACATTCCCGCCGCGTCCAGGGAGAAGCTCGCGGAGGCGCTGCTGCCCGAGCTGATGACCGAGGTCCGGCACGTCTCCTGCGACGACGACACGACCAGGAAGACGCTCTGGAAGCTCTTCGACGGCGTGCTGGTCGAGTCCGTGCTGATGCGTTACCCGGACCGGGTCACCATGTGCATCAGCTCGCAGGCGGGCTGCGGCATGAACTGCCCGTTCTGCGCCACCGGCCAGGCCGGGCTGACCCGCAACCTGTCGACTGCGGAGATCGTCGAGCAGATCGCCGCGGGCATGCGCGCGATCCGGGACGGCGACTTCGGCGGGGCGAAGGCGGGCGAGGACGGCGAGGCGCGCGCGGTGCGGCTGTCCAACGTCGTGTTCATGGGCATGGGCGAGCCGCTGGCCAACTACAAGCGCGTGATCGCCGCGATCCACCGGCTGACCGACCCGGCTCCGTCCGGCTTCGGACTCTCCCAGCGCGGCATCACCGTCTCCACGGTGGGCCTGGTGCCGGCGATCAACCGGATGTCGGAGGAGGGCCTGAGCGTCCGCCTCGCCGTCTCGCTGCACGCGCCGGACGACGAGCTGCGCAACGAGCTGGTCCCGGTCAACACCCGCTGGAACGTCGCGGACGTGCTGGACGCCGCGTGGGACTACGCGGACAGGTCCGGCCGTCGGATCTCGATCGAGTACGCGCTGATCAAGGACATCAACGACCAGGCGTGGCGGGCCGACCTGCTGGGCCGGCTGCTGAAGAACCACCGCGCCCACGTGAACCTGATCCCGCTGAACCCGACCCCGGGCTCGAAGTGGACCGCCTCCCGCCCGGAGGACGAGCGCGAGTTCGTCCGGCGGCTGCAGTCCCACGGCGTCCCGGTCACCGTGCGGGACACCCGCGGCCAGGAGATCGACGGCGCCTGCGGCCAGCTCGCCGCGGCGGGCTGAACCGACGCGAGAGGGCCCGGAGCGCGCGAAGCGCTCCGGGCCCTCTGCGTGTCCTCACTCCCGCTACGCACGCACGCCCGTGACGACCGTGGTGGCGGAGAGCAGGAACGCGTCCGGACGGTGCATGACGCCCTCCGGTGCGTCGGGGTCGAGCAGCAGGTCGAGTGTCCCCAGGTCGTCCGCGTCCAGGACCTCGCCCATCGACTCCCGCGCCCGGTTCAGATGGCCGCGCAGGAAGGTGCGGGCCGCCGCGTCGAGCGGGGCCGGGAGATCGAGCAGCAGGGTGAAGCTGCGGACGTCGGTGAGACCGGCGGCGCGGAACATCGCGGGCCAGTCCTCGACCACGGGCTTGCTGCCCGGCAGCTCCGACCGCATCACCGCGAACCAGTCCTCCATGACGACGTCGATCCTGGACTGGAGTCCGGGGCGGCCGACTCCGATGTCACGGGGGAGGAAGCGCATCGGCAGCCCGCCCTCCGACACGGCGAGCACGCCGCCCGGCCGCAGCAGTCCGGCCAGCGCGTCCAGGGCGCCCTGCTGGTCGCCCAGGTGGTGCACGGCCTTGCTGCTCCAGACCAGGTCGGCCTCGCCCAGACGGTCCAGGCCCTCCGGCAGCTCCGCGTGCAGGACGGACACCCGGTCGCCGAGACCGAGCTGCCCGGCGCGGGTCAGGCTGTGCTCCAGAAGTTCGGGCGTGCCGTCCACCGCGACCGCCTCGGCGCCCGTGAAGGCCTCGGCCAGGACGCAGGTCATCACGCCGGGCCCGCTGCCGATGTCGAGGATCCGCCGCACCCGGTGCTCCGGTGCGAACGACTCGCTCAGCCTGGCCGCCGTGCCGCGCAGCACCGGCAACTGGAGTTCCCCGCCCTGGACCAGCTGGGCGGCCATCTGCCCCCAGTCGATGTCGGTGCTGCCGTGGCGGTGACCGTGGCCGTTCCCGCCGGCATGATCGGCGTGGCCCTGACGGTGGCCGTGTGCGTGTCCGGAGTCCTGATGTGCGCTCATGCCAGGGAGCGTGCACCCGCCTGCGCGGACCTGGCAACTTCTGTTGCCAATTCCGGGACGGCGGGGTGAGATGCCCGCATGGACCCCGCTCACACGCACGACGCTCGAACCGACCCCGCTCCGGCCCGAGCGGAGGAGGGGACGGCCTACCAGGCGGTCCTCGACGAGGTCGCCCCACGGTTGCGGGCGCTGCGCGCCAGGCGCGGGCTGACCCTGGCCGCGCTCTCCGAGGCGACCGGCATCTCCAGGAGCACCCTGTCCCGGCTCGAGTCCGGTCAGCGCCGACCCAGCCTGGAGCTGCTGCTACCGCTGGCCGGGGCGTACCGGGTGCCGCTGGACGACCTGGTCGGCGCGCCCGAGGTGGGCGATCCCCGGGTCAGGCTGACGCCGCGCGCCATGGCGAACGGCGGGACGGCCGTCCCGCTGACCCGCGGTCCAGGCCCGCTCCAGGCCTACAAGATGATCATCAATGACCGTGGCGGCGAGCCCGACCTGCGGACGCACGAGGGCTACGAGTGGCTCTACGTCCTGGACGGCAAGCTGCGCCTGGTCCTGGCCGAGCACGACCTGGTGCTGGGCCCCGGGGAGGCCGCCGAGTTCGACACCCGTCTGCCGCACTGGTTCAGCAGCGCCGACGGCCGTCCGGTCGAGGTGCTCAGCCTCTTCGGCCGACAGGGCGAGCGCATGCACGTCCGAGCCCAGCCGCGCGCCAAGCCGCGCGCGGGTGCGGAGCACGGCGAGGGCTGACCGGGGCGGGACGGGCCTGGCGTCCGGGGCGACCCGGTCAGATGTTGAGCACTGCGGCTGCGAGCAGGCCCGCGCCGCTGCCCGCCGCGAGCACGACCAGGCCGGCAGCGCCGGTGCGCAGCGCCACCGAGCCCTGCAGCATCGAGGTCGGCGCACCCATGCGCCGCAGCGGCGCGTAGGCCGCGCGATGCGCACCGGCCAGTTCGGCCAGGCGGGTGATGAGCGCGCCGATCACGCAGAGCGCGACGAGCCCCGCCTCGATCAGCGGCAGCGGCCCCTCCGGCCGGTGCGCGGACGAGGCGTAGCGGAGCGCCGCCACCACGCCGACCGCGCCCGCGACCGAAAGCACCGCCAGCGGGGTGCCCAGACGCCACGCCTGTGCCTGCAGGCCGCGCCCCGCCATCAGCCTGGCCGCGCGCGGTCGGCCCCAGGCCAGGGCCTGGCCCGCCCCGTAGAGCAGGACCGGGACCGCGACGGCGATGCCGACGACCGCGATGACCCAGCCGACCGCGCCCGCCTCGGCGCCGTTCACCCGGACGGCGGTCACCACGACGAGCGTTCCCGCCGCGGGAAGCGCCGCCGCCATCGCGATGCGCAGCAGGCTGGGGCGACGCTGCGGCTCGTCCGAGCCGTCGACGGGGATGACGTCGGTCGGCCTGACCGCCGCCGCGGCGGCCGCGCCGCCGAGCAGCGGCACCACGGCCAGGAGGGTGAGGGTGCCGGCGACCGGCAGCGTGCCGCTGACGCCGAGCGCCGCGTCGAGCTTGCCGTCCGGCATCAGTTCCACCACGTGGCCGCGCAGCAGCAGGAAGCCGACCAGGGCGAGCAGCGCGCCGAAGGCGCAGGCCAGCGCCATCTCGCCGGCCAGCAGCAGCCGCAGCCGCACCGGGCCCACGCCCGCCGCGACCAGCCCGGCGACCCGCTCCGGCTGCTGCAGCGGCAGGGCCCTGGCCCAGGCCGCCGCCAGGTAGGTGACCGCGGCCAGTGCGGGCAGACACCAGAGCAGCCGGTCGACCCCCGGCCCGGCCGGGGAGGGCGCGCCCGCGGACATCGCCCGGCCGAGCGCGCGCAGCAGCAGGGCCGCCACGGCGGCCGAGGCGGTGGCGGTCAGCGTCCAGCGCAGCAGGTCCAGCGCGCGGTATCCGCGCGCTACGCGGAGGTAGAACACGTGCGGGCGTCCTCTTCGAGCTCACTCAGCGCGACGGCGTCCCGGGCGTCGACAGGGGTGGCGAGCCTTCCGTCCGCCATCACCGCCACCCGGTTGGCGTATCTGGCCACGCTCGCGTCGTGTGTCGCCAGAATAAGGGTGATCTTGTGGGACCGCGACGCGGCGAGCAGTATCCGCATCACCTGGTCCTGCGACTCGCGGTGCAGCGGGGCCGTCGGCTCGTCGGCGAAGACCACGGCCGGGGCCGGAGCCAGCGCGCGTGCGACGGCGATGCGCTGGCGCTGGTCCTGCAGCAGCTCGGCCGGACGGCGCTTGGCGCAGTCGGCGACGTCGAGGCGCTCCAGCCACTCGCTCGCCGTCGTGGCGGCCGCCTTCCTGGGCAGCCCGGCCAGCAGCATCGGCAGTGCGACGTTCTCCCTGGCGTTGAGCTCGGGCACGAGCTGCGGCAGCGGGCCGACGTAGCCGAAGCGTTCCCGGCGCAGCCGCTCGCGGCCGGCCCGGCCGAGGGTGTGGACGGGGGAGCTGTTGAACCAGATCTCCCCCTCGTCGGCGGGGAGCAGGCCGCTGAGCACGTCGAGCAGGGTGGACTTGCCGCAGCCGCGCGGGCCGGCGACGGCCAGCACCTCGCCCTCGCGCACGCCGAGTGAGATGCCGCGCAGGGCGGGGGTGCCGTGATGCGATTTGACCAGCGCGCGTGCCCACAGCACGTCGTTGTCAGGTGGGGCGACGCTCACGGCTTCCTCCGCTGCAGCGAGATGGTGGCTCACAGACTAGAACGAGGGAGCCCCGTGCCGGTTGCGTGGCGTTTTCGGCGTCGTGTCGCGTTTATCACTCGTTCGGGTGTCCGATTCTCGCCCGAATACCTGCGAGATGTGCACGGAATCCTCACGGAAACACCGCAGGGCGGCCCCGACCTTACCGGTCAGGACCGCCCTGCGGCGGAGGGTGGTGACGAAAAGCCCTGGGGAAGCCTTACAGCTTCGTCCACGCCTCGGTCAGCACGCTGCGGAGGATGCCCTCGATCTCGTCGAAGGTCGCCTGGTCCGAGGTCAGCGGCGGCGAGAGCTGGATGACCGGGTCGCCACGGTCGTCGGCGCGGCAGTACAGGCCGTTCTCGAAGAGCGCCTTCGAGAGGAAGCCGTAGAGCACACGCTCGCACTGCTCGTCGGTGAAGGACTCCTTGGTGGCCTTGTCGGTCACCAGCTCGATCCCGTAGAAGAAGCCGTTGCCGCGGACGTCGCCGACGATCGGCAGGTCGTGCAGCTTCTGCAGGGTCGTGAGGAACGCGTTCTCGTTCTCCAGGACGTGCTTGTTCAGGCCCTCGTTGTCGAAGATGTCGAGGTTGGCCAGCGCGACCGCGGAGGAGACCGGGTGGCCGCCGAAGGTGTAGCCGTGCAGGAAGGTGTTGTCCTGCTTGTAGAACGGCTCCGCCAGGCGGTCGGAGATGATGCAGGCGCCGATCGGGGAGTAGCCCGAGGTCATGCCCTTGGCACAGGTGATCATGTCCGGGATGAAGTCGAACTTGTCACAGGCGAACATGGTGCCGAGGCGGCCGAAGGCGCAGATGGTCTCGTCGGAGACCAGCAGCACGTTGTACTGGTCGCAGATCTCGCGCACGCGCTGGAAGTACCCGGGCGGCGGCGGGAAGCAGCCACCGGCGTTCTGCACCGGCTCCAGGAAGACGGCGGCGACGGTTTCCGGGCCCTCGAACAGGATCTGCTGCTCGATCTGGTCGGCACACCAGCGGCCGAAGGCCTCCGGGTCGTCGCCGAAGATCGGGGCGCGGTAGATGTTGGTGTTCGGGACCTTGTGGGTGCCCGGGACCAGCGGCTCGAAGGGGGCCTTCAGGGCCGGCAGGCCGGTGATGGACAGGGCGCCCTGGGGGGTGCCGTGGTAGGCCACCGCGCGGGAGATCACCTTGTACTTGGTGGGCTCGCCGGTCAGCTTGAAGTACTGCTTGGCCAGCTTCCACGCGGTCTCGACGGCCTCGCCGCCACCGGTGGTGAAGAAGACCTTGTTCAGGTCGCCCGGGGCGTAGTTCGCCAGGCGCTCGGCCAGCTCGACGGCCTTCGGGTGGGCGTAGCTCCAGATCGGGAAGAAGGCGAGCTCCTCGGCCTGCTTCCGGGCGACCTCGGCCAGGTCCTTGCGGCCGTGGCCGGCCTGCACCACGAACAGGCCGGCGAGGCCGTCGAGGTACTTGCGACCGTTGGAGTCGAAGATGTACTGGCCCTCGCCGCGCACGATGGTCGGCACAGGGTTCTTCTCGTACGACGACATGCGGGTGAAGTGCATCCACAGGTGGTCGTAGGCGGACTTGGAAAGGTCCTTGGCGACCGGCTCGGCGCTCATCGGGTACCCCAGGTGTAGGTCTGTTTCCGGAGCTTCAGGTAAACGAAACTCTCGGTTCTCCGCACGCCGGGCAGCGCGCGGATGCGCTTGTTGATCAGGTCGAGGAGGTCTTCGTCGTCCTCGCAGATCAGTTCGGCCATCAGGTCGAACGAGCCTGCGGTGACCACGACGTACGCCACCTCGTCCATGGCGGCCAACGCGTCGGCGACCGGCTCGATATCACCTTCCACCGTGATGCCGACCATCGCCTGTCGGGCGAAGCCGACGGTCAGCGGATCCGTCACGGCGACGATCTGCATGACACCCTGGTCGAGCAGCTTCTGGACGCGTTGGCGCACGGCGGCTTCGGACAGGCCGACGGCCTTGCCGATGCTCGCGTACGGGCGTCGCCCGTCCTCCTGGAGCTGTTCGATGATCGCCTTGGAGACGGAGTCGAGAGGAACGCTGGCGTTCCGGTCACGGTTGGCCACGGCCCTCACGATGCCTGATCGATCGCGCGTTCGCAAGTGAATCCGTCGCGAACGCTTGAAATGGATACTGAATCCATCGTTGTTCTCCGGCGGGTCTGTCGATTACCGCAGTACAGAGCTACCCTTGGCGCGACGACAACGACGTCGCCCGAGCACGAAGTCGAGGAGAGGTCCGAAGTGAGCGAGCTTCTGAAGCTGCGCAACTACATCAACGGCGCGTTCACGGATGCGGCGGACGGCCGCACCACCGAGGTCATCGACCCGACGACGGGCGAGGTCTACGCCACCGCCCCGCTGTCGGCCGAGGCCGACGTGAACGCGGCCATGGACGCCGCGGCCGCGGCGTTCGAGGCGTGGCGCGACACCACCCCCTCGCAGCGCCAGTTGGCCCTGCTGAAGATCGCCGACGCGATCGAGGCGCGGGCCGAGGAGCTCGTCGCGGTGGAGTCCAAGAACACCGGCAAGCCGCTGGGGCTCACCGCCTCGGAGGAGATCCCGCCGATGGTGGACCAGATCCGCTTCTTCGCGGGTGCGGCCCGGATGCTGGAGGGCAAGTCCGCCGCCGAGTACATGGACGGGATGACCTCGATCATCCGCCGTGAGCCGGTCGGCGTCTGCGCGCAGGTCGCGCCGTGGAACTACCCGATGATGATGGCCGTGTGGAAGTTCGCCCCGGCGATCGCGGCGGGCAACACGGTCGTGCTCAAGCCGTCCGACACCACCCCGGCCTCCACGGTGCTGCTGGCCGAGATCATCGGGCAGATCCTGCCCGCCGGCGTCTTCAACGTCGTATGCGGCGACCGCGAGACCGGCCGTCTGATGGTCGAGCACGAGACCCCGGCGATGGCCTCCATCACCGGCTCGGTCCGCGCCGGCATCCAGGTCGCGGGCTCCGCGGCGAAGGACGTCAAGCGCGTCCACCTGGAGCTGGGCGGCAAGGCCCCGGTCGTGGTCTTCCAGGACGCGGACATCGACTCCGCCGTCGAGGGCATCTCGGTGGCCGGCTACTTCAACGCCGGCCAGGACTGCACCGCCGCCACCCGCGTGCTGGTGCACGAGTCGATCCACGACGAGTTCGTCGCGGCGCTGGCCAAGGCCGCGTCCGAGACGAAGACCGGTCAGCCGGACGACGAGGACGTGCTCTACGGCCCGCTGAACAACGCCAACCAGCTCGCCCAGGTGACCGGCTTCATCGACCGCCTCCCGGCGCACGCCAAGGTCGAGGCCGGCGGCCACCGGGTCGGCGACAAGGGCTACTTCTACGCCCCGACCGTCGTCTCCGGCCTGAACCAGGACGACGAGATCATCCAGAACGAGGTCTTCGGCCCGGTCATCACCGTGCAGAAGTTCTCCGACGAGGCCGAGGCCGTCCGCAACGCCAACGGCGTCGAGTTCGCGCTGGCCTCCTCGGTCTGGACGAAGGACCACGCGCGGGCCATGCGTATGGCCAAGCGCCTGGACTTCGGCGCGGTGTGGATCAACACCCACATCCCGCTGGTCGCGGAGATGCCCCACGGCGGCTTCAAGAAGTCCGGCTACGGCAAGGACCTCAGCGCCTACGGCTTCGAGGACTACACCCGCGTCAAGCACGTGATGACGTCCATCGAGGGCTGAGTTTCGTCTGCGGTCCGCTCCGGCAGTAGCTGCACCTCCAGGGGCGCGGGGCTGTGCTGATCTGCGCCTGCGGCGCGTGGGCGCGACAGGTCAGGACGTGGGTCCGTTGCCCCTCCAGGGGGGCGGGGCTGTGCTGATGTGCGCCTGCGGCGCGTGGGCGCGACAGGTCAGGACGTGGGTCCGTTGCCCCTCCAGGGGCGCGTGGAACTGCGCGACAAGCCACCCGGTGTGGTGTGTCGCCGAACGAGCAGGGCCATCCGCACAGGGTGGTTGCTCGCGCAGTTCCCCGCGCCCCTGTTGTGGTTGCCCGCTTGCATCAGGTTCCCCGCGTCCCGGTAGCGCGTCCTAGCCGACGTCCCAGGCGAAGCGGTGCGTGTGGATGCCGAAGTAGGGGAAGTTTTCCACGGCGGTCACGCCCTCGATCGGCCGCACCACGTCGTTGATGAAGTCCAGCAGTGCTCGCGGCTCCCGGCAGACCACCTCGGCGAACAGGTCGAACGTGCCCGAGGTCAGCACCGAGTAGACGACCTCCTCGCGTCCGCCGAGGACATCCGCCACTGCCCGCGCGTCGCCGTCGACCCTGATGCCGAGTAGGGCCATCGCCTGGCCGCCCATCGCCATCGGGTCCGTCACGCCGACGACCTGCACGGCCTTCGCGTCGATCAGTCGTTGCAGCCGCTGCCGCGCCGCGGAGGGGGAGAGTCCCACCTTCGGCCCCAGCTCGGCGTAGGGAATGCGCCCGTCGCTCTGCAACTCGCGAAGGATCGCCCGGTCGATGTCGTCCACGCGCCCCACCCTGTCAGATCAGCGCCGCACCGCGTCCAGTGCGAGCAGGGCGACGTGCAGGGACAGACAGGACTCCACCTGGTCCAGGTCCACGCCCAGCACGCGTTCCACCTTGTGCAGGCGGTCGTAGAAGGACGGCCGGGACAGGTGCGCCGCGTCCGCCGCCGCGGACTTGTTGCGGCCCTGCTCCAGGTAGATCCGCAGCATCGAGATCAGCTGGCTGTTGTGCTCCGCGTCGTAGGCCAGCAGCGGGCCCAACTCCCGCTCCACATAGGTCTGCAGGCGCGCGTCGTCGCGCAGCAGGTGCAGCAGGCCGCGGAGCCGGACGTCGGGGAGGCGGTAGTAGGAGGCCGAGCGGCCGCCCGCGCCGGCGGGGGTGTCGTGCAGGGCCGCGTCGGCGACCTGGGTCGCCTCGACCAGCGTGCGGCGGGCGTCGCGGACCGAGCCCACGGAGGAGCCCACCGCGATGACCGGCTCGGGGCCGTCCTCCTGCTCCTTGACCAGCCGGCGCAGCACGCCGGCGAAGCCGTCCAGTGCCGCGTGCTCGTCGTCCTTCGGGCCGAGCGAGACCAGGACCCCGACCGCCTCGTCGTCCAGCGCGCCGACCAGTGCCGTCAGCCGGCGTTCCCGTACCGCGGCCGCCGCCGTCTCGGTGAAGTCCCGCAGCCGTGCCTGTGCCTCCAGCGCCGCGGGCAGCGGGCCGCGCCGCTGGCGCAGCACCACGCCGACCAGCCTCCGGCCCTCCAGAGGCACGCCCAGCGCGGACGCCCGCAGCGCCACGTCGGAGACGGTCAGCGCGTGGGTCAGGATGCCGCTGAGCAGCGTGCGGTGGGTCTGGCGTTCCAGCGTCTCCCGGTCGCGGACCATCAGCCGGTTCAGCGCCAGCGTCGCCGCCGCGCGTTCGACCAGCATGGTGTGGCGGTGCGAGGCGGCGGCGGGGGCCGCGTCCTCCTGGGCGGAGCTCGGCTGCCCGATCAGGACCAGCCGTCCCCAGTCGTGCCCGCGCGCGCCGACCGAGGTGACCAGCCAGCCGGTCCGCGGGTCGTGGCCGGTGCGTCCGCTCGCCCGCATGCCGCGCGAGCGCGACTCCCAGCCGGCCAGTACGACCTGGGCGTTCTGCCCGGCGGTGTCGTAGGCGAGCACCTGGTGCGAGAGGTTCTCCAGCACCACGGGCGCGCCCGCCATGCGCGCCACCTGGCGGACCACCTCGACCGGCTCGGCGCCCTCGACGGCGAGCTCGTTGAAGGTCTGGTGGATCTCCTCGGAGGAGCGCAGCTCCTCCAGCTGCGCGTTGACGACCAGCGCGTGCACCGCTTCGGTCACCGCCACGAAGCGCAGCTCGCGCCGGAGCACGATGAGCGGCAGGCCGCGCTGCTCCGCCGCGTGGACCAGCGCGCGCGGCAGGCTGTCGAAGTACCGGCGGCCGAACTCGACGACCAGCCCGGCCGCGCCGATGTCGGCGAGCTCGCGGACGTAGCGGGCCAGGCCCTCGCGGTCCTCGGGCAGCGCGATGCCGGTGGTCAGGATCAGCTCGCCGCCCTGCAGCACGCCCGCGACGTCGGCCAGCTCGGAGACGTGGACCCAGCGCACCGGCCGTTCCAGATGCTGCGCCCCGGCCACGACCTCGGGCAGGCCGCGGCTGACCACGTCCAGTTCGAGGACGCGGGCGACGGTGGGGAACATGGGTCATCCTTCGGGAAGGGACGGCGCTGAGCTGCCTTCATAGTGTCAGGCCGGGGCGACATTCCGGCAACGAGGTGTCGCCATGCAGCAGCTTGTCATCGTGTCATGCTGGTGGGGATCCGCCTTGCAGACTGTCGCTTGCCCGCCCCTGCCGGGACGGGGCATCGTCGCAGGATGGGCAGGCAGCCCATCGCGCTCCCGAGGAGAGATACCCATGGACCGGACCATCGTCGGCACCCGCTTCGACGCCGGAGCCCAGTACATCGACGGCGCTCTGCGCAAGGGCACCTCGGGAGACACCTACGACGTCACCAGCCCCGCCGACGGCAGCCTGGTCCAGCGCGTCGACCTCGCCTCGACGGCCGACGTCGACGTCGCGGTCGCCGCGGCCAAGCGGGCCTTCCCCGAGTGGTCCGGCGCCACTCCGGCCTTCCGCAGCGAGGCCCTGACCAGGCTCGCCGCGATCCTCGCCGAGCGTGCCGAGGACTTCGCCCGCGTCGAGTCCGCGCAGACCGGCAAGCCGATCAAGCTGACCACCGAGTTCGACGTACCGGGCACCGTCGACAACACCGCCTTCTTCGCCGGCGCGGCCCGCAACCTGGAGGGCAAGGCGACCGGCGAGTGGTCCGGCTCGCACACCTCCTCGATCCGCCGCGAGGCGATCGGCGTGGTCGGCTCCATCGCGCCGTGGAACTACCCGCTGCAGATGGCCGCCTGGAAGATCCTCCCGGCCATCGCCGCAGGCAACACCATCGTGCTCAAGCCGGCCGAGCTCACCCCCCTGACCTCGCTGATGTTCGCCCAGGCCTGCACCGACGCGGGCATCCCCGACGGCGTCGTCAACGTGATCACCGGCAAGGGCCGCAGCGTCGGCGAGTACCTGATCGGCCACCCCGACGTCTCCATGGTCTCCTTCACCGGCTCCACCGGCGTCGGCACCCGCGTCGGCGAGGTCGCCGTCCAGACCGTCAAGCGCACCCACCTGGAGCTCGGCGGCAAGGCGCCCTTCGTGGTCTTCGACGACGCCGACCTGGAGGCCGCGATCAACGGCGCCGCGGCCGGCTCGCTGATCAACACCGGCCAGGACTGCACCGCCGCCACCCGCGCCTACGTGCAGCGGCCGCTCTTCGAGGCCTTCGTGGCCGGTGCGGCCGAGATCTTCGACTCGATCCGCCTGGGCGACCCGTTCAACCCGCAGACCGACCTCGGCCCGCTCGTCTCCGAGCGCCAGCGCGACTCCGTCGCCGGCTTCGTCGAGCGCGCCCGCGGCTACGGCGCCACCGTCGCGGCCGGCGGCTTCGCCCCCGAGAAGGGCCACGACGGCACCGACCTCACCCAGGGCGCCTACTACCGCCCGACGCTGGTCACCGACGTCGCGCAGGACGCCGAGATCGTGCAGCAGGAGCTCTTCGGCCCGGTCCTGGTCGTGCTGCCCTTCGACACCGACGACGAGGGCATCGAGCTCGCCAACGACACGCCCTACGGCCTGGCCGCGTCCGCCTGGACCACCAACACCTTCCGCGCGCTGCGCGCCACCCGCGAGATCCAGGCCGGCTGCGTGTGGGTCAACGACCACATCCCGATCATCAGCGAGATGCCCCACGGCGGCTACAAGGCCTCCGGTTACGGCAAGGACATGTCGCAGTACTCGCTCGACGAGTACACGCAGGTCAAGCACGTGATGCAGGACATCACCGCGATCGCCCGCAAGGACTGGCACCGCACCATCTTCGGTGACCGCTAGGCCCTGCCCGCCAGACCGGCGCTGAGCCGGTCCGGCCCCACCACACCCTTCTACGCCCCGGCCGCCGACAGGCCGCCGGGGCACCGGAAAGCAGTGAGAGCATGGATCCGGCCCACTCCCTCGCCGACGTCCAGTACACCTCCTTCTGGCTCGCGGACCCCGCGAAGCCCGAGCCCGAGCCGGCCCTGGTCGGCGACACCCACTGCGACCTGCTGGTCGTCGGCGGCGGCTACACCGGACTGTGGACCGCGCTGATCGCCAAGGAGCGCGACCCCTCGCTGGACGTCGTCCTGCTGGAGGGCAAGGAGGTCGGCTGGGCCGCCTCCGGCCGCAACGGCGGCTTCTGCGCCGCCAGCCTGACCCACGGCTTCTTCAACGGCCTGGAGCGCTGGCCGAACGAGCTGCGCACCCTGGAGCGCCTCGGCCACGAGAACCTCCAGGCGATCGAGGACACGGTCGAGCGCTACGCCATCGACTGCGACTGGGAGCGCACCGGCGAGCTGGACGTGGCCACCGAGCCGCACCAGGTCGAGGAGCTGCGCGAGGGCGCCGAGGCGATGCGCGAGTACGGCGTGCACGCCGAGTTCCTCGACGCCGACGCGGTCCGCGCCGAGGTGAACTCGCCGACCTTCCTCGCCGGACTCTGGGACCGCGACGGCGTCGCGATGGTCCACCCGGCCAAGCTGGCCTGGGGCCTGAAGCGGGCCTGCCTGGAGCTGGGCGTCCGGATCTTCGAGAACACCCCCGGCACCGACCTCGTCCCGAACGGCGAGGGCATGGCCGTCCGCACCCCCTACGGCCGGGTCTTCGCCCGGCACGTGGCGCTCGGCACCAACATCTTCCCCAACCTGGTCAAGCGGGTGCGGCCGTTCCTCGCCCCCGTCTACGACTACGCCCTGATGACCGAGCCGCTGACGGACGAGCAGCTCGCCTCGATCGGCTGGAAGAACCGCCAGGGCCTGGGCGACTGCAACAACCAGTTCCACTACTTCCGGATCTCGGCCGACAACCGCATCCTGTGGGGCGGCTACGACGCGGTCTACCACTACGGCAGCAAGGTCCGGGACGAGTACGACCACCGCCCCGAGACCTACGCCAAGCTGGCGGAGCACTTCTTCACCGCCTTCCCGCAGCTGGAGGGGGTGAAGTTCAGCCACGCCTGGGGCGGGGCGATCGACACCTGCAGCCGCTTCTCCGCCTTCTTCGGCACCGCGCACAAGGGCCGCGTCTCCTACGCGGTGGGCTACACCGGCCTCGGGGTGGGCGCGACCCGCTTCGGCGCCGAGGTCATGCTCGACCTGCTCGCGGGCGAGCAGACCGAGCGCACCGAGCTGGAGATGGTGAAGAGCAAGCCGCTGCCGTTCCCGCCCGAGCCGGTCAAGTGGATCGGCATCGAGATGACCAAGTGGTCGCTCGACCGCGCCGACAAGAACGCGGGCCGGCGCAACCTGTGGCTGAAGACCATGGACGCGCTGGGCCTCGGCTTCGACAGCTGACGGGCGGCAGCTGACGAGGAAACAGGGATCGTCGCCCGGACGGTCGTCGGCGACCTGCGATCCGAAACGACGGCGCACACCTCATAGCGGGTGTGCGCCGCTTTCGCATCCTTACGCGCCTTCTCGCCCCTCCGAGCCGGGTCGCACCCACGATTGTGCGAGACCGCTGTAAGAGCCGGACAGCGAACCGCTCTCTCATGGTGACCCCGGGGTCGGCCACCCCCTGGCCCACCCCGGGCGCCAGCTCGCGGATGTGGAGGGCGAAAGCTATGGGAAGTCTGGAGTCGAGGGGCGCGGTGGAATGGCTCGCCGCTGCCGCACCGGATCCGGAGGCCTGCCGATGGGAGTGGGAGCGCAGCGCCATGGGCATCGCGCTGCTCCCGGCCGGTCGGCTCTGGGACGTGCTGATAGTGCCGGGCGAGCTGGGCCGGCTCACCGTCGACGTGCTGCTGCGCCTGGAGAACGACCCGGGTCCGGTGCTGGTCGACTTCGGCGACTACCGCTTCGGCTTCTTCGTGCCGCCCGGCACCGCCGCGCGCTGGGTCGGCACCGGCGTCCGCACGGCGGGCCCCGGAACCTGGCTCGCCGTCCCGCATCCCTCCCGTGCCGGACGGGGCCTGCGCTGGCTGGTACCCCCGGACGGCAGCGGCCGACTGGGTGATCCGGTGATGCTGGAACTGGCCATGCACGAGGCGGCGGCGCTGCTCACGGGGGAGGGCAGCCTGCTGGGGGACGGCGCCGAGGACAGCGGGCCCGACGGGGTGTAAGGCGGATCCGGAATCGACCGACAACCTGCTGATTGAGGGAGGCGTCCGGTCGAAACAGAATGTAGAGAGCGCGGCACCTGCACTGCACGGAATCAGACTCATGCGTGCCCCGCCTGGACTCGGAGGCAGACCCTTGAGCAAGCACATCACCCACTGGATCGGCGGCGCGGCCGTTGCCACGGCCGGCGCCGCCCCGCGCCGCGGTGACATCTTCGACCCGGCGACCGGCAAGGTCTCCGGTCAGGTCGACTTCGCCACCATCGCCGAGGTGGACGCTGCCGTCAGCGCCGCCGTCACCGCCTTCGGCGAGTGGCGCCACGCCTCGCTGGCCAAGCGCACCACCGTGCTCTTCAAGTTCCGCGAGCTGCTGAACGAGCGCAAGGACGAGCTGGCCTCGATCATCGTCTCCGAGCACGGCAAGGTGCACTCGGACGCCCTGGGCGAGATCGCCCGAGGCCTCGAGGTCGTCGAGTACGCGTGCGGCATCCCGCAGCTGCTCAAGGGCGGCTTCACCGAGCAGGCGTCCACGGGCATCGACGTCTACTCGATCCGTCAGCCGCTGGGCCCGGTCGCGATCATCTCGCCGTTCAACTTCCCGGCGATGGTCCCGATGTGGTTCTTCCCGATCGCCATCGCGGCGGGCAACTCGGTCATCCTCAAGCCCTCCGAGAAGGACCCGTCCGCCGCGCAGTTCCTCGCGGACCTGTGGGCCGAGGCGGGCCTCCCGGCCGGCGTCTTCAACGTCGTCCACGGTGACAAGGTCGCGGTCGACCGCCTCCTGGAGCACCCGGACGTCAAGTCCGTGTCCTTCGTGGGCTCGACCCCGATCGCCCGCTACGTCTACGAGACGGGCACCCGCTACGGCAAGCGCGTGCAGGCGCTCGGCGGCGCCAAGAACCACATGCTGGTCCTGCCGGACTCGGACCTCGACCTGGCCGCCGACGCCGCGATCAACGCCGGCTTCGGCGCGGCGGGCGAGCGCTGCATGGCGATCTCCGTCCTGGTCGCGGTCGAGCCGATCGCGGACGAGCTGATCGAGAAGATCAAGTCCCGGATGGCCACCCTGAAGGTCGGCCCGGGCTGCAACGGCGACTCGGACATGGGCCCGCTGGTCACCGGCGTGCATCGCGACAAGGTCACCTCCTACCTGGAGTCCGGCGTCGCCGACGGCGCCGACCTGGTGGTCGACGGCCGCAAGCACCCGATCAGCGCGGAGGACGCCTCCGGCGACCCGACCGCGGACGGCTTCTGGCTCGGCCCGACGCTGTTCGACAACGTCAAGCCCGGGATGTCCGTCTACAACGACGAGATCTTCGGCCCGGTGCTGTCGGTCGTCCGCGTGGACTCCTACGAGGAGGGCCTGCAGCTGATCAACAGCAACCCCTACGGCAACGGCACCGCCATCTTCACCAACGACGGCGGCGCGGCCCGGCGCTTCCAGAACGAGGTCGAGGTCGGCATGGTCGGTATCAACGTGCCGATCCCGGTCCCGGTCGCCTACTACTCCTTCGGCGGCTGGAAGGCGTCGCTCTTCGGCGACACCCACGCCTACGGTGCGGACGGCGTCCAGTTCTTCACCCGCGGCAAGGCCGTGACCTCGCGCTGGCTCGACCCGAGCCACGGCGGGATCAACCTGGGCTTCCCGACCAACGCCTGATCCACGCCACTCCCGCCCTTCCGGCAACGGCCCGGTCCCGCGCATCCGTCCGCGCGGGACCGGGCCGTTCCGGCATCCGGGGCGCGGACGCTGTCCACAGCGCCGCGCGCGGCCTACGCTGCGGACATGCTGCGCGACGGTGGCACGGAAGAGGTGCGGAGGAGCTTCGCCCAGGCGGCGGACCCCCGCGCCAGGCTGATCCTGGACAGTCTCACCCGACACCTGCACGCCTTCGTCAAGGAGGTCCGGCCCAGTCGCGAGGAGTGGGCCGCGGCCATCGACTTCCTGACCCGGACCGGGCAGAGGTGCGACGACACCCGCCAGGAGTTCATCCTGCTCTCGGACGTACTGGGCGTCTCGATGCTGGTCGAGGAGCTGAACGCCGGGGACGCCGGCACGGAGTCGACCGTGGTGGGCCCCTTCCATGTCGGCGATTCGCCGGTCAGGGAGCTGGGAGCGTCCATCGACCTGCTCGGCGTCGGCGAACCGTGCGTGGTGACGGGGAGGGTCGTCGACCTGGACGGAACCCCACTCCGGGGAGCGACGGTCGACATCTGGCAGTGGAGCGCCGACGGCTACTACGACGTCCAGCAGCCGGACCGGCAGCCACAGGGAAACGGGCGAGGTCTCTTCACCGCCGACGCGGAGGGCCGCTTCTGGTTCCGGACGGTGGTGCCCTCGCACTATCCGATCCCGACGGACGGCCCCGCGGGTGAACTGCTGCGCGCGGCCGGCCGCCATCCCTACCGCCCGGCTCACATCCACGTGATCGCGGCAGCGGACGGACATGACCCGGTGACGACGCACGCCTTCGTCGCGGACAGCCCCTACCTCGACTCCGACGCGGTCTTCGCCGTGCGGGAGAGCCTGATCCGCCCCTTCGACGTCATCGACGAAGCGGAACGCGCGGCTGCGTTCGGCGTCACGCACCCGTTCAGACTGCTCCAACTGGAGCTGGTGCTGGGTTGACACGCCTGGGGCGCATGCGTAATGTTCTCCGAGTTGCCACGCCCGCTGAGCGGGTCTGGAGGCAGCCAAACCCCAGGAATCTGATCGTACGAATGAGCAATTCGTGCTGCCATTTTCGGGTGTGGTTGGTGGATTTGGTTCGCACCGAGGAAATCAGCTAGAGTTTCACTCGTCGGAACGGGCCGGAGCGAAAAGCGAAGGCCGGAAGTTCTGATAAGCTGGAAAACGAAGGAAGCGCCCGGAGGGCCCGGTGAAACGGGGCCGAAGGAAGCGTCCGTTCCTTGAGAACTCAACAGCGTGCCAAAAGTCAACGCCAGTTACTTTTGAGATGTTTTAAAATCAGCGAGGACGCTGTGCACGAGTCCCCCTTATTCCGGTGGGATGTCGTGCCGCTCAACGCGAATGCCCGATTACGGGAATACATTCACGGAGAGTTTGATCCTGGCTCAGGACGAACGCTGGCGGCGTGCTTAACACATGCAAGTCGAACGGTGAAGCCCTTCGGGGTGGATCAGTGGCGAACGGGTGAGTAACACGTGGGCAATCTGCCCTGCACTCTGGGACAAGCCTTGGAAACGAGGTCTAATACCGGATACGACCCTGGAGCGCATGCTCCGGGGTGGAAAGCTCCGGCGGTGCAGGATGAGCCCGCGGCCTATCAGCTTGTTGGTGGGGTGATGGCCTACCAAGGCGACGACGGGTAGCCGGCCTGAGAGGGCGACCGGCCACACTGGGACTGA
Source organism: Streptacidiphilus rugosus AM-16 (assembly GCF_000744655.1). Taxonomy (NCBI): domain Bacteria; kingdom Bacillati; phylum Actinomycetota; class Actinomycetes; order Kitasatosporales; family Streptomycetaceae; genus Streptacidiphilus; species Streptacidiphilus rugosus. The sequence goes on along the minus strand of NZ_JQMJ01000004.1, from coordinate 6,070,287 downwards.
GACACGGCCCAGACTCCTACGGGAGGCAGCAGTGGGGAATATTGCACAATGGGCGCAAGCCTGATGCAGCGACGCCGCGTGAGGGATGAAGGCCTTCGGGTTGTAAACCTCTTTCAGCAGGGAAGAAGCGCAAGTGACGGTACCTGCAGAAGAAGCACCGGCTAACTACGTGCCAGCAGCCGCGGTAATACGTAGGGTGCGAGCGTTGTCCGGAATTATTGGGCGTAAAGAGCTCGTAGGCGGCTTGTCGCGTCGGATGTGAAAGCCCGGGGCTTAACCCCGGGTCTGCATTCGATACGGGCAGGCTAGAGTGTGGTAGGGGAGATCGGAATTCCTGGTGTAGCGGTGAAATGCGCAGATATCAGGAGGAACACCGGTGGCGAAGGCGGATCTCTGGGCCATTACTGACGCTGAGGAGCGAAAGCGTGGGGAGCGAACAGGATTAGATACCCTGGTAGTCCACGCCGTAAACGTTGGGCACTAGGTGTGGGTCACATTCCACGTGGTCCGCGCCGCAGCTAACGCATTAAGTGCCCCGCCTGGGGAGTACGGCCGCAAGGCTAAAACTCAAAGGAATTGACGGGGGCCCGCACAAGCAGCGGAGCATGTGGCTTAATTCGACGCAACGCGAAGAACCTTACCAAGGCTTGACATACACCGGAAACGTCCAGAGATGGGCGCCCCCTTGTGGTCGGTGTACAGGTGGTGCATGGTTGTCGTCAGCTCGTGTCGTGAGATGTTGGGTTAAGTCCCGCAACGAGCGCAACCCTCGTTCTGTGTTGCCAGCGGGTTATGCCGGGGACTCACAGGAGACTGCCGGGGTCAACTCGGAGGAAGGTGGGGATGACGTCAAATCATCATGCCCCTTATGTCTTGGGCTGCACACGTGCTACAATGGCCGGTACAAAGAGCTGCGATGCCGTGAGGCGGAGCGAATCTCAAAAAGCCGGTCTCAGTTCGGATTGGGGTCTGCAACTCGACCCCATGAAGTCGGAGTTGCTAGTAATCGCAGATCAGCATTGCTGCGGTGAATACGTTCCCGGGCCTTGTACACACCGCCCGTCACGTCACGAAAGTCGGTAACACCCGAAGCCGGTGGCCTAACCCCTTGTGGGAGGGAGCTGTCGAAGGTGGGACCAGCGATTGGGACGAAGTCGTAACAAGGTAGCCGTACCGGAAGGTGCGGCTGGATCACCTCCTTTCTAAGGAGCACATAGCCGCTTGCGAGCGCATGTCTCGCACGGTTGCTCATGGGTGGAACGTTGACTATTCGGCACACGGATTCCTGGTGGGATCGTCAGTACTGCGCTTCGGCGCGTGGAACGCGGTCGCCGGCAGGGCTGTGTGTCGGGCACGTTGTTGGGTCCTGAGGGAACGGGCTGGTGAAACAGTCTGAACCTTCTGGTCGTTGTTTGAGAACTGCACAGTGGACGCGAGCATCTGTGGCCAAGTTTTTAAGGGCGCACGGTGGATGCCTTGGCACCAGGAACCGATGAAGGACGTGGGAGGCCGCGATAGGCCCCGGGGAGCTGTCAACCGAGCTTTGATCCGGGGGTGTCCGAATGGGGAAACCCGGCAGTCGTCATGGGCTGTCACCCGCTGCTGAACACATAGGCAGTGTGGAGGGAACGCGGGGAAGTGAAACATCTCAGTACCCGCAGGAAGAGAAAACAACCGTGATTCCGGGAGTAGTGGCGAGCGAAACCGGATGAGGCTAAACCATGGTGGTGTGAGACCCGGCAGGGGTTGCCGTCATGGGGTCGTGGGATTGTGTTTCAGTCGTCTGCCGGCGGCTGGGCGAGTCAGAAACCGAGAGTGTAGTCGAAGGACATGCGAAAGGTCCGGCGTAGAGGGTAAGACCCCCGTAGACGAAACGTTCTCGGCTCGCTTATGCAACTCCCAAGTAGCACGGGGCCCGAGAAATCCCGTGTGAATCTGGCGGGACCACCCGCTAAGCCTAAATATTCCCTGGTGACCGATAGCGGATAGTACCGTGAGGGAATGGTGAAAAGTACCGCGGGAGCGGAGTGAAATAGTACCTGAAACCGTGTGCCTACAAGCCGTGGGAGCACTTCGGTGTGACTGCGTGCCTTTTGAAGAATGAGCCTGCGAGTTTGCGGTGTGTGGCGAGGTTAACCCGTGTGGGGTAGCCGTAGCGAAAGCGAGTCCGAATAGGGCGAATGAGTCGCGCGCCCAAGACCCGAAGCGGAGTGATCTAGCCATGGGCAGGTTGAAGCGCGGGTAAGACCGTGTGGAGGACCGAACCCACCAGGGTTGAAAACCTGGGGGATGACCTGTGGTTAGGGGTGAAAGGCCAATCAAACTCCGTGATAGCTGGTTCTCCCCGAAATGCATTTAGGTGCAGCGTCGCGTGTTTCTTGCCGGAGGTAGAGCACTGGATAGGCGATGGGCCCCACCGGGTTACTGACCTTAGCCAAACTCCGAATGCCGGTAAGTGAGAGCGCGGCAGTGAGACTGTGGGGGATAAGCTCCATGGTCGAGAGGGAAACAGCCCAGAACACCGGCTAAGGCCCCTAAGCGTGTGCTAAGTGGGAAAGGATGTGGAGTCGCAGAGACAACCAGGAGGTTGGCTTAGAAGCAGCCACCCTTTAAAGAGTGCGTAATAGCTCACTGGTCAAGTGATTCCGCGCCGACAATGTAGCGGGGCTCAAGTACACCGCCGAAGCCGTGTCATTCATGCTATAGCCCCAACGGGTGCATGGATGGGTAGGGGAGCGTCGTGTGCCGGGTGAAGCCGCGGAGGAATCCAGTGGTGGACGGTTCACGAGTGAGAATGCAGGCATGAGTAGCGATACAAGAGTGGGAAACTCTTGCGCCGATTGACCAAGGGTTCCTGGGTCAAGCTGATCTGCCCAGGGTAAGTCGGGACCTAAGGCGAGGCCGACAGGCGTAGTCGATGGACAACGGGTTGATATTCCCGTACCCGCTTTGAAGCGCCAACGGCGAACCTCTGAATGCTAAGGCCGTGAAGCCGCCCCGGAGTCTTCGGACAAAGGGGAGTGGTGGAGCCGCCGGCCCAACAGGGTAGTAGCTGAGCGATGGGGTGACGCAGGAAGGTAGTCCAGCCCGGGCGGTGGTAGTCCCGGGGTAAGGGTGTAGGCCGTGTGGTAGGCAAATCCGCCACACAATAGGCTGAGACCTGATGCCGAGCCGATTGTGGTGAAGTGGATGATCCTATGCTGTCGAGAAAAGCCTCTAGCGAGTTTCATGGCGGCCCGTACCCCAAACCGACTCAGGTGGTCAGGTAGAGAATACCGAGGCGTTCGGGTGAACTATGGTTAAGGAACTCGGCAAAATGCCCCCGTAACTTCGGGAGAAGGGGGCCACGCCTGGTGACGGCACTTGCTGCCAGAGCTGGGGGTGGCCGCAGAGACCAGCGAGAAGCGACTGTTTACTAAAAACACAGGTCCGTGCGAAGCCGTAAGGCGATGTATACGGACTGACGCCTGCCCGGTGCTGGAACGTTAAGGGGACCGGTTAGCTTGGATTCGTCCGGGCGAAGCTGAGAACTTAAGCGCCAGTAAACGGCGGTGGTAACTATAACCATCCTAAGGTAGCGAAATTCCTTGTCGGGTAAGTTCCGACCTGCACGAATGGCGTAACGACTTCTCGACTGTCTCAACCATAGGCCCGGTGAAATTGCATTACGAGTAAAGATGCTCGTTTCGCGCAGCAGGACGGAAAGACCCCGGGACCTTTACTATAGCTTGATATTGGTGTTCGGTTCGGCTTGTGTAGGATAGGTGGGAGACTTTGAAGCAGCAACGCCAGTTGTTGTGGAGTCGACGTTGAAATACCACTCTGGTCGTGCTGGATGTCTAACCTGGGTCCGTGATCCGGATCAGGGACAGTGTCTGGTGGGTAGTTTAACTGGGGCGGTTGCCTCCTAAAATGTAACGGAGGCGCCCAAAGGTTCCCTCAGCCTGGTTGGCAATCAGGTGTTGAGTGTAAGTGCACAAGGGAGCTTGACTGTGAGACCGACGGGTCGAGCAGGTGCGAAAGCAGGGACTAGTGATCCGGCGGTGGCTTGTGGAAGCGCCGTCGCTCAACGGATAAAAGGTACCCCGGGGATAACAGGCTGATCTTCCCCAAGAGTCCATATCGACGGGATGGTTTGGCACCTCGATGTCGGCTCGTCGCATCCTGGGGCTGGAGTAGGTCCCAAGGGTTGGGCTGTTCGCCCATTAAAGCGGTACGCGAGCTGGGTTTAGAACGTCGTGAGACAGTTCGGTCCCTATCCGCTGCGCGCGCAGGAGTATTGAGAAGGGCTGTCCCTAGTACGAGAGGACCGGGACGGACGAACCTCTGGTGTGCCAGTTGTCCTGCCAAGGGCATGGCTGGTTGGCTACGTTCGGGAGGGATAACCGCTGAAAGCATCTAAGCGGGAAGCCTGCTTCGAGATGAGTACTCCCACCCACTTGATGGGGTAAGGCTCCCAGTAGACGACTGGGTTGATAGGCCGGATGTGGAAGCCCTGTGAGGGGTGGAGCTGACCGGTACTAATAGGCCGAGGGCTTGTCCATAGTTGCTACGCGTCCACTGTGCTGTTCTGAGACAGCGATCACCGCTTGTTTCACCGTGTTTCGGTGGTCATAGCGTGAGGGAAACGCCCGGTTACATCCCGAACCCGGAAGCTAAGCCTCACAGCGCCGATGGTACTGCAGGGGGGACCCTGTGGGAGAGTAGGACGCCGCCGAACAACCTTTCCAGTGAAGCCCCCTGACCATAGGTCAGGGGGCTTCACTGCGTTCCGGACCCAGTCGCCGGCGGGACGATGGCGTAGAGTGCGTCGCATGTGCACGTGCGCCGCAGTTCTTCCGCCTCCCGCCCTGTAGGGCGGGTCGCCACCGACACCAGCGCGTAGACCGCAGGCCTCGGGCCGCGCTCCGCGCCGAATGGTCGTGCCCCGCAGAGGAGACCACGACCATTCGCTCCGTCTGGAGACTCTTCTGTGTCGAAGACTGCAGTTGCCACCAATCCTGTCCCGCTGACCCCGTCCGGACCGGGGCCGTCCGCGCGATCTGTGCGACCGGTCCGGCGCGGCCTCGTCTGCCTCGCCGTCGCCGGAACGGCCTGGGGGACGACCGGGGCCGCGGCGGACCTCGTCTACCGGTCCAGTGACTTCGGGCCGCTGGCCCTGTCGTTCTGGCGTCTGCTCGCGAGCATGGCGCTGCTGATCGCCGCTCGTGTCCTCCGTCCCGCCCGCCGCCTGCCGAGGCGGGAACAGCCGGTTCTCCGCCGGGCGCTCCTCTTCACCGGCACGGGCGTCAGCCTGGCCGTCTTCCAGGCGGCCTACTTCGCGGCCGTGCAGGACACGGGGCTGGCCGTCGGAACCATCGTCACGCTGGGCGCGGGTCCGGTGCTGACCGCCGCCGGCGCGCGGCTCTTCCTTGGCGAGCACATCGGCCGCGGCGGGGTGCTGGCGGTCGGTGGGGCGCTCGCCGGGCTGTCGGTGCTGGTGCTGGGCAACCAGCAGGGTGTGGTCCGCCCGCTCGGCGTGGGTCTGGCTCTGCTGTCCGCCGCCGGGTTCGCGGTCTCCAACGTTCTGGGCCGGTGGGCCGGACGGGACGGGACCGGCGTGGACTCCTACACCCTCACGCTGTGGTCGTTCGCCATCGGGGCCTTCGTCCTGCTGCCGTTCGCCTGGGTGGAGGGGCTCGTGCCGCACACCGCCCACCCGGCCAGGGTGCTGCTGTTGCTGCTCTATGTCGTGGTCTTCACGACGGCGCTCGCCTATCCGCTGTACTTCGCCGGGGCGGCGGCGGTCCGTGCGGCCACGGTGTCGGTGGTGATGCTGATCGAGCCGGTCAGCGCGACGGTGCTCGCCGTGCTCTTTCTCGGTGAGCGGCTCACCGTGGCCACGGTCGTCGGCACGATGCTGATGCTCACGTCGATCGTGGGTCTCGCCGTGGCCGAGTCACGCCTGGAGGCGGATCCTGGCCAGGCACCAGAGCACGATGCCGGTGAGGCAGCCGCTGGCGAGGACGTCCAGGAGCCAGTGGTAGTCGCGCCAGAGCAGGAAGAAGCCGACCCCCACGCAGACGAAGGCGGTCGCGCCGTAGAGCAGCCGGCGTAGTCGCGGAAGGATCGACGCCAGCAGCAGGGCGGCCGTGCCGAGACAGATCGACGCGGTCGCCGTGTGGCCGGAGGGGAACCAGCCCCAGGCGCCCGGAGGGACCGGTGCTTCGTGCGGGCCGGGCCGGGCGATGATGATCTTTCCGGGGATGACTGTCCCGAAGAGGGCCGCTGCCGCGAGCAGCGCCACGCCGATCGGGCGCCAGGAGCGGAGGCGGGCGGCCGTGACCAGGGCGACCAGCGTGAGGGCGGTGCCGGAGCAGACCGCGAGCCCGATGTCGGTCCACCGTTCGGCCACCAGCTCGACCCAGGCCCAGGACGTGTGCGTCGCCCAGCCGCCGTACACGGTGTCACGGGTCCAGCGGTCCACCGCCAGCAGCGGGCCGTGGGTCAGGACCTGTTCGGTGAGGAACACGAGGAGGACCGCGAGCACGACCGGGAACCAGACCGACACCAGGGCAGCATGTAGCCGCCCCGGAGCAGGGGGGAGAGCTCCGGGGCGGCTGATGTGATCGACGTTCCGCTTGGCCCGGGGGGTTTGAGCTCGGCGTGCTGTCGATCGGCTGAGGGGACTCCGCGACGAGTCCGTTGTGGTGTCCTCGGTGGTGTCGTGCTTCTCCATCTGTCATGACAGTACGTCACGGCGCACCGTCGATCGATCCGCCTCACCCACCCGCCATCAGGTCCGCACACGTTCTTCACGCCGCGTGGTGGGCGCGTCGGGTCCCGGTTCGGGCCGGGTGGCGGCCACCAGTCGCGGGCCCCACGTCGGATCGTCGAAGACGTCGCGCAGCACGGCGACCCGGGTGCCGGTGTGCTCCGCGTGGATCATCGCGCCGTCGCCGAGGTAGAGGCCGACGTGATGGACCCGCCCGCCGGGTTCCGCGAAGAAGAGCAGGTCCCCGGGGAGCAGCGCGCGACGGTCGATGACGCGCCGGCCCAGCAGGGCCTGGGCGGCGCTGTAGTGGGGGAGCACCACGGCGCCGCCGCTCGCCTGGTACCAGGCGTAGCGGACCAGGCCGCTGCAGTCGAAGCCGACGGTGTGGTCCGCGAGGCAGACGCCGTCGCGGTAGCCGTTCACGCCGTCGCAGAAGCCGAGGGTCGGCCCGGCGAGGCTGCCGCCGCCCCAGGCGTAGGGGACGCCGAGCTGGGCCAGGGCCACCTGGACGGCCTGGAAGCCGCGCAGCTCCTCGGCGGTGTCCGAGGCGCGGTCCGCGGGTGCGAACGCGAGCGCGGCGTGTGCGGGCGTGCTCGCGCCCGGCACCAGCGTCATGACCGGCGTCAGGACGAGGGCGAGGACGAGCGGGAGGAGGGGGCGCCACGGCTTCATGGCGGTGATGCGTACCCGCTCAGGCGTCGTCCCTACAGCGCTGTGCCCCCGTCGGACGCATCCGACGGGGGCACAGCGCGTGGAGCAGAGGGTGGATCAGAGCGCGGCGAAGGCGTTCTCGAGGATGTCCAGGCCCTCGGCCAGCAGCTCCTGCGGCATGACGAGCGGCGGCAGGAAGCGCAGCACGTTGCCGTAGGTGCCGGCGGTGAGGACCAGCAGGCCCTCGTTGTGGCAGAACTTGGCCAGTGCGGCGGCGGCCTCCGGGTTGGCGTCCTTGGTGCCCGGCTTGACCAGCTCGACGGCGATCATCGCGCCGCGGCCGCGGACGTCGCCGATGACCTCGAACTTCTCCTGGAGCGCGCGCAGGCGGGCCAGCATGGTCTCGCCGATGGCCTGGGCCTTGGCGTTGAGGTCGAGCGTCTTCATGGTCTCGATCGAGCCCAGGGCGGCGGCGCAGGCGACCGGGTTGCCGCCGTAGGTGCCGCCGAGGCCGCCCGCGTGGGCGGCGTCCATGATCTCGGCGCGGCCGGTGACGGCGGCGAGCGGGAGGCCGCCGGCGATGCCCTTGGCGGTCGTGATCAGGTCGGGGACGATGCCCTCGTCGTCACAGGCGAACCACTGGCCGGTACGGCAGAAGCCGGTCTGGATCTCGTCGGCGACGAAGACGATGCCGTTCGCCTTGGCGAACTCGACGATCGCGGGCAGGAAGCCCTTGGCCGGCTCGATGAAGCCGCCCTCGCCCTGGATGGGCTCGATCACGATCGCGGCGACGTTCTCGGCGCCGATCTGCTTGTTGATCATGTCGATGGCCTGGGCCGCGGCCTCGGCGGCGCAGTTCTCCGGGCCGGTCAGCCAGCGGTAGGGGTACGCCAGCGGAACGCGGTGGACCTCGGGGGCGAACGGACCGAAGCCCTGCTTGTAGGGCATGTTCTTCGCGGTCATGCCCATGGTCAGGTTGGTGCGGCCGTGGTAGCCGTGGTCGAAGACCACCACGGCGGTGCGCTTGGTGTAGGCACGCGCGATCTTGACGGCGTTCTCGACGGCCTCGGCGCCGGAGTTGAAGAGCGCGGTGCGCTTCTCGTGGTCACCCGGGGTCAGCTCGTTGAGCTGCTCGGCGACGGCGACGTAGCCCTCGTAGGGGGTGACCATGAAGCAGGTGTGCGTGAAGGCGGCGAGCTGCGCGGAGGCGCGCTCGACGACCAGCTCGGCGGCGTTGCCGACGTTGGTCACGGCGATGCCGGAGCCGAAGTCGATCAGGGAGTTGCCGTCGACGTCCTCGACGACGCCGCCACCCGCGCGGGTGATGTACACCGGCAGCGTGGTGCCGACGCCGGCGGCCACCGCTGCGAGCTTGCGTGCGTGCAGCTCCTGCGACTTCGGCCCGGGGATCGCGGTGACGAGGCGGCGCTCCTGCGGAAGCGAAGGGCCGCCGGGAAGCTGAGCAGCGCTCATGAGGTGGTCTCCCATGCGTGTGTGTCGTCGGCGAGGGGATCTGTGTGGATCGCACGCCGGGGGGTGGTCCGAGGGGATCGTCCCCTTTCAGCAGGCTACGGCGGGGAGGGGGCTCCGGCATACGCCGAAGGGGCGTGATCGCGGGTCGGACTTGTCCGGGACGGATACTGATCATGACACGCGCGCTTCCCCACAACGGGCGCGTCCGCTCCACTAGATTGAGAGCCACGACCGACCGGAAGACGGCGGCGGCGCAGGAAGCGGGGTGCGAGGCATCGCGCACCGTGGCGCCGTCCCGCCCCGTCTGCCCGCCGGTCCCAGACGGCGGTGCTTGTGTGCGGGCGCAAGGGAGCGGGACTGCGATGTCACTCGACGGACACCGGGCGGTCTCGCCGCAGCCGACTCCGCCGGCCGCCGTTCCGCGGCCGACCGGCGCGATCCCCGCGCAGCAGGGAGCCGAGTTCGACCTCGTCGGCTGGGTCGGCGCGCCGCGCCACCGCGAGCCCGCCGGGGTGTTCGGCCTGGGGCCCGAGCCGCGTGCCTCCGACGAGAAGACCTTGGCCGACGACGCGATCCCGGGCTGGAAGCTGCTGCTGCGCGCCGCGCTCAACGCCCTGGTCGCGTACGAGGCGCTCATCTACTCCGGCGACCTGGTCACCTGGTTCTTCCAGCTCTTCTTCCACGGCGTGCTGGCCGCGGTCACCCGGGGCGACCTGCTCGCGACCCTCTTCGCCTATCTCCTCAACGCGCTCATCGTGGTGCTGCTGATCTGGGTCTTCGGCCGCTGGGGCCGGTGGAAGCTGGTCTGGCGGCGCTACGGCCGCCCGGTGCTGGCGCGGCTCAGGGAGGCACGACAGGCGCGTCCGCAGTCCGGCGTGACCGTCGAGGCGCCGCCGGACGTCTGGGCGCCGCTCCGCCCGTACGCCCACACGGGAGCGCTCGGGCAGCTCGACGCCGAGACGCGGGCGCGCCGCGTCGGGGACGTGGACCACCAGCGGCTCGTGCGCGCCGCGGAGGTCGTCCGGCACGACCCCGACCGGCTCGGGGCGTTGTTGGAGGCGGTGCGGGAGCACGGGGCGGCGGCGTGTGGGCATCCGTCGGGGGCGCGGGATCTGCCGGGGCGGGGGCCGTGGCACGATCTGCTGTTGCGTCAGTTCCGGATCGGCACCGCCGAGGACGTGCCGAAGAACCCGGCCGGGTACCGCGGTGCGGACATCGCGTTGGACCCGGCGCTGCTCGGCACCTCGCTGCTGGCGGTCGGGCCGTCGGGCAGCGGCAAGACGTCCAGGCTGACCCGGCCCGCCGCCGAGGCGCTGTGTCTGCAGGCGCTGACCGGCACCGCGGTGGTCGCCGTCGTCGGCGCGGCCGACGCGGATCTCGGTCCGGCGTCCTGGTACGACGTCGTGGTCGCGCCGGGCGATCCGCACGCGGCCTACGGTCTCGACCTGTTCGGCGGCGCGCGGCAGCTCGACGAGGCTGCCGCGCGGCTCGCGGACGCGCTGCTGCCGGACGAGCTCGCGCTGCGCGCGGAGAGCGCGCGCCTCGCGCTGCAGCAGATCGTCGGCCCGTTCCAGGCCGGCTACGGGCGGCTGCCCGGGGTCAGGGAGCTGGTGCTGCTGCTGCGGGCGGAGCCGACGGCGTGGTCCGCGCTGCTCAAGGCGGTGCGCGAGAGCGGTGAGCTGGACCGCCACCAGCACGAGCTGGCCCAGCGCGAGCGGATGCACGGTCTCGCCGACGATCCCGGCGCGCTGCTCGCCGACCGGCTGGCCCTGCTCGACCGGCCGGTCTTCGCCCGCTGCTTCAATGCCTCGGCCGGCGACCCCGAACCGCTGCCGCTCTTCGCGCTGCGGGCGCTGGACCATCCGCTGCGGGTGCGCATCGCGCTGCCCGAGCACAACTACCCGGAGGCGGCCCGGATCCTGGGCCGGCTGGCGGTGGGTCAGTTCCTGCACGCGGCCGCGAGCCGCGCGGACCGTTCGCTCTTCGCCGGCCTGGTCGTCGACGACGCGTCGGCGGCCGTCGACAGCCACACCGTCCGGGCGCTCCAGCGGCTCCGCGCGGCCAACGCCGGCGCCGTCCTGGGCCTGCGCACCCTCGTGGACCTGCCGGAGCAGCTGCGGACGCCGCTGTTCGGCGCGGTCGGCGGCCGGATGGCGTTCCCCGGCATCGCGCCGTGGGACGGCAAGCTGTTCGAGGACGCGTGGGGCACCGTCTGGGTGGACGAGCGGGACGTCACCCGCGCGCTGGACACCTCGGGCGGTCTGCTGCGGCGCGGCCTGCGCGGGATGCGGGCGCTGCTGGTGGGCGAGCGGGCGCAGACCGAGAGCGTGACCACGCGGCGGGTGGAGCGCCGGCGCTGGTCCGCCTCGGACCTCGCCCAGGTGCTGCCGCACGGGCACGCCGTGGTCTCGCTGACCTCCGTGGACGGCACCCAGGTGCCGCCGCTGCTGGTCCGCCTGCAGTGACCTGCCCGGTGTCCTGGTGTCGGACCTGTGGCGGGAAATCGTGCTGACGCGCGAGTAGCTGCGCCGCTGAGGCAGAATCGACGGAGAAGGCTTGGACGCGTCGTCCAACCCTCGGACCGCAACGACGCGGTCCGCCGCCTGCGCCCGCCGAAGGTGTCATGTCTCAAGAGAAGCCGCCGCTCCCCGAGGACGAGGTGCGGCACAGCAGCGTCACGGTCGCCTCCCTGGTGGCGATGCCGGGGCTGGGCCTGGTGGTCCGGGCCGGCGAGGCGTCCCTGGACCGGCCCGTGCGCTGGGTGCACACCAGTGAGCTGGACGACCCCGTCCCCTATCTGGAGGGCGGCGAGCTGCTGCTCACCACGGGGCTCAAGCTCGGCAAGGGCAAGGAGAAGCTGCGCCAGTACGTCCACCGGCTGGCGGACGCTGGCGTGGCGGGCCTCGGGATCGGCGTCGGGCTCAGCTACGACGAGGTGCCGGGCATGCTGGTCGAGGCGGCCTCGGAGCGCGGGCTCCCGCTGCTGGAGGTGCCGCAGCCCACGCCGTTCATCGCGATCAGCAAGGCGGTCACCGCCGCGCTCGCGGCCGAGCAGTACAAGGCCGTCGCCACCAGCTTCGAGGCGCAGGAGGAACTGACCCGCGCCGCTCTGGGCAAGGACGGCACCACGGCGGTCATCGCGAAGCTGGCCGGCCGGCTCGGGGGCTGGGCCGCCTTGTACGACGCGTCGGGGACGGCCGTGGTCGTGGCGCCGGACTGGGCCGCGCGCCGCGCCGGGCGGCTGCGGCCCGAGGTCGAGCGGCTGCGCGGCCGGCCCGCGCCGGCGAGCATGGCGCTCCAGGGCGACACCCAGGGCACCCAGGACTACGTGGTGCTGCAGTCGCTGGGCGCGGACCGCCGCGCCCGCGGCTTCCTCGCCGTCGGCACGGAGGACCGGCTGACCTCGGGGGAGCGCTACGTGGTGAACGCGGCCGTCGCGCTGCTGACGCTGACCCTGGAGCGTTCGCGCGATCTGCGCAGCGCGGAGGACCGGATGCGGACGGCGCTGCTGCGGCTGGTGCTGGCCGGGGAGACGGTGATCGCCAAGGACGTGGCGGGAGCACTGCTGGGCGGACTGCCGCAGGGGACCGTCCGGGTGCTGGTCGCCGAGGGCGACGGCGACGGCCTCGCCGAGCTCGGCGACCGCGCGGAGCAGGCCGCTGCGCGGACCGGCGAACCGCTGCTGCTGGCGCCGGAGGGCGAGCGCCTGGTGCTGGTCGCCGTGGACGGCGGGATGGTGCACCAGGTCTGCACGGACCTGGCGGCCGACCTGGACACGGTCGCGGTGGGCGTCTCCGCGCCGACCACGCTGGAGGCGGCGGGCGCGGCGGCGGCGGAGGCGGAGCGCGCGTTGGCCGTCGCGCTGCGGAGCGGGCGACGCAGTGTGGACCACGAGGAGGTCGGCGCGGGCTCGCTGCTGCCGCTTCTCGGCGACGAGGCGGTCCAGGCCTTCGCCGACGGCCTGCTGCGACCGCTGCGCGAGCACGACCGCACGTCGCGCGGCGACCTGGAGGCGAGCCTGCGCGCATGGCTCTCCCGGCACGGCCAGTGGGACGCGGCGGCGGCGGATCTCGGCGTGCACCGGCATACGCTGCGCTATCGGATGCGGCGGGTGGAGGAGCTGCTGGGGCGCTCGCTGGACGACACGGACGTCCGCATGGAGCTCTGGATGGCGCTCCGCGCTTCCGCCGAGACCTGATCATTCGGCGCAAGGGCTCGTTGCACCTCCCTGGGGGCGCGAGGAACTACGCGAGCAACCGCCCGGCGCGGATGGCCCTGCTCGTTGGGGGTTCCACCTCGGTGGGTGGCTTGTCGCGCAGTTCCCCGCGCCTCTGGGGTGGCCGATGTGTCGAGTTGCGGTGCCCGAAGTCGTACGGGAAGGACAAACGGCTACAGCCCTTCCGCGGCCTACCGTGGAACGCGTAGAGACCCCTGTACTAGGACGGAAAGGGCCGGTGACCGCGGTGACCACCACCTACGCATTCTGGCTGGCGGGACGGCAGGAGACCGGACCCGAGACCCTCGACGTGCACCACCCGTACGACGGCAGCGTCGTCGCCCGGGTGAGTGTCGCCAGTGACGCGCAGGTGGAGGAGGCGGTCGCCGCCGCCTACGCGGTGAAGGACGAGTTCGCCGCCACGCCCGCGCACGTACGGGCCGCCGCCCTCGACCACGTGTCCCGGCGACTGGGCGAGCGCGCCGAGGAGATCGCGCAGCTGATCACCGCCGAGAACGGCAAGCCGATCAAGTGGGCCCGCGGCGAGGTCGCCCGCGCGGTGAGCGTGTTCCGGTGGGCCGCTGAGGAGGCCCGGCGCTTCAACAGCGGTGAGGGCCAGCGCCTCGACACCGACGCCGGCGGCGCGGGCCGCCTCGCGCTGGTGCGGCGCTTCAACCGCGGTGTCGTGCTCGGCATCGCGCCGTTCAACTTCCCGCTGAACCTGGTCGCGCACAAGGTCGCCCCGGCGATCGCGGTCGGCGCGCCGATCATCCTCAAGCCGGCCCCGGCGACCCCCGTCTCCGCGCTGGTCCTGGGCGAGATCCTGGCCGAGACCGACCTGCCGGCCGGCTCCTGGTCGGTGCTGACCGTTCCGAACGACCGCATGCCCGCCCTGGTGCAGGACCCGCGCCTGCCGGTGATCTCGTTCACCGGCTCGGACAAGGTCGGCTACGCAATCCTCGACTCGGTCCCGCGCAAGCACGTCACGCTGGAGCTGGGCGGCAACGCCGCGGCCGTCGTGCTCGCCGACTGGTCCTCCGAGGCGGACCTGGAGTGGGCCGCGACCCGCATCGCGACCTTCGCGAACTACCAGGGCGGTCAGTCCTGCATCTCGGTGCAGCGTGTGATCGCCGACGCGTCGGTCTACGACCGGCTCGTGGAGAAGGTCGTCGCCAAGGTCGGCGCGCAGGTCACCGGTGACCCGGTCGACGACGCCGTCGACGTGGGCCCGCTGGTGAGCGAGGACGCCGCCAAGCGCGTCGAGTCCTGGGTGGACGAGGCCGTGAACGCGGGTGCCGAGCTGCTGGCCGGCGGTAAGCGCGAGGGCGCCAGCTACGCGCCGACCGTGGTGTCCGGCGTGCCGGACGGCGTGACGCTGGCGACCGAGGAGGTCTTCGGTCCGGTGCTGACGCTGACCAAGGTCGACGGCGTGGACGAGGCCTTCGCCGCCGTCAACGACTCGAAGTTCGGTCTGCAGGCGGGTGTCTTCACGCACGACGTGCAACTCGCCTTCCGCGCCCACCGCGAGCTGGAGGTCGGCGGCGTGATCGTCGGCGACGCGCCCTCCTACCGCGCCGACCAGATGCCGTACGGCGGGGTCAAGGACTCCGGCGTCGGCCGCGAGGGCGTCGCCTACGCGATGGCCGACTACACCTACGAGCGCGTGCTGGTGCTGACCGGCCTCGCGCTCTGACGGAGGACATTCCGCTCTCACCTCTGGTGACCATGGATGCACGCAGCGTACGGTCGGGGCATACTGGCAGGTAACCCACCGTGAGGTGATGCCCCATGTCCGGCTCCGCCCCTCAGGCTGCCCCCAAGGTCACCGAGCGCGAGGCTCGTCGCGTCGCGGAAGAGGCCCGGGAACAGGACTGGCGAAAGCCCAGCTTCGCCAAGGAACTGTTCCTGGGCCGTTTCCGTCTGGACCTGATCCACCCGCACCCCCTGCCCGACGCCGCCGCCGAGCGGGAGGGCGCGGAGTTCCTGGCCCGGCTGCGGGACTTCTGCGAGAAGAAGATCGACAGTGCGGTGATCGAGCGCGACGCGCAGATCCCCGACGAGGTGGTCAAGGGCCTGCAGGAGCTGGGCGTCTTCGGAATGAAGATCGATCGCGACTACGGCGGCCTCGGTCTCACCCAGGTGCACTACAACCGGGCGCTCGCGCTCATCGGCAGCGTCAGTCCGGCGATCGCCGCGCTCGTATCCGCGCACCAGTCGATCGGTGTGCCGCAGCCGCTCAAGATGTTCGGCACGCCCGAGCAGAAGCGCGCCTTCCTGCCGCGCTGCGCCACCACCTCGATCACCGCCTTCCTGCTGACCGAACCCGACGTCGGCAGTGATCCGGCCAGGCTGGCGACCACGGCCACGCCCAGTGCGGACGGCAGCGAGTACGTCCTGGACGGCGTGAAGCTCTGGACGACCAACGGCGTGGTGGCGGACCTCCTGGTGGTGATGGCGCGGGTGCCGAAGACGGAGGGCCACCGGGGCGGGATCACCGCCTTCGTGGTGGAGGCGTCCTCGGCGGGCGTGACCGTGGAGAACCGGAACGCGTTCATGGGCCTGCGCGGCATCGAGAACGGGGTGACCCGCTTCGACGGCGTCCGCGTCCCCGCGGAGAACCGGATCGGGCGGGAGGGGGAGGGCCTCAAGATCGCACTGACCACGCTGAACACCGGTCGGCTCTCGCTGCCCGCGATGTGCGTCGGCGCGGGCAAGTGGTGCCTGAAGATCGCCCGCGAGTGGTCGGCGGCCAGGGAGCAGTGGGGCAAGCCGATCGCCGGGCACGAGGCGGTCGCGACGAAGATCTCCTTCATCGCGGCGACGACCTTCGCACTGGAGGCGGTGCTTGAGCTCTCCGGTCAGATGGCCGACGAGGAGCGCAACGACATCCGCATCGAGGCGGCGCTGGCCAAGCTCTACGGCTCGGAGATGGGCTGGCTGATGGCCGACGAGCTGGTGCAGATCCGCGGCGGCCGCGGCTTCGAGACGGCGGCCTCGCTGGCCGCGCGCGGAGAGCGGGCGGTCCCTACCGAGCAGGTGCTGCGCGACCTGCGGATCAACCGGATCTTCGAGGGCTCGACCGAGATCATGCATCTGCTGATCGCCCGTGAGGCCGTCGACGCGCACCTGAAGGTGGCGGGTGACCTGATCGAGCCGGAGGCGGACCTGCGGCGCAAGGGCCGGGCCGCCGCCAAGGCCGGGGCGTTCTACGCCGGTTGGCTGCCGAAGCTGGTCGCGGGACCGGGCCAGGTGCCGACCTCCTACCGCGAGTTCCACCCGGCCGGGTGCCGTGACCTCTCCGGGCATCTGCGCTACGTCGAGCGCAGCGCACGGAAGTTGGCGCGGTCGACCTTCTACGCCATGTCGCGCTGGCAGGGCCGGATGGAGACCAAGCAGGGCTTCCTGGCCCGGATCGTCGACATCGGCGCCGAGTTGTTCGCGATGAGCGCGGTCTGCGTGCGCGCGGAGATGCTGCGGACGAAGGAGGGCGCGCAGACCGGGGAGGGGGCGTACGAGCTGGCGGACACCTTCTGCAAGCAGGCGCGGATCCGGACCGAGGAGTTGTTCGACCGGCTCTGGACCAATACCGATCGCGACGACCGAACGATCAGCAAGGGTGTGCTGGCGGGACGTTACACCTGGTTGGAGGAGGGCGTGTTGGACCCGTCGGGGGAGGGTCCGTGGATCGCGGACACGACGCCGGGACCTGCGAAACGACCGAACGTGCACCGCCCGATCGGCTGATCCGCACACCCGCCGGTCCACTCTCTCGTTGGACACCTGACGCCCGCTCACCGCTACGATGCCGCACGGGCGTGCGAAGCAAAGAGGATCACCGGGGGCTCGCGCGCCGAAACCACAGCACGGCCGGCGCTCCCGGTGGTTCCCATCGACGAGGACAGGTCCAGCGTGAGTTACCCGCCGTACGGGCAGAACCCGCAGCAGCCGCCGCGTGGCTACCCTCCACAGAACCCCTACGGCGGTCAGCCGCAGCAGCCACAGCCCTATCCGCAGCAGCCGCCGCAGGGCTACCCGCCGCAGCCGCCTCCGCAGCAGCCGCCCCGGCCGCCGTACGGCGCGCCGCCCGGGTACCCGCAGCAGCCTCCGCAGCAACCGCCCTACGGCGGACCACCGCGTCCGCCGCAGGGGTATCCGCAGCAGCCGCCGTACGGCGCGCCGCCGCGTCCGCCGCAGCAGCCGCCCTACGGCGGCGGCCCCGGCGGTCCGATGGGCCCCGGCGGGCCGGGAAAGCCGCCGCGGCGTCGGCGCGGGCTGGTGGTCGGCGGCGCCCTGGTCGCGCTCGCCGTGGTGGTCACCGGCGTCGCGATCGCCAACCACGGCTCCGGCGCCAAGGGCGGTGGCGGCGGCAACAGCGCCAGCAACGACGGGACCATGGCCTTCCAGAGCCAGACCTCCTGGTCGGCTCCGGCCTGGGCGGTCGCGGCCAACGACATCGGCTCGGCCAACCCGCGCACCGTCGTCACCGGTACGGTCTGGTTCGCCAAGGCCAAGCCGCAGAACCTGGACGCCTACGCGGTCGCCGTCGGCACCCCCGGCGACCCGAACTACCACAAGTTCCTCACCCCGGACGCGTTCGGTACGACCTACGCCTCCGGCCAGGGCGCCGGGGCGGCCGTCACCGCCTGGGTGCAGCAGGCCGGGATGCAGATCCTCAACCAGGACTCGCAGTCGATCGTGGTCTCCACCACCATCGGCAAGGTCGAGCAGACGCTCAAGGTCCACATCCACCGCTTCCGGCACGACGGCCGGGTCGACATCGCGCCGACCTCGCAGCCGCAGTACCCCGCGAACATCGGCAGCTACGTGTCGGCGGTCTCCGGTCTGACCACCTCCAGCCCGGTCTCCAAGCCGCACCTGCTGCACGCCGGCAGCGCGGACTGCAGCAGCTACTACGGCCAGCGCGCCACGCCGCTGCCGGCCGGCCCCGACGGGGTGCCGCAGCAGATGCTGTGCGGCTACACCGCGAAGCAGCTGCGCACCGCGTACGGCGCCGAGGCCAGCGGGATGAACGGACAGAACGTCACCATCGCTGTCGTCGACGCCTACGCCTCGCCGACCATCGAGGCCGACGTCAACGCCTGGTCGCGCTCGATGGGCCTGCCCGAGCTGCAGTCCGGCCAGCTGGTCCAGGACGTGCCGAAGTCCTACGACCCGTCCCGCTCCTCCGCGAGCGACGCCAGCGGCTGGTGGGGCGAGGAGACGCTCGACATCGAGGCGGTGCACGCGCTCGCGCCCGCGGCGAAGATCGTCTACTACGGCGTCCAGTCGCCGGACGACTCGGAGTTCTTCCGGGCCTTCCAGAAGATCGTCTCGACCCACAGCGCCGACATCGTCTCCAACTCCTGGGGCGGCACCGAGGCGTCGACCGACAGCGCCGACTTCCAGGCCGGCCGGCAGA
Source organism: Streptacidiphilus rugosus AM-16 (assembly GCF_000744655.1). NCBI lineage: Bacteria > Bacillati > Actinomycetota > Actinomycetes > Kitasatosporales > Streptomycetaceae > Streptacidiphilus > Streptacidiphilus rugosus. Next base: position 6,051,774 of record NZ_JQMJ01000004.1, on the reverse strand, counting down.
TCTTCGAGCAGGGCGCGGTCGAGGGGATCAACTTCAACTTCTCGACGGGCGACCAGGGCGACTACACCCTCACCAAGCAGCCGCACTCGGACACCCCCGCGGCCAGCTACCCCGCGTCGGACGCCTTCGTGACCGGCGTGGGCGGGACCACGCTGGGCCTGGACGCGGCCGGTCACTACCAGTGGGAGACCGGCTGGGGGACGATGATCTACAAGCAGAGCGGCGGCGGCTGGTCCTCGCAGGGGACGTTCGACGCCGGCGGCGGCGGCGGGGCCAGTCAGGTCTTCTCCCAGCCGTGGTACCAGAAGGGCGTGGTGCCGAGCGCGCTCTCGTCGGGCGGGAGCCAGCCGCAGCGGGTGCTGCCCGACGTGTCGATGGAGGCGGACAGCCTGACCGGCCTGGTCGTCGGCCAGACGGTGGGCACCGCGGTGTCCCGGCCGGCCTCCGACGGCGGCGTGACTTTCGGGCTGAGCGGCGGCAAGTACGAGGAGATGACGGTCGGCGGCACCAGCCTGGCGTGCCCGCTGTTCAGCGCGACCGAGGCCCTGGCGATCCAGTCCGGCGGCAGCGCGCTGGGCTTCGCGAACCCGGCCCTGTACAAGCAGTACGGCACGCCCAGCCTCCACGACGTGGTTCCGGGCGCGGGTGCGCTCGGCCACGAGCCGAGCTTCGGGGCGGCGGACCAGCAGGGCAACCCGCTGCTTCTCCTGGAGAACAAGGACAGCAGCCTGACGACGGCGAAGGGCTTCGACGACGTGACGGGCATCGGCAGCCCGGCCGATGGCTTCATCGGCTGGTTCAAGGCCCACCCCACCGGCCAGTAGCCCCCTCCGGGGCCGCGGGGAACTGCGCGAGCAACCACCGGGTGCGGATGGCCCTGCTCGTTCGGCGAGTCACCACCGAGGGTGGCTTGTCGCACAGTTCCCCGCGCGCCTGGGTGGTTGCCGCCGGCCCGCCGTCGCGAAGCGTGCCGACTCGGTCGCGCCCACGCGCCGGAGGCGCATTTCGGTGGAGTCCCGCGCCTCTGGGTGGTTGCCACCGGCCCGCCGTCGCGAAGCGTGCCGACACGGTCGCGTCCACGCGCCGGAGGCGCACATGGGTAGAGCCCCGCGCTCCTTTGGTTGCGGCTGGGCCTTGTCGGGAGGTGCGAGGATGGCGGCATGACACTTCTTGCCGACCCGCATCTGCGCTTCGAGCCCGTCGTGGCCGACCCCGAGGGGCCGAGGGAGTTGGTGATCCTCGGGTCCACCGGGTCCATCGGGACGCAGGCCATCGACGTGGTGCTGCGCAACCCGGACCGCTTCAGGGTCGTCGGGCTGTCCGCCGCGGGCGGGCGGGTCGGGTTGCTGGCCGAGCAGGCGCTGCGGCTCGGGGTCGGGGTCGTCGCCGTCGCCCAGCCGGAGGCCGCCGCGCCGCTGAAGGAGGCGCTCGCCGCCGCCGCGCCCGCGGGCGCCGCGCTGCCGGAGATCCTGGTCGGGCCGGACGCGGCGACGCAGCTCGCCGGCATGGAGTGCCACTCCGTACTGAACGGCATCACCGGCTCCATCGGCCTCGCGCCGACCCTCGCCGCGCTGCGCGCCGGGCGCGTGCTCGTGCTCGCGAACAAGGAGTCGCTGATCGTCGGCGGCCCGCTGGTCAAGGCGGTCGCCAAGCCCGGTCAGATCGTGCCGGTCGACTCCGAGCACGCGGCCCTCTTCCAGGCGCTGACCGCCGGCACCCGCAGGGAGGTCCGCAAGCTGGTGGTGACCGCCAGCGGCGGCCCCTTCCGCGGCTGGAGCCGCGAGAAGCTGGCCGGGGTCACCCGTGAGCAGGCGCTCGCCCACCCGACCTGGGCCATGGGCCCGGTCGTCACGATCAACTCGGCGACCCTGGTCAACAAGGGCCTGGAGGTCATCGAGGCGCACCTGCTCTACGACATCCCGTTCGAGCGGATCGAGGTCGTGGTCCATCCGCAGTCGATCGTCCACTCGATGGTGGAGTTCACCGACGGCTCGACGATGGCCCAGGCGAGCCCGCCGGACATGCGGATGCCGATCTCGCTCGGCATCGGCTGGCCGGACCGCGTCCCGGACGCCGCGCCGGGCTGCGACTGGACGAAGGCGGCGAGCTGGGAGTTCTTCCCGCTCGACACCCAGGCGTTCCCTTCGGTGGGTCTGGCCCGTGAGGTCGGTACGCTCGGCGGCACCGCGCCGGCCGTCTTCAACGCCGCCAACGAGGAGTGCGTCGAGGCGTTCCTGCAGGGCAGGCTGGCCTTCACAGGGATCGTGGATACCGTGGCGAAGGTGGTCGAGGAGCACGGCACGCCGGCCCGGGGAACCTCACTCACCCTGGAGGACGTCCTGGCTGCGGAGAGCTGGGCCCGCTCGCGGGCTCAGGCGATCGCGGCCGGGTGACGGCATGATGTACGGCGCGACCGCAGCAGCGGTGCGAGAAGCAGCGGTCCGAGCGGCAGCAGAGGGAGCGGCACGACGATGACGACACTGATGACGATCCTTGGCATCGTGGTCTTCGTGCTCGGCCTGCTCTTCTCCATCGCCTGGCACGAGCTGGGACACCTCACCTGGGCCAAGGTCTTCAAGGTGCGGGTGCCGCAGTACATGGTCGGTTTCGGGCCGACCATCTGGTCGCGCAGGAAGGGCGAGACCGAGTACGGGGTCAAGGCCGTCCCGCTCGGCGGCTACATCCGGATGATCGGGATGTTCCCGCCCGGCGCGGACGGCAAGGTCACCGCCCGCTCCACCTCGCCCTGGCGCAGCATGATCGAGGACGCGCGCGAGCAGTCCTTCGAGGACCTGCAGCCGGGCGACGAGGACCGCCTGTTCTACACGCGCAAGCCGTGGCAGCGGATCATCATCATGTTCTTCGGCCCGTTCATGAACCTGATCCTGGCGTTCGTGCTCTTCCTGGTCGTGCTGATGGGCTTCGGCACGCCGCAGGCGCAGCCGACGGTCTCGTACGTGCAGCAGTGCGTGGTGGCGAGCAACTCCACCGAGGCGCAGACCAAGACCTGCACCCACGCCAACCCGGAGACACCGGCCGCGGCCGCGGGCCTGAAGGCCGGCGACCGGATCACCTCCTTCAACGGCGTCGCGATCACCACCTACGACCAGTTGCAGAACGAGATCCGCAAGCACCCGAACGACCGGGTGACCCTCGGCATCACCCGGAACGGTCAGTCGATCAGCCAGCCGGTCACGCTGACCACGAACACGCTCTACGCGATCGACTCCAACGGCAACCCGACCGATCAGACGGTCAAGGTCGGCTTCCTCGGCATCCAGCCGATCACTCCGACCGTCCAGCTCGGCCTCGGCGAGAGCCTGGACAAGATGGGCGGGATGGCCAAGCAGGGCGTCTCCTCGATCGTCGCCCTGCCGTCCAAGATCCCGGCCCTGTGGGGTGCGGCCTTCGAGGGCAAGAAGCGTTCGCTCGACTCGCCCGTCGGCGTCGTCGGCGTGGCCAGGGTCGGCGGCGACGTGCTGGCCATGCACGCCCCCGCGAGCGCGCGGATCGCGACCATGCTGAACCTGCTGGCCGGGCTGAACCTCTCACTCTTCCTGCTCAACATGCTGCCGCTGCTCCCGCTCGACGGCGGGCACATCGCCGGCGCCCTCTGGGAGGCCGTGCGCCGGCGGGCGGCCAAGCTGGTCAGGCGGCCCGACCCGGGCCCGTTCGACGTGGCGAAGCTGATGCCCGTCGCCTACGTGGTGGCCGGGATCTTCGTCTGCTTCACCCTCCTGGTGATGGTGGCGGACGTGGTGAACCCGGTGCGCCTGGGGTAGCGGGGCACAGTCCGTACAGCTTGTTCCGGTAACGTGGGGCCGGGTGCGCCGACCGATACGCAGCGCGCCCGGCTCGCCCGGATCGACCGGGTGGCCGTCGCCTCACCTTGGGGATTACGCAAGCAATGACCGCGATCTCGCTGGGAATGCCGTCCGTTCCGCTGGAGCCGCTGGCCCCGCGCCGCCAGAGCCGTCAGATCATGGTGGGTAATGTGCCGGTCGGCGGCGGCGCGCCGATCTCGGTGCAGTCGATGACGACGACCGTCACCTCGGATGTGAACGCGACGCTGCAGCAGATCGCGGAGCTGACCGCGTCGGGTTGTCAGATCGTGCGGGTGGCGTGTCCCTCGCAGGACGACGCGGACGCGTTGCCGATCATCGCGAGGAAGTCGCAGATCCCGGTGATCGCGGACATCCATTTCCAGCCGAAGTACGTGTTCGCGGCGATCGACGCGGGCTGCGCGGCGGTGCGGGTGAATCCGGGGAACATCCGGCAGTTCGACGACCAGGTCAAGGAGATCGCGAAGCGGGCCGGTGACGCGGGGGTGCCGATCCGGATCGGGGTGAACGCGGGTTCGCTGGACAGGCGGCTGCTGGAGAAGTACGGGCGGGCCACGCCGGACGCGCTGGTGGAGTCGGCGTTGTGGGAGTGCTCGCTGTTCGAGGAGCACGGGTTCCGTGACATCAAGATCTCGGTGAAGCACAACGACCCGGTCGTGATGATCGCGGCGTACCGGAAGCTGGCGGCGGCGTGCGACTATCCGCTGCATCTGGGGGTGACCGAGGCGGGTCCGGCGTTCCAGGGGACGATCAAGTCGGCGGTGGCGTTCGGTGCGTTGCTGGCGGAGGGGATCGGGGACACGATCCGGGTCTCGCTGTCGGCGCCGCCGGCGCAGGAGATCAAGGTCGGGAACCAGATCCTGGAGTCGCTGGGGCTGCGTCAGCGCGGTCTGGAGATTGTCTCGTGTCCGTCGTGCGGGCGGGCGCAGGTGGATGTGTACAAGCTGGCGGAGGAGGTCACCGCGGGCCTGGAGGGCATGGAGGTGCCGCTGCGGGTCGCGGTGATGGGCTGTGTGGTGAACGGTCCGGGCGAGGCGCGTGAGGCGGACCTGGGTGTCGCGTCGGGCAACGGCAAGGGGCAGATCTTCGTCAAGGGCGAGGTCATCAAGACCGTCCCCGAGTCCAAGATCGTCGAGACCCTGATCGAGGAAGCCCTCAAGCTCGCCGAGCAGATGCAGGACGCGGGCGTCGCGAGCGGAGCGCCGACGGTCGCCGTCAGCGAGTAACGCGTCCGTCGTGTCTCAATGGTCAACCTGGGGTTGACGTTGTCGTGGTTCTCGGGACAACGTCAACCCCAGGTTGACGCTTTTCCACGCGTGTCGATGAATGCTTCGTCCTGGCCGAGGGGGTCGCCAGGGCGGGATGAGGAGAATAGGGTGCCCCCGTGTTGAGCAGTTCGGTGGCGACGACGCGAGTACTCACGCCCGCGGACCTTCCGGCCGCGCTCGAGGTGCTGGACCGCGACCCCGTCGAGAATGCTTTCGTGGCGGCCAGGGTCGCCGTCGCGGGCCTGGACGCGTGGCGTCTGGGCGGGGAGATGTGGGGCTGGTTCGACGGCGGCCGGCTTGAGGCGCTCTGCTACGCGGGCGCCAACCTGGTCCCGCTCAGCGCCTCCTCCGCGGCGGTCCAGGCCTTCGCCGAGCGTGCCCGCCGCCAGGGCCGTCGCTGCTCGTCCATCGTCGGTCCCGCCGAGGCGACCGCCGAGCTCTGGGCGCTGCTGGAACCGCACTGGGGCCCCGCGCGCGAGGTCCGCGGACACCAGCCGCTGATGGCCACCTGGGAGCCCTCTCGCGCCATCGCCGCCGACCCGCGGGTGCGGCGGGTCCGCCGTGACGAGATGGACCTGCTGCTGCCCGCCTGCGTCGCGATGTTCACCGAGGAGGTCGGCGTCTCCCCGCTGGCCGGTGACGGCGGCCTGCTCTACCGCGCCCGGGTGGCCGAACTCGTCACCAACGGAAGGGCGTTCGCCCGCTTCGAGGGTGACCGGGTGGTCTTCAAGGCGGAGATCGGCGCGGCGACCGAGCGGGCCTGCCAGATCCAGGGCGTCTGGGTGGCGCCCGAGTTCCGCGGTCGCGGTCACTCCGAGAGCGGCATGGCCACCGTCGTCGACGTCGCGCTGCGCGAGGTCGCCCCGGTCGTCAGTCTCTACGTGAACGACTACAACGCGATCGCGCGGGCGGCCTACCGCCGGGTGGGATTCACCGAGATCGGCGCCTTCATGAGTGTGCTGTTCTGAACCCTGAGTGGGTTCTGTGCGTCAGATGTTCGCTTCTGGTGCGGGAGTTGTAGAAGTTGTGGAGGTCCGCTCGGACGACCGTCCGGCGTGCATACACTCGCGCCGTCCTCGCCATGGGCGACCCGTCCCCATTCTTCCCCTCCGGTCCCCTGGCGCCCCCGATCTAAGGACGGCGCGAGTTGTCCCATCGCCGCAAGACCCGCCGCCGGCTTCCGTTGCTGGCCGGCGTACTGACGGGCCTGCTGGGCCTGTTGACTCTGCTCGGAAGCGCGATCGCCGCGATCGCACCCGGCGGGCAGCCCACCGCGGCCGCTGCCCCGGCCGCCCCCAACGCCGACTGTGCGCTCCTGGTCCCGGCCGACCCCTTGTCCGCGACCGGCCTGGCCACCCCCTACCGGCTGACCGCCACCGACCCGGCGAAGGGTCCGTGCCACGAGGCCGACGCCGCACAGTCGGCCTTCGTCCAGGCCACCGTGCTCGACCCGGCGACCGGCGCGCTCTCCGTCTACAACCCGCTGGTCGTCGACCGCGGCACCCGTCCGGCCCGCACCCCCGTCCGCCCCAAGCTGCCCGCGCGGGCCGTGGTGGCGCTCTGGTTCGGCTTCAACGGCGACAACCTCACCCTGCGCGGCCCGCTCTCGTCCGGCCGGTGCGTCAACGGCACGCCGGGCTCGATCTTCGGGCAGTTCGCCTACTGCAACGCGCCGGCGTTCTTCGCCGGGGCGCGTGCCGCGGAGCGCACCGGGAGACTCAAGGTCCCGCCGCTCGGCACCGGCCGTGACGGCGCGCCCTGTCCGTCGACCCGCGACTTCGGCGTGGTCGACCAGGACCAGAGCGACAACGTGACCTCCGCGTACCTCGCCACGGCCGACGGCCGCACCGCACAGCGGACCACGAGGAACGCGGCCGCCCTGGGCAACCACGCGAGCACGATCCTCAACGGCAGCGACAACCTGCTGCTGACCGCCTTCGTGGACCCGCCCCTCGGCTGCACCCCCTGGACCGCGCCGGACCTCGCCGACCCCGGTCAGCAGACGACCTCGCTGGCCCTGGACGAGCTCCAGGCCGCAGCGGACCAGCGGGCCCCGGTGGCGCTGGTGCCGCTGAACGACCCGATGGTGCTGGGCCACAGCGGCGCGGCCAGCCGGGTCAAGACCAACCTCTACCGCGTGGGCGTCGGACAGCCGCTGCTCGGACACGGCGCCGGCACGGACCCGGGCAGCGCAAAGGTCTACTGCGCGAATCTCGGCCAGGTGGGCGCCGCACGTCTGCGGACGGACCGGCAGTTCTTCACCGGCGCCGTCTCGCCCCAGGACGGCCAGGACCTCTTGGCCTTCCTGACCGACCGCCTGAGCGCCTCGCTGACCAACCTCGGCTGCCCGACGCCGACCGCCTCGCCGACCGCGACGCAGACGCCGACACAGACACCCACCGGGATGCCGTCGACCTCGGCCTCGGCCTCGGCCTCCGTCGGCGCCACGGCCACCGTCACCGCGTCCGCGACGGCCACTGCTACCGCGACCGCCGCCGCCACCGCTACCGCTACCGTCACGGTGACGGCCACCGCGGGGAGAAGCACCCCCGCGGGATCGGGCACGGCACCGGCCGTTCCGGCGTCGGCTCCGACCGGTTCGCCCCGCCCGACCGACCTGGCCGCGCCGGCGGCGTCCGCGTCCGTGGTCCCCGCCCTGGTCCCGCCCACGTCGGTCCCGCCCACGGCGGCGCCCTCCACGGCGGCACCCGCACCGCACGAGTCCCTGGGGACCGCCCTCGCGCTGGCGCCGATCGCCGACGCCATCCCCGGCGTCCAGCAGATCGGTGCGGCCACCACCCGCTCCTCGACGGTCGAGCACCAGGATCCGGCGCGCGGCGCCCTCACGGCCGCCGGAGCGCCCGGCCGGTCGCCCTGGCCCTACGCCGGGATCGTGCTGTCCCTCGGACTCCTCGCCGGATCCGTCTCCCTCTTCGCCCGCAGGCGCTGACGCTCGCCCGACACGGAGCGGCATGGCTCTGGGTCAGGGTGAGGCGATAGCGTCCGCCTATGGACGAAGTCACGATCGAGCCCATCGATCTCGCCGCGTACGCGGCGGCCGCCCTTGAGGTGCAGGCCGCCGCGTTCGGGCTCTCGCCCGACGAGTTCGCGGTGCGGCTGCAGATCGTCGAGCGGCACGCGCAACTCCCCGGCGTCCACGCGTTCGGGGCGTTCCGTGCCAGGACGCTGGTCGGCTTCGGTTACGGGATGCCCAACGACCGCGCCCACTGGTGGAGCTCCGTCATCGAGCCCTGTCTCGCCGCGAACGGCAACGAGGGCTGGCTCGACGACGCCTTCTCGGTGACCGAGCTCCACGTCCACCCGCGCTTCCAGGGCATCGGGCTCGGCCGGTCCCTGATCACCACGCTCTGCGGCGCGACCGGCCTGCCGCGCAGCATCCTGTCCGCCGTCGACCGGGAGACGCCGGCCCGCGCGCTCTACCGCTCGCTCGGCTACCGCGACCTGGCCCGGCGGGTGCTGTTCCCCAACACGCTGCTGCCGTACGCGGTGATGGGTGCGACGCTCCCGCTGCCTACTCCGCGTCCGAACCCGCGCTGGAGCCGGTCCCTGGGCCCAGGCCAGGGCCTGGACCCGGGCCCGGAGCAGAGCCGGGATCAGAGTCCGGGCCGGGTCCGGGACCAGGACCAGAGCCGGAGCCAGTGACGGCCGTCGGAGTCTGCCCCGCCTCGGAGCCGGTGCCGGGCGCCTGGCCCGGTACCGCGTCGACGCCCGCGGCCGGATCGATCCGCGGGTCGGCCTCGGCCCCGCCGGTGGTCGCATCGGCGCCAGGCGGCGGGCCGGACGCGGGGCCGTGGCCGGGCGCGTGGTCGGCGCCGGTGCGGGTCCTGCGCGCCTCCTTCAGCTGCTCCGTCACCACCGAGAGCCGGAACAGCGCCAGCACCAGCGCGGCCGCCAGGAAGCTGCCCAGCGCGCCGTAGACGATCACGTCGTACTGGCCGCGCATCCACGCCGTCAGCGCGGACAGGGCGGGGACGCCCAGCAGCACCAGCAGCGACCACCGCCCCGGCACCACCAGCGCACCCGCCGCCGCCAGCAGGGGAAAGAGCAGGAAGCCGTGCGGCAGGGCCCCGGCCAGACCGCTCGTCACCGGCACCAGCAGGGCGGCCAGCAGCATCGGCAGCCGGGTGTGGTGCAGGCGCGGACGCAGGGCCGTGACCACCGTGCCGCAGTAGAGGACCACGAAGGCGGCCAGCGCCACCAGCGCCACCGAGGGGCGCGGGTACTCGCCGTGCAGCACGTCGGAGGAGAGCGGGACCAGCGTCAGCAGGACCCAGGGCAGCAGCAGGTAAGGGCTGAAGTGCCGGGCCCGGGCGATCTCGTCGTCGGTCAGGCGTCGGCGGCGTGGCGGCTCTGCCACAGGTTCATCACTCCGGACGTCGGGGCTCGGTACGGGGAGGCGTGGTCACAGCATCGCCGCGAATTCCAGATAGAGCGAGGCGTGTTGGGTGTCGCCCACGTCCAGGCTCCACAGTCCCGCCTCGACCGAGCGGAACAGCGTCCAGCCGCGCAGCCGCTCGGGGTCGACGGCGGCGTCCGCGGCGAGGCGCTGCAGCCGTCTGCGGGCGGCGGCCTGCGGGCCGGGGGAGCCGGCCAGCGTCTCCAGCCGGTCCTGGGCCAGCCAGGCCAGATCGTAGGCGCGTTCGCCGACCAGCGGCTTGGGGTCGATGGCCAGCCAGGGCGAGCGTTCGGAGGCGAGGACGTTGCCGTGGTGGTAGTCCCCGTGCAGCAGCAGCCGCTCCTCGCGCGCGGTGGCGTCGTCGAGCAGCGCGGCCGACAGCTCCAGCGCCTCGTCGACCAGGGGCCGCAGTTCGGCCGCGGCCGGCATCTCCCTGCGCCGGACCAGGATCTCGCGCAGGTCCGCCACGTAGTCGGGCACCGAGGTGAACGGGTGGTCCTCCGGCGGGGCGACCCAGAGCAGCCGCAGCGTGCCGAGCGCCTCCAGCATCGCCTTGCTCTCCGGGAGCGAGCGCAGCGGCACCTCGCTGTTGGCGCGTTCCAGCAGCATCGCGCGGTCGTCCGGAGCCGCCTCCAGCAACCGGACGGCGCCGTGGCCGTCCCAGTGCGCGAGCGCGGCGTGCTCCTGCTCGCCCTCGGGGTCCGGGTAGCCGATCTTCAGCGCGGCCGGTGCGCCGTCCGCGCGGCGCACCAGCAGCACCAGGCTGATCTGGCCGCCGGGCTCGCAGACCCGCTCCAGGCTGAGCTCCCATCGGTCCAGGTACGCCGCGGCGAGCCCGGGGAGCGCGTCGAGCCACTCGCATCCGGCGTCGGAGGTCCAGCGGCGGACCGTGTCCTTGAGCCGGGCGGGAACGCTGAAGCCTGGTGCCGTCATGCTCGCCCTTCGTGGTGGATCGTGCCGTTCCATTGTCGGCCATCGCGGCGGACCTCCGGCACCGGGCCCGCTCAGCGCTCGGGCAGGCCGGGGAAGGGCGTCGAGGTGCCGCGCCAGGACAGGGCGCGCAGGGCCGCGAGCCGCAGCTGGGTCGCCGCCTGGTCGCGCAGTTCGTTCTCGCCGGCCTGCACCGCGTTGGCGTACACCGCCGCCAGGCGCTCCTCCAGCAGTGCCGCCAGTCGGCGCGCCGAGCCGGCGTCGGTGACGGCGAACGGGAGCTCGTACGCGGCCGCGGCCGCCGCCGGCCGGATGCCCGAGGTGGTGAGCTCCGCCTCCAGGGCGTCCCGCCGGGCGCGGTGCAGCTGGTAGTCGGACGTGGCCTGGGTGCGGCGCGCGTCGCTCAGCAGCGCGCCCAGGACGCCGTAGCCGTAGACCGTCGCGTGCTCCGCGCCCAGTGCGGCCTGCAGCGCGCTGACCTCGGCGGCGCTCGGACGGATCCGGTCGCCGCCCGAGGACCCCGCGGCCACCGGCTTCGCGCCCAGCAGCGCGGCGCGCTGGGCCGCGCCGGCGGCGACGGACGCCGTCAGCCTGGCCAGCGCGGGGGAGGTCGCCAGCAGCTCGGTCGCGCACAGCGCGCCGAGCTCCTGCTCACGTGCGGCGAGCGTGGCGTCGGACACCACGGTCCGCGTCGTCGCGGGGGACAGCACCGAGGAGGAGGTGGTGGGCGAGGACGAGGCGGAGGGGGACGCGGTCGGTCTCCCCCCGTGCAGCGCCGCCAGCTCCTCGGCCAGCTGGCGTCGCAGCACGGCGTGGGCGGAGGTGCTGTCGTACGCGGCGATCAGCGACGTCATCGCGCTGCCGATCCGCTGCCTGGCGGTCTGGTCGGGATCGGCGGGCGTGGGAGCGGGCCGGCCGTCGGCGCCGCGGCCGGCGGGGGAACCGTTGCTCCCGCACGCGGTGAGAACGGCGAGCAGCCCGGCCGTGAGCAGGCTGCGGCGACGAAGAGGGACGGCCATGAGCAGGGACGTTACCGTGTGATCCAGATGTGTGGGAGCGCGCCGGTGATTTGTGCCGAATCGGCGGCAGCGCTGCCGACCGGATAGGCTATGGGCGCACTTGCGACCTTCAGACAACAGCAGACGTGGCCGAGGAGTATCCGGATGAGCACCACCCAGAACGATCGGCTGCACGAGCTGCTGGAGCCGCTCGCCGCAGAGGCGGGGGCCGATCTGGAGGAGGTCAGGCTCACCCGTGTGGGCGGCAGCCGCGTGCTCGACGTGGTCGTCGACGCCGACGGGGGCGTGGACCTGGACACCGTGGCCGAGCTGAGCCGCCTGTTCGGCGAGGCGCTGGACGCCTCCGACGTGATGGGCGAGAGCGAGTACCGGCTGGAGGTCGGCTCCCCGGGCGTCGAGCGCCTGCTCACCCAGCCCCGCCACTGGCGTCGCGCCGCGACCCGCCTGGTGAAGGCGCAGCTCAGCACCGGTGGCGACGTGACCGGCCGGGTGCTGGAGTCGGACGAAGAGGGCGTGCTGCTGGAGATCGCGCCGGTCAAGGGCCGGGGCAAGGCCACCGAGCGCCGCCTGGCCTACACGGAGATCGCCAAGGCCCGGGTGCAGGTGGAGTTCAACCGCAAGGACTCCGCCGCCGATGACGTAGATGTGGAAGAGGACGACGCCTCCGACGAGGCGTGACCGAGAACTGAAGAGAGAAGAGGAGGCGTAGCCATGGACATCGACATGAGCGCCCTGCGCGGACTCGTTCGCGAGCGCGAGATCAATTTCGATCTGCTGGTCCAGGCGATCGAGTCGGCCCTCCTCATTGCGTACCACCGCACTGAGGGCTCGCGGCACAAGGCCCGCGTCGAGCTGAACCGTGAGAACGGCCACGTCACCGTCTGGGCCACCGAGGACCCCGACGAGGTCGAGGAGGGGGCGACCCCCCGCGAGTTCGACGACACCCCGACCGGCTTCGGCCGGATCGCGGCGAGCACGGCCAAGCAGGTCATCCTGCAGCGCCTGCGGGACGCCGAGGAGGAGGTCACCTTCGGCGAGTACGCCGGCCGTGAGGGCGACATCGTGACCGGCGTGGTCCAGCAGGGCAAGGACCCGAAGAACGTGCTGGTGGACATCGGCAAGATCGAGGCGATCCTGCCGGCCCAGGAGCAGGTGCCGAACGAGGAGTACAAGCACGGGCTCCGGCTCAAGTGCTACGTCGTCTCGGTCAAGAAGGGCGTCCGCGGTCCGTCCGTGACGCTGTCGCGCACGCACCCGAACCTGGTGCGCAAGCTGTTCGCGCTGGAGGTCCCCGAGATCGCCGACGGTTCCGTCGAGATCGCCGCGATCGCCCGCGAGGCCGGCCACCGCAGCAAGATCGCCGTGTGGACGGACAAGCCCGGCCTCAACGCCAAGGGCGCCTGTATCGGCCCGATGGGCGGCCGGGTGCGCCAGGTCATGGGCGAGCTGATGGGCGAGAAGATCGACATCGTCGACTGGTCCGACGACCCGGCGGAGATGGTCGCCAACGCCCTGTCGCCCGCACGGGTGACACACGTGGAGATCGTCGACTACGACGCCCGCTCCGCCCGGGTGACCGTGCCGGACTACCAGCTCTCGCTGGCCATCGGCAAGGAGGGCCAGAACGCCCGCCTCGCGGCCCGGCTGACCGGCTGGCGCATCGACATCCGGCCGGACGTGGAAGCTTCCGAGGCCTGAGCGCGTTACGGAAGTGGACCGACGCGGGAACGCAGAGTTGATCGTTCGCGGATAACCGAGTCGGAACGAAGACCATCAGAGGGGTAGACTTGGACGTGTCTGGCCGGACGCGTACAGAAGCATGCCCGGAACGCACGTGCGTGGGGTGTCGGAAGCGGGCGGCCAAACACGATCTGCTGCGTGTCACGGCGGTCGAGGACGTCTGCGTCCCCGATCCCCGCGGCACGTCGCCCGGTCGGGGCGCGTACGTGCATCCCGAGCCGGGCTGCCTCGTGTCGGCCGTGCGCCGACGGGCGTTCCCGCGGGCGTTGCGCCGGACGGGTCCGCTCGACACCGCAGCGCTTGAGCGGTACGTCGAGGCGTCCGCAGTTGTCCAGTAGTTGAGTCAGGTAACAGGTACCTCGCGAAGTCGAAAGTAGGTCGAGATTGCGATGAGCACTCGATGAGTACGCGATGAGTACGAGCATGAAGTAGCGACGGTCCGGCGGAGAACCCGGACCTAGAAGGAGCGAAGTGGCTAAGGTCCGGGTATACGAACTCGCCAAGGATTTGGGCGTGGAGAGCAAGGTCGTCATGGCCAAGCTCCAGGAGCTCGGTGAGTTCGTCCGTTCGGCGTCGTCGACCATCGAGGCGCCTGTTGTCCGCAAGCTTGAGCTTGCATTCGGTGGGGGTTCCGCCCCCGCCAAGTCCGCGGCCAAGTCGGCCGCCCCCAAGCCGGCCGGTGCCGGCCCGAAGCCGGGCGCCCCGCGTCCGGCCGCGCCCGCGGCTCCGAAGCCGCCGGCCCCCAAGCCCGCAGCGGCTGCTCCGGCGGCGCCGGCTCCTGCCGCGCCCGCCGCCGCGCGTCCGGCCACGCCGGGCCCGCGTCCGACCGCGACGCCGGGGCCCCGCCCCGTCGCGCCCGCGGCCGAGTTCTCGGCTCCGGCTCCGGCCCAGCCCGAGACCCCCGCGGCTCCGGCCGCGCCGCGTCCGGCCGGCAACGCGCCGCGCCCCGGCGCCCCCGTCCGGCCACGCCGGGCGCCCGTCCGGCCGGTCCCCGTCCGGGCAACAACCCCTTCACGTCCAGCAACACGGGCATGGCCCGTCCGGGCGCCCCGCGTCCGGCCGGTGCTCCCGGCGCCGGTGGCCCCGGCGGCGACCGTCCGCGTCCGGGCGCCCCGCGTCCGGCCGGTGCTCCCGGTGCCGACCGCGGTGACCGCGGCCCCCGTCCCGGCGGCGACCGTCCGCGTCCGGGCGGCGCTCCCGGTGCCGGTGACCGCGCGCCCCGTCCCGGTGGCGCCGGTGCTCCCGGTGGGATGCCTCGTCCGCAGGGCGCTCCGCGTCCCGGCGGCCCGAGCCCGTCCGGCATGCCCCGCCCGAACCCGGGCATGATGCCGCAGCGTCCCGCCAGCGGCCCGCGTCCGGGCCCCGGCGGCGGTCGTGGCCCCGGTGGCCCCGGCGGCCGTCCGGCAGGTCCCGGCGGCGCGCGTCCCGGCTTCCAGGGTCGTCCGGCAGGTCCGGGCGCCCGTCCGGCGGGCGGCGGCGGCTTCGGCGGTCCGCGTCCCGGTGGCGGTGGCGGCGGCTTCGGCGGCGGCGGTGCCCGTCCCGGTGGCGGCGGCGGCTTCGGCGGTCGTCCCGGCGGTCCGGGTGCCCGTGGCGGCACGCAGGGCGCCTTCGGCCGTGGCCCCGGTGGCCGTCCGGCCCGTGGCCGCAAGTCGAAGCGTGCGAAGCGCCAGGAGTACGAGGCCATGCAGGCCCCGTCCGTCGGCGGCGTGATGCTGCCGAAGGGTCACGGCGAGACGGTCCGTCTCTCCCGCGGCGCTTCGCTGACGGACTTCGCGGACAAGATCAACGCCAACCCGGCGGCGCTCGTCTCCGTGATGTTCAACCTCGGTGAGATGGTCACCGCGACGCAGTCCGTCTCCGACGACATCCTGCAGATGCTCGCCGGCGAGATGGGCTTCACGCTGGAGATCGTCTCCCGCGAGGACGAGGACCGCGAGCTGCTCGAGTCCTTCGACATCGAGTTCGGCGAGGACGAGGGCGGCGAGGAGTTCCTCGTGGCGCGTCCGCCGGTCGTCACCGTCATGGGTCACGTCGACCACGGTAAGACCCGCCTGCTCGACGCGATCCGCAAGACCAACGTGGTCGCGGGCGAGGCCGGTGGCATCACCCAGCACATCGGCGCCTACCAGGTCGTGACCGAGGTGAACGGCGACGAGCGCGCCATCACCTTCCTCGACACCCCGGGTCACGAGGCGTTCACCGCCATGCGTGCCCGTGGCGCCAAGTCCACCGACATCGCGATCCTCGTGGTCGCGGCCAACGACGGCGTCATGCCGCAGACGGTCGAGGCGCTCAACCACGCCAAGGCCGCCGGTGTGCCGATCGTGGTCGCGGTCAACAAGATCGACGTCGAGGGCGCCGACCCGACCAAGGTCCGCGGTCAGCTGACCGAGTTCGGTCTGGTGGCCGAGGAGTACGGCGGCGACACCATGTTCGTCGACATCTCCGCGCGCCAGGGCCTGAACATCGACCAGCTGCTGGAGGCCGTGGTCCTGACCGCGGACGCCAGCCTGGACCTCCGGGCCAACCCGGAGCAGGACGCCCAGGGCATCGCGATCGAGGCCCACCTGGACAAGGGCCGCGGCGCCATGGCGACGCTGCTCGTCCAGCGCGGCACCCTGCGCGTCGGTGACTCGATCGTGGTCGGCGACAGCTACGGCCGCGTCCGCGCCATGCTCGACGAGAACGGCAACCACCTCCAGGAGGCGGGTCCGTCCCGTCCGGTGCTGCTGCTCGGTCTCACCTCGGTGCCCCGCGCCGGCGACAGCTTCATCGTCGTCGACGAGGACCGCACGGCCCGCCAGATCGCCGAGAAGCGCTCGGCCCGCGACCGCAACGCCATGTTCGCGCGTCGTCCGGTCCGCGTCTCGCTCGAGGACCTGGACAAGGCCATCGCCGCCGGCGGCATCCAGCAGCTCAACCTCATCATCAAGGGTGACGTCTCCGGTTCCGTGGAGGCCCTGGAGGACGCGCTGCTCAAGCTGGACGTGGGCGAGGAGGTCGAGCTCCGGATCCTGCACCGCGGTGTGGGTGCGATCACCGAGTCCGACGTCGACCTGGCCATGGGCTCCGACGCGATCATCCTGGGCTTCAACGTCCGGGCCGAGGGTCGTGCCCGCACGGCCGCGGACCGCGAGGGCGTCGACATCCGCTACTACTCGGTCATCTACCAGGCGATCGAGGAGATCGAGGCGGCGCTCAAGGGCCTGCTCAAGCCGGAGTACGAGGAGGTGCGCCTCGGCGCCGCGGAGATCCGCGAGGTCTTCCGCTCCTCCAAGTTCGGCAACATCGCCGGTGTCCTGGTCCGCGAGGGCCTGCTGCGCCGCAACGCCAAGGCCCGCCTCATCCGCGACGGCAAGGTCGTGGCGGAGAACCTCACCATCGAGGGTCTGCGCCGCTTCAAGGACGACGCGACCGAGGTCCGCGAGGGCTTCGAGGCCGGTGTCACGCTCGGTTCGTTCAACGACATCAAGGTCGAGGACATGATCGAGACCTACGAGATGCGCGAGAAGCCGCGCTCGTAAGGCCTGAGTGGTGTGGGGGCCGGTCGGCGGGAATTCCCGTCGACCGGCCCCCTGCTCGCTCGGTACGGTGATCGCACCAGCTGTCCCGCTGGTGTGCCGAGGCCTCACAGGTCGGCGTGACCTGTCACACATGTTCGTGGGAACACTTACGTTCGATCTTCTTCTGGGTGATATTCACTCGCTCAAGGAGAAGCGATCGATCGTGCGGCCCATCGTGGCCGAGCTGCAACGCAAGTACAGCGTGTGCGCTGCGGAGACCGGAAACCAGGATCTGCACCGCAGAGCCGAGATCGGCCTGGCCGTGGTGTCCGGCGAGGCGTCCTACGTCGTCGAGATCCTGGACGGCTGTGAGCGGCTGGTCTCGGGGAGACCCGAGGTGCAGCTGCTGTCGGCGAGGCGGAGGCTTCGCGATGACGAAGACGAGTAGGACAATCAGACAGAGCGCCCCTAGGCGGGCGCGGCCGGGTACCGTTCCTTGGTGCCCACAGCACGAGGAGGACCAGTGACCGACACCGCGAGGGCGCGCAAGCTCGCAGACCGCATCCGGGTGGTCGTCGCGGAGACCCTGCAGCGGCGGATCAAGGATCCCCGCCTGGGCTTCGTCACCATCACCGACGCCCGGGTGACGGGCGACCTGCAGCAGGCCACCGTCTTCTACACCGTCCACGGTGACGAGACCGAGCGGGAGGCGTCCGCGGCGGCGCTGGAGAGCGCCAAGGGCATCCTGCGCTCCACGGTGGGCCGGGAGACCGGCGTCCGCTTCACCCCGACCCTCACCTTCGTCCTGGACGCCGTCCCCGACACCGCCCGTCACCTGGACGACCTGCTCGTCAAGGCGCGGGCGCAGGACGCCGAGGTGCGCAGCGTCGCCGTCGGCAAGACCTTCGCCGGCGACGCCGACCCCTATCGCAAGCCCGGCGAGCACGAAGAGCTCGACGACGAGGCAGAGGACGAGTAGTCGTGCTCGGCCGGCACGAAGGCGCAGCGGAAGCGCCCACCGGAGAGGTGGGCGCTTCCGCGCTGCCCGCACAGACGGTCCCGTCCGTCCCGCCGTCGCTGCCCGCGCCCCGCGCGGAGCTGCGACGCCCCACGGACGCGGACTGGCAGGCGGTGCTCGACGCGATCGGGTCCGCCTCCTCGGTGGACCTGGTGGCCCACGTGCTGCCCGACGGCGACGCGCTCGGTTCGGCGCTCGCGGTCGGCCTGGCGCTGCGGCAGCGCGGCGTGGAGGTACGCGTCTCCTTCGGCGACGACCCGCAGATCGTGCCGGCGTCGCTCGCCTTCCTGCCGGGCCAGGAGCTGATCGTCCCGGTCTCCGCGGTACCCGAGCGCCCGGAGCTGATGATCAGCTTCGACGTCGCCGACCCGCGGCGGCTCGGCCTGCTGCAGACGAAGGCGGAATCCGCCCGGACGCTCGTCGTGATCGACCACCACGCGTCGAACGGCGGCTTCGGCACCCGCCGACTGATCGATCCGCTCGCGCCCGCGACCGCGGTCCTGGTGGACGAACTGCTGCGCCGGCTCGGCATCCCGCTGGACCAGCCGATCGCCACCTGCCTCTACGCCGGGGTCGCCAGCGACACCGGTTCCTTCCGCTACGCGGCCACCACCCCGGCCACCCACGAGTTCGCCTCGCGGCTGCTCGCGGCGGGCGTCCGGCACGACGCGATCTCCCGCCGGCTCTGGGACACCCAGTCCTTCGGCTACCTGAAGGTGCTGGCCGCCGCACTGGAGCGGGCGCAGCTCGACCGGCGGGCGGCGGACGGGCTCGGCCTCGTGTGGACCTGGGTCCCCTGGGCCGACCTGCTCGCGCACGGCGTGCCGCCGGAGGAGATCGAGGGCCTGATCGACGTGGTCCGCAAGGCGGCGGAGGCCGAGGTCGCCCTGGTCCTCAAGGAGGACCCGGACGGCAGCCTTCGCGGCTCCTCCCGAGCCAACGGCTCGGTCGACGTGGCGGCGGCCTGCGCCGCGCTCGGCGGCGGAGGCCACGCCTACGCGGCCGGCTTCACCTCGCGCATCGGGGTGGCCGCGACCGTCGCGGCGTTCCGCAGCGCGATTTCCTCCCAGACGAAAGATTGATCACCTCTTGAAGCGCAAGGGCACCGGCCCCGACGGTCTGGTCATCGTCGACAAGCCCGCCGGGATCACCTCCCACACCGTCGTCGCCCGGATCCGCAGGCTGGCGGGCACCCGCAAGGTCGGCCACGCCGGCACGCTGGACCCGATGGCGACGGGCGTCCTGGTCGTCGGCAGCGAGCGGGCGACGCGCCTGCTCGGGCACCTGGCGCTGACGACCAAGACGTACGAGGCGACGATCCGGCTCGGCCAGACGACCGTCACGGACGACGCGGAGGGCGACGTGACCGCGTCGGCGTCGGCGGCGGAGGTGACGGACGAGGCGATCGACGCGGGCATCGCGAAGCTGACCGGCGAGATCCAGCAGGTCCCCTCCAGCGTCAGCGCGATCAAGATCGACGGCAAGCGTTCGTACTCGCGGGTGCGCGACGGCGAGGAGTTCGAGCTGGCCGCGCGCGCGGTGACGGTCTCCCGCTTCGAGCGGCACGCGCGCCGTGCGGCGGTGGCCGAGGACGGCACGGCCGTCGTCGACCTGGACGTCACGGTGGACTGCTCCTCCGGCACCTACATCCGCGCGCTCGCCCGCGACCTCGGCGCGGACCTCGGCGTCGGCGGCCACCTCACCGCCCTCCGGCGTACCCGCGTTGGCGCCTACGGCCTGGACGTCGCCCACACGCTGGAGGAACTGGAGGAGTCCTTCGCGGACCGCGTCCTTCCCATCGCCGAGGCCGCGGCCGCGGCGTTCCCCCGCTGGGACGTGACGGCGGACCAGGCGCGCCTGCTGACCAACGGCGTCCGCATCGCCGGCCCCCGCATGGACGCCACCGAACCGATCGCCGTCTTCGACCCCGACGGCCGCTTCCTCGCCCTGATCGAGGAACGCGCAGGCCAGGCGCGCTCCCTCGCGGTCTTCGTCTAGCCCCGGCGCGCGGCGCCGCGACCGGACCCTGCCGGCCGGCGGCCGGGCTCGCGCCGGTCCTTTCGCCGGATGGGACTGCCCTCGCATGGCTCGCGCGGGGCGCTTGGCCGGCCTTCCAGCGGTGCCGCGCGGGTCTCCTTCGGGACCGCGTGCGGTCCTGGGTCGCGCCGGGGTCCAGTTGCCCTGCTGGATCCCTGACCGGTCAGAAGGGCCCCGCCGGGCCTTCCCCCGCCGGCGGCCGGGCTCGCGCCGGTCCTTTCGCGGGATGGGACTGCCCTCGCATGGCTCGCGCGCGGCGCTTGGCCGGCCCTCCACCGGGTTCCGCTCGGGTCTTGGCCTGGGCCTCCTTCGGGACCGCCCTGGCATGGCTCGCGCAGGGCGCTTGGCCAACCCTCCACCGGGCGCGGCTCGGGTCTTAGCTCGGGCCTCTCCTTCGGGGCCTCTGGCGCGGCTCGCGCAGGGTGCCCGCGGTGCCGCGCGGGACTCCTTCGGGACCGCGGGCGAGCTGGGGTCGGGCCGGGGCCAGCGGCCCTGTCGGCTCGCTACGCCGCCGGGTCGGCTGACGGCGGGGGTGGGAGGCGGCGGGTGGCCAGGGTGAGGGTGGCGGTCATGAGGAGGTAGAGGAGGACGGCCGCGAGGGCCGGGGCGGTGATGCCGCCGTGGGCGGTGGGGAGGCCGCCGAGGAGGGCGACGCCGAGGGTGGTGCCGGTGGAGCGGCCCGCGGACATCAGGCCGCTCGCGATGGCCGAGCGGTGGGGCGGGGCCGTCGCCATCACCAGGGTGATCTGCGGGACGGTCGCCAGGCCGAACCCCAGCCCGATGAAGAGCAGCCCTACGCAGGTGCCGACCGGGACGTCGCCGCCGACGAGGGCGAGCAGCACCCCGCCGACCAGCGTCAGCAGGACCCCGATGCCGAGCACCCGCGGCGCGCCCAGCCGCGCGTGGACGCGGCCGGCGACCAAGGGCATCAGCGTGATCGGCAGGGCGGAGGGCAGGAAGCACAGGCCGGTGGTGACCGGACCGTACCCGTGCACCTGCTGGAGGTAGACGCTGAGGGAGAAGACCAGGCCGTAGTACCCGGCGAAGAGCAGCAGACCGACCGTGACGAAGCCGCGGAACCCCGGCGCCCGGAACAGGTCGCCGGGGATCGCCGGGAAGGCGAAGCGACGCTGGCGCAGCAGGAACCCGCCGAGCGCCAGGACGGCCGCCGCCGCGGCGGCGGCCGGGAGGGGCCGGGTCCAGCCGAGCTCGCGTCCCTCGGTGAGCGCCAGCGCGACCCCGCCGAGGAACACGACCGCGAGCAGCTGGCCCAGCACGTCCTGCGGCTCCCTGCGTCCGCTCGCCGGGCCGCCGCGCGGCATGTGACGGGCCGACAGCCACAGCACGGCCGCCACCGCGGGCACGTTCACCAGGAAGACGCTGCGCCACCCCACCGCCGCGACCAGCGCGCCGCCCAGGATCGGCCCGAAGGCGACCGGGCTTCCCGCGACCGTCGCCCAGACGGAGACGGCCCTGGCGCGGCCGTCCGCGTCCCGGTAGGTGTCGGTCAGCAGCACCAGGGTGGCCGGGGTGAGCAGCACGCCGCCCAGCCCCTGCAGGGCGCGGGCGGCGACGAGCGCGGCCGCGTCGGGCGCCAGCCCGCACAGCACGGACGCGAGCCCGAACAGCGCGACCCCGATCCGGAAGACGCGCAGCGCGCCGAACCGCGCGACCGTTGCGGCCCCGGCCAGCACCAGCCCGGCCATGACGATCACGTAGGCGTCGACGGCGAGCTGCATCGTCGGCAGGCTCGCCCGCAGACCGTTGCGGATCGCCGGGATCGCGACGTTGAGGATGCTGATGTCGATGACGCACATGCCCGTCGCCAGGCTCGCGGCGGTGAGCACCCGGCGCGGTCGCACCGTGGGGTCTGCGAGACCGGGGACCGCGTCCCGCACGCCGGCCGGGGGATTGCCTCTGCCGCTCATCGCAGCGAGGCCATCCAGGCCTCGACCTCGTCCGCCGCGCGCGGCAGGGCGGCGGAGAGGCACTCCGCGCCCGTGGCGGTGATCAGGAAGTCGTCCTCGATGCGCAGGCCGATGCCGCGCAACTCCTCCGGCACCGTCAGGTCGTCGGGCTGGAAGTAGAGGCCCGGCTCCACGGTGAGAACCTGGCCCGCCTCCAGCACGCCCTCCATGTACCTCTCCTGACGTGCGGCGCCGCAGTCGTGGCAGTCGAGGCCGAGGTGGTGTCCGGAGCCGCAGAGGGTGTAGCGGCGGTAGAGGGTCGAGTCGGGAGCGAGCGCGGCCTCGGCGTCGGGGATCAGCCCCCAGGCCTCCAGGCCCTCGGCGACGACGCGTACCGCGGCGTCGTGGAAGTCCCCGTAGCGGGCGCCGGGGCGCAGCGCGGCGATGCCGGCCGACTGCGCGGCGTACACCAGCTCGTAGACCTTGCGCTGGGCGTCGCTGAACCGTCCGCTGACCGGGAGCGCGCGGGTGACGTCGCCGGTGTAGAAGGAGTCGGCCTCCACGCCCGCGTCCAGCAGCAGCAGGTCGCCCTCGCGCACCGGGCCGTCGTTGCGCATCCAGTGCAGCGTGGAGGAGTGCGCCCCGGCCGCCGCGATGGTCTCGAAGCCGAGGCCGTAACCGTCGAGCCGGGCGCGCCGGTTGAAGGTTCCCTCGATCCAGCGTTCGCCGCGCTCCAGGCGGGTGGCCTGGCGCAGTTCGCGGACGACGTCGTGGAAACCGGCCACCGTGGAGTCGACGGCCAGGCGCAGCTGCTCGATCTCCCACTCGTCCTTGACCAGCCGCAGCTCGGACAGGAAGGTCAGCAGCTCCGCCTCGGCCTCGGGCGCGGGCGGCACCAGCGCGTCGACGAGCGCGTCGTGGCCCCGGATCACCCTGGTCGGCGCGCCGCCGCCGCGCAGCGCCTGCTCCAGCCGGTCGCGGGAGGCGGTCGCGACGCCCAGCGCGTCCTCCGTCTCGGCGAGCGAGCGGCGTCGGCCGACCCAGAACTCGCCGTACTGGCGGTCGCTGTACAGCTCCGCGCCGCCGGGCCCCGCGGTGCGCGGCGAGCGGGGCCGGGTGAACAGGGTGACGTCGTGACCGTTGCCGTGGGGCTCCAGCACGAGGACGCTGTCGGGAACGGCCCACGTTCCCGTCTCGGCGGTCAGATGGACGAAGGCGGAGTGCGGGCGGAAGTGGAAGTCGAAGTCGTGGCTGCGGACCTTGAGCCCGCCCGAGGGGACGACGATCCTTTCGCCGGGGAAGCGCTCGGACAGCGCCGCGCGCCGTGCGGCGGCGTACGCCGCGCCGGGCAGGCGCGGCAGCGACAGCGACGTGTCGGCCCAGCCCTGGGCGAAGTTCTCGGCGAGCGCGGCCGGCACGCTCCGGTCGTGGCTTCCGACTCCGCGCAACGCGTTGTTCTGCTGCCGCCGCTCCACCGCGGGCCTCCGATCGGTCGTGTCGCTGACTCCTGGCGGTGAACACTAACATTTCACATATGACACCGCATTAGAGATCGCACGCCAGGCGTCCCCAAACGTTTTCCACCCCATCGGGCAGGCGCGCGGGGCGCGGCGGGGGCGGACGGTTGGACGGACGACGGCGGGGCGTTCGTTCGTGGGCAGTCTCCCGACGGTTCGGCGCGGCGCGCGCCGCAGGCGGGAGGAGCGGACGTGGGGCCTGGGCTGGTGCGGGTCGGCGACGCGCGGGGAGGACCGCGCGGCCTCGCCTTCGCGGGCGACCGGGACGGGACCCTGCTCACCGCGCACGAGGTGGTCGACGGCCTCAGCGGCGTCCTGCTCACCTACGCCGACGGCCGGTCGGCCCGCGTGACGGCCGAGCGGATCGTCCCCCTGCCGGAGTTCGGGCTGGCGCTGATCCGGGCCGACGTGCCGCCGCCGGGCGGGCCGTGGGCGCTGGCCGCCGCGCCGGGGGCGGGGCTCGTGGCGCTGCCCGGGCCCGGCTCCGTGCTCCAGGGCGGCATCAGCGGGCTGGTGACGGCCGGCTACGAGGCCTCCGAACGCTTCTGGCTGGTGCCCGACGTCTGGCAGTTGGGCGTCGAGCAGGCCCCCTACGGACTGCCCGTCCATGCCGCCGGCGGGCCTGTCGTGGACGCGGAGACCGGGGCCGCCGTCGGGGTCGTCACCGTGGCGCTGCGGAGCAGGCGGCGGGGCGCGGTGCTGGCGGTGCCGCTCGGCACGGTGGCGGGGGAGGCCGTCGTCGCGGACCTGCTGGCGCGGAACGCGGAGACCGTCCCCGCGCACGGCCGGGCGCTCAACCTCGCCGGAGTGCTGGAGCTGGCCGCCGCCGGGATCGGCCCCGCCGCGACGGAGGCGGCGGCCCGGCGGGTACCCCGTCCGGACGGCCTGCCGGAGGCCGCGGAGGGGTGGGACCCGGTCCGTCCGGTGTTCGCGCTGGTCGGCGACGCCGGAAGCGGTCGCACCACCGAGCTCGCGGCGCTGGCACTGCGCCGGACCCGGGCCGCGTACCGGCTGCCGACCCTCTGGCTGCGCGGCGCGGACCTCCACGCGGGCGACACGAGCGCGTTCGACGCGGTCGACCGGGCCCTGGACCGGGCCCACACCTTGCTGGGCAACGCCGGCCTCGGACCGCTCGGCGGGCAGGCGGCGCGGGTCGCGGCCGCCGCGCACCGACCGCTGCTGATCGTGCTGGACTCCCCCGAGGAGGCCCCGCCGGAGCTGCTCGTCCGTTGGCCCGGCTGGTGCGCCGAGACGGTGCGCCGACTGCGGAGGGTGGACGGCCGCCTGGTCCTGGGCTGCCTGCCGGAGTTCTGGGAGCGGACGGGCGCCGGGTTCGCGCCGGACGACGTCCACGGACGCCTCACCCTCGGACCCCTGGACCGGCCCACGGCGGCGCTGTGCGCGCCGGACGCCGCGGGACTCGCCACGTCACCGGCGCTCGCCGGTCTCCATGCCCAGGGCGACCCCGTGGCTCTCCGCATCCTCGCCGACCTCTGGGCCGCCCAGCCCGCGCTCGCGCCGCCACCCACCCGCCCCCTCACCCGTCCCGACCTCCTCGCCGCCCGCCTCGACCTCTCCTGCCTGGCCGTTGCCCAGCGCCTCCTCGCCTCCGGCGCGAGCGCGAGCGTCCCTGACCCGCGCCACGGTTCTGCGCCCACCCACACGGCCGCTCCCGGGTGGGGCCACGGTTCCGGTATCCGCCCTGGGCGGGGTTCCGGAGGTGGCAGCGGTTCCGAGCCCGCGTTCGGCGGTGACGCCGCCCGTCGGCAGGGCGTCGGGCGGGGACCGGAAGGGGGTCGCGGTTCGGCCTTCCGCGCCGGGGACGGCTCCGCGCACAGCCGCGGCGCGGCTCCGGTCCGCGCCCCGGCGCCGTGCCCGCCCCCGGCGCCGTGCCCGCCCCCGGCGCCGTGCGGCGGCTCGCGGCGCGGGTGGCCGGGAGGTGCCATGAGGCGGCGCGGAGGATGTTGGGGGCGCCGGGCGGGGGGTTGGCGGCGGGGGAGTTCGAAGAGCTGTTCCCGTGGGAGGAGGGGTGGGCCCAGGCCGTGCTGGGGGAGGGGCTGCTGGTCTCCGCGGGCTCCGGCTACCGCTTCGCCTCGGCCGCGTTGGCCGACTGGCTGCAGGGCACCCATCTCGACCTCACGCCCGCGCTCGCCCTCGTGCTGGCGCCGTCCGGCGATGACGGGTCCCGGCGTCCCGGCGCACGGGCGGTGGGAGCGCACCGGCGTGGCGGACCGCTCGCCTGGGTGCCTCCGGTGCCGTTGCCCGACGGGGCGGAGGCCGCCGACCCGGCCGGGCGCGGATGCGTGCCCAGGTGGCGGATCGGCGTGGTGCGTGAAGCCCTGCTCGGGCTCGCCGCCGGGGCGGATCCGAGCGGGTTCGAGTCGGCGCTCGGCCGCCTCGTCCTGCGGCTGGACGGTCCCGACGCCGCCGCGCCGGGGAGCGACGCCCACTGGTGGGCCGAGCGGCTGCTGGTCGGGACCCTGGAGCGACTGCCCGACGCGGAGCCCCACGCCCCACTGCTGCGGGCGCTCGCGGAACGCGTCGCCTACCGCGGCGCCGCCGCGGTGCCCCTGCTGCCGTGGGACTTCTGGCGTCGGGTGCCGCTGAGCGTCGAGGCCAGGCTGGACCTGCTGCGGCTGCTCGCCCGGGCTGCGGCCCCCGAGCCGCTCGCGCTCGTCGGCGAGCTGATCGCGCAGCAGCCGGCCCGAGCCCTGCCCGCCCTCTGCCGTTGGCTGGACGACGAGCGGGTCGCCGGCCGCGCGACCGAGATCCTGCTGACCCATCGACGCGTCGCCCTGGACGAGCTCGCCGAGGCGCTGGTGTCGGCCGCGCACCCCCGAGCGGACGCCCTGCTGCGCGCACTGGCCGACACGGAGCCGTCCGCGCTCTGCCGGGCGGTGGACCGCTGGGCGCACGATCCGCGGCCCGAGCGCCACGTCGCGGCCGCTTCGGTGCTGCCGCACGTCGCGCGGGCGGCCCAGGCCGCCTCCGCGCGCGAGGCCGACCGGACGCTGGTCAGGCTCGCCGCCGAGGCGTTGCTCGCCCGCGCCGACGAGGAGGCCCTGCACGGCTCCGCGCTCGCGGCCCTGCTGCACGACCCGGTCACGCGCCCCCGCCATCTGCGCGCCGCCGTCGCCCGCTACGTCGCCGGCGACCCGCTGCTCGGCGCGGCCGCGCTCGCCCCGGCGCTCGACAGCGATCCCGTGCACGTTCTCGCGGGCTACGACGCGCGGCTGCGCGAGCCCGGCGAGGAGGCCGCCGCGGTGCTGGTCGCGCTCGGCGCGACACCCGCGCCGCACGCCAGGGTCGCCGCCGCGCGCCTGGTCCGCGAGCACCTGCGCCGACGCCCCGAGGCGGCGCTGCAGGTCGCGCAGTGGCTGCGGGCCAGGACGGAGCACGGCTCGGCCGAACGCGAGGTACTGCTCTCCTTCGTCCGCGACCTCGCCGCCGAGCATCCCGAGGCGGTCCGCCGGGCCTTCTCCGATGCGCTCGCACCGGACGGAACGCCGCTCGGACGGGAGCTGAGCGGGCTGCTGGCGTCCCGTGTGACGAGTCCGATGCGGATCGAGGACCAAGCCCATGGCAAGGTATAGGGGGTTGGAACCACTGGGGCCTGCGTCGACAGCAGGACGGACGAGGAGCGGTCAGAGTGCAGCGCTGGCGTGGCCTGGAGGAAGTTCCGGAGGACTGGGGGCGATCCGTCGTCACCATCGGGTCCTTCGACGGGGTGCACCAGGGCCACCAACTGATCATCGGCCATGCCGTGTCGCGCGCCCGCGAGCTCGGTGCGCGCTCCGTCGTGGTCACCTTCGACCCGCACCCGAGCGAGGTCGTCCGGCCCGGCAGCCACCCGCCGCTGCTCGCGCCGCACCACCGCCGCGCGGACCTGATGGGCGAACTCGGCGTCGACGCCGTCCTGGTGCTGCCCTTCACCGCCGCCTTCTCGCAGGTCTCCGCCGAGGACTTCGTCCGTCAGGTGCTGGTCGACGGACTGCACGCGCAGGTCGTCGTGGAGGGCCCGAACTTCCGTTTCGGTCACCGCGCGGCCGGGAACGTCGAGCTGCTGGCCGAGCTCGGCGAGCGCTTCGACTTCACCGTCGACGTGCTGGACCTGCAGATCAGCGGTACCGCGGGAGGCGGCGCGCCGTACTCCTCGACGCTGGCCAGACGTCTGGTCGCCGAGGGCGACGTGACCGGCGCCGCCGAGGTGCTGGGCCGCCCGCACCAGGTCGAGGGCACCGTGGTGCGCGGCGCCCAGCGCGGCAGGGAGCTCGGCTTCCCGACCGCCAACGTGGCCACCCTCCCGCACACCGCGATCCCCGCCGACGGCGTCTACGCGGGCTGGCTGACGGTGAATCAGGAGCGGATGCCCGCAGCCATCTCGGTCGGCACCAACCCGACCTTCGACGGCACCGAGCGCACCGTCGAGGCCTACGCGATCGACCGGGTGGGCCTGGACCTGTACGGGATGCACGCCGCCGTCGAGTTCTTCGCCTACCTGCGCGGCATGGAGAAGTTCGACACGATCGACGCCCTGCTCGACCGGATGGCCGACGACGTGAAGCGGGCCCGCGAGCTGACCGACGGCGTCTGAGTCCGGCCCGGGTCCGCACACGGACGAAGAAGGAGGGGCGGCCCGCCGGTGGCGGGCCGCCCCTCCTTCGTGCGGGCGCGGGTCGTGCCTACTGCTGGGGCGGCGGGTAGCCGTAGGAGCCCCACTGCTGGCGCGGGTCGTAGGGCTGCTGCGGCGGGTACCCGCCGGCCGGGGGCGGCGACGCCGGCTGCTGCTGCCCGTACGGGTCGTGCTGCGGTTGCTGCGGCGGCACCGGAGGCTGCTGCCAGCCGATCGGCTGCGGCTGGATGCGGGCGAAGTCCGACGCGACCAGCGCGGCGAGGTTGAAGTACGCCTCGCGGGTCTTCGGCTTCATCCGGTTGAGGTCCACCTCGGCCCCGGCGGCCAGGTGCTCGTCGAAGGGGACGACCACGACGCCCCGGCAGCGCGTCTGGAAGTGCGCGACGATGTCGTCGATCTTGATCATCTTCGAGGTCTCGCGGACGCCGGACACCACGGTGATGCTGCGCTGGACCAGGTCCGCGTAGCCGTGGGCGGTGAGCCAGTCCAGCGTGGTGCTGGCGCTGCTGGCGCCGTCGACGCTCGGCGTCGAGACGACGATCAGCTGGTCGGCGAGGTCCAGCACGCCGCGCATCGCGCTGTAGAGCAGGCCGGTGCCCGAGTCGGTCAGGATGATCGGGTACTGCTGCCCGAGGAACCCGATGACCCGGCGGTAGTCCTCGTCGTTGAACGTCGTCGAGACGGCGGGGTCGACGTCGTTCGCGAGTATCTCCAGGCCGCTGCTCGCCTGCGAGGTGTACCGGCGCACGTCCATGTAGCTGCGCAGATGCGGGATCGCGGTGACCAGGTCGCGGATCGTCGCGCCGGTCTCGCGGCGCACGCGGCGGCCGAGGGTGCCGGCGTCCGGGTTCGCGTCGATGGCGATGACCTTGTCCTGGCGCTCGCTGGCGAGCGTGGAACCCAGCGCGGTCGTGGTGGTCGTCTTGCCGACGCCGCCCTTCAGGCTGATGACCGCGATCTTGTAGCTGGTCATCACCGGGGTGCGGATGACGGCGAGCTTCTGCTGGCGGTCGACCTCGGCCGCCTTGCCGCCCAGGCGGAACCGGTTCGCGCCCTGACGCCGCTCGGGCGGCTGGTTGCGCAGCAGACGGTCGGAGGAGAGCTCCACGGCGGCCGTGTAGCCCAGCGGTGCTCCCTGCGCGACCGGCTGCGCCTGGCCACTACCCCAGGCCTGCGGCGGCGTGGCCCACGGGTTCGGCTGTGCCTGACCGGCGGCGGGCGGCGCGGCCGGGTGGACCGGCTGCTCGGGGTGGGCGGCCGGCGGCGTGGCGGGGCGGTAGGGGTTCTCGGTCGGCGCGCCGGCCGAGTAGCCGGCTTCCGGCGCCCCGAACGGCGGTTGGCCGGGCGGGGCGGGGTGCGGGGACTGGGCGTCGCCGGGCATGCCGTAACCGGCGGCACCTGCGGGCGGCCCGTAGGGCGGTTGGCCGGCCGGGGCGGGCGCGGTGGGGTACGGCGGGTACGCCTCGCCGGGCGCGGCCTGGTCGGCGGCCTCCGGCAGCGCCGCTCCGGGCGCGCCGAACGGCGGCCGGCCCGGTGCGGCGGGGTACGGGGGCTGGGCGTCGCCGGGCACACCGTAACCGCCGGTGCCCGCGGGCGGCCCGAAGGGCGGCAGGCCCGGTGCGGCGGGGTACGGCGGCTGCGTGCCGAACGGCGGGACCTGGTCGGCGGGCTCCGGCATCGCTCCGGGCGCCCCGAACGGCGGTTGGCCGGGTGCGGCGGGGTACGGGGTGTGCGCGCCGAACGGCGCGGCCTGGTCGCGGGCCTCGGCCGTGCCGTGGTCGGCCTCCGGCGTCGGCGTTGCGGGCGGGCCGAAGGACGGCAGGTCCTGGACGGCGTCCTGCGGGACGGGACGCTGTGGCTGCGCGTCGCCCGACGAACCCGGGCCCGCCTCGAGCGCCGCCGCGGCCGGACCGGGCATGCCCTGCGGGTCCAGCGGGACGCCGAAGCTCGGCGTCGCCGGGGACGGGACCCGCTCGTCGACCGGCGCGCCGGGGCCCGACTCGTCGGATGCGGACAGGTGCGGGGCCTCGTCGACCACGTCGGGCGCGGGAACGGGAGCCTGGCCGCCGAGAGAGCCCGGCTCGTTCGGGGCGGCCGGAGTCGGCGCGACCACGGGGGGCTCGCCCGCCGTCGGATCGTGGTGCTCCGCCTCGACCGCCTCGTCGGACGCGGGCGCGGTGGGCGCAGGGAAGGGCGCGGCAGCGGGCTCCTCGCCGCTCGTTGCGGTCGGGGGCGCGAAGGGGGCCGGGACCGGCGCGGGCTGCGGGACGGCCTGCGAGGGGATGCCGGGCGCGGGCGGCTGCGGCGGCACCCCGGGCGTGCCGGGCGCGCCGTAGGAGGTGCCGCTGATCTGCGGCGGCGGCCCGGCCGGGGGCGCGTACGCGCCGGGCTGCGCGCCGGTTTCACCCGCAGGAGCGGCGGGTGACGGTGGGAAACCGCCCTGGTGGGGGACGGCTGCGGGTGCGGGTCCGCCGACCTGGGGGGCGTTCTGCATGTACCAGGCGGGAGGCGTGTAGTCAGGTGCGTCCGACCACTCCTCGTCCTCGTCGGGCGTCTGGTCGCCCGCGTAGACGTTGTCGCGATCGCTCGTCACTGTGCCCGCCCTCTCGTTGACCTCGGAGACTCACAGCGTAATCGCCCGCCCGGACAGCTCGGGAGCCCCTCCTGTCCTTCGTCCGCCCGGCGGGACCTGACCCGGCCTCCGGATCCGGACCGTCAGTCCACGCGCCGTGCCTGGCCCAGCACCTGGGCCTCGGAGGCCGTCGGTCCTCCCTGGACGAAGGCGCGGCTGCGGCGGTTGGTCCAGAGGGTCACGCCGTCACCGAGGTTGGGCAGCGCCGCCTCCTCCTCGGCCGGAAGACCGAGGGCCCGGGCGATGAGCGAGGCCTCCTGCGGGGCGACCCGTTGCACCCCCACCAGGTCCGCCGAAGTGAGCAGCCGCTCCGCGCCCTCGGCCAGGTAAGGGAGCAGTGTGAGCATCGCCTGCCAGGGTGCGGCGGACAGCCGGGTGCGGGCCGGACGCGGCCCGGCGTCGCGGACGACCAGGACCGGGCTCGCCACGGACGCGCCCTGCGGGCCGAGGCGCCCGATGGGGTGCACGGTCATGCAGGGCTGGCCGCCGCCGGCCGCCTGGGCGACGGGGCTCCAGGCCTGTCCGCGACCGGTCTCGACGGCCACCCGTGCGCCCGTCGCCGCCGCGCGCAACGCGATCAGCTGGGCCGTCCACACGCCGCCGACCAGCACCACGTCGTAGGCGCGCGGCCGGAACAGACCCAGCACCGCCGGTGCGCCGCTGCCCTCGGTGCCGACGACCACCCCGTCGCCGCCGACCGGAAGGCTCACCGCGCCGAGCTGGTCCAGCGTCAGCACGTGCTGCTCGCGACGCGGACCCGGCAGGCCGAAGCCGGCCAGGCCGCGGCGCACCGGGCCGCCATTGTTCTCGTCCTGCCCCAGGGGCGGCGAGGTGTGACGAGAAGTCGACATGGCCATCAGCGTGTCCCCCCGAGCGGCAGCGTCGCGAGGACGCCGGGCACCTGTTCCAGTTCCAGCCGGACCAACCCGGCCCCGGCGCTGCGCGCACGGGTCTCCAACTGCCGTGCGGCAGTCGTCAGTTCGCTCTCGCCGCGGGCGGTGATCCGGACATGGCCGCTCAGCGCGACCGCGCCGCCGCCCGACTCGCGCAGGGTCAGTGCGAAGCAGCTGCCCAGCGCCGGGGTGCCGGTCAGCACGCTCACCAGCTCGGTGGTGGCGGCCGGGTTGAGCCTGGGCCACTGTCCGATCCAGTAGCTGCGGTGCCAGCGGTCGTCGCAGCGCCAGGACTTGGCGGTCTCGACGGTACGACGGGGCGCCGAGCCCTCCGTCGCGCCCGCACCGGAGGAGCCCCGGCCGTGCGTGACGGCGACGGGGTTGGGGCAGACGGCGGTGCCGATCGCCGCGGTGACCTGCGCGGTGTCCAGCACGGTCGCGCGCAGCCCGGCCTCGACCAGGCGGCTGGCGAGCTGGTCCACCCCGCGTTGCAGCGCCCTGCGGGCGCCGCCCTCGCCGCCGCCCCGCGCGGCCACGGCGCTGCGGCACAGCTCCGGGTCGAGCCTGACGGCGACCCAGGTGAGCCGCAGCCCCGGGGTGGAGGGGCCGCTCGGCAGTTCCCGGTACGCGCGTGCGGCCAGCGCCTGCTCGGGCAGGTGGGGTGCCGGTGCGGGCTGGGCGTACTGCACCAGTTGCACGGCGTCGAGCACCACGTCGTCCGCGCGCAGGCCCTGGGCGAGCAGGGCGAGCGGCAGCGGCACCGCGCCCGCCTGCGGACGCAGCGGCCGGTCCGGGGCCTCGACCTGGATCAGCGCGCTGAGGAAGGTCCCGTCGCCGACCATGCCGATCTCGCGGCGCTCACGGCGGCCCGCGCCGCCGTCCGCGTCTATGGTGTGCGTCACCACGCGCAGCGCGGGCTCGCACTCCAGCACCGGCGTCAGCACCGGGTCCACGTCGGGACCGTGGGGCGCGAGAGCCGCCCGACGGATCCGTCGGCGCAGGGCCGCACGGGCGCGCAGCATGTCGGCGAGCGAGAGGCCGCCGAAGCGCAGCAGGGCGGCGAGCAGCAGCAGTACGCCCACCAGACCGCCCGCGATCAGCGCGATCCGGCCGTGCACCCACCCGATCAGCGCGGCCGCGGCGACCGCCTCGACCAGGACCAGCGTCACCAGGCGCACCGGCCCGAGCCGTCCGGGCCGCGGCCGCAGGCGGACCGTGACGTCGCCGCGGGCGGACTGCGCCGTGGGCCCGTCCGGCACGGCGTTCGAGGTGCGCGGGCGGCCTGCGCCCGACCCTGACGGCGCGTGGCGCGAGGCGGTCTGACTGGGCATCCCCCGAGGCTCCCCTTAGGTCGTCTGCTCGGCAGGCTCGCGTGGGCGAGCACGGTGGCGAGTGCGTGGCGTGTGCAGCTTCCCGGAAAACCGGCGTGGAGCAAAACCCCGGCCCGGTTGGCTGATCGCAACACCGTACCCGTACCGTACGTACCGCACGCGCGCGGTGTCGTGAGGGCGCATCGGCGCCGGGGCGCCGACGGGTGCCGGGACCATTCCGACGACGGGGAGAACAAGGGGATGGCATCACGCCGAAATGAGCTCAGCGCCTACACGTTCGCGCGCAAGCGCACCGTGGCGGCGTTTCTGCAGCCGAGCGGCGGCGGAAACGTGGAGGACGCGCCGAGGGCGCTGCGGGCGGTCGTGCCGAGCCTGGTGCTGGGAGCGGTGGCGGTCGCGGCCTTCGGCGCGTACGGGATGCTGCGGCCCTCCGCGCCGCACGGCTGGCAGACGGCGAACGCGGTCATCGTGGACAAGCAGACGACGACCCGGTACGTGATGCTCGACGGGGTCCTGCACCCGGTGCTCAACATGTCCTCGGCCAGGCTCCTGCTCAGCGGTAACTCAGGCGTCCAGTACATCGACGACTCGGTGCTCAACTCCCCGCAGGTCCAGCACGGTCCGACCATCGGCATCCCCTACGCCCCGGACAGCCTGCCCACGGCCGCCGACGCCGGGGTGGCCAAGACCTGGGCGGCGTGCGAGCGTTCGGACGCCACCGCGACGGACGGCGTGGCCCAGAAGCTGTTCGTGCTGGGCGGCGCGCAGGCCGCGCTGGTCCACAGTCACGGACGGCTGACGTCCGGCCAGGCGCTGTACGTGCAGACCGCGGACGGGGTCGGCTACCTGGTCGACGCCTCCGGGGTCTCGCACGAACTGGTCGCGAGCGCGAAGGACGCGCGGAAGCTGGCCGTCGCCGCGTTCGGTGCGTCGGCCGGACGCCCCCAGCAGGTGACCTCGGCGTGGCTGAAGACGCTGGTCCCCGGCGACCCGATCTCGCTGCCCCGCGCGGACATCCAGGAGTTCGGCAAGCCGTACCACGGGCCCGACGTCGGCGCCGGCGACCGGCGCGTGGGCGACCTGCTCAAGGTGACCGACACCAGCGGCGGCGTGCTGCACTACGTGCTGCTCCAGGACGGTCCGCACAAGATCTCCGACTTCGCCCTCGGTCTGGTCGGCGCCATGCACCTGAGCACGGCGGAGATCCCGGTCAGTCAGTACAAGCTGCTCAACTCCAATCTGGTCACCCCCTTCGAGTCGGGCAAGGACTGGCCGCAGGCCGCGGTCAGCCAGGCCAACCTCGACGTGAGCGCCGGCGCGATGGCGAGCTGCGCCGTCTACGACGGCGTGATGAACCAGAACGGCCCGAAGCTCGGGGTCTGGCTCGGCGCCGACTTCCCGGTGAACCAGAACTCGGGCACCGCGGGTGTCTACGTGACCCCCGGCACCGGGCTGCTGCTGCAGGCGGTCAACGGCGGCGCGGGCGGCGGCGGCAAGGTCTACCTGCTGACCGACACCGGTCTGCGCTACCCCGTGCAGATGAACAGCGACGGCAACGGGGCCCCGGCGTCGGGCGGTTCGAACGGTTCGGCGGACGCGGCGGGGGCGGCAGGATCGGCGGGCGCGGCGGGCGCGAACGGTCAGAGCGACACCGCCGCGGCCAGGCTCGGCTACGGCCGGACCGGCCCGAACCCGGTGCCGCTCGGCTGGGCGGACCTGGTCCCCTCCGGTCCCGCGCTGACGAAGGACGCGGCCGAACAGCAGCAGGGCTCCTGACCGCGGGTCAGCGCGGGCGCCGCTTCGTCCGGTCTTCACAGAACCCGGACAAAGCTGCTCCGAACCTGATGTTGGGGGTGTCTGACGGTGCGGCTACAGTGCTACGGGACATCATCGTTCGGTGATGTCGACCGGGGGCGGTCCGTGCCGGACACCCCGGTCGCCACAGGTCTGTCTCATGGGGGACGGTGCACATGTCGGGTCAGTTCAGGACTACCGCAGATGAGATGCGGGCCTTCTCGGCCCGCATCGCCGAGGTCAACTCCCAGATCCAGCAGGAGCTGAACTCGCTGAACAACGTCGTCAGCTCGGTCACCTCGGGCTGGAAGGGCCAGGCGGCCACGGCGTACCAGCAGCTGCAGCAGAAGTGGAACGAGGACGCCGCCAAGCTGAACAAGGTGCTCAGCGAGATCAAGGACGCGATCGACAACACCTCGCAGCAGTACACCGCGACGGAGCAGGAGCAGCACTCGGGGCTGAGCAAGATCACCTCGGCGCTCGGCTGACGCCGCGCCGTTCGCCCGCCCCGATCCGCCACTTGCTTACCACCGAAGGGGAGACACCATGAGCGACTCCGGTCAGATCCTTGTCAGTTTCGGCAGCGTGTCCCAGGCTGCCTCGGACGTCCGCCAGACGGCCGCCAAGGTCCAGCAGCAGCTCGACGACCTGCGTGCCGGCGTGCAGCGCATCGCGCAGTCCTGGGAGGGCAAGGCGCAGGAGGGCTACCAGGCCCGCCAGCGCGAGTGGGACAGCGCCGCCGCCGACCTGCACTCCGTGCTGGTCCAGATCGCCGGTGCGCTCGACAGCGCCGGCCAGAACTACCAGGCGACCGAGAACCGCAACGCCCAGCTCTGGGGCTGACAGCCCGCGTCCGGCAGGACCGTCCGACGCGACGCACGCGTTCACACACGCCGCCGTGCTGCCGCGCCCCTCACGGGCGCGGCAGCACGGCGGCGTGCACCGACCCTGGGGGAACCGCACTCGTGAACAGGCACCACCGCAGGGCACTGGCGGTCGCCGCCTGCGCCCTCGCGTGCACCGTCGTGCCGGTCGTGCCCGTGCTGCCGGTCGGCGGCGCCACCGCCGCGCTGGCCTCCGACGGGCAGTGTCACTTCCCCGCCGACCAGATCCCCGGCACCCCGTGGGCGCTGCAGCGGATCCTGCTCTCGCAGCTGCACGCCAGGTACGACGGCCGCGGCATCACCGTGGCGGTCATCGACTCCGGGGTCAGCGACGCCAACAGCCAGCTCGCGGGCGCGGTGAAGGCCGGGCAGGACTTCCTGCCGAAGTCGAATCCGCCGGACGGGGGCTCCACCGACGACCAGGTCGGGCACGGCACCATGGTGGCCGGCGTCATCGCCGCCCGCCCCGACCCGCAGCGCCGCACCGGTTTCCAGGGCCTGGCGCCCGGGGCGACGATCCTCGCGATCCGCCAGAACGACGGCCAGGGCCACGCGGACGAGAAGTCCCTCGCGGCGGCGGTCGACTACGCGGTCGGCCACGGCGCCCAGGTGATCAACATCTCGCAGGACCTGACCACCCAGGACGGCAAGCCCTACGAGGGGGTCACCGCGAGCAGTCCGCTGGCGGTGTCCGTCCGCAAGGCGCTGGCCAAGAACGTCGTGGTGGTCGCCGCCGCCGGGAACGAGAACCTGGACCTGCCCACCTATCCGGCGGCGCTTCCCGGGGTGCTGGGCGTGGGCGCGTCCGACCGGAACGACGAGCGCGCCGACGGCTTCTCGGAGACCGGGAAGTCGGTGGGGGTCGCCGCGCCGGGCGTGGACATCGTCTCGACCGTCCCCAAGGGCGGTCAGTGCGTCGACAACGGCACCAGCTTCGCCGCGCCCTACGCGGCCGGGGTGGCCGCGCTGCTGCGCGAGAAGTACCCCAGCTGGACGGCCGCGCAGATCGTCGCCCGGATCGAGCAGACCGCGCTGCGCACCGACGCGGGCTGGAACCCGTACATCGGCTGGGGCGTCGTCGACCCGGTCGCCGCCGTCACGGACGACTCCCCACCGGAGGACGCCCCGGTGGCCACACCCGCCGGTCCCTCCTCGGCCTCCCCGGTCCACGCCCGCCCGCTCGCCGTCGGCGAGACCCAGCAGCAGCGCGACCAGCGCACCGCGCTCTACGCGGTGGCGCTGGGCGGCCTCGGGCTCGTGGTGATCACCGGCGCGGCCACCGTCATCCGCGACAGCCGCCGCCGTACCCGTCCGGTGCACTGACGGCGACGACGCAGGAGCCCGCCCCGCGCGACGTGCGGGGCGGGCTCGTGGGGGCTGTGCGTGCTGGAGCGGGTCAGACCTTCTCGTCCTCGGGCACGGTGATGACCCAGCGGGTCTCCGGGCGGGGGCGGAGGTAGACGACCCAGTACAGGGCGGCCGCCGCGGTGATGCCACCGGTGATCCACAGGGACAGGGTGTCCTGCTGCAGCATCACGTAGGCGAGCACCGCCAGGATGACGATCGGCACGACCGGCCACAGCGGCATCCGGAAGGCCTTGGCCTCCCTGTGCTTGCCGCGGCGGGCGCCCAGGGCGGCGACGGCGACGCAGGCGTAGAGCAGGGTGACGGCCACGCCGGTGACCAGGCTGAGGGTGTCCAGGTTGGCGAAGCACAGGGCCGCGCCGGGGAGGCCGACGGCCAGGGTGGCGATCCAGGGGGAGCCGTAGCGCTTGCTCAGGTCGGAGAAGGCCCGGTTGACCGGCGCCGGCCAGGCCTTGTCACGGGCCGAGGCGTAGAGCACGCGGGAGTTCTGGATGACCATGACGATCGCCGCGTTGATGATCGCCAGGGCGATGCAGAGGCTGACGAAGGTGCCGACGGCGGAGTTGCTCCAGGCGGTCACCATGCCGCTGATGTCGCCACCGGCCAGGGCGTCCAGGCTGGGCGCGCCCAGGGTGATCGCGATCACCGGGATCAGGATGACGGCGGAGCCGATGCCCAGCGTCCACAGCACGGTGCGCGGGACGGTGCGGTGCGGCTTGTCCATCTCCTCGGCCAGGTAGACGGCGGTGGAGAAGCCCTGGGTGATGAAGAGCGCGGCGGCGAGGCCGACGATGATCGTGCCGGTGGAGACCGGGCTGACGCCGCCGTGCGTGCCGGGCAGCTCGGGGTGGATCAGCACGGACGCGGAGCGGTTGGTGTGCGCGAAGCCGAGGACGGCGACCAGTCCCGCGGCGACGACCTCCAGCACCAGGAAGATGCCGGTGATCCAGGCGTTGGCCCGCAGGTCGAGCAGGCCCATGACGGTGGCGGCGATCATGACGATCGCGCCCATCAGCTTCGGATCGACGTGCACGATCGGCGAAAGGTACTGCGCGGTGCCCAGGGCGATCACCGGGGGCACGATCATCACGACGATCAGCGCCTGGATGAAGGCGAGCCAGCCCGCGAAGCGGCCGACGGTGTGACCGGCCATCGCGTACTCGCCGCCGGCGCTGGGGACCAGGGTGCCGAGCTCGGAGTAACACCAGGCGACGCCGACACAGAGCACGATCGCGATCACCAGGGTGAGCGCCGTGCCGGTGCCCAGCGAGGCGAAGGACGCCGGCACGATCACGAAGAGCGAGGAGGCGGGCGTCAGGCAGGAGAGCGTCAGCAGGGTGCCGCCGACGACGCCGATGGAACGCTTGAGCTTCTGCGGTTCGGCGGCCTTGATCAAGGTCACGGAATCCGCAGGGCCGTCCGTGGGGCGGCGCAGGATGTCGGTCATGGGCGTTCCGTTCGACTCGTGCAACGGGTGACTCGCGGGGGAGCGCTATCGCCTCCTGGCGGGTAGCTGGCGCTTCTGTCAGTCGCTCCCTGGCCCAGTCATGGAACCCTGCCGTTAACGAGGCGTCAAGGCGCGTTTTGCTTCGGATTCCGTTGCCGGAAACTCCTAGCACAACTGATCTGATGCCACCTCAGCGGTATGTCTGAAATGACGCATAGCTCCTTATGCCTTTCGAACGAAAGTAGAGGAGCCCACGCGCCTTCTCATCGATGCTAACAGCAACCAATGATCATGTGATCGTTGCCGCCGGATCGCGGCACGACAAAGGGCCGCCGAGTGACGAAACACTCAGCGGCCCCCTGCGGCTGCTTCGGATCGAGCGGTGGGCGGTGCGAAGCGTCCGGATAACGATCGCGCCACCGGCCCGCGGCCAGCCCTACTGTCCAGTTACTGAGCCGGGGTCCAGCCCGTCTGCACCGTGAACGAGCCACGGCGCCGGGTGACCAGCACGCCTCGTCCCGGCGGCAGGATCTGCGGACGGATGTTGCCCAGCAGCACGCCCTCGTCGCGGTCCCCGGACAGGACGATGCCCTGGGCGCCCAGCTCCTTCAGTCGCTGCATCACCGGCTCGAACAGGGCCCGTCCCGCACCGCCCGAGCGGCGGGCGATGATGATGTGCAGGCCCACGTCCTTGGCGAACGGCAGCACCTCGAGCAGCTGCGACAGCGGGTTCCCCGTGGAGGTCGCCACCAGGTCGTAGTCGTCGATGACCAGGAACAGCTCCGGACCGCTCCACCAGCTGCGGTCCCGCAGCTGCGCCTGGGTGACGTCCTTGCCCGGGATCCGGCGCTCCATCGAGCCCCGCACGTCGGCCAGGAAGGCCTGCAGCGCGGGCTGCGCCGCCGCGTACTCGAGCAGGTGCGGAGAGGTGACCGTGCCGAGCAGCGAGCGGCGGTAGTCGCCGATCACGATCAGCGCCTGCTCCGGGGTGTAGCGCTCGGTGATGCCCTTGAGCAGCAGGCGCAGCAGCGCCGTCTTACCGGTCTCGCCGTCACCGAAGACGATGAAGTGCGGGTCGGTGTCGAAGTTGAGGTAGACCGGTGCGAGCGAGGTCTCGTCGACACCGATCGCGATGCCGAGCTCCGGCGTCTCGAAGGCCTTGGGCAGCTGCTCGGCAGGGAGCAGGTCGGGCAGCATCCGCACCTGCGGCGCGCGCGGCCCCTGCCAGTTCTCGGAGATCGCGCGCACCATGGCCAGGACGCCGTCGGCCAGGTCCTCGACCTCGCTGGAACCGTCCAGCCGCGGCAGGCCGGAGAGGAAGTGCAGCTTGTCGGAGGTCAGACCGCGCCCCGGCGCGTTGGCGGGGACGTTCTGGGCGACCTTGCGGTCGATCTCCGACTCCATCGCGTCACCGAGCTTCAGCTCCACGCGGGTCTGCAGCAGGTCCTTGAGCGCCGGCCGCACCTCGCCGTAGCGGTTGGCCGTGATCACCACGTGGATGCCGTAGGCCAGGCCGCGCTGCACGATGTCGGCGACGACCGGCTCCAGCGCCTCGAACTCCTGCCGGAAGCTGAGCCAGCCGTCGATGACCAGGAACACGTCGCCGTAGGGCTCGTCCGGCAGCAGGCCCTGCTTGCGGCGGGAGCGGAAGGTGTTGACCGAGTCGATCTGCTGCGCCCGGAACAGCTCCTCGCGCCGGTTCAGCACCCCGGCGACCTCGGCGATCATGCGGCGCACCTTGTCGCCGTCCAGACGCCCGGCCACCCCGCCGACGTGCGGCAGGCCCTGCAGGCCGATCATGCCGCCGCCGCCCAGGTCCAGGCAGTAGAACTGCACCTCGGCCGCGGTGTGGCTGAGCGCGAAGGAGGCCATCGTGGTGCGCAGCAGCGTCGACTTGCCCGACAGCGGGCCGCCGACGACCAGGCCGTGGCCCGCGGCGCCGGAGAAGTCCAGGTACATCAGGTCGCGGCGCTGCTCGAAGGGCTTGTCGACCAGGCCGACCGGCACGACCAGGCGGCCCTGCCCGGTGTAGTCCGGCGCGGTCAGGCCCCGCTCGGGGGTGACCGCGAGACGGCCGAAGAGCTGGCCGTAGAGCTGGTCCAGTGCGGGCGCCTCGTTCAGCGGCGGCAGCCAGACCTGGTGTGCGGGCGGGCCCTGGCCCTCCAGCCGGTCCACGATCACGTCGAGCACCGTGTCCACCAGCGCGTCGTCCTGCCGCGCCACCGGCGCGGCGACCTGCTCGTCCAGCGGCAGCAGGGGCAGCGCCACCGGCGATCCGGTGAACAGCACCGGCTGGGCCCGGCGCACCCGGCCGGAGGACTGCTGGGCCCCGCCGGACCGGTAGGGGCCGGACACGTAGGCGG
This sequence comes from Streptacidiphilus rugosus AM-16, assembly GCF_000744655.1. Classification (NCBI taxonomy): domain Bacteria; kingdom Bacillati; phylum Actinomycetota; class Actinomycetes; order Kitasatosporales; family Streptomycetaceae; genus Streptacidiphilus; species Streptacidiphilus rugosus. Next base: position 6,011,234 of record NZ_JQMJ01000004.1, on the reverse strand, counting down.
CCTTGAACTGGGCCATCACGTCGGTGCCGAACTTGAGGTAGCCGACGCCGGGGACCGGCGGCAGGTGGTAGGCGTCCGGCACGCCCAGCGCGGCGCGCGACTCGGCGGCGGAGAAGGTGCGCAGACCGATGCGGTAGGAGAGATAGGTGTCCAGACCGCGCAGCTTGCCCTCCTCCAGCCGCTGCGAGGCGAGCAGCAGGTGCACGCCGAGCGATCGACCGATACGGCCGATCTGGATGAACATCTCGATGAAGTCGGGCTTGGCCGTCAGCAGCTCGCTGAACTCGTCGATGATGAGCAGCAGCGAGGGCAGCGGCTCCAGCGGGGCGCCCGCGGCGCGGGCCCGCTCGTAGTCGTGGATGTTCGCGTAGTTGCCCGCGGCGCGCAGCAGCTCCTGGCGGCGGTTGAGCTCACCGGTGATCGAGTCGCGCATACGGTCGACGAGGGTCAGCTCCTCGGCGAGGTTGGTGATGATCGCCGAGGTGTGCGGCATGTCCGCCATGCCGGCGAAGGTCGCACCGCCCTTGAAGTCGGCGAGGACGAAGTTCAGCGTCTCCGAGGAGTGCGTCATCGCCAGACCGAGCACCAGGGTGCGCAGCAGCTCGGACTTGCCGGAGCCGGTCGCGCCGACGCAGAGGCCGTGCGGGCCCATGCCCTCCAGCGCGGCCTCCTTGAGGTCCAGGATCACCGGCTCGCCGCCGGCTCCCAGACCGATCGGGACGCGCAGCCGCTCGTGGACCGGGCGGGGCCGCCAGGTGCGGGCGGTGTCGACCGAGGCGGCGTCGCCGACGCCCATCAGGTCGGTGAAGTCCAGGTTGGCCAGCAGCGGCTCGTCGTCGCCGCCCGCCGAGACCCGCAGCGGCGCGAGCTGGCGGGCCAGCGCCTCGGCCTGCCAGGCGCTCAGCACGTCAGGGGCGCCGGTGTAGACGGCGCCGGAGGCGGAGCGCAGCCGCATCTTCTCCGGGGTGACCGTGACGGCGAGCGCGCCGCGCGGCTCGTCGAGCTCGCCGGGGACCACCTCGATCACGGTGACGCCCTGCAGACCGTCGGCGCCGGCCAGCACCGAGTCGGCGCCGACGGAGGCCCCGTCGAGCACGATCACCAGGTGCGGCTGGTCCGGCACGGGCGCGGCGTCGCGGTGGAACCTGGCCCGGCCGGAGAGCTCGTCGTCGAGCAGCTCCTCCAGCTCGTCCAGCGAGGTGCAGATCATCCGCAGCGAGCCCGCGCCGTCCGTCTCCCGCGTGTGCTGCACGTGCGGCAGCCACTTGGCCCACTCCCACTCCGGCAGCGCGCCGGGCGCGGCCGCGATCCCGACGACCAGGTCGTCGGGGGAGTGCAGGGTGGTCAGCTGGGCGAGCGTCGCGCGGACCACGCCGTAGACGGTCTCGGGGTCACCGGAGACGCTCAGGTGGTAGAAGGCGCGCAGCGAGATCGCCAGCGGCAGGTCCGGCAGGGTGGAGTGCGCCGTGAGGAAGTTGCGCATCGCCTCGGCCGTGAGCGGCTCCAGCTCGTCCACCGGGGCGGTCTGCGGCGGCACGATCCGCGAGAGCAGCTGCTGCGGGCCGCGCCCGACGCGCACCTGACCGAAGTCGTTGTCGCTCGGACGCCGCTCCCAGAGCCGGCGGCCCTCGGCGACGACGGACCAGAGCTGGTCGGGCTGCGGGTGCAGGTACAGCTGGGAGTCGCGCTGCAGCTGCGCGGTGCGGCGCACCTGCTTGCGCAGCTGGGTCAGGTACTTGAGGTAGTCGCTGCGCTCGTCGTCGATGCTGCCGCCACCGCCCCTGCGCTGCTGGTTCAGCTGGGCGACGGCCATGGCGACGGTCGAGGCGACCATCAGGCCGCCCATCACCTTCATCATCATCGCCATGCCGGGCATGAAGAAGAAGGCCGCCGAGCCCGCCGTGGCCACCATCGGCAGCATCGACTGCCACCAGGCGCCGCCGTCCTCGCGCGGGAGCTCCGGGGGAGACTCCAGCCGGACTTCCTCGTTGGGCACCGCCGGCGGATACGCCCTGGGCGGTCGCTTGACGGTCACCACGCTCAACTCGGCACCAGCCTCGTCCCTCGGGCCCGCAGACCCATCGTCCCCCGGTGACCTGCAGACGCTTGCGCCCCCGTGGCACCGCTGTTCGCGGCAACGCAGGCCGCAGGCGGCGATCCTATCGGGGTTCGGTCAGGGCTCGATCACCGGGAAGAAGAGATCGAACGTGACCAGAAGATCGAGCAGCTCCGCGATCGCTTCCTGTCGTCCTTCGTGCACGACGACCGTTCGATCGGCGAGCAGGGCGTCCAGAGCTGACGGCTCGTCCGCGAGGCGCGCCAAGGCCGCGCGGCTCAGCGAGACGACCGCGTCGGTCGGCCCGGCGAGGTGGGTGCTGTGGTGCAGGGTGCCGTGGGAGAGCTCGACCAGGTGCGCGCTCCCGGTGTCCGAGCTGTGCCCGTCCACGCTGTGCCGGTCCACGCTGTGCCCGTCCACACTGTGCTCGTCAGAGAAACGGAGTTCGAGCCGCAGCGTGTGCCGGGCCGTCGAGACGGACGGCCAGGTAGTCCAGCAGCATCGCGCCCGGCATGCCGCGCAGCACGTCGGGCGGGAGCGGGCTGCGCAGGCCCGGCAGTTGCGGCGTTCCGTGGCGCAACTCCTGTGCGCCGGTGAGGTAGAAGTCTCGCCACGGGCCCGACTCGGCCTGGTAGCCCAGCTGTTCCAGCGTGTCCGCCTGCAGCAGCCGTGCCTCCTGGGTCCCCGGATCGGCGAAGATCACATGGTTCACCGCCTCCGCGACCCACCGGTACTCGCCCGCCGCGAACTCCTTCCGCGCCCGGGCGAGCACCGCGTCCGCGCCGCCCATCCACTCGACGTACCTGCGCGCCGCCTCCGTCGACCGCGTAGTCGCGCAGCGCCTCGTCGATGTAGCCGGACCACGCCAGCGCGTCGCGCACCTCGGGTGTCCACGCGCGCCCCTAGGGCAGCAGCATCCCGTACATGAACAGCGCACGGCGCGTCATCGCCGTTCCGGCGATGACGCTCTCGCTCACCGCGTGCTGCAGAAAGCCCTCTGGGCCGATGACGCGCACCGCACCCGAGGCGACGTCCTCGTCCCGGACGACGCCGCGGACGCCGGCGAAGTGGTCCACATGGCAGTGCGTGTGGACCACAACACGGCGGTTTCACCCGCGCGGCGGACACGCTGCACCTGGCCCAGCCGTCGCTCTCCCAGGCGATCCGCGCGCTGGAGCGCGACCTGGGCGCGAAGCTGTTCCAGCGCGCCGGCCGCGGCGTGGTGCTGACCTCGACGGGGGAGGCGCTGGTCGCGCCCGCGCGCCGGGTCGCGCTGGACCTGGTCTCCGCGCGGGAGGCCGTGGCCTCGGTCGCCGGCCGTGTCGACCTCGTCGTCCAACCGGCGGCGGCCGACATCGCCGGCGAACTCACCGCCCGCTTCCGCCTGCGCCACCCGGCGGTCACCGTCCGCCTGATCGAACCCGGCCGCCCGCCCTACCTCACCCGCGACCTGCGGGAGGGCGACGCCCAGCTCGGCCTCTCGTACCTGCCCGTCTCGGAGAGCAAGGGGCTGGTCGTCGAGCCGCTGCGGGAGGTGGAGGTGGTGGCGGTGCTGCCGCCGGGCGCGGGCGGCGCCGGCACGCCGATGCCGGTGGCCGAGTTGGCGGGTGTGCCGCTGGCCGTCGGCGCGCCGGGCACCGCCTGGCGCGAGCTGAGCGACGGGCTCTTCGCCGAGGCGGGCGTCACCCCGGAGATCGCGGTGGAGTCGGTCTTCCGCGAGGCGGTCGGCCCCCTGATCACCTCAGGCGGCCTCGCCGCGCTCATGCCTGCGGCGCTGGCCCCTGACGGCGCGTCGGTCCGCCCGCTCTCCCCTCCCGTCCGCCGCCCCTCGCGCTCCTCCGCCGCCCGGGCGTCCTCCCGCCCGCCGCAGGCCTTCCTGCAGACGGCCCAGTCGTCCTAGGCACGCTTCGCGACGGCGGGTCAGTTGCACTCCGTCAGGGGGCGCGAGGCTCTGCTTGATCGACTGCGTGCGCGAGCAACCACCCGGGGCGGATGGCTCTGCGCGTTCGGGGCTCCACCCGGGTGGGTGGCCTCTCGCGCAGTTCCTCGCGCCCCTCGGCACCGCAACTTCCCCACGCCCCGGATCCTGCGACTCAGTGGGGCGTATAGGGTGATCCGCTGTCAGCCACGTCATGGGGGAGGCCACCACGTGAGCGCCAGTGCCACGACCGGGTTCTGCCGGGTCACCGTCGTCGCGCCGGACAGTCGTATCGACGTCGCGCTGCCCGAGGACGTCCCACTCGCGGACATCTATCCCGAGGTGCTGCGTCTCAGCGGGCAGTCGCAGGCCGAGGGTGCGCCCACCGGATTCCACCTGGTGCGGCGCGACGGCAGCGTCCTGGACAGCAGCCTGCCCCTGCAGGCCCAGCAGGTCCGCGACGGCGACCTGCTCAGCCTGCGGCCTTTCGCCGAGTCCCTCGCGCCCGCGGTCTACGACGACGTCGCGGACGCGATCGCGGCCGGGGTCGGCGAGGACCGCAGCCAGTGGGGCCCCACGCTCATGCGGACCGCCGGTCTCATCGGCGGGGTGATCGTCCTCGCGCTGCTGGCCTTCGCGCTGTGGTTCTCCGACCTCCAGCACGACATGCACTCCCTCCCCGGCCTGATCGCCGGCCTCGCTGCCGCCGTGCTCGTCGCCCTCGCGGGCGTCCGCGCCCGCGTCTACACGGACCGGGGCGCGGCCGTCGCGCTCGGGCTGGCCGCGCTTCCGCTCGCCATGCTCGGCGGGACCGGCGTCGTCGCCCCCGCGGCAGGGCACGGCCCCGGCCGGATCCAGTTCCTGGTCGGCTGCATCGTGGTGCTGCTCGCCGGCGTGCTGCTCGCCGCGCTGATGCCCGCCGGCGACGCTGTCTTCGTCGCCGCCGCCCTCGTCGCCGGCGTCGGCACCCTGGCGACCTTCGCCGGCGTGCTCACCCAGGCGTCCGCGCGCGAGGTCGCGGCCGGCGCCGCGGTCGTCGCGGTCGCGCTGATCGGCTTCCTGCCGTCGCTCTCCTCGCGCTTCGCGCGTCTGCCCGTCGGCTTCCACGCCCCCCAGCAGCGCGGGTCCTCCCTGCGCGGCGAGGGGGAGGAGAGCATCCCCGCGGTCGACCTGAGCCGCATCGCCGCCCAGGCCCGTCGAGGCCACGAACTGCTCGTCGGCATGGTCGGCGGCTGCGCCGCCGTCGTCCTGGGCAGCAGCGTGGTGCTGGCCTTCACCGACAGCACCTGGCCGGAGCTGCTGGCCCTGGCCCTCGGCGTCTCGACGATGCTGCGGGCCCGGCTCTTCCGGCACACCTCGCAGGTGCTGTGCCTGCTGGCGGCCGGTCTCGGCAGCCTGGCGCTGCTGATCGTCGGCATCGCGCTGCACATGCCGCTCTTCCTCTACACCAACATGCGCGACGCCTCCGCGGTCGACATCCGCACCCTCGGCATGGCGGCCGGCATCGCCGTCGTCGCCGTGGTCCTGGTCGGGATCGGCCTGGTGGTGCCCCAGCGCGGCGTCTCCCCCTTCTGGGGCCGGATCCTCGACCTGGTCGACGGCCTGACCCTCGCCTCGCTCATCCCGCTGGCCCTCGCGGTCCTGGACGTCTACTCCACGGTCAGGGGCTTCACCTCCTGACTGGTAGGCTGGACCGCTGGAACGCGCGTGTCGCGCTCCGCCGTCGAGTACATCAGACCCTGTGAGGCAGACCAGGGGCGCTCGGCACACTGATCGTGAAGGAGTGGGCGTGGCCCTCGACCAGAACATCAAGAAGCAGATCATCGCCGAGTACGGCACCAAGGAGGGCGACACCGGCTCCCCCGAGGTCCAGATCGCGATGCTCAGCCGCCGTATCTCGGACCTGACCGAGCACCTCAAGTTCCACAAGCACGACCACCACTCCCGTCGTGGTCTGCTGCTCCTGGTCGGTCAGCGTCGCCGCCTGCTGCAGTACCTGGCCAAGACCGACATCGAGCGCTTCCGCACCCTGGTGGACCGCCTCGGCATCCGCCGCGGCGCCGCGGGCTCCGCTCGCTAGTTCGACCCGCTCGGGGGCGGCTCTCACACGGAGAGCCGCCCTTCGGCACATTCGGCTCTGCCGAACGGTCGACGCAGCTGGCTCTGCCGAACGGTCGACACCGCCGGCTCCGCCGAACAACTGACGTAGAAGGCCACGCCACGCGGCGTGGTTGAGCCTTGGGCACGCGTGGGAAAGAGACCGTGCGTAAGGTGTGAAGGACAAAGGGTGCCGACTCCGCACACGGCGGAGGCGACACCGGACGCGGAGCGTCCACACGCATCCGAGCCAGCGCCCGCCGGGCGCCGGTCCTCGGTAGTGGCCGCCGGAGGAGCGAGACGCGAGACGCGTGCTCCGCCCGGCAGCTTCGATCGAAGACCGGCCAGGACAGAGGCCGTCGGCAGCAGGACAGCGCGGGGGCGCTCCACCTAGAGGACAAAAGAAGGAGATCTTCCGGGTGGAAGACAACACCATGCACGAGGCCGTGGCCGTCATCGACAACGGCAGCTTCGGCACCCGCACCATCCGCTTCGAGACCGGGCGTCTCGCCAAGCAGGCCGCCGGTTCGGCGGTCGCCTACCTCGACGACGACACCATGGTCCTCTCGGCGACCAGCGCGTCGAAGCAGCCGAAGGAGCACTTCGACTTCTTCCCGCTGACCGTCGACGTCGAGGAGCGCATGTACGCCGCCGGGCGCATCCCCGGCAGCTTCTTCCGTCGTGAGGGCCGTCCCTCCGAGGACGCGATCCTCACCTGCCGTCTGATCGACCGCCCGCTGCGCCCGTCCTTCGCCAAGGGCCTGCGCAACGAGATCCAGGTCGTCGTGACGGTCATGGCGCTCAACCCCGACCACCTGTACGACGTGGTCGCCATCAACGCCGCCTCCGCCTCCACACAGCTGGCGGGCCTGCCCTTCTCCGGCCCGATCGGCGGCGTCCGCGTCGCGCTGATCCGCGGCCAGTGGGTCGCCTTCCCGACGCACAAGGAGCTCGAGGAGGCCGTCTTCGACATGGTCGTGGCCGGCCGCGCGCTGCCGGACGGCGACGTCGCGATCATGATGGTCGAGGCCGAGGCCACCGAGAAGACCATCGAGCTGGTCAAGGGCGGCGCCACCGCGCCGACCGAGGACGTCGTGGCCGCCGGCCTCGAGGCCTCGAAGCCCTTCATCAAGGAGCTGTGCCGCGCGCAGGCCGAGCTGGCCTCGCACGCCGCCAAGGCCACCGCCGAGTTCCCGGTCTTCCTGGACTACCAGGACGACGTGCTCGCCGCGCTGACCGCCGCCGTCTCCGACGAGCTGGCCCAGGCGCTGACCATCGCCGGCAAGCAGGCCCGCGAGGCCGAGCTGGACCGCGTGAAGGACCTGGCCGCCGAGAAGCTGCTGCCGGAGTTCGAGGGTCGCGAGAAGGAGATCTCCGCCGCGTACCGCGCGCTGACGAAGAAGCTGGTCCGCCAGCGCATCGTCAAGGAGAAGGTCCGCATCGACGGCCGTGGCATCACGGACATCCGCACCCTGGCCGCCGAGGTCGAGGTCGTCCCGCGCGTCCACGGTTCGGCCCTGTTCGAGCGCGGCGAGACCCAGATCCTGGGTGTCACCACGCTGAACATGCTCCGGATGGAGCAGCAGCTGGACACGCTGGCGCCGGAGACGCGCAAGCGCTACATGCACAACTACAACTTCCCGCCGTACTCCGTCGGTGAGACCGGCCGCGTGGGCTCGCCCAAGCGCCGCGAGATCGGCCACGGCGCGCTCGCCGAGCGCGCGCTGCTGCCGGTGCTGCCGACGCGCGAGGAGTTCCCCTACGCGATCCGCCAGGTCTCCGAGGCGCTGGGCTCCAACGGCTCCACCTCCATGGGTTCCGTCTGCGCCTCGACGATGTCGCTGCTGAACGCGGGTGTCCCGCTGAAGGCCGCCGTCGCCGGTGTCGCCATGGGCCTCATCTCGCAGGAGGTCGACGGCGAGACGCACTACGTCGCGCTGACCGACATCCTGGGCGCCGAGGACGCGTTCGGCGACATGGACTTCAAGGTCGCCGGTACGAAGACCTTCGTCACCGCGCTGCAGCTGGACACCAAGCTGGACGGCATCCCCGCGTCCGTGCTGGCCGCGGCGCTGAAGCAGGCGCACGACGCGCGTCTGCACATCCTCGACGTGATGAACGAGGCGATCGACGTTCCGGACGAGATGTCCCCGAACGCGCCGCGCATCATCACGATCAAGATCCCGGTGGACAAGATCGGTGAGGTCATCGGCCCCAAGGGCAAGATGATCAACCAGATCCAGGAGGACACCGGCGCCGAGATCACGATCGAGGACGACGGCACGATCTACATCGGCGCGGCGGACGGCCCCGCGGCCGAGGCGGCGCGGACGACGATCAACCAGATCGCCAACCCGACCATGCCGGAGGTCGGCGAGCGGTACCTGGGCACCGTGGTGAAGACCACGACGTTCGGTGCGTTCGTCTCCCTCATGCCGGGCAAGGACGGCCTGCTGCACATCTCGCAGATCCGCAAGCTTGCCGGCGGCAAGCGCGTGGAGAACGTCGAGGACGTGCTCGCGGTCGGCACCAAGGTCCAGGTCGAGATCGCCGAGATCGACCCGCGCGGCAAGCTCTCGCTGATCCCGGTCGTCGAGGGCGAGGAGGCGGCCGAGGCCGCCGCCGACGCTGACGCGTAAGCGTTAGATGCACTTTGCGGCCCGGCTCTGCCCTTCGGCGGAGTCGGGCCGCCCCTCTGGGGGCGCGAGGAACTGCGCGAGAAACCACCCTGTGCGGATGGCCCTGCTCGTTCGGGGTTCGACCTCATAGGGTGGCTTGTCGCGCAGTTCCTCGCGCCTCTCAGGTAGTTGCAACGTCCCGAAGGAAGTAAAGAGTGACCCAGTCGACGGCCCAGGAACAGCGTCCAGGGACCACGAAGACGCTGCTCAAGGGCATCGATGGCGCCGGCACGGTCCGGAGGACCGTGCTTCCCGGCGGTCTGCGCGTCGTGACCGAGACCCTGCCCACCGTGCGGTCCGCCGCGTTCGGGATCTGGGTGGGGGTGGGGTCCCGCGACGAGACCCCCGTGCTGAACGGCGCCACCCACTACCTGGAGCACCTGCTCTTCAAGGGCACGAAGACGCGCTCCGCGCTCGACATCTCCTCCGCGCTCGACGCGGTCGGCGGCGAGATGAATGCCTTCACCGCCAAGGAGTACACCTGCTACTACGCGCGGGTGCTCGACCGCGACCTGCCGCTCGCCGTCGACGTCGTCAGCGACATGCTGACCTCCTCGCTGGTGCGCCAGGAGGACATCGACACCGAGCGCGACGTCGTGCTCGAAGAGATCGCGATGACCGAGGACGACCCCGGCGACGTCGTGCACGACCTCTTCGCCAAGACTCTCTACGGCGACTCGCCGCTCGGGCGGCCCGTGCTCGGCACCGTCGAGACCATCAACGCGCTCACGCGCGACCAGGTCCACGGCTTCTACCGGCGCCGGTACCGGCCCGAGAACCTCGTCGTGGCGGCTGCGGGCAACGTCGACCACGCCAAGGTGGTCCGCCAGGTGCGCCGCGCGTTCGAGAGCGTCGGCGCGCTCGGGCGTGAGGACGTGCTGCCCGCCGCTCCCCGTGCGGGGGCCCGTGCGCTGCGGACCGCCGGCAAGGTCGAGATCCTGGACCGGCCGACCGAGCAGGCCCACCTCGTGCTCGGGATGCCGGCCCTGGCCCGCACCGACGACCGCCGCTGGGCGCTCGGCGTGCTGAACTCCGCCCTCGGCGGCGGCATGAGCTCGCGGCTGTTCCAGGAGGTGCGGGAGAAGCGCGGCCTGGCCTACTCGGTCTACTCGTACACCTCCTCCTACGCCGACTCGGGCCTCTTCGGCATCTACGCCGGCTGCCAGCCCAAGCGCGTCGAGGAGGTGCTGAAGATCTGCCGCGAGGAGCTGGAGAAGGTCGCCGCCAACGGCATCACGGAGGACGAGCTGAAGCGGGCCATCGGCCAGATGTCCGGCTCCACCGTGCTGGGCATGGAGGACACCGGCTCGCTGATGTCCCGCGTGGGCAAGGCGGAGCTCTGCTACGGCACCCACCTGTCCGTCGACGAGCTGCTCGGCAGGATCGCCTCGGTGACCTTGGACGACGTCCGCGCCGTCGCCGGCGACGTGCTCGGCGGCTTGCGTCCGTCGCTCGCCGTGATAGGACCGGTGGCAGGCAAGCGCGCGTCGCGCCTCGCCGAAGCCATGGCCTGATCCCCCACCACCGTCGCCAGGAACTCAGGAACTGTCGCAAGGAGCCACTGCAATGAGCACGCCGCTGCGGGTCGCCGTCATCGGGGCCAAGGGCCGGATCGGATCGGAGGCGGTCCGCGCCGTCGAGGCCGCCGAGGATCTGGAACTGGTCGCCGCCCTGGGGCGCGACGACAAGCTGGAGACGCTGGTCGAGTCGGGCGCCCAGGTCGCCGTCGAGCTCACCCACCCGGACGCGGTGATGCGGAACCTGGAGTACTGCACCGCCCAGGGCATCCACGCCGTGGTCGGCACCACCGGCTGGAACGAGGAGCGGCTGGCGCTGCTGGAGGGCTGGCTCGCCGCCTCGCCCGGCACCGGCGTGCTGATCGCGCCGAACTTCTCGATCGGTGCGATCCTCACCATGCGTTTCGCCCAGCAGGCCGCGCGTTTCTTCGAGTCGGTCGAGGTGATCGAACTCCACCACACGAAGAAGGCCGACGCGCCCAGCGGCACCGCGACCCGCACCGCGCAGCTGATCGCCGCCGCCCGCGCCGAGGCCGGGATGCCGCGGCAGGACGACCCGACCACGCACGGCCTGGACGGAGCACGCGGCGCGGACGTGGACGGCGTCCCCGTGCACGCGGTCCGGCTGCGCGGCCTGCTGGCCCACCAGGAGGTGCTCTTCGGCGGGGTGGGCGAGACGTTGACGATCCGTCATGACTCGCTGCACCACAGTTCCTTCATGCCGGGCATCCTGACCGGCGTGCGCAGGGTCGTGGAGGTTCCCGGGCTCACCTTCGGGCTTGAGAACTACCTCTTCGACGAGCAGAGCATCGAGGGGGAGTGACGCGGTCGTGGTCGCTCGGGTGATGTACTTCGTGGTCACCGCCGCGCTGCTGCTCGGCCTGGTCGTGGTCGCGGTGACCGGCGGTCAGCTGATGGCCAGCGGCAACGCGGCCGGGATCGGCATCGGCGTCAGCGCCGAGGTGCTG